>NZ_JAPVBP010000009.1:0-257629 GCF_026968025.1 Modestobacter sp. VKM Ac-2978 | reverse complement strand
GTGGCTCCGCACCAGTCGTTGGTGGCTGCGGTGCAGGCGTTCGAGGACGCGCTGGACCCCGACGGTCCGGAGCCCGACCCCACCGAGGGTCGCCGGCTCACGATCGCGAAGCACGCCGACGGCAGCGTCACCGGCCGGTTCGACCTGGATGCCGTGGGTGGGGAGAAGGTGCAGGCGGCGATCGAGTCGATCGTGCAGGCCGACCGACCCCAGGGCGACGACCGGACCCGAGCCCAGCAGAACGCCGACGCGCTCGTGCAGCTGTGCGACAACCAGCTGGCCTCGGGCGACCTGCCGATCCTGCGCACCGTCAAGCCGCACGTGGTGGTGGGCATCGACCTCGACGACCTGGTCGACCCTGCGACCGGCGCGGGTGCGGCGGGGATGGGCTTCGGGGCGACGATCTCGGCAGCGCAGGCCCGCTACCTGGCTTGTGACGGCAGCATCTCCCGGATCGTGATGGGCCCCGACGGGGTGCCGCTGGACCTGGGCCGGGACCACCGGGTGGTCACCCCCGGGCTGCGCAAGGCAGTGGAGCGGCGGGACAAGGCCTGCGTGTTCGCCGGCTGCGGCGCCCCGTCCTGGTGGTGCGACGTCCACCACCTCATCCACTGGCTGCACGGCGGCGAGACCAACCTGCAGAACTCAGCGTTGTTGTGCGAACGGCACCACACCAAGGTCCATCACGGCTTCCGGGTGGAACGCCCACCGGACGGGCGATGGCGCACCTACCGCCCTGACGGCACCGAGATCCTCATCGCTCCGCTGCTGTAGCGGCCTGCACTCGAACGGTCCTGCACTCGGACGGACCGCTCCTCAGACGACCCTGCGCTCGGCGGTCAGCTCGCTGGGGGTGTCGCCGGTGTTGACCGTCGCGCTCGGCTCGACCAGCAGCACCTGGGCGCCGTCCGGGCTGTACGGCTGGTGCGGGGTGCCCTTCGGCACGACGTACAGCTGACCCGGGCCGAGGGTGACGTCGCCGTCGTCCATCCGGATCGTCAGCGAGCCGGAGAGGACGAGGAACACCTCGTCGGTCTCCGGGTGGCTGTGCCGGGTGAACTCGCCGCGGGTGTGCACGACGCGCAGGTCGTAGTCGTTCAGCACGGCGACGGTGCGGGGTGACCACGGCTGGTCGACGGTGCTCAGGACGGCGGCGAGATCCACGGGTTCGGGCACCTGGTCATCCTCGCCCACCAGGGGAGCGCGTCAACGCCCGTAAGGTGGTCCTGCCCGAGCGAGCTTGCGAGCTCGGCCAATGCACACAGCAGTCCGGACGAACGCGGACGACGAGCGAAGCGAGGAGTACGCGTGAGTCTCACCATCGGGATCGTCGGCCTGCCCAACGTCGGCAAGTCGACCCTCTTCAACGCCCTGACCAAGAACGACGTGCTCGCGGCGAACTACCCGTTCGCGACGATCGAGCCCAACGTCGGCGTGGTCGGCGTCCCCGACCCGCGGCTGGCGAAGCTGGCCGAGGTCTTCGGCTCGCAGAAGATCATCCCGGCGACGGTGTCCTTCGTGGACATCGCCGGCATCGTGCGCGGCGCCAGCGAGGGGCAGGGCCTGGGCAACAAGTTCCTGGCCAACATCCGCGAGAGCGACGCCATCTGCCAGGTGATCCGGGTGTTCACCGACCCGGACGTGGTGCACGTCGAGGGCAAGGTCTCCCCGTCCGACGACATCGAGACGATCAACACCGAGCTGATCCTCGCCGACATGCAGACGCTGGAGAAGGCGATCCCGCGGCTGGAGAAGGAGTCGCGCAAGGAGAAGGACCGCAAGGTCCTGCACGACGCCGCCGTCGCGGCGCAGGAGGTGCTCGACAGCGGCAAGACGCTGTTCGCCGCCGGTGTCGACGCCGAGCCGCTGCGTGAGCTGACCCTGCTGACCACCAAGCCGTTCCTGTACGTCTTCAACGTCGACGCCGACGAGCTGGCCAACAGCGAGGTGCTCGACGAGCTGCGGGCCCTGGTCGCCCCGGCGGAGGCGATCTTCCTCGACGCGCAGACCGAGTCCGAGCTGATCGAGCTGCCCGACGACGAGGCCGCCGAGCTGCTGGCCTCCATCGGCCAGGACGAGCCGGGGCTGGACCAGCTGGCCTCTGTCGGCTTCCGCACGCTGGGCCTGCAGACCTACCTGACCGCCGGGCCCAAGGAGTCGCGGGCCTGGACGATCCCGGTCGGCGCCACCGCCCCCGAGGCGGCCGGCGTCATCCACACCGACTTCCAGCGCGGCTTCATTAAGGCCGAGATCGTCGGCTTCGACCAGCTGATGGAAGCCGGCTCGATGGCCGAGGCAAAGTCCAAGGGCTGGGTGCGGATCGAGGGCAAGGACTACGTCATGGCCGACGGCGACGTCGTGGAGTTCCGCTTCAACGTCTAGCCATCGCTGGGTGCTCTGCCCCCAACCGTGCGCCAGCCCGCGGCTGCGGACGATCGGTGCCAAGGTGAGCACCCAACGTGGCGACGGCGGTGGTGACCGCGCCACTCCCCGTACCCGGAGGACCTGTTCATGGTCGTGGCGCACACCGCGATAGCGATCGCCGTCATCGTCCTGCTCATCATCAAGGCCAAGGTCGACCCGGTCATCTCGCTGATCATCGGGTCGCTCTACCTCGGCCTCGCGACGGGTGTCGGCTTCGCGGCGACGCTGGTGGCGATCGCGACCGGCTTCGGCGAGATCATGGCCGAGGTCGGCCTGCTCATCGGCTTCGGCGTGCTCATCGGGGCACTGCTCCACGCGGTGGGCGCCTTCCGGAAGATGGTGGCGCTGCTCGTCAGCCGGGTCGGCGCGCAGCGGCTCCCGTACGCGTTGACGGCGGCCATGTCGACGGTCTTCCCGTCGATCTACGTGGACGTGCAGGTCGTGCTGGCCTCGCCGGTGGCGCGGTCGACGGCGCCGTTCATCGGCCGGACCGGCCTGCCCCTCATGGCCGGTGCGCTCGGTGCCGGGATCTTCGCCGGCTACGTCTTCGTGATCCCGGGACTGGCCGCGATCTCCATCGCGGGCCTGCTCGACGTCCCACTCGGGACCTGGCTGGTCTACGGCTTCGTGCTGGGGCCGTTGACCGCGATCGTGACGACGATCGTCCTCCGGCTGCTCCTCCGTGGCCGCTACTGGAACTCGGCCACGGACGAGCAGGTGGACGAGGCCATGGCCGAGCAGGAGAGCGCTGAGCTGGTCGAGGAGGAGAGGTCGACGCCCCCGCTGCTCGTGAGCCTGCTGCCGATCCTCGTGCCGCTGGTGCTGATCGCGTTCGGCGCGTTCGCGGAGCTCCTGGAGTTCTCCAACGACTTCATCGCCTTCCTCGGCGACGCGAACTTCGCCCTGTTCCTCGGCCTGGTCGGGGCCTACGTGCTCTGCCGGCGCACGCTGGGCTCGGCGGGCACGGAGACCGCGATGAGCGAGGGCTTCCACACCACCGGCGCGATCCTGCTCATCACCGGCATCGGCGGTTCCCTGGGTGCCGTCATCGGGGAGACCGGGCTCGACACGATCCTGGCCGGTCTCTTCGCTGCCGACGCAGCGGCGCCGGTCGTCCTCAGCATCCTGCTCGCCTGGCTGATCGCGGCGGTGCTGCACCTGGCGATCGGGTCGGTGTCGGTGGCGGCGATCGCGGCCGCCGGGATCATCGGCCCGGTGCTCGGGTCGATCGACGTGGCACCGATCGTCATCGGTCTCGCCATCGCCTCGGGTGCGATGTTCGCGCTGCAGGTCAACAGCAACTTCTTCTGGATGTACAAGTCGCTGCTGGGGCTGTCGACCCAGGGGACCTTCAAGACCCTGACCATGGGAACCTCCATCGCCTCGGTCGTCTCGTTGCCGATGGTCATGGCGGTGGCGCTCATCGCGTAGGGGCGAAATCGGGCGACCAGCCGGCCGCTGCGCGCGATGCTGTGCCGGTGGACGTGGGCGAGCCGATCTGGCAGGAACTCGATGGTCCGCGCGACCTGACCAAGGACGAGCGCCGGTTGCTCGAGCGGATGGTCGGCGTCGTCGGCGAGCCGGCGCTGCAGCGCCAGCTGGACGTCGCCGTCGTCACTGCCCGCTGCTGCTGTGGGTGCTCCTCCGTTCGGCTGCACAGCACGGAGCCGCCCGTGGCCGAGGGACGGGTTCGCCAGCTCTCGCGCCTCGACCGCTCGGACCACTTCTCCGTCGATGCGCGCAGTCGTGCTCCGGGCCTCACGGACGTGCACGTCGTCCTGCACGTCGTCCAGGGGCGGGTCGAGGAGCTGGAGCTGTTCGCCGGAGAGGGGATCGCCGTCCCACTCGCAGACCTCGCTGACCCGACCGACGTCACCGTGGCCTGAACACCCACGCGCCGGGTGCTCAGGCTTGCGGCACGCCGCGTGCCCCGTCGCGGGTCGCCCGGACGAGGCGGGGCGGGTCAGCCCAGGGTCGCGGTCATGACGACGTTCTCGGGCGTGACCGTCGTGCACTCGAGGTTGAGCGGCCCGGCCGACACGCTCTCGCCCTCGCTGCAGGAGACCTCCTGGCCGGCGATGCCGACGGTGGCCCGGCCGTCCTGGACCTGCCCGAGGGTCACGGTCGTGCCGAGCACGTCCACCTCGGTGCCATCGCCGGAGAGCGTGACCACGCAGGAGCTCCCGGAGCACTCCACGCCGGACTCGGTGCTCGTGGCGCCCCCGGTCTCGGTCGCCATGGCGTCGGTCTCGGTGGCGGTGGCGGAGTCGTCCGTCATCGTCGGCTCGCTCGTCTCCCCCTCGGCTGGGGTCTCGGTCGCGGTGTCCAGTGCGCTCGTGGCATCGTCCACGGGCTCGTCAGAGCAGGCAGAGAGCGGGACGAGCAGCAGGCCCGCGGCGGCGAGGCCGGACGCCAGGCGGCGGGTGCGGGTGGGAGTAGTGGCCATGTCGGGAGCGTAATGTGATCCAGATCACTTCGCGCCCGGTGTGGGGAAAGCTTCACGTCAGCGTGACCTGCCCGCCACCCACGGCCCGAGGGCGCGGCGCGGATGACTGACCGCAGCCTCCTGGAGCATCCTCCTCGCATGCCGGTCGACCTGCACCTGCTCGACGTCCTGGCTGCGGCCGCGGTCGAGGACGTCGACGTCGTCGTCGAGGACGACATCGCGGTCAGCGAGGTCCTCCAGGCGCTGGCGGTCTTCCTCGCCTCCATCCTGCTCGCGGTGCTGCTGCGACGGCTGCTGGTCCGCGCCCTCGACCGCGACGCGAACCGGCACGTGGGGCTCGTCGCCGGTCGCTTCCTCGGCCTGGTCGCGGTCGCCGTCGGCATCGTCTACGCCCTGGACCTGCTCGGTGTGCAGATCGGCCCGCTGCTCGGCGCCCTCGGCGTGGGCGGCATCGCCATCGCGTTCGCCGCCCAGGACATGCTGCAGAACCTGATCGCCGGGGTGATGTTGCAGATCCGCCGTCCCCTGCGGCTGGGCGACCAGGTCGCCAGCGGCGACTTCGAGGGCGTCGTCACCGACGTCAACCTCCGGACGACGGTGCTGCAGACCTACGACGGCCTGATCGTGTACCTGCCCAACGCCGAGGTGCTCAAGAACCCGATCATCAACTACACCAGCACCCCGCTGAACCGGACGACGCTGACCGTCGGGCTGGCCTACGACACGGACCTGGTCCGCGCTCGGGAGGTGCTGTTGGCCGCCTGCGCCGCCGCGGACGGGGTCGCGGACACCCCGCCGCCGGAGGTGTGGGTGGAGGAGTTCGGCGACTCCTCGATCAACCTCGCGGTGCGCTGGTGGCACCCCGCGGACATCGCCAGCCGCTGGCGGGTGCGCAGCGGCGTCGCCATCTCCGTGAAGTCCGCGCTGGACCAGGCCGGCATGACCATCCCGTTCCCCCAACGGGTCCTCTGGTCGGGGGAGTAGGACTGACCGGCGCCCGGGGTCAGGGCCGGATGACGACGTCGGTGCCCCGGGCGCGCACCACCAGCCCCTCCGCCGCACCCTCGATCGCGGTGAGCTCCTGGCCGAAGGGCAACGGGTCCAGCGGCACCCGCAGCGAGAACCGCTGCCCGAGCAGCAGCCGGCTGGCCGGGGCGAGGTCGGACTCGGTGTCCAGTGCGGTCGGGGCGATCGACAGCGCCCCGCCCTGCGGCGACAGCTGGGCCAGTGTGGAGGCCGACACGGACTGCCCGAGGAGGTCGACCGTCCCGGTCAGCTGCACCTCCTCCCCGGGTGCCGGCCCGAGGCTGATCGGGCGCCCGGTGACCTCGAGGTAGCGGTTGAGGTCGTCGTAGCCCAGGAACGCCTCCCCGACCGACCGCTCGATCCACACCGGCGCGGGCTCCTGGGTGAGGAGGTCGTGGAAGGAGATGTGCACGCCGGAGAGCCGGGCGTACACCGCGTCGACCGACATCGGCCCCGACGACACCTCGCGGATGCTGACCTCGACGTCGTCGTAGCGGCCGTCCACCGCCTGGAGCAGGAAGAACGCGCCGTGCACCTGGACCTGCGGACGGTCGGCGACGCCGGTCGCCTGCTGGATGTCGCGCGCCAGCAGTGACTCGGCCCCCCACCGGGCCAGCCGGTCGGTGCCCCACAGCAGCAGCAGCGTGCCCACCACCACGGCCACCCCCACGACCACGGTCCGCAGTGCCGGCCGGGGGCGTGGTGCGGTCTTCCCGTGGGCGGTCGCCCCGCCGACGTCCGAGTCGACCCAGCCGTCGTGCGCGGGCTCGCCGTCAGCGGTCACCGTCGTCCCACCTCCGCGCCGGCCGGCAGGCTCTCGCGTGCCTCGTCGTCCCGTACCTGGTCCTCCAGCGACTCGTCCCGCACCACCTCCGGGCCCCCGCTCCGGGCTCCCGCGGCCCCGGTGCGGCGCAGCTCGTCGACCGGCACCGACTCGGTGCGGATCCGCTTGCTGGGCCAGCTGGCCGCCCGCCCCATCAGGGTGAGCACCGCCGGGGTGAGCACCGGGCGGATCAGGAACGTGTCGATGAGCAACCCGGCGGCCATGGTGAACGCGACCTGCCGGAACGTCTGCAGCGGGATGATCGCCACCATCCCGAAGGTGGCCGCGAGGATGAGGCCGGCCGCGCTGATCGCCCGGGACGTGGCCGGCATCGCCAGCATGATCGCCTTGCTCAGCGGATGTCGGGTGGCCGCCTCCCAGATGGAGCCGACGGCGAACACGTTGTAGTCCGACCCCAGCGCCAGCAGCAGCACGGCGGTCGCGAACGGGACGTAGAAGGCCAGCCCGGGGTCGCCGAGCACCACCTGGAAGAGCAGGACGCTCAGCCCGAGCGCCGCCGCGACGCCCAGCGCGCTGCAGGCCATCAGCACCAGCGGGGCGCAGAGCGCGCGCAGGTACACGATCAGGATCAGCAGCTCCACCAGCAGCACCGCGGTCAGCGTGATCTGGAGGTTCTCCCGGGTGATCGCGGCGAGCTCAGCGGCGATCGCGGTCTGCCCGGTCACCGCCACCTCGGCGTCCTGCAGCCCGGCCTCTGCGGCCAGGGTGTCCAGCTGGTCGGTGAGCCCGCGCAGGTCGCTGATCGCCGGTGCGGCCAGGGGGTCGCTGTCCAGGATCACGACGAAGCGGGCGGCGTCGCCGTCGGGGGAGAAGACGACGCCGAAGCCGTCGGGGAGCGGGTTCTGGGCCGGGCCGAGCACCTCGGCCACCCCCGGCTGGGCCGCGATGGCCTGCTGCAGCTCCTCCAGCTCCGCCCGCTGCTCGATGACCGCGTCGCCCTCGACGATCACCTCGGTGGGGGCGATGACCCCCCGGATCCCGGAGTCCTCGAGCACCGCCGCGCCCCGGCTCACCGGGTCGTCGGCCGGCAGGCCCGAGGTGAAGGACAGGTCCAGGCGCATCTGCAGCAGCGGCGCCGCGGCCAGGAGGAGCACACCGGTGGCCAGCAGCGTCGCCACCGTCGCGCCGCGCCGGTCGACGACGATCCGGAGCAGCCAGCTGTTCCCGCGCCGGCTCGGGGGGCGGCGTGAGGTGCGCAGGGTCCCCAGCCCGAAGAGCCGCTCGCCCAGGATCGCCATCAGGGCCGGCACCAGGGTCAGCGACACCAGCACCCCGATGACGACGGTCAGCGACAGCGCCGGCCCGAAGGCCTGGAACAGCTCGAAGTCCGCGGCCAGCAGGGCCGCGGTGCCGGCCGCGACCGTGATCCCGGCGACGGCGATGATCGGCGCGTTGGTGCGCACCGCCCGCCGGGTCGCCTCCAGCCGCGGGAGCCCACGGTCCAGTTGCTGCCGGAGGCCGGCGAAGAACAGCACGCAGTAGTCGGTGACCACCCCGATCAACAGCGCGGCGATCAGCGGCTGCAACTGGTCGGGGAGCGCGAAGCCCAGCGCCGCGGCGAGCACCCCGAGGCTGCGGATGGCGACCAGGTACCCCAGCCCGGCGGCCAGCAGGACGACGAAGGGCGCCACGACCGAGCGGAAGGTGAGCCCGACGACGAGGGCGATCAGCACCAGGGTCGCGACCTCGAACAGGTGCAGCCGGGACTCGAGGTAGTCAGCCTGGGCGACCTGGGCCGGCACCACACCGGCGACGTAGGTCTGCACCGAGCTCTGGTTGTGGAAGTGGGCGGCGTACTCGCGGGCCAGGTCCCTGGTCCGTTCCAGCGACGTGTAGTTGGAGACGTACAGGTAGGTGACCGAGGTCTCCGGCGTCGAGGTGGGCAGCGGGACGGCGGCGACGATCTGTCCGCGCCCGGGCGGCACGTTGCCGTCGATGTACGCCTGCGTGTGGGTGGCCGCCCACAGCGCGATGTCGGCCTGGGTGAGGACGCTGAGGCCGTCGGGGTCGTGCACCACCACGGAGGTCTGGGAGAGCACCGGCACCCGGAACAGCTCCAGGGACCGTTCCTGGACGGCGGCCGCCGGGCTGCCCTCCGGCAGCAGGTTGCCGATGTCGGCGCCGCCCCCGCCGCCGGCGGTGGGGAGGGACGTCGACACCACCACGGTCAGCAGGAGCCACCCCACCACCACGAACCAGCGGGCCTTGACGACGGCGTCCCGGTAGGCGCGGGCGGCCCGCCGCAGCGCGTACCGGGCTGGTCGGGTCGCCCATCGGACGGCGGCGGCCAGCGCGGTGAGCCAACGCGGGACGGCCGTGGCTGGCACCGGGGCCTCCAGCCTCGCGGTCCTACCGGATGGGCTCAGCAGCCGTAGGCTACCGGCGGTTGTGCGCCCGCGCTCGACGGTGAGAGGACGACCATGGCCGACCCCGAGACCGATGCCGAGACCGATGCCGGGACCAGTTCCCCGGACCCCGACGAGCGGTCCGGCCGGGCGGTGCGGTGGTGGCTGGCCGCGGCCACCTTCGTGCTCGGCGTCTTCGTCGGCGGGCTCGTCGTCGGGTTGCTGGACGACGGGTCGGCGCCGGTCCCGGCCGCCACCCCGGCCGGGCCCGCGACCGACGTCGGCGTCCCGCTGCCGGGCGCCCCGCCCACGGGGGAGACCGCCGAGGTGGTCGTCAACGCCGCCTGCCTGCGCGCGGTCAACGGGGCACAGGACGTCGTCGCCGCCATCGACGAGCTGGGTGAGGCGGTCGGCGAGTTCAACGCGGCCCGGCTGGACGAGGTCATCCGGCAGCTGCAGCCCCTGCAGGGGCGGCTGAGCGGCGACATCGCCGGCTGCCAGGTCGTCAGCGAGGTCGCGGAGGCGACACCCACGGGGACAGGGACGCCCACGGGCACGTCGCCCGCGAGTCCGGCGCCGCCGCCGCCGCCCACCACCGTCGCACCGCCGAGCTGATCGGGGGGCGCCTCACAGGCTGGACACACCTCGGGCACAGTGGCGTGCCACCGAGCCCGGCGAGCCTGGGGGCATGGCAGCGACGACGTTCCCCGGCTCCGACACGACCGGACCAGCCCGGAGGGCACCGGACATGGACGACGGCGCCGGGATGACCCGGCGGGACTTCCCGTTCCCCGAGGCCGGCGACCACCACATGCGGGAGTGGCCGCTGGTCTGGCACCCGGTGCGCGGCCACTTCGAGCGCACCTGCCCGCACGGCGTCGGGCACCCCGACCCCGACGACGTCGTGTACCTCCAGTCGGTCGGCGGTGTCTCCGGCGCGCACCCCTGTGACGGCTGCTGCATCGCGCCGATGCGGGACTGACCCCGCGGTCAGCGTGGCTCCGTGGCCAGGTAGACCGTGTTGGTCGCCGGTCGGCCCTGCAGCGGGTTGGGGAAGCTGACGACCTCGGCGGCGACGTCGACGAAGACCTCGGCCAGCACGGCCAGGTAGCCGTCCTCGGGCGGGTCGTTCGACCACAGCGAGAAGACCCCGCCCGGCCGCAGGTGCCGGGCCAGCCGCCGGGTGCCGTCGACCCCGTAGAAGCCGGCGCTGCCGTCGGCGAGCAGGTGCCGGGGTGAGTGGTCGATGTCGACGACGACGGCGTCGAACACCCGGTCCGGCGCGGCGGGGTCGAAGCCGGTGCCCGTGGCCATGGCGAAGAAGTCCCCGTGCACGAACCGGCAGCGGGGGTCGGCGGTGAGCGTGGGGCCGACCGGCACCAGCCCGCGTTCGTGCCAGTCGATCACCGGCTCGAGCAGGTCGACCACCACCAGCTCGGCCACCCGTGGGTCGGCCAGCACGGCCTCCGCGGTGTAGCCGAGGCCCAGCCCACCCACCGCGACGGCCAGGCCGGGCGCATCCGGGGCAGGCGCGTCGAGGCGGGCCAGGGCGAGCCGGGCCACCGCCACCTCGGCCACGGTGAACTGGGAGGACATCAGGAACTCGTCGCCGAGCTTCACCTCGAAGACGTCCAGGCCGGTCGCCGGGTCCCGCCGCCGGCGCAGGCTCACCTCGCCGATCGGCGTGGGGCTCCAGTCGAGCTCCTCGAACCGGGCGCTCATCGGGTGACCACGGTCATCGGCCGAGCCTACGAGCGAGGGAGTGCGGTCCAGTCGATCCGGTCGGCCAGGCGGTGCAGCCGCGCGCCGAACGCAGGGTCGACCGAGGCGGCCCAGGCCACCCGGCCCAGCACGTGGTCGCGGAAGGTGTCCGGGTCGCGGTCCCGGGTCTGCGTCGTCCAGCCGTGGACGGCGCAGTTGTGCAGCAGCGCCCGCAGCGCGTCCCGCTCCGGCCTCGGCAGCGTGGGGTGGTCGTTGACCACGGTGCCCAGCACCGCCTGCCGGCGGGCGGCGCTGGTGGCCGAGGTCTTCGCCGCGTTCACCCGGAAGCCCTCCTCGGTCACCACCTCGGTGACCAGGTCGGCGAACCGGTCGCGGGCGATCCGCCGGTCCCCGCTGAAGGTCAGGTCGTCGACGTACCGGGTGTACGTGCCACCGGAGGCCGCGGCGAGGCCGGCCAGTCGGCGGTCGAGGCCGTGGCAGACCAGGTTGGCCAGCGCCGGGGACGTCGGTGCACCCTGCGGCAGGTGCGGCACCGTCAGCCGCTGCTCCAGGCGCCGGTGCCGCTCCCGCGCCTCGATGCCGTCCGGGGGCGGGATGCGTCGCCACACCTCGGTCGGCAGCACCGTCGTCATCAGGCCGGTGAGCACGTGGGCCACCGGTTCGGGCAGCCCGGCGACGCCGAGCAGCAGGCCGTGCACCCGACCGGCGGCGACGCTGGCGAAGAAGGCCTCCAGGTCCATCCGCAGCACGACCGCGGACCCGGCGTGCGGGGCGACCGCGGTGCGCACGGAGCGGCCGGGCACGCAGCCGTGCGCGGCGTCGTGCACCGGGACGCGGTCGAGCACGTGCCGCAGCAGCCGCCGCTGCGCCTCCTTGAGCCGCGGCTTGGGCGCGGCGAGCAGCCGGACCCCGGCCGGGCGCTGGACCACCCGCCACCGGTAGTGCCGCAGCGCCTCGCCGGCCGTGCGCTCCAGCCGGCGGGCGTCGGCGAACCACGCCAGCTCGCCGGCGTCGACGTCGAGCAGCCGGGCGACCGCGGCCTGGTCGGGGAGGTCGGCGACCGGCCGCCGGCGCCAGGCCAGCTCGGTCGGCACCGGCTCCCACCGCACGGGCCGGGGGCGCGGGCGCCGGGACTGCCCGCGGTCCCACCCGCGCGTCGTCCGGACGACGGCGGCCAGCTCCCGAGGCCGGTCGACCGGGGCGGTGGGGTAGACCGTCTGCACCTCGCCGACCAGCGTGCCCACCCAGGTGCGGGCGCGGGCCTGGCCCAGCGCCACCGCCACCCGGCGGACCATCTCCCGCCGTCGCCACGGGCCGGCCAGCAGCGCGGTCGCGATCGCGGCGGCGGTGGCGGCGGCCTGCCGCTCGACGGTCATCGCAGCTCCCGGCGTGCACGGCGGGGCGGGCAGCCGCTCCTCGCTGGAGGCGCCGCCTGGTGCGCGGAGCGCACAGCGCGGCTCATGACGCGATGCCCGACCTGCTCACGATGCCCCGGGGTTGCCCCGGGGTGATCGGCCGTTGCCGATCGTCCTGCCCGCCCCGTCGTGCACCCGGCCACCGTAGTGGTGTGCGGACCGCCGCCGGGGTCACATGCGGGACAGCCGGCCGCGGGATGCACCAGGATGGGCCCCCGTCGTCCCCGACCCCCTGGAGTGCCGCCGTGACCTCTTCGCCCTCCGGCCAGCCGCCGGCCCCGATGGCCGTGCCGGCCTTCTTCGTCTCGCAGCGGGTCACCATGATGGTCAACCGCTACGAGATCCGGGCCGCTGCCCCCGACGGCTCCGAGGGGCAGCTGCTGGCCCTGGCCGAGCAGAAGCGGATGAAGCTGAAGGAGGAGGTGGTCTTCTTCGCCGACGAGACGAAGAGCCGCCCGGTCTTCTCCTTCAAGGCCCGCCAGCGGATGGACGTCTCGGCCCAGCACGACGTCTTCGACGAGCACGGTGCGCCGCTGGGCATGTTCAGCAAGCAGTTCGGGGCGAGCCTGCTCCGCTCGACGTGGACCCTCTCGGCCCCGGGCATCGAGGCGGTCGGCCGGGAGCGCCGGCCGGTCCTGGCGGTGGTGCGCCGGGTCTGGACCGCGCTCCCGGTCGTCGGCGACGTCCCGGTGCCCTTCGTCTTCCACTTCGACTTCGTCGACACCGCGACCGGGGCCCCGGTGCTGATCAGCGAGCGGAAGAAGGCGATCCGGGACCGCTACACCGTCACGGTGCCGGACCCGCGGCTGGACTTCCGGGTCGCCGCCGCGATGGCCGTCGCCCTGGACGCGCTGCAGAGCCGCTGAGCCGGGCGGGCGCTACAGGTAGCGGCTCTCCAGCTCCGCGAAGAACGCCTTCGCCAGCGCGGTGAAGTCCGCCTCGCGGACGGCGATCTCGTCGCCCACCCGGTACTTGAGCACCGTGCGCGCCGGGTCCAGCCGGATGTGCTTGTCGGCGATCATCGTGCGGCCGTGCACCAGCGACTCGGCGATCAGCCGCACCTCGTTCAGCGCGTTGCCGTCCGAGCCCTCGATGCCCCGGCCGCGGTGCACGAACCAGTTCTCCAGCACCACGACCAGGTCGTTGAAGAAGACCGGTTCGAACTCCCGCAGGGCGGCCGGCTCGGTGGCGGCGGCCAGAACCCGGTAGGCGTCGACGCGGGCGTCGACCGCCGCACGCCGTCCGTCGATGTAGTCCAGTGCGTACGTGCTCTGACACAACACGGCTGCTCCTCACCCGATCGCGACGCTGCGTTCCGGCTGGCACCTCCAGGGTGACACCCGGTGCGGCGATCTGGAACGGGTTCGGGTGCGGGACCGGCGGTCAGGCCGAGGTGGAGTCGGGCTGCAGGCTGCGGGGGACCGGCAGCGGGGGGAGCGGTGTCGGGGTCCGCCGGGGCTGCCCCCGGCCGGGGAGCTGCAGGTCCGGCCGGGTCCGCGGCTCGGAGGCCGCTCGGTCCGGCCGGGGGAGGCGCAGGTCGGCCAGGTGCACCCAGCTGGCGCGGCGCAGTCCGCCGACGACGGCCTGGACGCGTACCCAGCAGGTGCCGTCGGGCTCGTGCGCCCAGCCGAGCAGGACGGCGGGGCGCCAGTCGCCGTCGAACAGGAACTCCACCGGCAGCGGCTCGCCCAGCAGCGACGTCATCTCCTGCACGACCGCGACTGTAGGTGCGCGGACGATCACTGAACGGCAGGCGCGCGTGCGCCGTCCCGGCTGGGAAGGGCACCGGGGCGCCGTGCGTTGTCCCGGACAACCAACGCGAAAGGCTCTTCCCCATGCGCATCCCGCTGTCCGTCCTCGACCTCGCCCCGATCGCTCGCGGGGAGACCGTCAGCAGCAGCATCGAGGCCAGCGTCGCCCTGGCGCAGCGCGCGGAGGAGCACGGCTACCAGCGGGTCTGGTACGCCGAGCACCACAACATGCCGACCATCGCGTCCTCGGCCACCAGCGTGCTCATCGCCCACGTCGGTGCCCGGACCAGCCGGATCCGGCTCGGTGCCGGCGGCGTCATGCTGCCCAACCACGCGCCGCTGACCATCGCCGAGCAGTTCGGCACCCTCGACGCGATGTACCCCGGCCGGATCGACCTCGGCCTGGGCCGCGCGCCGGGCTCGGACCAGAACACGATGTACGCACTGCGCCGGGACCCGAACTCCGCCGACACCTTCCCGCAGGACGTGCTGGAGCTGCAGGGGTACCTGACCGGCTCGAGCCGGGTGCCCGGCGTCGACGCGATCCCCGGCAAGGGCTCGGACGTCCCGCTGTACGTGCTGGGCTCCTCGCTGTTCGGGGCCCACCTGGCTGCCGCGCTGGGCCTGCCCTACGCCTTCGCCAGCCACTTCGCGCCGCAGGCCCTGGAGGCCGCCGTCGCCACCTACCGGCGGGAGTTCCAGCCCTCCGCCCAGCTCGACGCCCCCCACGTGATCGCCGGGGTCAACGTCATCGCCGCCGACACCGTGCGCCAGGCGGAGGAGAACCTGCAGGCGGTGCGCCGGACCATGGCCGTCGGCCTGTTCGGGCGGGGCCGCAGCTTCACCGACGAGGAGGCCGACCTGCTGCTCGAGCAGGGGGCCGGGCAGCACGTCAGCTCGATGTTCACCTACGCCGCGATCGGCACCCCGCGCGAGATCGGCGACTACCTCGAGGGCTTCCGCAAGCAGGCCGACGCCGACGAGCTGATCGTCGCCCACCAGGCCCCCACCACCGAGGGCCGGCTGCGCTCGGTGACCCTGACCGCGGAGGCCATGGAGTCCGTCAGCGCGTAGCCGCGTCAGGCGGTGGGGCGGGTGCCGCCGATGAAGCCGCTCCACCGCATCGACGTGACGCGGAGGACCGAGCCGCTCTGCGGCGCCTCCAGGATCTGGCCGCCCCCGAGGTAGATGGCCACGTGGTGGATGGTCGCGGGGCTGTTCGTGTTGGTGGCCCAGAAGACCAGGTCGCCGCGCTGCAGCTCCGACCGGGAGACCTTGGGCAGGGCCGCGTACTGGGCGCGGCTGTTGCGCGGGATCGAGATGCCGGCCTGGGCGTAGGCGTAGCGGGTGAGCCCGGAGCAGTCGAAACCGACGATGCCGGCGTCCACGCCCCAGCCCATGCTCGGTCCGTTGAGCGACCCGCCGCCCCAGGAGTAGATGGTGCCCAGGTGGCGCCGGGCGTCGGAGATCGCGGTCTCGACCGCGGAGGAGTCGCCGGTCCCGGCGGAGGTGCCGCTCTGCGGTGCGGAGACGAGGGAGCGGGTGGGAGCCGGCGTCCGCTCGGCGGTCGCCCGCTCGGCCGTGGCGCGCTCCGCTGCAGCCCGCTCGGCGGCCGCGGCGCGCTCGGCGGTCACCTGCTGGGCGGCGTACTGCTCGGCGGCGGCGCGGGCGCCCTCCAGGCCGAGGAGGGCCTGCTGGGCCTGGGCGAGCTCCTGCTCCAGGGTGGCCTGCCGGGCCGCCAGGCCGGAGGCCTGCGCGCGGGCGCCGGCTTCCAGCTCCCCGGCGGCGGCCAGCGCGTCCTCGGCCTCCTGCTTCAGCGTCGCGGCCTCGGCCAGGGTGGCGTGCGCAGCGGTCTCGGCGGTGCGGGCCCGCTCCTCGGCGGCCGTCACCTCGACGACGACGTCACCCTGGTGGGCGCCGGCGGCCTCGAGGAGGGCGGCGCGCTCCAGCATCTGGGCCGGCCCGTCGGCGGTGGTCAGCGCCTCCAGCGTCGGGGAGGTGCTGCCCTGCTGGTAGCTCTGCCGGGCGAACGCGGCGATGGCCGTGCGGGCGGTCGCCAGCTCGGCGGCGGCGTCGTCGGCGGTGGCCGCGGCGGCGTCGGCGGCGGCCTGGGCGACCTCGTACTCGGCCTGCTCGGCCTGGAAGGTGTCCAGCGCGATCGCCGACCGGGCCCGGGCGGCGTCCACCTCGGCCTGGGCGGTGGCGAGCTCGGCAGACAGGGCGCCGACCTGCTGTGCGGCGGTGTCCTGCTGTTGCCGGGCAGCGCCGATCTGCTCGTCGGAGGGGTTGGTCGGGGTCGCTCCGGCGGTGCCGGGAGCCGCCACCAGGCAGAGGGCCGCCACGACGACCACCCCGGCCATGCGGCGCACCGGACGGTGGCCGGTCCGTCGCTGGGTCGTTGCCTCGGTGCCCATGTCCTCGTGTCCCTCCACTGCCCTCGTTCACCCGATCAGGTGACCTGACAGAGAGGTCGGACGTTCCGGGACGCTCCTTGAGCCTCTCGACACCATGAGTTGTGGAAAGCAACTCGGGGCCTGGGCCCGGTCACTCGGGGGCACGGGCAGCGGAGGGGAGACCATGGGGGCATGAACGTCTTCACCGACTACGCCGAGACGCACTGGGTCCCGATCAACGGCGACATGGTGACCGTGCAGACCATCGACACCGCGGGGAAGCGGGAGACGCACGTGCTCTCGGTGCCGGACGCGCTGGCCCAGTTCAAGGTCAAGTACCCGTTCGTGGACGACGCCCAGGCCGCCGCGCTCTTCGCCCAGGGCGGCTGAGCCGCCGCAGCGAGGTCCGCGTCACGGCACACCGGGCGGCAGCGCGGCGTTGACCGAGGTGTGACCCTCCGCTTCCTCGTCCTCGGTGACTCCCTCGCGTTCGGCACCGGCGCCGCGACGGCGCGGGACACCCTCGGCGCACGACTGACCCGTTCGCTGCGAGAGGCCGGGCACGACGTCGACCCGCAGGTGGTCGCGGTGCCCGGTGCCACCTCACTCGACCTCGCCGCCCAGGTCCGCCGGGTGACCGGGCCCGTCGACGTCGCGTTGCTCGTGGTCGGCGCCAACGACCTGACCCGGCAGGTGTCACCGGTCCGGGCGGCCGCGGCGCTGGGCGCGGCCGTCCAGGACCTCCGGAGGGCGGGCGCGGCGGTGCTGGTCGTCCCCACGCCCGACCTGTCGTCGGTGGCCTGGGTGCCGCCGGCCCTGCGGGCGGTCGTCGCGGGCATCTGCGACCTGCTGCGCAACCGGCAGACCGTCGCCGCGGAGCGGGCCGGCGCCGTCGTCGCCCCGGTCGCCCCGGAGCTGGCGCGGCGGTTCGCCGCCGACCCCTCGCTGTTCTCCGCCGACCGGTTCCACCCGTCCTCGGCCGGCTACGCGCTGGTCGCCGAGGCCCTCGCCCCGACCCTGCTCCGCCTGGTCGCCGAGCGCACCGACGCAGCGGCCTGACTCAGCCGGCGTCCGGCGGGGGCACCCGGCAGGCCGCCGTCCCGCCGGGGAGCCGGTGCCGGTTGGTCGCCACCAGCCGGTAGGCGATCGGGGCGACCCACCGCACCGGCGGCACGGAGAGGACAACGCCGGGCACCGACCACGGCAGACCCGCCGCCCGCAGGGCCTGCGCGACCGCCGGGGCACCACCGGCCACCGCGCCGTCCCGGTCGAACCACAGCACCTCCGTCTGCGCCCGTGCGGCGCTCACCCCGGCCGCCGCCAGGTCGGTGGACTGCCACGGGACCACTCGCACGTCGGCCGGCAGCAGCCGCCGGGCCACGTCGGCGCAGCGGGTGCAGAAGGCGCAGTCGCCGTCGAAGACGAGCGCGGGTCCGGTCACGGGGGTCATCGTGTGTCTCCACATCGACTCGCAGGACGACGAACGGGCCGGCACCCCAGTGGGGTACCGGCCCGTTCGGTCGCGTCCTTCGTTCAGCTGGTCGGGACGCCGCCGGCCCGCAGCGCGCCGAGCAGGTCGTGGTTCAGCCGGGAGATGGTCTCCATCGAGATGCCCTTGGGGCACACGGCGGAGCACTCGCCGATGTTGCTGCAGCCACCGAAGTCCTCGGCGTCCTGCTGGGCCACCATCTTCAGCACCCGGCTGTCCCGCTCGGGCTGGCCCTGCGGCATGAGCCCGAGGTGGGAGACCTTGGCCGCGGTGAACAGCATGGCCGAGCCGTTCGGGCAGGCCGCCACGCAGGCACCGCACCCGATGCACGTCGCGGCGTCGAAGGCGGCGTCGGAGTTCTTCTTCGGCACCGGGGTGGAGTGCGCCTCGGGAGCCGTGCCGGTGGGAGCGCTGATGAACCCGCCGGCGGAGATGATCCGGTCGAAGGACGACCGGTCGACCGCGAGGTCCTTGACCACCGGGAAACCGCCGGCGCGCCAGGGCTCGATGTCCAGCACGTCACCGTCGGAGAACGACCGCATGTGCAGCTGGCACACGGTGGTCTGCTCCGGGCCGTGCGCGATGCCGTTGATCATCAGACCGCAGGAGCCGCAGATGCCCTCGCGGCAGTCGTGGTCGAAGGCCACCGGGTCGTCGCCGTCGAGGATCAGCTTCTCGTTGAGCACGTCGAGCATCTCGAGGAACGACATGTCGGGCGAGACGTCGGTGACGTGGTAGGTCACCATCTTGCCCTTCTTGGTCCGGTCGCGCTGACGCCAGATGCGCAGCGTCAGGCTCATCGTCCGTGTCTCTGTGCTGGTCACTTGTAGCTCCGCTGTGCGAGGTGGACGTACTCGTACTCGAGGGCCTCGCGGTGCAGCACCGGCGGCTCGCCCTCCGGGGTGTACTCCCACGCGGCGACGTAGGCGTAGTTCTCGTCGTCGCGCAGCGCCTCACCCTCCGGCGTCTGGCTCTCGGCCCGGAAGTGGCCGCCGCAGCTCTCGTTGCGGTGCAGTGCGTCGACGCACATCAGCTCGGCGAGCTCGATGAAGTCGGCGACCCGGCCGGCGTGCTCCAGGTTCTGGTTGAAGATGCCCTGCTCGCCGGAGACCTTGACGTTGGTCCAGAACTCGTGCCGGATCTCCGGGATCCGGTCCAGCGCCTTGCGCAGGCCCGGCTCCGAACGCTCCATGCCGCACAGGTCCCACATCAGCTTGCCCAGCTCGCGGTGGAACGAGGCCACCGTGCGGGTGCCGTTGATCGACAGCAGCCGCTCGGTCTGGGCGCGGACGGACTGCTCGGCCTCGACCGCCGCCGGGTGGGTGGCGTCGACCGCGGGGAACGGCCCGTCGGCGAGGTAGTTGCTGATCGTGCTGGGGAGCACGAAGTAGCCGTCGGCCAGGCCCTGCATCAGCGCGCTGGCACCCAGCCGGTTGGCGCCCTGGTCGGAGAAGTTGGCCTCACCGATGACGAACAGACCCGGGATGTTGGACGACAGGTCGTAGTCGACCCACAGCCCGCCCATCGTGTAGTGCACGGCCGGGTAGATCCGCATCCCGGTCTCGTAGGCGTTCTCACCGGTGATCCGGTTGTACATGTCGAAGAGGTTGCCGTACTTCGCCTCGATGGCGGCCTGGCCGACCCGGGCGATGGCGTCGCTGAAGTCCAGGTAGACGCCCAGGCCGTTCGGCCCGACACCACGGCCCTCGTCGCAGACCGCCTTCGCCTGGCGCGAGGCGATGTCGCGGGGCACCAGGTTGCCGAACGCCGGGTAGTTGCGCTCGAGGTAGTAGTCCCGCTCGTCCTCGGGGATGTCCTTGGGGTTGCGGTCGTCGCCGCGCTCCTTGGGCACCCACACCCGACCGTCGTTGCGCAGCGACTCGCTCATCAGCGTCAGCTTCGACTGGTAGTCGCCGCTGACCGGGATGCAGGTCGGGTGGATCTGCGTGTAGCAGGGGTTGGCGAACAGCGCGCCGCGCTTGTGCGCCCGCCAGGCCGCCGTGACGTTGGAGCCCTTGGCGTTGGTGGAGAGGTAGAAGACGTTGCTGTAGCCACCGGAGGCCAGCACCACGGCGTCGGCGAAGTGGCTGGTGATCTCGCCGGTGATCAGGTGCCGGACGACGATGCCCCGGGCCTTCCCGTCGACGACGATCAGGTCGAGCATCTCGGTGCGCGGGTGCTGCTCGACGTTGCCCAGCCCGATCTGCCGCTCGAGGGCCTGGTAGGCGCCGTAGAGCAGCTGCTGGCCGGTCTGGCCACGGGCGTAGAAGGTGCGCGAGACCTGGGCGCCACCGAAGGAGCGGTTGTCCAGCAGGCCGCCGTACTCACGGGCGAACGGCACGCCCTGGGCCACGGCCTGATCGATGATCGCGGCGCTGACCTCGGCCAGCCGGTAGGAGTTGTCCTCGCGGGAGCGGAAGTCACCGCCCTTGACGGTGTCGTAGAACAGCCGGTGCACGCTGTCGCCGTCGTTGCGGTAGTTCTTGGCCGCGTTGATGCCGCCCTGGGCCGCGACGCTGTGCGCGCGCCGGGGGCTGTCCTGGAACCAGAAGTTCTTGACCCGGTAGCCCATCTCGGCCAGCGTGGCCGCCGCCGAGCCACCGGCCAGGCCGGTGCCGACGACGATGATCGAGAGCCGGCGACGGTTGGCCGGGTTGACCAGCCGGGCGCGGAACTTGCGCTCGTTCCAGCGGTCGGGGAGCGGGACGTCGCGGGGTGCCGTGGTGTCGGCGATGGGCTCGCCCACGGTGAAGAGCTCGAGAGGCATGACGGTGTCCTTCTCTCTCAGTCGATCAAGCCGAAGGCGACGGACAGCGGTACGAGCAGGAAGCCCACGGTGATGACCCCTGCGACGAGGTAGGCGAGGCCGTTGACGGCGCGCTCGCGGCGCTTGTTCGTCTGGCCGAGGGTCTGCGTGGCGGCGAAGATGCCGTGCCGCAGGTGCAGGCCGAGCAGCACCATCGAGACCACGTAGAAGAGCGTGATCGGGATGTTGGAGAAGCTGGCGACCAGGCGGTCGTAGGGCGTGGAGTCGTGACCGACCGGGTTCACCGCACCGAGCGTGAGGTCCAGGATGTGCCAGATGATGAACAGCGCCAGGATCAGCCCGCCCCAGCGGACGGTGCGCGAGGCGAAGCTCTGCTGCACCCGCTTCTTGGTCACGTAGGGCACCGGGCGCGCGCGCCGGGCCTGGCGCCACAGCGAGATGGCCGCCCAGAAGTGCAGCACCACCGCGGCGAGCAGCACGATCCGGATGATCCACAGCGCCGTCTGGGCCGGGAGCGCCGGCTCACCGATGGTGCGGATCCACCCGGAGTAGCTGTTGAACGACTCGGGACCCGAGAAGGCCTTCAGGTTGCCCACCATGTGGGCGAGCAAGTAGAGGATCATGATGATCCCGCTGACCGCCATGACGGTCTTCTTCACGACCGAGTTGTCGAACCGGCCGGTCTTGGGGGCCCTGCGCTGGGCCGGCTGCGTCGTCACTGTCGCCACAGGGCCAAAGGTAAGCCCAGTGCCCACATGACACCCAGGTGAACGCACCGTGACACAGCTCATGTAAGGCGACCCTGACCGTTCCGGGGGTCCGGACGGGGGACCGGCCCGGCCGGGGGAGCGGTGTCACCACCCAGGGAGACGGCGGCCCCGGGGGTGGAGGAAGATCGTCCTCGCCCCAGTCCGGTGCCCCGAGAGGACGACGACGTGCCTGGACCAACCCGCGGCTTCCTCGGCCGCCGCCGCGCGGCCGGAGACCCCCGGCTCCCACCCGGCCAGTACGACGCCGGCAGTGACTGGCCGGTGCTGACCGCCGAGCCCACGCCCCGGATCGCCCCGGAGACCTGGAGCATCACCGTCGACGGCGAGGTGGCCACCCCGACCACCTGGACCTGGGACGAGGCGCACGCGCTGCCGTCGGCCGAGTACCGCGGTGACATCCACTGCGTCACCACCTGGTCGAAGTTCGACACCCGGTTCGGGGGCATCAGCGTCGACTCGCTGCTCGACATCGCCCAGCCCACGGCCGAGGGCCGGTTCGTGATGGCGACGTCCAAGACCGGCTACACCACGAACCTGCCGATCGAGGACGTCACCGGTGGCAAGGCGTGGCTGGTGTGGGAGTTCGACGGCAAGCCGTTGACCGCCGAGCACGGCGGGCCGGTGCGGATGCTGGTGCCGCACCTGTACTTCTGGAAGAGCGCCAAGTGGATCAGCCGGATCACCGTGCTCAAGCGCGACCAGCCCGGCTTCTGGGAGCAGAACGGCTACCACGACCGCGGGGACCCGTGGAAGCAGCAGCGGTACCAGGGTGACTGACGGAGGACGGGCGCCGGCGGGCGGCTGGACCACGGCGACTGTCGCCGGGCTGCGCCGGCCGATCGCCCGGGCGGTGGAGCTGCGGCTGGACGTGCACGACCGCATCGGCCACCTGCCCGGCCAGCACTACGTCGTCCGGCTGACCGCCGAGGACGGGTACACCGCGCAGCGTTCGTACTCGGTGGCCTCGGCGCCGGGCGACCCGCTGGTGGAGCTGTTCGTCGAGCGGCTGGACGACGGCGAGGTCTCCACCTACCTCGCCGACGTCGTGGAGCCCGGTGACGAGCTGGAGGTCCGCGGCCCGATCGGTGGCTGGTTCGTCTGGGACGGCGTCACCCCGGCACTGCTGGTCGGTGGGGGGAGCGGCGTCGTCCCGCTGGTCGCGATGGTCCGGCACGCCCGGGCGCTGGGCAGGCTGGACCTGCTCCGGGTGGCGGTCTCCGCCCGCACGCTCGCCGAGCTGCCCTACGCCGACGAGCTGGTCGAGGCAGGGGCGCTGATCGCGCTCACCCGGGAGACGCACGGCATCCGCCCGGGGGCCCGGTTGACCGCGATGGACCTGCTCCCGCTGTGGGAGCCCGGGCAGACCGCCTTCGTGTGCGGGTCCGCGGGCTTCGCCGAGTCGGCCAGTCAGCTCCTGGTGGGCCTGGGGCTGCCGCCGGAGTCGGTGCGGGTGGAGCGGTTCGGGCCGTCGGCGCTGGAGCTGCCGAAGCGCTGACCGGGGTGCCGGGACGCAGTCGCCTGCGTCCCGGCACCCCGGTGCGGGTCAGGCGGCCGGCGGCACCTGCGAGGCGGTGACCAGCGGCGCCCGCTCCCAGACGCGGTGCTTGCCCATCGCCGCGATCAGGTCACCGACCAGGGCACCGGCGCTGTCCGCGGTCAGCACGCCGGGGCCGTCGACGTCGATGCCGGTGGCGGTCAGCACGTCGGCGCCGTCGCCCCACGCGCCGATCGCCTTGAGCTGGCGGTAGCTCTCCAGCAGCAGGACGACCGACTTCACGTCCTTCTCCTTCGGCGCACCACCGGCGACGACGACCGCGTCGAACTCGACCGACCGCGCGGTCACGAAGGTCCGCTCCACGACCTCGGTGGCGCCCCCGTCGCTCAGCTCGCCGCCGGTGGGGGCGATCAGCTTGGTCATCGCGCCCTCGGCCTCCAGCGCCTCGCGCAGCGCGGTGACCCCGGCGATGTCGGCGCCGGGGCCGGCGACGACGCCGACCAGCCGGCCCTCGATCGGGTAGGACGCCCCGGTCACCTGGGCCAGTGCCGGGCTGGGCGCCAGGTGCTCCACCGGCGTCCCCTCCGGTGCCGGCAGGCCGAGGCCCTCTGCCACCGCCCGGCACAGCTCGGTGTCGATCTTCGCCAGCACGCCGAGCGTGCGCTCCTTGATCGCCTGCTCGTAGACCTTGCCGAGCTCGAACGTGTACGCCTCCGCGACGTGCTCCTGCTCGTCCGCCGAGAGGCTCGCGTAGAACAGCGCGGCGTGCGAGAAGTGGTCGTCGAAGGACGCCGGGGCGCCCCGGACGACCTCGCCGGCGACCTTCCGCGGGACGTGCACGTAGGCCGCCTGGCTCGCGTCGGCGAGGGCGGGGGAGTCGTCGTCCACGCTGTTCGGCTTGTACGCCGCCAGGCCCTCGGGGATCCCGTGCTGGTGGAAGCCGTCCCGGGAGTTGTCGTTGACCGGGGCGTGCGGGCGGTTGATCGGGATCTGGGTGAAGTTCGGGCCACCGAGCCGGCTCAGCTGGGTGTCCAGGTAGGAGAAGTTGCGGCCCTGCAGTAGCGGGTCGTTGGTGCCCTCGATGCCGGGCACCAGGTGGCCGGTGTGGAAGGCGACCTGCTCGGTCTCGGCGAAGTAGTTCGTCGGGTTGCCGGTCAGCACCAGCTTCCCGATCCGCTGCACCGGGCAGAGCTCCTCCGGGACGATCTTCGTGGGGTCGAGCAGGTCGATCCCCTCGAAGGTCTCCTCGTCGGTGTCCGGCATGACCTGGACGCCGAGCTCCCACTCCGGGTACGCGCCGGCCTCGATGGCGTCGGCCAGGTCGCGGCGGTGGAAGTCCGGGTCGACGCCGGCGGCGATCTGCGCCTCCTCCCAGATGAGGGAGTGCACGCCGAGCTTGGGCTTCCAGTGGAACTTGACCAGCGACGTCTCGCCGTCGGCGTTGACCAGCCGGAAGGTGTGGATGCCGAAGCCCTCCATCGTCCGGTAGGAGCGCGGGATGCCCCGGTCGCTCATGTTCCAGATCGTGTGGTGGGTCGCCTCGGTGTGCAGGGAGACGAAGTCCCAGAACGTGTCGTGGGCCGACTGCGCCTGCGGGATCTCCCGGTCCGGGTGCGGCTTCCCGGCGTGGATGATGTCGGGGAACTTGATCGCGTCCTGGATGAAGAAGACCGGCATGTTGTTGCCGACCAGGTCCCAGGTGCCTTCCTTGGTGTAGAACTTCGTCGCGAAACCGCGGGTGTCGCGCACGGTGTCGGCCGAGCCGCGCGAGCCCAGCACCGTGGAGAACCGGACGAACACCGGCGTCTCCAGGCCCTCCTCGGCCAGCACCGCGGCCCGGGTGACCCCGGCCGCGTTGCCGTAGGCGGTGAAGACGCCGTGCGCCCCGGCGCCGCGGGCGTGCACCACGCGCTCCGGGATCCGCTCGTGGTCGAAGTGCATGATCTTCTCGCGGAGGTGGAAGTCCTCCAGCAGCACCGGCCCGCGGCGTCCCGCCTTCAGCGAGTGGTCGGTGTCCGGGATGCGCACGCCGTTGGGCGTGGTGAGGAACTCGCCGGCCTGGGCGCGGGGGTCCCGGCCCTTCTCGGGGCCCTCGTAGGCCACGCCGGTGGCGCTCACGGTGGCCGGGGCGGACTGGTCGGGCTGGCGCTTCGGGGGCATGCGGGAGCTCCTGTGCTCGGAGGAGGGGTCGAGGTCCGCTACCCGGTCCTCGGCGGTGCAGAAACGGCGCCCGACGACGTGTGACGTGGTCGGTGTCGGGTGTGGTCGGGTCGGCAGCGGGTAGGCCCGCGCAGGACCGCGGCGCCCGACTGCCCGGCCGTCGTGGCAGGAGAGCACCGTGGGCACCACCCGTGAGGACCTCGGGGAGACCAACCCCTCCAACGAGGAGTTCGCCGACACCGACGCGGCGCGCGAGGAGCTCGGCGACGCCGACGGCGCCACCGAGGACGAGCTGCAAGAGGCCTTCGACGCCATCGTCAGCGACGGTGCGCAGCGACTGCACCGGAACTGGCGTGAGGTGCTCACCACCGGCTTCGCCGGCGGGCTGGAGGTCGGCACCGGGGTGCTGCTGCTCTTCGCCGTCTACGCCGAGACGGGCAGCCACCTGCTGGCCGGGCTGGCCTTCTCGGTGGGCTTCATCGCCCTCCTGCTGGCCCGCAGCGAGTTGTTCACCGAGGGCTTCCTCGTCCCGGTGACCGCCGTGGCCGCCGGTCGGGCCAGCTTCGCCCAGCTGGGCAAGCTCTGGGGCGGCACCCTGGTGGCCAACCTGCTGGGCGGCTGGGTGTTCATGTGGCTGGTCGTCCGGGCCTTCCCGGACCTGCGGGCCACCGCGATCGAGAGCGCCGTCCACTTCGTGGAGTCGCCGCTGGACCTGCAGTCGGCGTCGCTGGCCTTCCTGGCCGGGATCGCCATCACGCTGATGACCCGGATGCAGCACGGCACCGAGTCCGACCCCGCCAAGATCGTGGCTGCGATCGGCGGCGCCTTCGTGCTTGCCGGGCTGCAGCTGTTCCACTCGATCCTGGACTCACTGATCATCTTCGCCGCGCTGCACGCCGGGGCGCCGTTCGGCTACGGCGACTGGCTGGCCTGGCTCTGGTACACCGTGCTGCTCAACATGGCCGGCGGGTTGTTCGTGGTCACCCTGCTCCGGCTGGTCCGCAGCAAGGACATGATCAAGGAGGAGCGGGCCAAGGCCGGCCACTGAGGTCAGCCGGCCTGCGCGGCCCGACGGATCGCCACGACGTAGCGGTCCAGGGCCAGTCGCTGCACCCGCCGGCTGACCGGCGCGCCCAGCCGGGCCAGCGGCGTCGCCAGCCGGGAGAACGCCCGCAGCGTGTAGACGACGTCGCCACCGGGCTCCAGCGTGACGACGAAGCACTCCTCACCGCTCTCCGGGTGCCCGGGCAGCGTGCCGTAACCGAACCCGCGCCGAGCGGGCTCGTCGACCGCCCACACCACCCGGCAGGGGACGTCCAGCCCCAGCCGGCGCAGCCCCGCGGTCATCAGCACGACCGTGCCCGGGGTGCTGGCCGGCCCGTCGGCCAGGACCCGCAGGCCCGCGCTGCGCTGAGCGGCCCAGCGGAACACCGCAGCCCCGGCCCGGTCGAACTCCGCCCGGCCCGAACCGACGACGACGGACCGCTCGACGTGGTCGTAGCCGGCGGGCAGCGTCGCCTCCTGTGTGGCCCCGACCTCCGGGTAGGTGAACGGCGCGTCGGCCAGCTGCGGCAGCGTCGTGCGGCGGAGGAGTCCCACCGCGTCAGTGTCCCCGGACGGGCCCCGGCCCGCCGGTAGGGTGCGCAGCACTGTGCTCCCCGCCGTCTCCGCCACCCGCTACGTCACCCCGCTGCGCGAGGGTGGCTCGCTGCCGGGGCTCATGGAGGCCGACGACCTCGGCACCTACGTGGTCAAGTGGCGGGCTGCCGGGCAGGGCGTGAAGGTGCTGGCCGCCGAGGTGGTCTGCGGGGAGCTGGCCCGCCGGCTCTCCCTGCCGGTGCCCGCGCTGGTGACGGTGGACGTCGTCCCGGAGCTGGCGGTGGGGGAGCCGGACCAGGAGGTCCAGGAGCTGCTGCGCAACTCCGCGGGCACCAACCTCGGGATGGACTACCTGCCCGGTGCACTGGACTTCGAGGCGGGTGCGGCCCAAGTCGACCCGGAGCTGGCCGGGCGGGTGCTCTGGTTCGACGCGCTGATCGGCAACGTCGACCGGTCGTGGCGGAACCCGAACATGCTCTTCTGGCACGGGCGACTGCACCTGATCGACCACGGTGCCGCGCTGACGTTCCACCACAACTGGCCGGGGGCGCCCGCCGCCGTCCCCCGCGCGTACGATGCGGCCCAGCACGCGCTGGTCGAGTGCGACCCCGACGTCGTGGCCGCCGACGCCGCGCTGGCCCCGCAGGTCACCGGCCCGCTGCTCACCGAGGTGCTGGCGCAGGTGCCCGATGCGTGGCTGGAGGGACCGACGGCCGCGGAGCCCGCCGACGAGGTCCGCGCCCGCTACGTCGGGCAGTTGCTGCAGCGGCTGGCTGCCCGCGAGACCTGGCTCCCCGGCGTCGTCGCGGCGGCCGCGACCGGAGGAGCGGGCCGACGGACCGCGCCGCGGGGGGAGAACCGGCCGACCTGGCTCGGCCCGCCGCCGCCGGAGGGCGTGACCCAGCGATGAGGGCTGTGACACTCAGGGACACCTTCGAGTACGCAGTGCTCCGGGTGGTGCCGCGGGTGGAGCGTGGGGAGTCGTTCAACGCCGGGGTGCTGGTCTACTGCCGGCAGCGGGACTACCTGGGCTCCCGGCTGCACCTGGACGCCGACCGGCTGCGCGCGCTCGACCCGACCGCGGACCCGGTGGCGATCACCGCCGCGCTGCAGGCGGCGGCC
The DNA here is from genome assembly GCF_026968025.1 of Modestobacter sp. VKM Ac-2978. NCBI lineage: Bacteria > Bacillati > Actinomycetota > Actinomycetes > Geodermatophilales > Geodermatophilaceae > Modestobacter > Modestobacter sp. VKM Ac-2978. The sequence goes on along the minus strand of NZ_JAPVBP010000009.1, from coordinate 229,861 downwards.
GACGTCTGCTCCGCCGCGGTCGGGGCGGGCGCCGCCGGGCGGGAGGCGCTGGGGTCGCGGTTCCGCTGGCTGACCGCGCCGCGCAGCACGGTCGTCCAGCCCAGCGCCGTGCACACCGGGCTCACCGCCGACCCGGACGCCGAGGCCGACCGCCTGCTGCGGCTGCTGGTCCTCCCCGTCCGGGCCTGACCTCCCAGTCCGAGGAGCGCGGTCCTGTCCGCTCCGGTGGCGTGGCCGCGGCCCCGACGCCGCACCCGTCCCGGGCGGTGGCTACTCAGCGTTTGCGACTCGACACGATGCGCTCAGACGCCCCGCCGGGATCCCACGGGTCACCCAGCATTCGCCCCCCGCCCGTCGAGAGAGTGATGCACGTCACTTAGCGTCCCGGTCCTCAGCGCCCCACCTGACCAGAGGACTTCCCATGACGGACATCGCGCCCACCCGCCGTCGTCTGCTTCTCCCTCTCCTGGACTCCTTCCGCCATGGCAGTCGGACGCACACGACGTGCCACTACAAGTGCGGCAACGCCTGTGACGTCCCCGTACCGAACAAGTCGGACAACCCGACCATCGGCGAGGTCGTCGAGAGCGCCTTCAGCCGGCGGACCCTGCTGAAGGCCGCCGGCGCCGGGGCGCTGGTCGTGGCGGCGGGGCCGTTGCGCACCACGCCCGCGCTGGCCACCGGGGGGCCGGGCGGAGGCTGGCAGCCGCACCCGGAGGCACCGCTCACCTTCGAGCCGGTCGAGCAGAACTTCCTCGACGAGCTCGTCACCGCCACCGGCTACGAGTACGCCGTCGTCCTGCGCTGGGGCGATCCGGTGGAACCGGGTGCACCGGAGTTCGACGTCGACAACCAGACGCCGGAGGCCCAGGCGAAGCAGTTCGGCTACAACTGCGACTACATCGGAGTGCTGCCCCTGGACCGGAGCGGGCGCCGGGCGCTGATCGTGGTCAACCACGAGTACACCAACGAGCAGCTCATGTTCGCGGGCGTGGCGGACGAGGACGCGCCCACCACCGACCAGCAGAAGCGCATCGCGATGATGGCCCACGGGCTCTCGGTCGTGGAGCTGCACCGGGACGGGGACTCGGGCAACTGGCGACCGGACCCGCGGGGGAAGCGCAACCGTCGGCTGACGCCGGCGACGACCTTCGAGCTCACCGGACCGGCGGCCGGCTCGGAGTACGTGCAGACCAACGCCGACCCGGCGGGCCGCCACGTCCTCGGGACGCTGAACAACTGTGCCGGCGGCACGACGCCGTGGGGCACCACCCTGCACGGGGAGGAGAACTTCAACCAGTACTTCGGGCCGTCGACGCCGTTCGCGGAGGACCCGAGGGAGCCGCGGTGGTCGCGCTACGGGATCTCCACGGAGGAGCCCGGCGGCCGCCGGTGGGACCAGGTCGATCCCCGCTTCGACGTCACCCAGGAGCCCAACGAGCCCAACCGCTTCGGGTACATCGTGGAACTCGACCCGTACGACCCCACTTCCACGCCGAAGAAGCGGACGGCGCTCGGGCGCTTCAAGCACGAGGGGGCCAACGTCCGGATCGCCGAGGACGGCCGCGTGGTCGCCTACTCCGGCGACGACGAGCGGTTCGACTACATCTACAAGTTCGTGTCGAAGAAGCGCTACCGGCCCGGCTTCGACCGCGCGTCGCGCGCGCACAACATGACGCTGCTGGAGGAGGGGGACCTCTACGTCGGACGCTTCACCGGCGACTCGCCGCCCGAGCAGATCGACGGCCTCGCGACGCTGCCCGCCGACGGTGAGTTCGACGGCACCGGCCACTGGCTCCCCCTGGTCAAGGACGGGCAGTCGATGATCCCCGGCAAGTCGGTGCCCTGGGTGCTCACCTTCACCCGGCTGGCCGCCGACCGGCTGGGCAAGCAGCTGGACGCCAATGGCGACTTCCCCGACCCGGCCGCACCCGTGGTCGTCGACCCGTCCCAGCTGCCCACCCGGATGGACCGGCCCGAGGACATCCAGGTGAACCCGGTCAACGGGCGGGTCTACGCCGCGCTGACCAACAACTCCCAGCGCGAGGTGGCCGACGAGGCGAACCCGGTGTCCCGGTCCTTCGCCTTCGACCTCGAGGACGGCACCTACGAGTTGCGGGACGGGAACCGGAACGGCCACGTGCTGGAGTGGCTGGAGACCGACGGGATCGCCGGGGACGACTTCTACTGGCGGGTGTTCATCGTGGCCGGTGACCCGGAGACCCCGGGGACCTACTTCGCCGGCTACGACAAGACGCAGGTCAGTGCCCTCTCGTGCCCGGACAACCTCGAGTTCGACCCCGCCGGCAACCTGTGGATCTCGACCGACGGGACCGTGCTCTCGACGAGGAACCGGGAGGTCGGCACGTACGCCGGGACGAACGACGGGCTCTTCGCCGTGCCCACGGCGGGGCCGGAGCGTGGCCACCTCAAGGCGTTCCTGACGGTGCCGATCGGTGCGGAGTGCAGCGGTCCGCTGATCACCCCGGACGTCCGCTCGGTCTTCGTCGCGGTGCAGCACCCCGGGGAGACGCCCGGGTCGACCCGGGAGGCGCCGTCGAGCACCTGGCCGGACCGGCTGGCCGAGCGGCCGTACCCGCGGCCCAGCGTGGCGGTCGTCTTCCGGCCCGACGGCGGTCGGATCGGCAGCTGACCCGGTGACGCAGGAGCCCGGCTGTACCTGCGGCCGGGCTCCTGCTGCGCCAGTGCCTCGGCGCGACACGCCCGGTCGTCCCCAGGGACCCCACCGGTCACCCTGGTTTCTGCTGCCGTTCACCGGATGGGTGGGTGGGCCTTCCTAGCGTCCGGGGTCGGACCGTCCACCCGACCAGAGGACCCCTCCCATGACGGACATCGTCCCCGCCCGCCGCCGTCTGCTGCTGCCGCTGCTGAACTCCGTACGGCACGGCAGCCGCAGCCACACGACGTGCTACTACAAGTGCGGCAACGCCTGCGACACCCCCGTGCCGAACACCACGGGCAACCCCACCATCGGTGAGGTCGTCGAGGGCGCGTTCAGCCGGCGGACCATGCTGAAGGCCGCCGGGGCCGGAGCCCTGGTCGTGGCGGCCGGTCCGCTGCAGGCCACGCCCGCGCGGGCAGAGGCGACGGACCTGCTGGACTGGCGGCCGGCGCCCAACGCGCCGCTCACCTTCGAGCCGGTGGAGCAGAACCTCCTCGACGAACTGGTCACCGCCACCGGCTACACCTACGGCGTGGTGATGCGCTGGGGCGACCCGGTGCTCCCGGACGCCCCGGACTTCGACGTCGACGCCCAGACGCCCGAGGCCCAGGCCATGCAGTTCGGCTACAACTGCGACTACATCGGGCTGCTGCCGCTGGACCGGAAGGGGCGGCGGGCGCTGCTGGTGGTCAACCACGAGTACACCGACGAGCAGCTGATGTTCGCCGGCGTGGCGGACGAGGAGGCGCCCACCACCGAGGCGCAGAAGCGCATCGCGATGATGGCCCACGGCATCTCGGTCGTCGAGCTGGCCCGGGACGGGGACACGGGCAACTGGCTTCCCGACCGGCGGGGGAAGCGCAACCGCCGGGTCACCGCGATGACCACCCTGGAGCTGACCGGGCCGGTGGCCGGGTCCGAGTACGTGCGGACCAGCGCCGACCCGGCGGGCCGGCACGTCCTCGGGACGCTGAACAACTGCGCCGGAGGGACGACGCCGTGGGGCACCACCCTGCACGGGGAGGAGAACTTCAACCAGTACTTCGGGACGTCGACGGTCATCACGGAGGACGCGCGGGAACCCCGGCTGGCCCGCTACGGGATCTCCACCGAGGAGCTCCCCGGCCGCCGGTGGGACGAGATCGACCCTCGCTTCGACCTCACCCGCGAGCCCAACGAGGTGAACCGCTTCGGCTACGTCGTGGAGCTCGACCCGTACGACCCCACGTCCACCCCGAAGAAGCGCACCGCCCTCGGTCGGTTCAAGCACGAGGGCGCCAACGTTCAGATCGCCGAGGACGGCCGGGTGGTCGCGTACTCCGGTGACGACGAGCGGTTCGACTACATCTACAAGTTCGTGTCCAAGGCGCGCTACCGGCCAGGCATCGACCGTGCGTCGCGCGCGCACAACATGACCCTGCTGGAGGAGGGCGACCTCTACGTCGCTCGCTTCACCGGCGACTCGCCGCCGGAGCAGATCGACGGCCTGGCGACCGTGCCGGCCGACGGCGAGTTCGACGGCACCGGCCAGTGGATCCCGCTGGTGAAGGACGGGCAGTCGATGATCCCGGGCAAGTCGGTGCCCTGGGTGCTGACCTTCACCCGGCTGGCCGCCGACCGGCTGGGCAAGGAGCTGGACGCCAACGGCGACTTCCCCGACCCGGCCGCCCCGGTGGTCCTCGACCCGTCCCAGCTGCCCACCCAGATGGACCGGCCCGAGGACATCCAGGTGAACCCGGTCAACGGCCGGGTCTACGCCGCGCTGACCAACAACTCGCGGCGCGAGGTCGCCGACGAGCCGAACCCGGTGTCCCGGTCCTTCGCCTTCGACGTCGAGGACGGCACCTACGAGGAGCGGGCCGGCAACCGCAACGGCCACGTGCTGGAGTGGCTGGAGACCGACGGGATCGCCGGGGACGACTTCTACTGGCGGGTGTTCATCGTGGCCGGTGACCCGGAGACCCCCGGGACGTACTTCGCCGGCTACGACAAGTCCCAGGTCAGTGCCCTGTCCTGTCCGGACAACCTGGAGTTCGACCTGTCCGGCAACCTGTGGATCTCCACCGACGGGAACGTGCTCTCCACCCGGAACCGGGAGGTCGGCACGTACGCCGGGACCAACGACGGGCTCTTCGCCGTGCCGACGGCCGGACCGGAGCGCGGTCACCTCAAGGCGTTCCTCACGGTGCCGGTCGGTGCGGAGTGCAGCGGGCCGCTGATCACCCCGGACTCCCGCTCCGTCTTCGTCTCGGTGCAGCACCCCGGCGAGACGACCGGGTCGACGCGGGAGTCGCCGTCCAGCACCTGGCCGGACCGGCTGGCCGAGCGGCCGTTCCCGCGGCCCAGCGTGGCGGTCGTCTTCCGGACCGACGGCGGTCGGATCGGCAGCTGACCAGCTGACGCAGGAGCCCGGCCGGACAGCGGCCGGGCTCCTGCTGCGTCACGCCCTACGCGGTCTCGCCGGCGTCGTCGAGGTGCACATCGGCTCGGCGGGCGAACTCGACGTCGAGCTCGGTGACGCCGTCCACCGAGTGGGTGATCAGGTGGACGGTGAGGTTGCCGTAGCTGATCTCGACGTCGGGGTGGTGGTCCAGCTCCTCGGCGACGTCGGCCAGGGCTGTCACGCACCGGGCTGCGCCGCGGAAGTCGATCCCCTTCACCCTGCGGTGGATGCCGTGGACGTCCCCCGCCCACTCGGGCAGTTCCTCCAGGGCGTCGGAGAGCTCGTCAGGGGTCAGCAGGATGCGGCGGGCCATGCCGGCAGTGTGCTCGCCGGGTCCGACAGGATCAGGTGTGCAGCCCGCACTCGACCTTGTTCTTGCCGGCCCAGCGGCCGGCGCGCGGGTCCTCGCCCGGGGCAACCGGGCGGGTGCAGGGCGCGCAGCCGATCGAGGCGTAGCCGATCTCCGACAGCGGGTTGACCGGCACCTGGTGCTCGGCGACGTAGCCGTCGACGTCGTCCTGGGTCCAGGCGGCCAACGGGTTGACCTTGACCATGCCGCGCTTGGCGTCCCAGTCGACGACCCGGGTGCCCGTCCGGGTCGCGGACTCGTCGCGGCGCACGCCCGACCCCCAGGCGGTGAAGCCGGCCAGCGCCTGCGCCAGCGGCTGCACCTTGCGCATCGAGCAGCAGAGGTCGGGGTCGCGCTCGAAGAGCTTGGGCCCGTGCTCGGCGTCCTGCTCGGCGACGGTCAGCAGCGGCTGGACGTTGTGCAGCGTGATCGGCAGGACGCCGGTGATCCAGTCACGGGTGCCGATCGTCTCGGCGAAGTGGTAGCCGGTGTCGAGGAAGACGACGTTCACGCCGGGGACGGCGCGGCTGGCCAGGTGCGCCAGCAGCCCGTCGGCCATCGAGGAGGTGATGGCGAAGGAGTCGCCGAACGTCTCCCCGGCCCAGGTGAGCACGGCCAGCGCCTGCTCGACCGGGTCGGTGATGCCCTCGAAGCGCGCATCGGCCTCGGCCGCGAGCTCCGGCGTCGGTGTGGTGATCGCGATCGTCATGGGTGCTGCACCCCCGTTCCGGTCAGCCGCAGGGTGAAGGTCCGCAGGCAGGCACCGCAGTGCCAGCCGGTCGCATCGTCACCGTGCGGGGTGAGGTCTTCTTCGCCGCAGTACGGACAGTGGAACGGTGGCAGCTGGCGCGTCCTTCCGGACGTGCTGTCTGTCACACCAGCCACTCATCGTCGGCCCGCGCCACGTAGGCAGCGAACCGCTCGCCGGGCTCACGGCGGTCCAGGTAGCCGCGGAGCACGCGCTCGCAGTAGTCCGCGGTCTCCTCCTTGGCGATCTTGTGGCCGCGGAACTTCCGGCCGAAGGAGGCGTCGACACCGAGGTGGCCGCCCAGGTGGACCTGGAAGCCCTCGACGCTCTCACCTGCCGCGTTGCGGACGATCATGCCCTTGAAGCCGATGTCGGCGGTCTGGAACCGGGCGCAGCTGTTCGGGCAGCCGTTGACGTTGATCCCGATCGGCTCGTCGAACTCCGGCAGCCGGCGCTCCAGCTCGGCGTACAGCTCCTGGGCGTGCTGCTTGGTCTCGACGATCGCGAGCTTGCAGAACTCCAGCCCGGTGCAGGCCATGGTGCCGCGGCGGAAGGCGCTCGGGCGCACCAGCAGGTCGTGCTCGGCCAGCGCGGCGACCAGGTCCTCGACCCGGTCGTCGGGGACGTCGAGGATGACCAGCTTCTGCTGGGTCGTGGTCCGGATGCGCCCGCCCTGGGTGCCGTACTCCTCGGCGAGGTCGGCGATCCGGGTGAGCAGCGTGCCGCTGATCCGGCCGGTGCGCAGCGCGAAGCCCAGCGCGTTGTTGCCGTCCTTCTGCTTGCTGACCCCGACGTGGTCGCGCTGGTCGTGCGCCGCCGGTGCGGGAGCCGGGCCGTCGGGCAGCTCGGCGTGCAGGTACTCGTCCTGCAGCACCTGGCGGAACTTCTCCGGGCCCCAGTCGGCCATCAGGAACTTGATCCGGGCGTGGTTGCGGGACCGGCGGTAGCCGTAGTCGCGGAAGATCGAGGTGCAGCCGGCCCAGACGTCGGTGACCTGGTCGGGGCGGACGAAGACGCCGATCCGCTTGGCGAACATCGGGTTGGTGGACAGGCCGCCGCCGACCCACAGGTCGTAACCGGCCTCGCCGGCCTCGTTCACCACGCCGACGAAGGAGACGTCGTCGATCTCGGGCTCGGTGCAGTGGTCGACGCAGCCGGACATCGACGTCTTCCACTTGCGCGGCAGGTTGCTGAACGCCGGGTCGCCCAGGTACTTCGCGACCGTCTCGGCCAGCACCTCGGAGGCGTCGATCACCTCGTCGGCGAGGACCCCCGCCATCGGGCAGTTCAGCATCACGCGCGGGACGTCTCCGCAGGCCTCCATCGTGCTGAGGCCGACCGACTCGAGCCGTCGCCAGATCTCCGGCACGTCCTCGATCCGGATCCAGTGGTACTGGACGTTCTGGCGGTCGGTGACGTCGGCGACGTCCCGGCCGAACTCGGTGCTGATCCCGCCGATGACCCGGAGCGACTCACTGGTCAGCGCCCCGCCGTCGATGCGGGCCCGCATCATGAAGTAGGAGTCCTCGAGCTCCTCGGCCTCCAGCACGGCGGTCTTGCCGCCGGGGATGCCCTGGGCCCGCTGGGTGTACAGGCCCATCCAGCGCATCCGGCCGCGCAGGTCGCCGGGGTCGATGCCGTCGAAACCGGTGTGCGCGTAGATGTCCAGGATCCGCTGGCGCACGTCCAACCCGTCGGAGTCCTTCTTCATCCGCTCGTTCGGGTTCAGCGGCTCGCGGTAGCCCAGCGCCCACTGCCCCTGTCCGCGGACGGGGCGGTTGCTGCTGCGGGTGGGGGTCGACACGTCAGTCGTTCTCCTCTGCGCCAGCACGCCGAGCGTGCGCGACGCGGCCGGGTGTGGGTGCAGCAGGGAAGCTGCGGGGGAGCGGGCCGTTGGTCAGCGCGCGGCGCGACAGGCGGCGCTGGAGACCCGCGCCAGGTCGACGTGCAGGCGCTCCACGAGAAGGGCGCCGCAGTCCGTCACGGTTCGATCGTGCCACACCGAGCCGACTCGTGTTCCCGTCCGCGCTCGCGGTCAGTCCGCGGCCGGGACGCCGAAGGAGCGCCACGCACTGTCCAGCTCGATCATCTCGGCCACGTGCGGCGGCATGGTGCCGGCGACGACGTCGGCCAGGGTCACGTTCTCCAGCACCCGGCGGTAGGACTCCCGGGCCGCCACCCACACCGAGGCGAGCGGCCCGGCGGCGCCCGGGTACTCGACGTCCTCGGGGCGCTGCCCGTGCACCTCGGCGAGGAAGCCCTGCTCCACCCGCATGACCCGGGCGACGGAGATCTCCGACGGCGGCATCGCCAGCCGGTAGCCGCCCTCCCGGCCGCGCTGGCTGGTCACCAGCCGGGCGTGCTGGAGGTCGCCGAGGATGGCCTGCAGGAAGCGGGCCGGGATGCCCTGTGCCTGGGCGATCCGCTCGGAGGTCAGCGAGTCGGGTGCCACGGCGGCGAGTTCGACGGCGGCGCGGACTGCGTAGTCGACCCGGGCGGAGATGCGCACGACGTCCATCCTGCCGTGTCTGCGACGCTGCTCCCCGTGTTCCAGCTGCGGTTCACCACCTTGGTGGAGGCGCCCCTGACCGTCGCCTTCGACGTCGCCCGGTCCCTGGGGCGGCCGTGGCCGCACCCGTTGCAGGAGGTCGTCTCGGAGCGGCCCTGGCGCGACGTGCACGTCGCGGCGGCCGGCAGCGGCTGGCGGACCCTGGTCCACACCCGCTCCTTCACCGCCACCGCAGCCGGCACGCTCGTCGAGGAGCAGGTCGACGCGGAGGCCGCGCTGCCGGCGTGGCTGGCCGGGCTGGTGCCGCGGCGCCGGGTCGCGCGGGCCATGCAGGCACACCTGGACGCCTACGCAGCGGCGGCCGGCCGGCGGGCGCAGGAGGTCACCCAGGTCGTCGGTGCTGCGTTGGTCGACGACCGGCAGCGGGTGCTGGTCGCCCAGCGGGGCTCGGGGCCGCTGGCCGGGCTGTGGGAGTTCCCCGGCGGCAAGGTCGAGCCGGGGGAGCCCGAGGTGTCGGCGCTGGTCCGGGAGTGCCGGGAGGAGCTCGGTGTCGGGATCGCGCCCGAGGCGTTCCTCGGGGAGGTGCCGCTGGACGGCGTGGTCGCCGGCGGCCTGCCGGGCGCCTCGACCCTGCGTCTGTACGGGGGCCGGATCACCGCAGGTGAGCTGGTCGCCCACGAGCACAGCGAGCTGCGCTGGCTGGGGCCCGAGGAGTTGGACGACCTGGCGTGGATCCCGGCCGACCGTCCGCTGCTCCCCGCCGTCCGTGCCCTCCTCGCCCGCCGCTGACCCGCCCGATGCGAGAGCGCCGCCCCCGGCGGACCGGGGACGGCGCTCTCGACACGGCTCAGGACCGGGTCACTTGAAGACGTCCTTGACCTTCTCGCCGGCCTGCTTGACGTTGCCCGCAGCCTGGTCGTTCTGGCCCTCGGCCTTCAGGTCGGGGTCGTTGGTGGCGTCGCCGACGGCCTCCTTGCCCTTGCCGGACAGCTCCTGGGCCTTGTTCTTCATCTTGTCCATGCCGCTCATGGGGACTCCTCCGTCGTGGACGCCGGGGACCGGCGTCGGTGCAGCGGTACCCGGCTGCGGTGGGCGCACACGCTCAGTGAGCGGCCCGCGCGCGCGGCAAGATCACGTTCTACGGGGTGTGCTCCGGACGGCCGGAAAGTGTGCGGCCGAGGGCGTCGTATTGCCACGATGTTTCAGGTTCCCAGCCATGGTCGTTCGCACAGGTCACAAAATGATGACGGCCGTGGACGGCCTCTTCCAGCACTGCCTAGGGTCTGGCCGTTGCGCTCGTCCGAAAGCGTCCCGACAGCTGGATGACAGTGCGTGTTCATGTAGGTGCCCAGTCCGCCGGGCGATCCCCGGTCGGTCAGACCTGATCGTTCCCCCCGCTCCTGCGGGTCGAGGAGGCAAGCGAACGTGAAGTTGAGCAAGCGCACTTCCATGCTCATCGCAACCGGGCTCACCGGTGTGATGGCGCTCTCGGCGTGTGGTGGTGGCAGCGACGACGGCGAGGGCGGCGGCGAGGCCAGTGGCGGCTCGGGTCGCGTGGTCTTCGGTGAGTCGACCGACTTCCCGGAGAACCTGTACCCGAACATCGCCGCGGGCAACGCCACCTCGGTGGCCAACGTCCTGATCAAGGTGCTGCCCTCGGCCTACCAGGTCCAGCCCGACTTCACCGTCGAGTTCAACGAGGACCTCTTCACCGGCGAGCCGACCCTCGAGGAGGTCGACGGCCAGCAGGTGAACACCTACGAGATCAACCCGGACGCGGTGTGGAGCGACGGCACCCCGATCACCGTGGACGACTTCGAGTTCACCTGGCGGGCCAACCGCAGCGGTGACCCGGCCGACGGCGGCTGCCCCGCGGTGCTGTCGACCACCGGCTACGAGCAGATCGCCTCGATCGAGCCCGGCGAGGACGAGAAGACCGTCGTCGTGACCTACGAGACGCCCTTCGCCGACTGGCAGGGCAACTTTGAGAACCTGCTGCCGTCCCACCTCATGGACGCCGACGACCCGGCCGCGGTCTGCGAGACGATCACCGAGGGGTGGCCGATCTCGGAGGGTCTGCCGGAGGGCATCTCCGGTGGCCCGTGGCAGGTGTCGAACGTCGACGCCGGTGCGCAGGTCATCGTGCTCGAGCCCAACCCCGAGTGGTGGGGCGACGGGCCGCAGCTCGAGCAGCTGATCATCCAGAACATCGGCAACGACCCGACGACCGCCGTCCAGGGCCTGCAGAGCGGTGAGCTCGGCGTCATCTACCCGCAGCCGCAGCTCGACCTCGTCGAGCAGGTCCAGGCCCTGGAGCCGAACGTCGAGAGCGAGATCAACTTCGGTCTCACCTTCGAGCACCTCGACCTCAACACCCAGGACCCCCACCTCGGGGACCCGCTGGTGCGCCAGGCCATCGCGTACGCCCTGGACCGCCAGGAGATCGTGGACCAGACCGTCGGGCAGTTCTCCTCCGACGCACAGGTGCTGAACAACCGGATCTGGCTGAACACCCAGCCGGAGTACGAGGACACCGCGCCGGACGAGGTCAAGGAGCAGAACGTCGAGCTGGCTCGCCAGCTGCTGGAGCAGGCCGGCTACACCGCTGGTCCGGACGGCGTCTACACCCACCCCGAGCGTGGCCCGTTGAACATCCAGATCGACACCACGGAGAACAACCCGCTGCGGCAGACCACGATCGAGGTCATGATCCCGCAGCTGGCCGAGGCCGGGATCAACGCGTCGTTCAACGCCAACCCGGACATCTTCGCCGGTGCCGAGAAGCCGTCCTCGCTGGAGGGTGGTGGCTTCCAGGCAGCGCTCTTCGCCTGGGTGGGCAACCCGTTCATCACCTCCTCGCAGTCGATCTACCAGTCGCCGCAGGGTGACAACATCCAGCAGAACTACAGCCGGATCGGCAACCCCGAGATCGACGCGCTCTTCGCCGAGCTGGCCACCGAGCCGGACCGCGAGCGGCAGGCCGAGCTGGGCAACCAGATCGACGGGCTGCTCTGGGAGCAGATGGCCACCATCCCGCTCTACCAGAAGCCGACCTTCATCGCGCACCAGGCGAACATCGAGGGTGTGCAGGACAACCCGACCGAGGCCGGTCCGCTGTGGAACTCGGAGACCTGGACGATCGAGTGACCCGCAGCACGCTGAGCACCACCCAGCGCGGCTGAGCACCACCTGAGCACGACTGCACCACCCGGACCGGCGCCGCCCTCGGCGGCGCCGGCCACCGGCTGCCGTGGCCCCCGGGGAGACCGTTCCCGGGGGTCGCGGTGCGTCCGGACCCAGCACGACCTGCGCGGGTCCGGCGAAGGCACGCTGAACTGGTCGTTCGACCGGACGGCTTCCGCTCTCGGCGTAAGGTCACCACATGTTCTTCTTCACGATCCGGCGTCTGCTCGCGTCGGTCCTCGTGTTGCTGGTCAGCTCGTTCCTGGTGTTCGCGCTGTGCGCGGCGAGCTTCGACCCGCTGGAGAGGTACTACACGCAGAACCCCCGGCCGCCGGAGTCGTTCTTCAACAACCTCCGCGAGACGCTGGGCCTGAACGACAACTTCTTCGTCCGGTACTGGCGCTGGCTCTCCGGGGCGCTCACCGGCGACTTCGGCGAGACGATCAACGGCACACCGGTCGTCGACCAGCTCTGGCCGCGGCTGCTGGTGACCGGCCGGATGATCATCGGGGCCATCGTGATCGCCATCCTGCTGGCGATCATCGTGGGCGTCATCGGCGCGGTCCGGCAGTACAAGGCGTCGGACTACACCTTCACCTTCATCGCGTACATCCTCATCGCCCTGCCGACCTTCTGGTTCGCCGCGCTGCTCAAGGAGTACGTCGCCGGCGGCGTCAACGACATCTTCGGGCAACAGCTCCTGTACACGATCGGTGAGGAGACGCCGGGGTTGTCGCTGTACGCATCCGGCTGGGAACTCTGGTCCGACCGGCTCGGGCACCTGGTGCTGCCCACGGTCAGCCTGGCTGCGCTGTCCTTCGCCGCCTGGAGCCGGTTCCAGCGTGCGGCCATGCTGGACGTGCTGGGGTCGGACTACATCCGCCTGGCCCGGGCCAAGGGGCTCACCTACCGCCGCACCGTGGTCAAGCACGGGCTGCGCAACGCGCTGATCCCGCTGACCACGGTGGTCGCGCTGGGCATCGGCACGCTCTTCGGCGGCGCGGTCATCACCGAGACGGTCTTCGTCTGGCACGGCATGGGCGAGTACCTGATCAGAAACGGAATCGGCCAGGAGGACATCAACGTGGTGCTGGGCTGGCTGCTGGTCAGCGCCGTGTTCATCGTCGTCTTCAACCTGGTCGCCGACCTCCTGTACGCGGTGCTCGACCCGCGCATCCGGCTGTCCTGACCCGGCCCCGCGAGAAGGAACGAGCCCATGGCCACCACTCAGACCACCACCGGACCCGTGGTCCCCGCGACACCCGGCACCCCCGAGGGCGGCGGGGTCGAACGCGAGTTCACCGTCAAGGCGCGCAGCCAGCGCCAGCAGATCTTCGGCCGCTTCCTGCGCAACAAGGTGGGCATGACCGGGCTGGTCATCTTCCTGCTGCTGCTGGCCTTCGGGTTCCTCGGCCCGCTGGTCACCGGTGTCGACTACGCCGACCAGGACCGGGACTTCCAGTCGGTGCCCCCGGGCACCGCGAGCTACCTGCTGGGCAGCGATGCGATCGGCCGTGACCTGATGGCCGGGCTCATGACCGGGGTCCAGCGCTCGTTGTTCATCGTCCTGCTCTTCGTGGCGATCGCGCTCCCGCTCGGCCTGCTGGTCGGGGCGCTGGCCGGGTACTTCGGCAGGTGGGTCGACAGCGTCCTGATGCGGCTGGTCGACCTGATCCTCACCGTGCCGCTGCTGGTCGTGCTGATCGTCGTGGCCAGCAACTTCCCGGGCTCCCGCACCCCGCTGGGCGTCGGGATCATCCTGGGGCTGTTCGGCTGGCTGGACCTCGCCCGGATCGTGCGCAGCCAGTTCCTCTCCCTGCGCGAGAAGGAGTACGTCGAGGCCGCGCACGCGATGGGCGCCTCGAACGTGCGGATCATCTTCAAGCACCTGATCCCCAACGCGCTGGGGTCGCTGATCGTCTGGACGACGCTGGCCGCCGCCACCGCGATCATCCTCGAGGCCTCGCTGACCTACCTGGGCTTCGGCGTCAACGGCGCCAACCAGACCTCGCTGGGGCGGCTGGTGTCCGACGGTGTCCAGGCCGCGAGCACCCGCCCCTGGCTCTTCTACTTCCCCGGCATCACCCTGCTGATCATCGTGCTGTCCATCAACTTGATCGGCGACGGGATCCGCGATGCCTTCGACCCGAGCAACCGCCGCGTGCGGGCCTGAGGAGCTCCATGTCCACGATCGGGACCACGGGCCCCACCACGTCCGGTGCCACCTCCACGGGCACCATGACCCAGGGCCGGACCACCAGCCTCCCCGACTTCGACCCGGCGGCGCCGCTGCTGGAGGTCACCGACCTCAACGTCCGGTTCCCCACCGAGGACGGCCTGGTCCACGCCGTCCGCGGGGTCGACTACTCGCTGCGCTCCGGTGAGGTGCTCGGCATCGTCGGCGAGTCCGGCTCCGGCAAGTCCGTGACCTCGCTGGCGGTGATGGGGCTGCTGCCCGGCTCCGCCCGGGTCACCGGCTCGATCAAGTACCGCGGCCAGGAGCTGCTCGGGCAGAGCGACCGCAGCATGTCGCGGATCCGCGGCAAGGGGGTCTCGATGATCTTCCAGGACCCGATGACGTCGCTGGACCCGGTCTACAAGGTCGGCGCGCAGATCGAGGAGACGCTGCGCATCCACGACAAGCAGCTGTCCTCGAAGGCCGCCGAGGCGCGGGCCGTGGAGCTGCTGGAACTGGTCGGCATCCCCAACGCCGGCGACCGCGTGGACGCCTACCCGCACGAGTTCTCCGGCGGCATGCGCCAGCGGGTGGTCATCGCGATCGCCATGGCCAACCAGCCCGAGGTGATCATCGCCGACGAGCCGACCACGGCTCTCGACGTCACCGTCCAGGCGCAGATCCTCGAGGTGCTGCAGACGGCCCTGCAGGAGACCGGCGCCGCGATGGTCATGATCACCCACGACCTGGGTGTCGTGGCCGGCATCGCCGACCGCGTCCTGGTCATGTACGCCGGGCGGCCGGTGGAGATCGGCAGCGTCGAGGACATCTACTACGAGCCCCGGATGCCCTACACCCTCGGGCTGCTGGGCTCACTGCCCCGGCTGGACTCCGCCACCCGGGAGCGGCTCACCCCGATCAAGGGCGCACCCCCCTCGGTCGTCAACATGCCGCCCGGTTGCCCGTTCGCGCCGCGCTGCCCGCTGCACATCGCCGAGTGCGACGAGGCCGAGCCCGAGCGGTTCCAGGTCGGCCCCGGTCACACCGCCGCCTGCATCCGCACCGAGGAGGTCGCCGCCGCCCACGGGCGAGCCGCCGACATCTTCAGCGAGTCCGCCGACGACGCCACCCTCGAGGCGGCACGGGTCCCGGCCGGAGTCGCCGACGCCCAGAGCGACCTGGACGGCGACGGTCCCGCCGTCCCGCCCGGCGACCAGACCGCGCCCCGGGCCGGTCAGAGCGACGCCGGCACCCAGAGCGTCGTCAGCGCCCCGCCACGCCCCACGAACGGAGACCGGGCATGACCGCCCCCACCACCCAGCGCCCTGCCGACGGTGCGCCCGACCGCGGCGAGCCGATCCTGTCGGTGCGCGGCCTGGAGAAGCACTTCCCGATCAAGGGCGGCGGCCTGATCAAGCGGACCGTCGGCGCCGTTCGTGCCGTCGACGGCGTCGACCTGGACCTCTACCCCGGTGAGGTGCTCGGCCTGGTCGGTGAGTCCGGGTGCGGCAAGTCCACGACCGGCCGCGCCATCCTCAACCTGCAGCCGGCGACCGGCGGTTCGGTGGTCTTCGAGGGTCGGGAGATCGTCGGGCTCAACCGCAAGCAGATGCGCCCGCTGCGCCGGGACATCCAGCTGGTCTTCCAGGACCCCTACGCCTCGCTGAACCCGCGGCTGCCGGTCTTCGACATCGTCGCCGAGCCCATGATCATCCACGGGCTCACCAAGGACACGGCCGAGCTGCGCTCCCGGGTGAAGGAACTGGTGGAGACCGTCGGGCTGAACCCGGAGCACACCAACCGGTACCCGGCCGAGTTCTCCGGTGGACAGCGGCAGCGCATCGGGATCGCCCGCGCGCTCGCGCTGCAGCCCAAGGTGCTGGTCCTCGACGAGCCGGTGTCGGCGCTGGACGTCTCGATCCAGGCCGGCGTCATCAACCTGCTCGAGGACCTGAAGAGCAACCTGGGGCTGAGCTACCTGTTCATCGCCCACGACCTGTCGGTGGTCCGGCACATCTCCGACCGGGTCGCGGTCATGTACCTGGGCCGGATCATCGAGACCGCCGACCAGGAGGAGCTGTTCAACCGCCCGGCGCACCCGTACACGCAGGCGCTGCTGTCGGCGATCCCGCTGCCCGACCCGCGCCGCGAGCGCGCCCGGCAGCGGATCATCATCACCGGTGACGTCCCGAGCCCGGCCAACCCGCCCTCGGGGTGCCGGTTCCGCACCCGCTGCCAGAAGTTCGCCAACGAGCTCACCGACGGCCAGCGCGAGATCTGCATGACGGAGGACCCGAAGCTCGAGGACCGCGGCGCCGGCCACCTCAACGCCTGCCACTACGCCGAGGTCAAGTCGGTGCTGTGACATGGCGATCCTCCGGATCGCACCGCGGCCAGGTGCCGTGCCCGGCTGGCGTTGAGCCGTTTGGTCGGATCTGAGCAGGACCCTCCGGGCCCGTGCTCGGATCCGACAGCTCGCTCCGCTCGCGTACTGCTGCGCGGCCGAGGCGCGGGTCGGCCGCTGTGACGCGCTTCCGTCGGTGGCAGGCGGGAGTCCTCCGGACGCCGCGCCTGGCACCGACAGCTCGCTCCGCTCGCGTCCGTTGGCGGACACGGGTACGAGCGTCCTGGGCCGTCACGGTGTAATTGCTCGTGTGACTGCTCCACGCCGGCTGATGCTCGTGCACGCCCATCCCGACGACGAGACGATCAACAACGGGGCCACGATGGCCCGGTACGTCGCCGAGGGGGCGCACGTCACCCTGCTCACCTGCACGCTGGGGGAGGAGGGCGAGGTGCTGGTGCCCGAGCTCGCCCAGCTGGCCGCCGACCAGGCCGACCAGCTCGGCGGCTACCGGATCGGTGAGCTGGCCGCGGCGATGGCCGCGCTCGGCGTCACCGACTGGCGCTTCCTCGGCGGGGCGGGCCGGTACCGCGACTCCGGGATGATGGGGACGGCGGCCAACGACGCGCCCCGCGCCTTCTGGCGGGCCGACCTGGACGAGGCGGTCGCGCACGCGGTCGCCGTCGTCCGTGAGGTGCGCCCGCAGGTGCTGGTCACCTACGACGAGGACGGCGGCTACGGGCACCCCGACCACATCCAGGCGCACCGGGTCGCGATGGGTGCGGTGGAGGCGGCCGCCGACCCCGGCTACCGGGCCGACCTCGGGCCGGCCTGGCAGGTGGCGAAGGTCTACTGGAACGCCGTGCCCCGCTCGGTCGTGCAGCGGGGCATCGACGCGATGGCCGCCCTGGGGGAGGAGTCGCCCTTCGCCGCGCTGGGCGACCTGGACGAGGTGCCGTTCGCCGTCGCCGACGACGTCGTCACCACCGAGGTCGACGCCCGCGCCCACGCCGGGGCCAAGGAGGCCGCGATGCGCGCCCACCCGACCCAGATGACGGTGGACGGCCCGTTCTTCGCGCTGTCGAACAACCTGGGCCAGGAGGTGCTGGCCACCGAGCACTACCGGCTGGTGCGCGGGGAGCGGGGCCCGGCCGGGTCGGGCCCGCAGGGCTGGGAGGACGACCTGTTCGCCGGGCTGCCGGGGTGAGGGTGCTCCGACTGCTGGGCTGGTCGGTCGCGGCGGTGGTCGTCGCCGGCTGGCTCGCGCTGGTCGAGGTGCTCTGGCTGCCCTGGCGGGTCGGCGGGGTCCCGGTGCCGCTGTCCCTGCTCGTGGCCGTGGTCGGCAACCTGCTGCTGGTCGACGCGGCCCGCCGGCTGTCGGGCTCGCGGCTGGTCGCCGTCCTGCCCGCCGTGGTCTGGCTGGCCGTCGCGCTGACCGGCACGATGCGCCGGCCGGAGGGCGACCTGCTGCTCCCCGGCGGCGACGCGGTCACGCAGGCGACCACCCTCGGGTTCCTGCTGCTCGGCGTGGTGGCTGCCGCCTTCGCCGTCGGCCGGGCGCTGGGCGCTGCGCCGGTCAGGCCGGCCGGTGCCGGTAGTGGTAGCGGTGGTGCTCGATGAACCCCGCCTGCCGGTAGAGCGCCCGGGCTGCGGCGTTCCCGGCGGTCACCTGCAGGTAGACCGAGTGCGCGCCCCGTTCGGCCGCCCACCGTCCCAGCGCGGCCATCACGGCGGTGGCCAGCCCGCGACGCCGGTGCTCCTCGGCCACGGTGACCGCGGTGACCCCCAGCCAGCCGTCGGTCAGTGCCCCCCGGGCGACCGCCGCCAGCGGGGCCGGCGCCGGGTCGAGGCGCACCGAGGCGAAGACGACGTCCGCGGCGGAGGTGAGCACCTGGCGGGCGACCGGCGGCAGCGCCGCCCCCCGGTGCCGGTAGCCGGCCAGCCAGGCGTCGTCCGGCGTGGGGGAGAGGTCGACCGGGACGGCGGGCTCGGCCGACCGACCGACCGGTGCTGTGAGCACCAGCACGTCCTCGTCCCGGGTCCACCCGGCCGCGTCGAAGGCCGCATCGGCGCGCCGGGACTGCACGCCGGGCAGCTGGGCGGACGGCCGGAGACCCCGGTCGTCGTACCAGCGGGTGACGGCGGCGACCGCCTCGGGCAGCGGCAGCCCGGGGTCACCGACGACCAGCGCCGAGTTGGCCCGCCCGGTGAAGCCACCACCGGCGCGCAGCAGCCAGTCGCCCAGCCGCTCCTCCGCCAGGGCCTGCCAGCCACGGGCGGCCAGCAGTTCCAGCTCCGGTACCCCCAGGGGTGAGCGCCGCTGTCCCATGGGTCGATCCTGCGGTCTCAGGTGGGCGGGGCAGTCACCGGGGTCGGCAGCCGCTCGGCGAGCCAGTCGAGGACGTGCTCGGCCGCCATCGGCCGGGCCACGTGGTAGCCCTGGGCGACGTCGCACCGCCACTCCCGCAGGGCGGCCAGCGCGGCGGCGTCCTCGACGCCCTCCACCACGATCGTCATCCCCAGGTCCCGGCCCAGCTGCAGCGTGCTGCGCACGATGGCCGCCGCCCGGACGTCGGAGGTGAGCTGGCCGACGAAGCTCCGGTCCAGCTTCAGCTCGTGCACCGGCAGCGCACGCAGGTACGACAGGGACGAGTAGCCGGTGCCGTAGTCGTCGATCGAGAGCCGGACGCCGAGGGCCCGCAGCCCGGCGAGCACCTGGGAGCTGCGCGCCGCGTCGGCCATCAGCACGTCCTCGGTGATCTCCAGGGTGAGCGCGGCGGCCGGCACCTCGGTCGCCTCCAGCAGCATGGCGACCTGGTCGGGCAGGGCGACGTCGGCGAGGTTGGACACCGACAGGTTCACCGCGACCGACAGGTCGTGGCCGGCGGCCCGCCAGCCCTGCAGGTCGCGGAGGGAGCGCTCCAGCACCCGCAGCGCGAGCCGGCGCATCAGGCCGGCCTGCTCGGCGAGGCCGAGGAAGGTGTCCGGGGCGAGCAGGCCCCGTTCGGGGTGCTCCCAGCGCACCAGCGCCTCCACGCCGGTGACCTGGCCGCTGCGCAGGTCCAGCTGGGGCTGGTAGTGCGGCACGAGCTGGTCGGAGTCGAGCGCGGCGCGCAGCTCCTCGAGGGTCTGCAGCCGGTCGCGGGGGTCCGTGGCGCCGTCCGGCGTCCAGACCTGGGAGCCGTCCCGGGCCCGCTTGGCCGAGTACATCGCGGTGTCGGCACGGGCGAGCAGCAGCGAGCGGTCCCGGCCGTGGTCGGGGCACACCGCGATGCCGATGCTGGCGTCGACGTGCAGCGACATGCCGTCGAGCACGAAGGCCTCGCGCAGGGCGGCGCCGAGCCGGTCGGCGACCTCCTGGGCCCGGGCCGCGTCGGCGTCGGGCAGCAGGACGGCGAACTCGTCGCCCCCCATCCGGGCCAGCAGGTCCGCCGGTCCCAGGGGCTGCTCGAGGCGGGGGCCGACCAGGCGCAGCAGTTCGTCGCCGACGCTGTGCCCGAAGCTGTCGTTGACCTCCTTGAAGCGGTCCAGGTCGATCATCAGCACCGCACAGGACCGGGCGGGCGTCGCGTAGACGGTGCGCTCCAGCTCCTCGGTGAAGCGCCGTCGGTTGGCCAGGCCGGTGAGCGGGTCGTTGTGCGCCTCGAGCGCCAGTTGCTGGACGCGCAGCTGCTCCACCGCCCGCAGCTCGGCGTTCTGCACGACCAGGGCCCCCTCGAGCACCACCTGCTGGACGGCCTGGCGCAGCGACGGGGACCACTCGCCGGTCCCGCTGGAGGAGCCGGTGACGACCATGCCGAGCAGCCGGTCGCCGGACAGCAGCGGCACGCTGAGGTAGGAGGTGAGGCCCAGCGCCTGCACCAGGTCGGCGTCCAGCAGGTCGCTGGCGACGGCGTCGGGGACGAAGACCGGGCGTCGGTCGCGGACGGTCAGCTGCCACAGCCGGACGTCGCTGACGTCCTGGCCGACCAGCCGGTCGCGGATCACCTGGATGTTCTGCTCGGGCCACCCGACGTGGCGCACCTCGCCCAGTCGGCCGGCGTCGTCGAGCAGGTAGGCGGCGCTGCGCTCGGTGCCGGCGAGTCCCCGCACGACGGTGGCCAGCACCTCGGCGGCCTCGGCCACCCCGGTCGCCGACGCCCCGTCGACGAGCAGCTGGCGGACGGCGCGGGCGGTGCTGAGCGATGCGGCGCGGGCCTCGGTGGCGCGCGCCTGCTCGATGACCCCACCCAGGTGTGCACCGGCGGCCGAGGCGAGCCGGCGGACGTCCTCGGAGAAGGGCTGGATCGAGGGGCTGTCCAGAGTCAGCACGCCGGACAGCTGGGGGCTGCGGCCCAGGGGCACGGCGAGGCCCGAGGCGATGCCGAACGCGTCGACCCACCAGCCGGTCAGCAGCTCGGAGTCCCGGTCGGCGGACATCGGGCGACCGGTGCGCAGCACCTCGTCGGCCAGCCGGAGCGGCTCCGGTGCCTGGCGGAACTGCGTCCAGGAGCCGATGTCGCGCCGGCCGTCGGCATAGCTGGCCATCCGTGGCACCAGGACGCCGTCCTCCAGCAGGAAGACGCAGGCGCGGTGGACCTCGCCCAGCGCGGCGAGCTGCTCGCAGGCCGAGCCGAGGAGCTGGTCCATCGACCGGGCGAGGGCCGCGCTCTCGATCAGCCCGAGCAGCACCTCGGCCTGGGCCAGCCGGCGCTGCTCCGACCGGCGCGTCCAGGCCTCCTGCAGGGCCACCGCCAGCCGCGGGGTGGCGTGCCGCAGCTGCGACGCCGAGGCCGCCGCGGCCGGTTCGATGACGAGGGCACCGACGACCTCGTCGCCCACCAGGAGCGGCTCGCCGTGGGCGGAGCGGACGCCGTAGCGGTCCGCCTCGTCGGCGAGCGACCGCGGGGCGTCGTCGAGGTGCATGTTCAGGGTGCGGCGTTCGCCGATCACCGCGGAGAGCACCGGTGAACGCTCCAGGGACAGCGGCACCCGTTCGCCGGGCGGCACCTGACCGACCGGTCCACCGGAGCGGACCTGGCGGAAGGGGACGGCGACGCCGGTGCTGGCCTCGTGCACCCAGACGGCGACCCGGCTGGCGCCGGAGGTGCGCTGCAGCCGGAGCATGAGCTGTTCGAGGGCGGCGACGGCGTCGTACGGCGAGGGCGGGTCACCCTGCGCCTGCACCCCGTCGCCGGACGTCCTCGACTCTGACACACCGCTCCATCGGCGGGACGGGCCGGCTCTTGAGGGTGTGCGGCAGGTCACCCCCCGATCGGGTGGCGCGGTCCGGCGGCGCGTCGGCGGCCCACCCATCGCGCTGAGCGGGCAGGCCTCGGGTGATACTGGACATGATCCACCGCAGTCCCTGGCCCGCCAGGGAGCTCACCGCCCCGCACGTCCCGGAGGAACCCCGTGACCTACGTCATCACCCAGGCCTGTGTCGACGTCCTCGACAAGGCGTGCATCGACGAGTGTCCGGTGGACTGCATCTACGAGGGCGACCGGATGCTCTACATCCACCCCGACGAGTGCGTGGACTGCGGCGCCTGCGAGCCGGTCTGCCCGGTGGAGGCCATCTACTACGAGGACGACGTCCCGGACAAGTGGAAGGACTTCTACAACGCCAACGTGGAGTTCTTCTCCGACCTGGGCAGCCCCGGCGGCGCCGCCAAGACCGGCAAGATCAACAAGGACCACCCGCTGGTGGCCGCGCTCCCGCCCCAGGGCGAGTGAGCACGGTCCGGCTGCCGGACTTCCCCTGGGACTCGCTGGGCCCCGCCCGCGCTCGCGCCGCTGAGCACCCCGGTGGCGCGGTCGACCTGTCGATCGGCACGCCGGTGGACCCGACCCCGGCCCTGCTGGGGGAGGCGCTGGCAGCGGCCGGCAACGCCCCCGGCTACCCGACGGCGTTGGGCACCGTGGACGTGCGGCGGGCGGCGGCCGGCTGGCTCTCCCGCCGGCTCGGCGTCCAGCTGGCCGACCCGCTGGGGGCCGTGCCGTCGGTGATCCCAACGGTGGGCTCCAAGGAGCTCGTCGCGCTGCTGCCGACGCTGCTGGGGCTCTCCGGCACCGGGACGGTGCTCATCCCCGAGGTCGCCTACCCGACCTACGAGGTGGGCGCCGTCGTGGCCGGGCTCTCCGTGCAGCGCACCGACACCCCGCCGGCGGTCCGTGGCGACGCCGTCCTGGTCTGGCTGAACTCGCCGGGCAACCCGCACGGCCGGGTGCTCACCGACGACGAGCTGCGCGCCTGGGTGGCCTGGGGCCGCACGCACGGCGTGCCCGTGGTGGCCGACGAGTGCTACGTCGAGCTGGGCTGGGACGGCGTCCGGCCGAGGTCGGTGCTGCACCCCGACGTCGCCGGGCCGGACCACACCGGTCTGCTGGCCGTCCACTCGCTGTCCAAGCAGTCGACCGCCGCCGGCTACCGCGCCGGCCTGCTGTCCGGTGACCCGGCGCTGGTCCGCCGGGTGTGGGAGGTGCGCCGCCACCTCGGTCTGCTGGTGCCCACGCCGGTGCAGGCGGCGATGGCCGCCGCGCTGGCCGACGACGGCCACGTGGACGCCCAGCGGGAGCGCTACCGGTCCCGCCGGGACCGGCTGGCCCCGGCCGTGCGGGCCACCGGCGCCCGGATCGACCACTCGGAGGCGGGCCTGTACCTCTGGGTCACCCGCGACGAGGACTGCTGGGCGACGATCGACTGGCTCGCGGGGCTGGGCATCTTGGCCGCACCCGGCAGCTTCTACGGCCCGGCCGGGAGCCGGCACGTCCGGCTGGCGCTCACCGCCACCGACGAGCGGATCGACGCCGCCGTGCAGCGCCTCACCAGCTAGCCCGCGAGCGTGGCGCGGTGGGCCGCCGGGCTGACCCCGGTGGCCCGCTTGAACGCGGTGCTCAGCGCGAAGGGGCTGGCGTAGCCCACCCGGTGGGCGATGCCGGAGAGGGTCAGGCTGCGGTCGCGGAGCAGGTCGGTGGCGAGTGCGATCCGCCAGCTGGTCAGGTAGCTCATCGGCGGCTCGCCCACGAGCTCGGTGAACCGCCGCGCCAGCGTCGCCCGGGCGACCCCGACGCCGTCGGCGAGCGAGGCGACGGTCCACGGCTCCGCCGGGCGGTCGTGGAGCAGGGTCAGCGCCGGCCCGACGACCGGGTCGCCGGCGGCCACGTACCAGCCGGGGGCGCGCGCCCCGGGGCGGGCGGCCCAGACCCGCAGCGCGGACACGAGGGTGACGTCCAACAGTCGGTCCAGCACGGCCTCCTGGCCAGGCGCCTCCCGGGCCACCTCCGCGGCGAGCAGCCGGGTCACCGCGGACGTGCCCTCGTCGGCGGGGACGACCACCAGGGGCGGGAGCGCCCGCACCAGCCGCTCGCCCACCGCGCCGGGCTGGGGGTAGGTGCCGGTGAGCAGCACGGTGCCCCCGGCGGCGTCGTTGCCCCACGCGCGGGTGCCCAGCTCGGCCATCCCGGTGCCCGATCCGACGGGGGTGCACTGCTGCCCGGGGCCGACGGACACCTGCGGCGGCGTCGACGGCTCGTCGGCCACCGTGTAGTGCTGCGGGCCGCGGACCAGGGCGACGGCGCCGGCGCCGATGCGCTCGGTACGCCCGTCGGCGAGCACCACCCACGCCGAGCCGTGCAGGACGGCGAGCAGGGTCAGCGGAGCCTCGTCGGCGATCCGCATCGACCAGGGCGGGCTGAGCAGGGAGCGCAGCAGGAACGCCCCACGCGCGTGCGGGCCGTCGAGCAGGGCGGAGACGGCGTCCATGCGCCGCAGCGTAGACGCTGACGCATGCCATCGCGCTCCTCGGCGATGGATCGTCTCGATCCGTCTCGCTGTACTGACGTCATGACCGAACAGCTGATCCTCGTGACCGGCGGCACCGGGACGACCGGCCGCCGCATCGCCCACCGACTGCGGGCCCGGGGCGTGCCCGTGCGGGTCGCGTCCCGGAGCGCCGCCTGCCGGCTCGACTGGGCCGACCCCACCACCTGGGACGCCGCGCTGGCCGGCGCCTCCGCGGTCTACCTGGCGTACGCGCCGGACCTCGCCGTCCCGGGGGCGGACGACGTCCTGGCCGCCTTCACCGACCGGGCCGCCCGGGCCGGGGTCGGCCGGGTGGTGCTGCTGTCCGGCCGCGGCGAGCCCGCCGCGCAGCGGGCGGAGCAGGCGGTACGGGAGACCGCCAGCAGCGCCGGGCTGGACTGGACCGTGGTGCGCTGCAGCTGGTTCGTGCAGAACTTCACCGAGGGCCAGTTCGCCGATGCGGTGCGCACCGGTGAGCTCGCGCTGCCCGTGGACGACGTGGTCGAGCCGTTCGTGGACGCCGACGACATCGCCGACGTGGCCGTCGCCGCGCTGCTGGAGGACGGGCACGCCGGGCTCACCCACGAGCTGACCGGGCCGCGGGCACTGACCTTCGCCGCGGCGGTGGCCGAGCTCGCCGCGGCGACGGGCCGGCCGGTGGCCTTCCGGTCGGTGCCGCTCCCGGAGTTCACCGCTGCCCTGGCGGGGGAGGGCGCGCCGCCGGAGGTGGTCGAGCTGATGACCCACCTGTTCACCGAGGTCCTGGACGGCCGCAACGCCGCGCCCACCGGCGGGGTGCAGCAGGCGCTGGGCCGCCCGGCCACCGACGTCACCGACGCGGTGCGGCGCAGCGCGCTCGCCGGGAGCCGGGCGTGACCGCGGAGCGCCCACCCGTGCTGGTGGTCGCGACGATCGGGTCCGGGCTGGTCGCCGGGGCCTTCGCCGTCTTCAGCCTGATGGTGGTGCCGGCGCTGACCGCCCTGCCCGGGGCCGCCGGTGCGACGGCGATGCAGTCGGTCAACCGCACGGCGGTCCGCCCGGGCTTCATGACGCTGCTGTTCGGGACCGCGCTGGTCTGCCTGGTGCTGGGCGGGGCCGAGCTCGCCGGGGCCCGTCGGCCGGCCGTGCTGACCGGGGTCGCGCTGTACCTGTTCGGGGTCGTCGGGGTCACCGTGCTGGCGAACGTCCCGCTCAACGACGCGCTGGCCCGGCTGGACGCCGCGGCGCCGGGTGCGGCGGAGGCGTGGCGGGAGAACGCCGGCCGCTGGACCCGGTGGAACACCGTGCGCTCGGTCGCCGCGACGGGCGCGGCGACCGCCTTCCTGCTCGGGTCGGCCGACTGACCGCCGGTCACTCCAGGCGGAGCCGGAGCGGGAGCTCGAAGGCGCTCGGGGTGCTCTCCCAGCCGACCGCGGGGGTCCAGCGCCAGCCGTCCATCGCCACCTCGGTGAGTCCGAAGCCCTCGGCGTGCGCCACCGCCCAGGTGGCCTCCGGCCAGCCGGCGCCGGCGATGGAGACGGTGCCGTCGGTCTCGACCGTCGGCGGGCCGGCCTCCCGCCGGGCGGCCTCGGTGACCACGGCCGTCCGATCGGCCAGGGTGGCCGGCCCGGCGCCCGGAGCGGCGCCGCAGGTCAGGGCGGAAGGAGAGGTGGCGAGCAGGGCACCGCTCAGCGCGCTCGCCATCGGCTCCCACTGCTGGTACGCCTCCGGGTACCCGCTGCGCTGGACCGCCTGGGCCACCTCGGTGAGCCGTCCGGTCTCCCAGCCGGGCACCTCGACCAGGCCGTCGAAGAACTTGCCGGCCGAGTAGACCGGGTCCCGCACCTGCGCCTCGCTGCCCCAGCCCTGCGAGGGCCGCTGCTGGAACAGACCGAGGGAGTCACGGTCGCCGTAGTCGAGGTTGCGCAGCCGGGACTCCTGCTGCGCGGTCGCCAGCGCGATGACGGTGGCCCGCGGCGGCAGGCCACGCGAGCGGGCCACCGCCGCGATCGTCGCCGCGTTGGCCGCCTGCTCGGCGGTGACGCTGACGTCCGAGCCGGGCACCGTGCACCCGGCGAGCACCGACGGCGTGCCCTCCTCCTCCCGCCACAGCAGCGCGATGGCGGCGAGGAGGGCGGCGACGAGCACCAGCGGCCACAGCGTCCGTGCGGGGCTCGTCCGGCGGGCACGGCGCCGCGGGGCGGGTCGCGCCGGGGGGCGGCGCGCCGGACGTGCCGCGGGGCGGGCGGCCCGCGGCGGGGGCCGTCGGCCCGCGACCGGGGTGCTCACCATCGCGCCGATCGTAGGTCGCCGAACTGTCAGGAACCTGGAAGGCGGGGGCCCGCGCGGCGGCCCCCGGCCTCAGTTGGCGTGCAGTGCGGCGTTGAGGGCGCCCCAGTCACCGTCGCGGGGCAGGGCCTCGAGCGCGCCGCTGAGGGAGTTGCGGCGGAACAGCAGGCCGTCGCGACCGGAGAGCTCGCCCGCCTTGATCGTCGTTCCGTCGGGGAGCGCGACCTTCGACCCGGCGGTGACGTAGCAGCCGGCCTCGACCACGCAGCCGTCGCCGAGGGAGATGCCGATGCCCGCGTTGGCGCCCAGCAGGCAGCCCTTGCCGATCGAGATGACCTGCTTGCCGCCACCGGAGAGGGTGCCCATGATCGAGGCGCCGCCGCCGACGTCGGAGTCGGCGCCGACGACGACGCCCGCGCTGATCCGGCCCTCCACCATCGAGGGGCCCAGCGTGCCGGCGTTGAAGTTGACGAAGCCCTCGTGCATGACCGTGGTGCCCTCGGCGAGGTGCGCGCCCAGCCGCACCCGGTCGGCGTCGGCGATCCGCACCCCCGAGGGGACGACGTAGTCGACCATCCGCGGGAACTTGTCGACCCCGAAGACGGTCAGGTGCCCGGCGTCCGAGCGCAGCCGGGCGCGCGCCGCGTCCAGCTCGGTGGCGAGCACCGGGCCCGCGCTGGTCCAGGCCACGTTGGCCAGCAGCCCGAAGACGCCGTCCATGTTGACCCCGTGCGGCTGCACCAGCCGGGCGGAGAGCAGGTGCAGGCGCAGGTAGACGTCGTGGGCGTCGACCGGCGGGGCGGACAGGTCGGCGATGGTGGTGGAGACGGCGACCGACTGCACGCCGCGGGCCTCGTCGGTGCGGACCAGCCCGGAGAAGTCGGGCCCGAGCAGCCCCTCCAGCTCCAGCACCCCGATCGGCTGGGTGCCGCTCTCGCCCTGGTCGGCGCTGCTGAGCGTCGGGGACGGGAACCAGGTGTCGAGCACCGTCCCGTCGGAGGTGAGGGTGGCGATGCCGACGCCGTTCGCGCCGGTGGTCTCTGCAGCGGTCGTCACGGGCAGTCAGGCTACCCAGGGCGCCGCAACGTGGCCCGGCTGCCGGGGCGCGACGCGAGCGTCAGCGAGGGGCGGGGGGCAACCAGGTCCTCCCTCACTACCCTCGGCGGTCGTGAGCCCTGCCGACCAACCGCTGCCCCCGCTCGACCTGAGCGCCGACGTCCTCACCCTGACCCGGGCCCTGGTCGACGCCCCCTCGGTCTCGGGCGCCGAGGGGCCACTGGCCGACGCCGTCGAGGCGGCGCTGCGCGGGCTGGGCGGCCTGGAGGTCGAGCGGGTGGGGGACACCGTGCTGGCCCGCACGAACCTGGACCGGCCCACCCGGATCGTGCTCGCCGGGCACCTGGACACCGTGCCGATCGCGGACAACGTGCCCAGCCGGGTCGAGGTCGTCGACGGCGAGGAACGGCTCTACGGCTGCGGCACCAGTGACATGAAGGCCGGCGACGCGGTGATGCTGCGGCTGGCCGGGATGTTCGGCGTCCCCGGGGCGCAGCCGGCCCGCGACCTCACGTTCGTCTTCTACGACAACGAGGAGGTCGAGGCGGTCCGCAACGGCCTGGGCCGGGTGGCCCGGGAGCGCCGCGGCTGGCTGTACGGCGACCTGGCGGTGTTGCTGGAGCCCACCGACGGGGTGGTCGAGGGCGGCTGCCAGGGCACGCTGCGCGTCGTCCTCACGGTGCCCGGCACCCGTGCGCACAGCGCGCGTTCCTGGCTCGGCGTCAATGCCGTGCACGGCGCCGCCGGCATCCTCGCCACCCTGGCCGCCCACCCGGCGCGGGAGGTCGAGATCGACGGTCTCCGCTACCGCGAGGGGCTCAACGCCGTGCGGATCGAGGGCGGGGTCGCCGGCAACGTCGTCCCGGACGTCTGCCGGGTGACCGTGAACTTCCGGTTCGCCCCGGACCGGGACGAGGACCAGGCCCTGGCGTACGTGCGCGAGGTCTTCGCCGACGCGCTGGCCGCCGGGGTCACCCTGGAGCTCACCGACACCTCCGGCGGCGCGCTGCCCGGCCTGTCGGAGCCGGCCGCCGCGGCGTTCGTCGCCGCGGTCGGGCAGCCGGCCCGGGCGAAGCTGGGCTGGACCGACGTGGCCCGCTTCGCCGCGTTCGGCATCCCGGCGGTGAACTACGGCCCGGGTGACCCGAACCTGGCCCACACCGTCGAGGAGCACGTCCGGGTCGACCGGTTGCAGCCGGCCGAGGACGCCTTGATCGCCTACCTGAGCGGGAGTGACGCATGAGCCAGACCGACGACGGTGCCCGGCGGCGGCCGATCCGACACCGCGGGCCGATCACCCTGCGCGGCGGCGAGCCCGACCCGCAGAACGCCGGGACGACGACCGACCAGCGCCTGCTGGACCGCCGCGGCAGCAGCGACTGGGTGCACACCGACCCGTGGCGCGTCCTCCGGATCCAGGCCGAGTTCGTCGAGGGCTTCGGCCTGCTGGCCGACCTGCCGCGCGCGGTGAGCGTCTTCGGCAGCGCCCGCACCCCGCGGGACTCCGCGTACTACGCCACCGGGGTGCAGCTGGGCGCAGCGCTGGCCGACGCCGGCTACGCGGTGATCACCGGCGGCGGCCCGGGCGCGATGGAGGCGGCGAACAAGGGCGCCTGCGACGCGGGGGGCACGTCGGTCGGGCTGGGCATCGAGCTGCCGTTCGAGCAGGAGCTCAACGAGTGGGTCGACGTCGGCGTGCTGTTCCGCTACTTCTTCGTGCGCAAGACGATGTTCGTCAAGTACGCCCAGGCGTTCGTCATCCTGCCCGGCGGTTTCGGCACGCTCGACGAGCTGTTCGAGGCGCTCACCCTGGTGCAGACCCGCAAGGTGACCCGGTTCCCGGTGATCCTGTTCGGCAGCGAGTACTGGTCCGGGCTGGTCGACTGGATCCGGCAGACGATGGTGGCGCAGGGGACGGTGAGCCCGGCGGACCTCGACCTGCTGCACGTCACCGACGACGTCGCCGAGGCGGTCGCGATCATCCAGGCCGCGGACGCCACTCGCGGTGAGCACGAGTCGGAGCCGCCCCCCGGGGAGGCGGTCCCCGACCCCGCTCCCGTTCCCGGCTCGGCCCCGGTCGACGACTGAGCATGGCCGGACTCGTCTTCGTCGTCAGCCTGCTGCTGGTCGGCGGGCTGCTGTTCCTCGGCGCCTCGCTGCTGCTCGGCCGGGGCGAGACGCAGCCCCCGGCCGAGCCCGAGCGCTCCCCGGTGCAGCTGCCCGAGGGGCGGGCGGTGGTCGCCGACGACGTCCGGGCGCTGCGCATCTCGGTGGCCGTGCGCGGGTACCGGATGACCGAGGTCGACTGGCTGCTGGACCAGTTGGCCTCGGTGCTGGACGACCGGGACGCGGAGATCGCGGCCCTGCGGGCACAGCTGCCGGGCGTCCAGCGTCCGGTCGACCAGCGAGACACCGACCCCGGAGGCCTCCCCGTCCTGGAGGACGGCCCCGGGAGTGACGAGGAGAGGCGGGCCGATGCCTGAACTGGTGGAGCAGGTCGAGGTGGACGCACCACCGGAGCAGGTGTGGGCGGCGCTGGTCGACTGGGACCGGCAGGGTGAGTGGATGCTGCTCACCGACGTGCGGGCCGGCGCCCGCGACGGGCAGGGCGTGGGTGGGGAGCTCGCGGCCACCACCGGCGTCCGGCTGCCCGGTCCCCTCGGGGGCCGCCGGTTGGGGGTGCTGGACACCATGCTGATCACCGGCTGGGAGCCGCCCCGCCGGGTCGACGTGCGGCACACCGGGCGGGTGGTGCGCGGCACCGGCACCTTCGAGGTGCGGCCGCGGGACGACGGCGGGTCGACGTTCGTCTGGACCGAGGGGCTGGACCTCCCGCTGGGCGCGCTGGGCCGGGCCGGCTGGCCGCTGGTGCGCCCGGTGATGGCCGCCGGGGTCCGGCTGTCGCTGCGCCGCTTCGCCGCCTACGCGCAGGCCCACCCCGCCTGACGGGGCTGCGCTCAGGCCGGTGCGGGGAGGGCGGCGCGTTCGGCGTCCCGGACCGTCGCCCGCGACCGGTACCACTGCCGCCACAGCAGGGCGGCCACCAGCACGTGCACGACCGTGCCGCCGTGGTACATCAGCTGGGCGCCGGCCTCGGCTCCGGTGACCCCGGCCGGCGGGGCTGCGTACAGCGCCTTGGCCAGCACGTCGTGGGCGGCTGCTCCCGCCGCCAGCGCCACCGCGCGGGCGACCACGCCGCGGCGGTGCCCGATCGGGTCGAGGGCCAGGACGGCGGCCGTGGCCAGCCAGCCGGTGAGCAGCACGTGCACCGAGACCAGCAGGTGCAGCCCCGGCGAGTGCAGCATCGCCGTCAGCAGGCCGGTGCCGTAGAGCAGCCAGAGCCCGGCGGCGTTCAGCCCGGTGGCCACGAACGGGTCGGTGAGCACCCGCGCCGGTGCCGTGCGCAGCGCCCGGCTGACCCGCCGGGCGGCGGGCGCAGGGAGGGCGCGCAGCAGCAGGGTCGAGGGGCGGGCGAGCACGAGCAGCACCGGGGCGACCATCCCCAGCAGCAGGTGGGCGGCCATGTGCGCGCGCAGGTCGCCGTGGCTCGTGGCGAGTGGCCCGGTGAGCGCGACGGCCAGGCAGCCCAGCCCGGCCAGCCAGGCCGCCGTCCGGCCCGCCGGCCACGGGGAGCGCGAGCGGGCGACCCCGGCCAGGTAGAGCGCGGCCGGTACCAGCACGAGGGTCCACACGGCCTGGTTCACGGTGCCGGGGCTCCCGGGGCGCTGCGGGTGCGGGCCCGCCGGAGCAGCAGCACACCGGCCAGCAGCACCAGGGCACCGGCGCCGATCCAGGCCGCGTCGTAACCGGTGAGGTCGACGCCGTAGCGGACCTGGTGCAGCCGCAGCAGCTTGTGGTGGACGACGCCGTCCCAGACCTGGAACGCCCCGGCGCCCACCAGCACCGCGCCCCACCAGGCGCCCGCGGCGAACGACCGTCGCCGGCGGACGTCGGCGAGCAGTGCCAGGCCGGCCACGGTCGCCGACCAGGTGGCGGCGTGCAGCAGCCCGTCGGAGACCAGGCCCGCGGCTCCGCTGGCCCGGTCGTAGAAGTGGTGCCAGTGCAGCAGCTGGTGGAAGACGATCTCGTCGACCGCACCCGCGGCGCCGAGACCGAACAGCAGGCCGGAGACGAGCAGCCGCCGACGGTCGGGCCGCCCGGGATCGGCTGCTGTCACGCGGGCCTCCGTCGTCGGTTCGGCACGTGCCCGCTCGCTGCCCGCCGGGCCGACCGGGGAAACCCGCCGGTCGTACGACCCCGGGTGGACCAGGCCGCCGGAGTTCCACCCCCGGGACGACGCGGACGGGGTGGGGGAGCGCCCACGCTGGGGCCATGACCGCGATCCTCGCTGCCCATGACCTCCGGATGACCTATGGCGACGGCGCCGTCGCGGCGCACGCCCTCGCCGGCGTCGACCTCGACGTGTACGCGGAGTCCCTGGCCGTGATGGGGCCGTCGGGGTCGGGGAAGACCACGCTGCTGCACTGCCTGGCCGGCATCGTGGCGCCGACCAGCGGGTCGGTGAGCTGGCGCGGGCAGGACCTGACCCAGCTGTCCGACGCGAAGCGGACGGTGCTGCGCCGCACCGACTTCGGCTTCGTCTTCCAGTCCGGCCAGCTGCTGCCGGAGCTGCCCGCGGTGGAGAACGCCGCGCTGCCGCTGATGCTGGCCGGGGTCGATCGGCGGACGGCGACCGAGCGGGCGGCGCGCTGGCTGGCGCACCTCGGGCTGGCCGGCCTCGAGCAGCGTCGGCCCGGTGAGCTCTCCGGCGGCCAGGGCCAACGGGTGGCGATCGCCCGCGCCCTGGTCACCGAGCCGGGCGTGGTCTTCGCCGACGAGCCGACCGGCGCGCTGGACGCGACCACCGGCCAGGAGGTGATGGGCCTGCTGGTGAGCGCCACCTCGGCTGCCGGGGCCGCCCTGGTGGTCGTCACCCACGACCCGGGCGTGGCGGCCTGGTGCGGGCGGGCGGTCACGATGGGCGACGGCCGGCTGGTCGACGACCGCCGCACCCCGGTCGCGGCGCCGGACGGGGCCCTCCGATGAGGGCGTCGCTGCGGCTGTGGTGGGCGCTGGCCCGGCGGCAGGGGCCCGACCGGCTCACCACCGGCCTGGCGGTGCTGGCCTTCGCCGCGGTGACCTGGGCGCTGCTGACCACCCTCGGCGGGCTCCGGGCGTTCGTCGGCCGCGCCGCCGGCGAGTGGACCGGCCCCGAGTCCTCGAGCACGGGGGAGGTGTGGGTCCTCGGCATGGGGGAGGTGTACGTCGTCCTGGCGGTGGTCGCGGCAGCGCTGATCCTGGTCCCGCTGATCACCCTCGGCGGTGCGGCAGCCCGGCTGGCCGTCGCCCGGCGCAACGCCCGGATGGCGGCGCTGCGGCTGGCCGGGGCCACCACCGGGCAGGTGGCGGGGATGGCGGTCGCCGACGCGCTGGCCCAGGCGGTCGCCGGCGCGCTGGCCGGTGCGGCGCTCTACGGGGCGACCCTGCCGCTGGTGGCGCTGCTGCACTTCCAGGGCCGGGCCTTCGGGGTGGGCGAGCTGTGGGTCGGCTCCTGGGGGGCGCTCGCCCTGCCGGCGGTGCCGCTGGTGGCCCTGGTCTCCGCGCTCGCGGCGCTGCGGCGGGTGGCGGTCACGCCGCTGGGCGTGGCCGCGCGCACCGGCGTGAAGCCGTTGTCCTGGACCCGGCTGCTGCCGCTGTTCGTGCTGGTCGGGGTGTTCCTGCTCGCCGCCAACGGGCTGCTCCACGTGGGGGCGGTCGTGCTGCTGGCCATCCTGGTCGGGACGCTGGCCGGCGCGATGTGGGTCTTCAACCTGGTCGGCCCGTGGCTGATCTCGGTGCTGGGCCGGGTGGTCGCCCGGCGGGCGCGGACCGTGCCCACCCTCCTGGCCGGCCGGCGGATCGCCGACGACCCGAAGGCCGCCTGGCGCAGCGTGGGCGGGGTGACCCTGGTGGCCTTCGTCGCCGGCGTGCTGAGCGTCAGCCCGGGCCTGGCGGCCACCGGCGCGGAGCAGGACCACCTCGGTGTCGACATCGCGACCGGGACGGCGCTCACGCTGGTGATCGCGTCGCTGCTGGCCGCGGTCTCCACCGGGGTCACCCAGGCCGGCCGGGTGCTCGACCACGCCGGGGAGTACCGCGCCCTGCACCTGGCCGGCACCGAGGTGGCCACCCTGCACGCGGCCCGGATGCGGGAGACCTGGATCCCGCTGACGGTCTGCGTGGGCGGCGCGAGCGTCACGGCGCTGGCGCTGATCACCCCGTTCATCGACGTGCTGGCCGGCGAGCCGATCGGGGTGGTGCTCTTCCTCGGCTCCGTGGTGGCCGGCTGCGCGCTGGTGCTCGGCGGCACGGCGGCCAGCCGGCGGATGGTCGACCGGGCCGCCGGGGCGGCGGTCCCGGCCTGACCGGGAGCGGCCTGCGGCTCTGGGGCCGCCGCCGTCGGGATCCGTCGTACCGGGGAGCCATGATGACCCGGTGACGGCGGCGGCTGGGGGACGAGGATGAGTCGGCGGGGCTGGGCGCTGTTCGTGGCGATGTCGCTCATCTGGGGCCTGCCGTACCTGCTGATCAAGGTGGCGGTTGAGGACTTCTCCCCGGTCGTGGTGGTCTTCCTGCGCTGCGCGATCGGCGCGGCGCTGCTCGTGCCGTGGACCCTCGCCCGGGGGCACCTGGGCACGGCGCTGCGCCGGCACTGGCGGGCCCTGCTGCTGTTCACCGTGCTGGAGATGACCGGCCCCTGGCTGCTGTTGCCGTACGCCGAGCAGTCGCTGTCCAGCTCGCTGACCGGGCTGCTCGTCGCGGCGGTGCCGTTCGTGGCCGCGGTGGCGGCCCTGGTCGCCGGGGACGAGGACCGGCTCTCCCCGCTGCGGGTGGTCGGGATGCTGATCGGGGTGGTGGGCATCGTCGCCCTGCTGGGCCTGGACGTCGGCGGGGCCCAGCTCAGCGCGATCGGGGCGGTCGCGCTGGTGGTGATCGGCTACGCCGTCGCCCCGATCGTGATCAGCCACAAGCTGCCCGACGTGCCGGGCGTGACGGCGGCGTCCTTCGCGCTGCCGTTCACCGCGCTGGTCTACGCGCCGTTCGCGGTGCCCCGGCTCGGCGACGCCGTCGAGGCACCGACGCGGCCCTGGCTGGCGCTCCTGGCGCTGGGCACGGTCTGCACCGCGCTGGCCCTCGCGCTGTTCTTCGCGCTGATCCGGGAGGCCGGCCCGCAGCGGGCGCTGGTGATCACCTTCGTCAACCCGGCGGTCGCCGTCCTGCTGGGCGTCCTGGTGCTCGACGAGCCGTTCACCCTGGGCCTGGCGCTCGGGCTGCCGCTGGTGCTCCTCGGCTGCGTGCTGGCCACCCGGCGCAGCCCGGTCCGCACCGCGCGGTCGGAGTTCGACGACCTCGACACCGCCGTCCCGTGACCGGCCGGACGCCGGACTCTGTGGAGGTGGCCGTGGTCGAGCGGTGCGGCTGGGCGACGAGTGCGCCCGAGTACGTCCGCTACCACGACGAGGAGTGGGGGGTGCCGCTGCACGGCGACGACGCGTTGTTCGAGCGGGTCACCCTGGAGGCCTTCCAGTCGGGCCTGGCCTGGATCACCATCCTGCGCAAGCGCCCCGCCTTCCGGGCCGCGTTCGCCGGGTTCTCGATCCAGGCGGTGGCCGCCTTCACCGACGACGACGTGGAGCGGCTGATGGCCGATGCGGCGATCGTCCGCAACCGCGCCAAGGTGACGGCCGCGGTGCGCAACGCCCGGGCTGCGCTCGACCTGCCGGAGGGGTTGTCGGCCCTGTTGTGGTCCTTCGCCCCGACCGCGCCGCGTCCGCGGCCACAGGCCCTCGCCGACGTCCCGGCGACCAGCCCGGAGTCGGTTGCGCTGGCCAAGGAGCTGAAGCGGCGGGGGTTCTCCTTCGTCGGACCGACCACCTCCTACGCCCTGATGCAGGCCACCGGGATGGTCGACGACCACGTCGCGACCTGCTTCCGGGCGGGGGCGACGCACCCGGACTGAGGGGTCCGGGTTGGTCGATGGCCGGGGATACGGGATCATGGACCGCACAGCTCTGCACGAACAGTCGCCACACCACGGTCCAACCGGGCTGTGGGTGGCCGGTGAAGGAGGCACGCATGGCGGCCATGAAGCCGCGTACGGGTGAAGGTCCCCTCGAGGTCACCAAGGAGGGCCGCGGCCTGGTCATGCGCGTCCCGCTGGAGGGTGGCGGCCGGCTGGTCGTCGAGCTGTCCCCCGACGAGGCGAGCGCCCTCTCCGAGGCCCTGAAGGGCGCGATCAGCTGAACACCGACGCGAGTCTGCCCCCGGGCAGCCCCGCGACAGACGACGCGGCCCCGGCCGTCGGCAGCACGCCGGCGACCGGGGCCGCGCCGTTGCCGCGGGTCGAGGTCGTCCCGGCGCTGCCGGTGCTGGGTCCCGACGACGTCCTGGCCGTGCCGGTCGGTGCGAAGGGCTCGCTGCCCGACTGGCTCACCGCGGCTGCCCAGCCGCCGGTCGACCCGGAGTTCCTCGCTGCGGCCCTGGCCGACACCGGCAACGGCGGCAAGCCCGGCGGGATCACCAACGTGCCGCTGGAGAGCCGCCGCCCGCGCAGCGTGCTGGCGGTCGGGGTGGGCGAGGCGACGCTGCCGCACCTGCGCTCCTACGTGGCGGTCGCCGTCCGGCGGGCGCAGACGCTCGCCGAGTCCGGCGCCCGCCGGCTCGTCCTGCCGGTGGACACCGGCGTCGCCCCGGCCGGGGCCGACGAGGTGCGGACCGCGGTCGAGACGGCGCTGCTGGCCGGCTACCGCTTCCGGGACACCTCCACCCCGCACCCGCCGAGGCTCGCCGAGGTGCTCGTGGTGGCCGCCGGTGCCGACGACCCGGCGGTGGCCGCCGGTGAGCTCGCCGGCCGGGTCGCTGCCGAGTCGGTGGTGTGGGCCCGCGACCTGGTCAACACGCCCAGCAGCACCAAGGACCCGGCCTGGCTCGCCGACCAGGCGCTCGGGCGGCTCGGCGCGGTCGACGGCGTGACGGTCACCGTGCTGGGGCCCGACGAGCTGCGGGCCGGAAGCTTCGGCGGCGTGCTCGCCGTCGGCGGGGGATCGGCCTCGCCACCGCGGGTGGTGATCGCCACCTACCGACCGCACGGGGCCGGTCAGGCGCACCCGGTGCTGGTCGGCAAGGGCATCACCTTCGACACCGGCGGCATCTCGATCAAGAAGAACGCGGGCATGCGGGAGATGAAGACCGACATGGCCGGCGCCGCCGCGGTCCTCGCCGCCGTCGACGCCGCGGCCCGGCTGCAGCTCCCGGGTGCCGTCACCGCCGTCGTCGCGCTCTGCGAGAACGCCGTCTCCGGTGCTGCCTACCGGCCGGCCGACGTCGTGCGGCACGTGGGCGGCCGTACCACCGAGGTGCGCAACACCGACGCCGAGGGCCGGCTGGTGCTCGCCGACGCGCTGGCACACGCCCGGCTGGCGCTGGGAGCGACCGTGCTGGTCGACGTCGCCACGCTCACCGGGGCGATGCGGACGGCGCTGGGGGCCCGCACGGCCGGGCTGTACGCGACCGCCGACGGCCTGGCCGACGCCTTGCTCACCGCCGGCGGGCACGCCGGCGAGGCGTTCTGGCGGATGCCGCTGACCGAGGAGCACGTCGGGCACCTGCGCGCGCAGCTCGACTCCCCGGTGGCCGATGCGAACAACGCCCCGGGCGACCCCGGGTCGACCACGGCGGCGCTGTTCCTGCAGCCCTTCGCCGGGGGCCTGCCGTGGGCGCACCTGGACATCGCCGGCCCGGCACGCGCCGGCCGGGACGACGCCGAGGTGGTGAAGGGCGGCTCGGGGTTCGCCGTCCGCACGCTGCTGCACTGGCTGGAGGCCGGCGCACCGGCCGACCTGCCGGAACCGGTCGTGCGCGACTGAGCGGTTGCCGCCACCGCTCGTTGGGCACTGGCCGGGACGAGCCGCGCCGTCGGGCGCGACCGGATCCGAGGGGACCAGCCATGAGCATGATGGACAAGGCCAAGGGCGCGCTGGACAGCGACAAGGGCGAGCAGATCAGCGACAAGGGCCTGGACAAGGGCGAGCAGTTCGCGGACAAGAAGACCGGTGGCACGCACGACGCCCAGATCGACAAGGGCCGGGACGCCGCCGACGGCAAGATCGGCAACCAGTAACCGACGGTGTCGGCGGCTGGGGCCCGAGCGCCCCAGCCGTCACCGGCGGGCCGGGTCGGGCAGGATCGGTCCGTAACCGAGGAACAGCGCGGAGTCGTCTTCCCAGCCGGGCCCGACGGCCGGCGCAGCACCGCCACGCTCGGCCGGGCGGTCATCGCCGACGCGCTGCGGCCGGTCGACCCGACCGGGGCGCGGGCAGCTGAGCAGGAGACCAACTGGCGGGCCGGCTACCTGCCCCACCTGCGCCGCACGGTGGAGGCGGGACTGAGCTCCCCCGACGCGGCGCTGCAGATCGCCGGTGCGGGGCTGGACTCGCTGCACGCCCGGATGCGGGTGGCCGGGCCGGACGGCGAGACCGACCTCGGCGCGCTGCAGACCGCGCCGGCCGCTCGCCGGCTGCGCACCGTCGAGGTGACCGGGGACGCCGAGCCCGAGCGCGAGCTGTCGTTGCCCTATCGCGGCGCCCGGCTGCGCGGTGACGACCTGCACCGCCGGCTGGTCGCCTGGGTCGACGCCGGGGTGATCGAGCCGACCTGCGCCGCTGCGGTGCGCACCGTGGCCGACCACCCCGAGTGGCTGGCGCTCCCCGACCGCACGGTCGCGGTGCTGGGTGCCGGCGCGGAGATGGGGCCGCTGACCGCGCTGCTGCGCTGGGGAGCCCGGGTCGCCGCCGTAGACCTGCCCCGGCCGCCGCTGTGGCAGCGGGTGCGCGACACCGCCCAGCGGGGCGCGGGCGCGCTGCTGCTGCCGGTCGCCGACGACGACGCGGCCGGCGCCGACCTGATCACCGAGGTGCCCGAGGTCGCCGACTGGCTCGCGGCCCTGCCCAGCTCCCCGGTGCTCGGCAACTACGTCTACGCCGACGGTGCGACCAACGTCCGGGTCTCCACCGCCGTCGACGCGCTCACCCGGCGGCTGACCGACGCCCGCCCCGAGCTGGCGCTGGCGTTCCTGGCCACCCCGACCGACGTCTTCGCGGTGCCCGGCGAGGCGGTCGACCACTCCGTCGCCGCCTACGCCTCCCGGCCGCGGACGGCGAAGCTGGTGGGCCGGCCGCTGCGCACGCTCTCGGCCGGGCGGCTGCTGCGCCGGGCGTACGTCCCGGGCACCGACCCGGGCATCGCCGACAGCCTGGTGCCGCAGCAGGGGCCGAACTACGCGCTGGCCAAGCGGCTGCAGCGGTGGCGTGCCTCGGTGGCCCGGGCGGCGGGCAGCACGGTGTCGATGAACGTCGCCCCGCCCACCCGGACCCGCTCGGTGGTCAAGAACCGCGCGCTGGCCGCTGCCTACGCCGGGGCGCACCGCTTCGGCGTGGAGGTGTTCGAGCCGGCGACGTCGAACGTGCTGATGGCGGCGCTGCTCGTGCACGACCTGCACACCGGTGGCGGGCCCGCGCAGCAGCACCCGTGGCAGGACGAGGCACACGCCGCCGCGCACGGCGGGCTGTGGCGCACCCCGTACGCGCCGCGCAGCGCGCTGGGCCTGGCGGCGGTGCTCGGCCTGGGCGCCGCGCGCGGTTGATCCGGCCGCTGTCGTCCCGCTGACGGCTGGGCCTGGTCCTGGCTGAGCTGGCCCCCGATCGGCAGCTTGGCGTTCCTGCTGTTGTCCGGTCCGTTCCCCGGCATTCCGGTGCCACGCCCGGGAGCTCGTCGGCTGAACGGTGGCTGGGCGTTCCTGCTCAGCTGGTTGGTCGTCGGCGCAGTCGCCGGGAGCTGACCCGGTGGCCCGGGATGCCACCTCCCGGCCGGCTGTGCGCACCGCACGTGCGGTACGCCGACGCCCGCCGGGCGCTGGTCACCACGCTCATCCGGTCAGGCAGGGCGTCGACGGTCGGCCGCGGGGCGGTCCGGCTGCCCGGTCGTCGTCGGGCGGGTCCGCCGGCCTCGAGCCACCTCGGTGGCCAGCGCGTCCAGCGGCTGGGCGAACTGCGCCAGCGGGTCGACGAGCTCGGCCAGCCACGCGCGGGCGGCGTCCAGGCCGTCCGGGTCGAGTGCGTAGAACCGTCGAGGCCCCTCGGCGCGCACCGTGACCAGCCCGGCGTCCCGCAGCACCCGGAGGTGCTGCGAGACGCCGGGCTGGGAGATGGGTGCACGGGCCTGCAGGGCCACGACGATCTCACCGGCCGGCCGCTCGCCTGCGGCGAGCAGTTCCAGGACGTGCCGCCGGACGGGGTCGCCCAGCGCCTCGAATGCTCCGGTCGCTGCTGCTCGGGTCACTGAGCTCCTGGGGCGTCCTCGGGCGGGGTGGTGTAGAAGTCGACCGTACGGGCCGCCGCCTCGTGCGCCCGGCCCCGTTCGTCGCCGTCGGCGACCGCCGCGTCGGCCCAGCCGGTCGCCGCCCGCCGGACGAACTCCCGCCCCTCCGGCGTGAGGGGGAACGCCAACGCCTCGGCCGGGTCGACCGCGGCGCCGCTGTCCAGGTGCAGGCCCAGCCCCATCAGGCCGAGGTCCCAGCCGACGCCCACCGCGCCCGGGCCGAACTGCTCCCACATCTCGGGCTCGACCGGAGCCTCGTGCAGCAGCTCCAGCTCGGTGCCGGTGGCAGCCGGGGTCAACCGGACCTGCAGCCAGGACACCATCGGCCCGTACTCCCAGGTGACCGAGAAGGTCTCCGGCGCCACGCAGTGCTCGACGGTGCCACCGGCGTTGCCCTCGAGCTGGTAGCGGCCGCCGACGCGCAGGTCACCGCTGACCGGCAGGAACCAGCGGGGGAGCCGATCCTGGTCGGTCACGGCGGCCCAGAGGTCGGGCCGGTCGGTCGGGTAGGTGCGGCGGGCGACCGCGATCCGGGTGGGTGTGCCCCCGCGGGAGCCGGTGCGGACCTCTCGGGTCACCAGCCCGGCGGATGCGGCGGCGTCGGTGATGGTCATGAGCCCCTCCTCATAAGTGGGAACTTATAGAAGGACCGTAGCCCTGGG
Organism: Modestobacter sp. VKM Ac-2978; assembly: GCF_026968025.1. Lineage (NCBI taxonomy): Bacteria > Bacillati > Actinomycetota > Actinomycetes > Geodermatophilales > Geodermatophilaceae > Modestobacter > Modestobacter sp. VKM Ac-2978. Next base: position 189,243 of record NZ_JAPVBP010000009.1, on the reverse strand, counting down.
GCCGGAGTTGGACAAGGCCGTGCGGCACCGCTGCTCAGGGGCCGCTCAGGGACGCAGGTCAGGGGCGGCTCAGGGTCGGTTCAGGGCGCTCCCCGATGTTCCCGGGAGCCCCTCGCCGACAGGCTCGTCGGCATGGACACCACCTCTTCCGCCCACCTCGGAGGGACACTGTGATCGTCGCCCGGGGACTCACCAAGACCTACGGCCCCAAGACCGCCGTCGACCACCTGAGCTTCACCGTCGAGCCCGGCCGGGTGACCGGCTTCCTCGGCCCGAACGGGGCCGGCAAGTCCACGACGATGCGGATGATCCTGGGGCTGGACCGCCCCACGTCGGGCAGCGTGACCGTGAACGGCCGGTCCTACGCAGCCTCGCCGGCGCCGCTGCGGGAGGTCGGTGCGCTGCTGGAGGCGCGGGCCCTGCACCCGGGCCGCAGCGCTCGCGACCACCTGCGCTGGCTGGCCGCCAGCAACGGCATCCCGCGCACCCGGATCGACGCAGTGCTCGACCTGGTCGGGCTGGAGGCCGTCGCCGACCAGCGGGTGGGGCGCTTCTCCCTCGGCATGGGCCAGCGGCTGGGCATCGCAGTGGCGCTGCTGGGCGAGCCGCCGGTCGTCGTCCTGGACGAGCCGGTCAACGGCCTGGACCCGGAGGGCATCCGCTGGGTGCGCAACCTCGCCCGGGAGCTCGCCGGGCAGGGGCGCACCGTGCTGGTCTCCAGCCACCTGATGTCGGAGATGGCGCTCACCGCCGACCACCTGATCGTCGTCGGCCGCGGCCGGATGCTGGCCGACTGCTCGATGGCCGACTTCATCACCGAGCACGCGTCCTCCTACGTTCGGCTGCGCAGCCCACGGATGGGCGACGCCGAGGCGCTGCTGCGCAACAACGGCCTGGACGTCGACCGGGTCGACGACGAGCTGCGGGTGCGCGGCCGGAACGCCGCCGAGATCGGTGAGCTGCTCGGCGGCGCCGGGCTGTACGTCCACGAGCTCGCTCTCGTCCAGTCCTCACTGGAGGACGCCTTCATGACCCTGACCGCCGACAGCGTCGAGTACGCCACCCACCCGGCCGAGACCGCAGGAGCCGTGCGATGAGCGCCACCCCGACCGTGAGCACCGCTGCAGCCCGACCCGGGAACGGCTCCTCGTCCGCCGCCGACGTGGTGCGGCTCGACCCGAACCGGCACGTGCCCGGCGTCCGGCAGCCCGGCTTCGCGCAGGTGCTGAACGCGGAGTGGGTCAAGTTCTGGACCGTCCGCTCCACCCGCTGGTCGCTGGGCCTGCTCTTCCTGCTCGGCGCCGGTCTCACCACGCTGATCTGCTGGGCGGTGGCCGCGGACCTCGCCGCCGGCGACACGGGGGAGTCCCCGGCGTCCTTCATCACCTGGGGACTGCTGTTCTCCCAGCTCACCGCCATCGCGCTGGGCACGCTGGTGGTCACCAGCGAGTACGGCACCGGGATGATCCGGGCGACGGTGACGGCGGTGCCCCGCCGCGGCCGGGTGGTGGCGGCGAAGGCGCTGGTCCTCACCGGGGTGCTGTTCGTCGCCGGTGTCGTCACCGCGTTCGTGGGCTACCTGGGTGGCAACTGGTTCCTCGACCGGGAGGGCGTGGGCCTGGCGCTGTCCGACGACGGGGTGCTGCGTGCCCTGTTCGGCAACGGGCTCTACCTCACCGGCCTGGGCGTGCTCGCCCTCGGCGCCGGCTTCCTCATCCGGAACACCGGCGCGGCGCTGACCGTGGGCATCGCCCTGGTGCTGATCGTCGGGAACCTGGCCTACGCGCTGCCCGGCACCTGGGGCGAGTGGGTGGCCAAGCTGATGCCCGGCAACGCCGGCGGCGCGGTCGCCCAGGTGGTGCCCTTCACCGGCGGCGCCGTCCTCGCGCCGTGGACCGGGTTCGCGGTCTTCGCGGCGGAGGCGCTGGCGGTCCTCGCCGCCGGCTACCTCGTCCTCCGCCGCCGCGACGCCTGAGAGGACCCCCGTCGCCCCCCGCGCGGGGGGCGACGGCAGTACCCGGAGCCTCTGCGAGGCCCCGGGTACCGCCGCGTTCAGGGGAACAGCCGGGCGACGGCGCGGTCCCACTCGCGCACCAGGTCCACCTCGTCCGGCGCCCGCAGCCACTGTTCCTCCAGGCCGCCCATCACGGCCAGCAGCTGGCGGGCGGTGGAGCCGGGGTGCTCGACGTGCCCGGTGAGCAGTCGGGCGAAGGTGGCCAGCACCCGGGCGTCCCGGTCGCGGAAGTACCCGTGTGCGGGATGGCCCTCGAACAGCGACTCGGTGCGCAGCATCGAGTACAGCCGGACGATCTCCGGCTGCGTGGTGTTCCGGACGACGACCGCACGCAGCACCGCCTGCGTCTCGGCCACCGACGAGCCGTCCAGGTCGGCCAGGCCGGCGCCGAGCTCCCCGGCGACCGCGGCGGCGTCACGGCGGTCCCGGTCCTGCAGCAGCGCCACCAGCAGTCCGTCCTTGGAGCCGACGTGGTGCAGCAGGCCGGCGACGGTCAACCCGCACGCCTCGGCCACGGCGGCCACACTGAACCCGTAGTAGCCCCGTTGCCCGACGATCCGGGTCGCCTCGTCCAGGATCTGGCGGCGGCGCTGCTCCGGTGTCCACCGGCTGCCGGCACCGCGGGGCCTGACCTCGCGCACCGTCAGGCCAGTCGCAGGGTGACCGCTCGGGGGTCGGTGGCGTGCGCGCCGACCTGCAGCTCGACGTCGGTGGCCGCAGGCAGCACCCGCTCACGCCGGTCGTCGTCCCAGCGGGCCAGCGCCAGCAGGCTCACCGGCACCTCGACGGTCACCGACTGCCCGGCGGGGACGGCGACGCTGCGGAAGCCGACCAGCATCCGCTCGCCCGGGTAGCCGCCGGTGCGGGTGCGGCCGTAGACCTGCACCACGTGTCGGCCGTCGCGGTCGCCGGTGTTGGTCACCGTCGCGGTGACCCGCGACCCGTCGGCGGTCACGTCGCCGAGGGCGAACGACGTGTAGGACAGCCCGAACCCGTGCGGGTACGCGGCCTCGACGCCGAGGCGGTCCAGCAGCCGCTGGCCGTGCCACCGGTCGTAGGTGATGGCGGTGGCGTCCCGGTCGAAGGACGGCAGGTGCTCCTCGCTGGTCGGCACGCTGAACGGCAGCCGGCCGGCCGGCTCGGCGGCGCCGGTCAGCACGTCGCCCAGCGCCGGGCCGCCCTCCATGCCGGCGTACCACTGCAGCAGCACGGCCGGGACCTCGTGTCGCCAGGCCTCGGTGAGCACCGGGCCGGCGGCGACCATCGCGACGACGGTGCGCGGGTTGGCCGCCGCCGTCGCCCGGATGACCTCCTCGTGCTCCGGGCGCAGCCGCAGCGAGTCGCGGTCACCACCGAACCCCTCACCGGCGGTCATCACCACCTCGTCCCCGGTGGCCCGGACGCCGTCCGGCCGCGGCGGGTAGAGCGCCAGCAGGTCGGGGTCGCTCATGGTGTCCGAGCCGACGTACTCGCCCTCGTCCTCGGCGGTGAAGCCGGCGATCACGATCGCCACGTCGGCCTGCCGTGCCGCCTCGGCAGCGGCCGCCGGGTCGTCGTCGGCGACCAGGGTGATGCGGGCGCCCGGGAAGGCCGCGGTGATGCCCTCCAGCGGGGTGGTGCTGCTGGGTGGGCGGACGTCGGAGGAGCCGTGGTCGCCCTGGTTGACCTCGGTCGCCAGCCGGCCGATGACCGCGATCGACGACACCGCCGTGGGGTCCAGCGGCAGCACCGGGGCGCCGCCGACCGGCTCGTTGCGCAGCAGCACCATGGCGCGGGCGGCGACCTCGCGGGCCAGCGCGCGGGCGTCGTCGTCGGCCATCAGCCCGGGGCCGAAGACGCCGTCCTCGCGGGTGGCGTAGGAGCGCAGCATCGCCGCGATCATCCGGACGCCGGACCGCGCGACCAGCTCCCCGTCCACGCTCTCAGCGGTCAGCGCCTGGGCGCGCTGCTGGCGGAAGGGCTCCTCCAGGTCCAGCCCGGCCTCCAGCGAGGCGCCGGCGTCGCGCAGGCCCCAGATGAAGTCGCTGACGGTGATCCCGTCCCAGCCCCACTGGTCGCGCAGCACCTCGGTGAGCAGGTGCCGGTTCTGCCCGGCCCACTCGCCGTTGACCGAGTTGTAGGCGCTCATGATCGCGGCGACGCCCTCGTCGACGGTGCGCTTGAAGTGCGGCAGGTAGACGTCCTGCAGCGTGGCCTCGTCGATGGTGACGTCGACGGTGAACCGGGCGTTCTCCATCGAGTTCAGGGCGTAGTGCTTGGCGCACGCCATCACGTACCGCTGGGTGCCGCGGACCAGCGCCGCGCCCATCTCGCCCAGGTGGAACGGGTCGTCGCCGTAGGTCTCCTGGGCCCGGCCCCAGGCCGGGTGGCGCAGCAGGTTGATGCAGACGCCGCCGAAGAAGTTGCCGCCGACGGCGCGCACCTCGCGGCCGATCACTTGCCCCACCCGCTCCTCGAGCTCGGGGTCCCAGGTGGCACCGCGGGCCATCGAGACGGGGAAGGCCGTGCCGTTGCCCGAGACGCAGCCGCGCGGCCCGTCGACGAACTGGGTGCCGGGGACGCCCAGGCGGGGGACGGCGCCGTGCGGGATCGGCACGGTGTTGTAGCCGCCGGTGAGCATGGCCAGGAAGCCGTCCCAGAACCCCCAGTCGCCGTCGAGCAGGCCGAGCCGCTCGTCCGGGGTGAGCTCCTCGAACAGGTCCGCGGCCTGCTGCTGGACGTTGGCCCCGCCGCGGACCGCGGCGACGGCCTGGCCGAAGGCAGTGGCCTGGCCGAAGGCAGTGGCCTGGTCGGAGGGGGTGTGCTGAGCGTCGGGGCTCACGGCGTCCTCGCTTACCTAGTGACTTGTAGGTAGCGCGGACCCTAGTCGCCGCGCACTCAGCCGGGGGCGGGGAGGGGTCTGGACGGCGGGACGTCGGGCACGGGAGGCTGCCGCTCGTGCGCCAGCGTGTGCTCGACCTCGCCCGCCGGCGGCCGCTGACCCTCGCCGCCGGGGCCACGGTGGTCTGGCACCTGGTGCTGTTCGCCGTCGAGGACCTGCTGCCGCCGTTGCAGCCGGGGTGGTTCCCCGACCTGGGGGCGGCGGTGGTCAACGTCGTGCTCGCCGGTCTCACGCTCGCCCTGATCGGCTGGCTCGGCTGGTGGCGCGAGACCGGGCTGGCCTGGCGGTGGCCGGACCGCTCGTGGTGGCTGCTGCTGCCGCTGCTGGGCGAGGGGCTGCTGCACCTCGTCGACGGGCTGGCGGGGTCGGCGACGGTGCTGGCCGGCGTCGCGGTCACCATGCTGGCGGTCGGGCTGGCCGAGGAGTCGCTCAGCCGGGGGCTGGTGCAGCGGCTGCTGAGCCCGCTGGGCCTCGCCCGCGCGGCCGTCCTGGTGGGAGTGCTGTTCGGTCTCGGGCACCTGATGAGCGGGCTCTGGTTCGGGCGGGCGCCGGACGAGATCGCCTTCCAGGTGGTCAACACCGCCGCCTTCGGGTTCTGCCTGGCGGCGCTGCGCTGGCACGTCGGCACGCTCTGGCCGCTGGTGGTGCTGCACGCGTGGGTGAACGTCGCCAGCATCCGGAGCCCGGGAGCGTTGCCCGACGTCGTCCAGGTGTCGATCATCCTGGTGCTGATCGGCTACGGCTGGTGGCTGCTGCGGCTGCTCGACCGGAGACCGGGGCGGGTCCCGGACCCGGCCCGCACCGGCTGACCAGGGCTCCGGCCCCGAGCCCGCGGCGGCCAGGACTCGCGGTGCCGTCCGGTCGTCCCTCCCGCATCATCGGCTGGGCGGGGCGGCGACGGAGCCGGCCCGGAGGACGGGAGTCGTCGATGCGCAGGTGCTGGACGGTGCTGGTCTGTGCGGTGGTGGTGCTGCTGGCCGGCCAGGGAACGGCGGCGGCGGCCCCGGTGGCCGGTGGGTACGCGGACCTGGACCAGCGCGGCCCCGCACTCGCTGTCCCGGCGGCGCAGCTGGCCGCCTCGCTGCACTGCAACGGCCCGGTCACCAAGGGCGGGCGGGCGCCGGTGCTGCTGCTGCCCGGCACCACGATGGACCCCGCGGTCGGCTTCGCCTGGAACTACGAGCGGGCGTTCGACCGCCTGGGCTGGCGCTGGTGTGCGGTGACCCTGCCGGACGACGCCACCGGCGACATCCAGGTGGCCGCCGAGCACGTGGTCTCTGCGGTCCGCACGGTGAGCAAGCAGGCCGGCCAGCGCGTCGACGTGGTCGGCTGGAGCCAGGGCGGCATGATCGGACGCTGGGCGCTGCGGTTCTGGCCGGACACCCGGGCGATGGTGGACGACCTGGTCGGGTTGAGCCCCTCCAATCACGGGACGACGGTCGCTGACCTCGCCTGCCAGACCACCTGTACACCGGCGAACTGGCAGCAGCGGTCGATCTCCGCGTTCACCGCCGCGCTCAACAGCGGCGCGGAGACCTTCGACGGCGTCTCCTACACGGTCGCCTACACCCGGGCCGACGAGGTCGTCGTCCCGAACGCCGGGCCCACCGCGAGCTCGGTGCTGCGGACCGGTGAGGGGTGGATCTCGAACATCGCCACCCAGGACGTCTGCCCGGCCAACGCTGCCGACCACTTCGCGATCGGCAGCTACGACCCGGTGGGCTACGCGATCGCGATCGACGCGCTGACCCACGACGGCCCGGCGGTGCGCGCCCGCGTCCCGGTGAGCACCTGCCTGCAGGTCTTCCAGCCCGGCGTCGACCCGGCGACCTTCGCCACCGACCACGCCGCGTTCGTCGCCTACGCCACGGACGGGAAGGGGGACGCCGCTGACGTCCCGGCTGAGCCCGCACTGCAGCCGTACGTGTTCGCCCGGCGCTGAGTGCCCGCCCGGCGCCGGGTCAGACCGCCGCTGGGTCAGGCCGGGCCGATGAGCCCGGCGACGATCTCCGCGGAGAGGGTGACCAGCGGGAGCCCACCGCCGGGGTGCGCCGAGCCGCCGACCAGGAACAGGCCCGGGAGGCCGGCCGCGTTGGCCGGCCGCAGGAAGGCCGCCCGGGCCCCGTTGCTGGACGTGCCGTAGATCGAGCCGCCGGGGCTGGCGGTCTCGCGCTCCAGGTCGGCCGGGGTGCGCACCACCCGCCAGCGGACCCGGTCGCGCACGTCGAGCCCGCGGGCGGCCATCGTCGCCAGCACCTGGTCGGCGTAGCGGTCGGTCAGCCCGGGGGCGGTCCAGTCGACGCCGGTGCCGGGCTCGTGCCGCGGTGCGTTGACCAGCACGAACCACGACTCGCTGTCGGCGTCGGGTCGGGTGGCCGGGTCGTCAGGGGCGCTCACGTAGACGGTCGGATCGGCCACCGGCCGGCTGGGCCCGCGCCGGCCGAACAGGGCGTCGAACTCGGCGTCGTAGTCGGTGGGGAAGAGGACGGTGTGGTGCGCCAGCCCGGGCGTGCGGCCGCGGAGCGCGAGCAGCAGCACGAACCCCGAGGACGACGGCGTCACCCGCCGCAGCGCGGCGCGGGCCCGCCGTACCGGCGCCTGCGGCGGCAGCAGGCTGCCGTAGAGGCTCATCGCGTCGGCGTTGCAGACGACGACGTCGGCCGGCACCACCTCGCCGTCGGCCAGCCGCACCCCGGCCGCCCGGCCCGCCGCCACCAGCACCTCGGTGACCGCGGCGCCGGTGCGCACGACCGCTCCTCGCTCGACCGCGCGCGCGGCCACCGCCTCGGGCAGCCGGCGCAGTCCGCCGGGGACGTACCAGGAACCGAAGGCCTGCTCGGCGTAGGGGACGGTGAGCAGCGCGGCGGGTGCCCGCCGGGGGTCCGAGCCGGAGTAGGTCGCGTACCGGTCCAGCAGCATCCGCAGCCGCGGGTCGGTCAGGTACCGGTGGCCCAGGCCGCGCAGCGTGCGGCCGGGCGCGACCGTGCGCACGTCGGCGGTGTTGCGGGCCAGCCGGGCCAGGGTGGCCGCACCGGCCAGCGGGGTGCGCAGGAACGGCTGCTCGGTGGCCCGCCACATCGCCTCGGCGCGGGTCAGCAGCGCCGTCCACTGCGCACCGCTGCCGGGGCCGAGGTCGGCGTCGAGCCGGGCCGGGATGTCGTCGCGGTGCCCGGGCAGCGCCGTCGTCGTCCCGTCGGCGAACCGGTAGGCCACTGCCGGGTCGAGCCGCTGCAACGGCAGCACCTCCGACAGTGGTGCGCCGGTCGCGGCGAAGAGGTCCTCGAGCACCTGCGGCAGGGTGACCAGGCTGGGACCGGTGTCGAAGCCGTGGCCGTCGCGGGCGTACCAGCCGAGCTTGCCGCCGACCTGCGGCGCCTGCTCCAGCACGGTCACCGCGTGGCCGGTCGCGGCCAGCCGGGCGGCGGCGGCGAGACCCCCGAGCCCGGCGCCGACGACGACGACCCGGGCCACGCCCCTCACGGTAGCCGCCCGGGTGCGAGCGCCGACGGTCAGAAGTCGGACTCCAGGTGGGCCAGCAGGGTGGCGCCGTCCCAGGTGGGCGGCGGCATGATCCGGCGGATGGTGAGCAGCGGCTGCGCCGGGTCCGTGGGATCGGAGAGCTGGAACGCGGCCCGGTACCCGGCTGCGGCGACGTGCGGCAGCGCCTCCTGGTCCCACATCCCGTGCGGGTAGGCGAGCAGGTCGACCGGGTGCCCGAGGATGCCGGCCAGGGTGGCCCTCGGGTCGTCGAGCTGCTCGGTCCACTGGCCGCCGGTCAGCTGGTCCACCCGCTGGTGGTCCCAGCTGTGCGCGCCGATCGTCATGCCGGCCGCGTCGAGCTCCCGCAGCTGGTCGCTGCTGAGCCAGTCCGGCTTGTCCAGCACCACGGTCATCGGGAAGAAGGCCGCCGGGAAGCCGAACTCACGGAGCGCCGGCAGGGCCGCCGTGGCGTGGGTGACCGACCCGTCGTCGAAGGTCAGCAGCACGGGCCGGTCGGGGAGGGGGGTGCCGAACTGCAGGTGGTCGACGAGCGCCGGGGCGGTGACCGGGGTGTGGCCGCCGTCGCGCAGCGCCTGCAGCTGGGCGGTGAGCACGGCCGGGGGTGTGATGATCGTGCGGGCGTAGGCGCTGTCGTCGGGGCGGAACTCGCGGATCTGGTGGAAGCAGAGCACCGGCACCGTCGACCGGGCGAGGATCTCCGCCGGCGTCCCCGGGGTGGGCGCAGGTTCCTCGGTGGGCGTGGCGGCCGCACTGGTCGACGCGGCTGCAGACTCTGCTGCCGACGTCGTGGGCGCAGCCGCCGAGGAACTGCCGGATCGGCTGCAGCCGGCGAGGAAGAGTGCGCCGCCGGCGGCCAGGAAGTCTCGTCTGCGCACGGCACCACCGTCGCCCACCGGGGGGTGCCGAGGCAAACCCCCGGCGTGGCGCCGCCCGGGTGAGCAGCCGCAAGGCGCCGTGGCGGCGTGCCGACGAACGGACGTGTCGAGGCGGGGGCCAGTCGGGGCGGGCGCCTGGCCCGCCGAGCGCTTGTTGACACCAGTGCTTGTCGACACGAGCGCTTGTCGACACCAGTGCTTGTCGACACGAGCGCATGCCGACGGGAGGGCTCATCGACAGGGGTGCTCGTCGACACGAGGACGGGCGGGCCGGGGTGATGTCTGCCGACGTGGGGTCAGAAGGGCGGTGGGTCGTCGACCGGTGGTGGTGCTCCCGGTGGTGGTCCGGACTGTCGGGTCGGGGTGTCCGGTCGTCGGGAGTCGGGTGGTCGGGAGTTGGGTGGTCGTTGGCCGGGTGGTCGGGTGATGCGGGTGACGCCGGAGGGGGTGGTGACGTGCAGGGTGCCGTTGCTGTCGAGGCGGTACTGCCAGCCGGGGGCGAAGGTCTTGAGCCGGTGGTGGGAGCGGCACAGGCAGCAGAGGTTGGTGCAGTCGGTGGGGCCGCCGCAGGCGTGGGCGGTGACGTGGTCCAGGTCGGTCCAGCCGACGCGTTGGCCGCAGTTGGGGAACCGGCAGCGCCGGTCGCGGGTGGTCACGAACGACCGTTGCCGTGCGGTGGGGGTGTAGGCGGTGGTGGCCGGTGGCGGGCCGAGCACCGGGCACTCGCAGGTCGGGGCGTCCGGGTGGTGCGGGCAGCCGCGGCGGGCGAGGCGGGCCAGTTCGGCGGAGGTGATCGTGGCCAGCAGTTCCCCGTCGGGGCCGGTGAGGGCGTAGGTGAGGCTGCCGCCGTCGGGGGTGGTGAGGCCGAGGGCGCCGACCCGGGCGAGCAGTTCGCGCAGGTGGGTGGCGGTGATCGGCAGCCCGTTCACCTCACCCGGGGTGCTGCTCGCCCCGGTCAGGGCGGCCAGGTCGGCGGTGATGGTGACGTTGGCGGCCACGGCGGGCAGCCCGGAATCGGCCGGGCGGCGGATCAGTGTGGACAGCACGTGCGCCCGCAGGGCGCCGATCGGGCGCTGATCACCGTCGGCCTTGAGCATCCGGGCCAACTGGTCGACCAGGTCGTGGCACTCCACGGCCTCGTCGGTGGGCAGGTCCGCGGACAGCATCGACCGGCCGTCGGTGGGGGAGGGGAACACCCGCACGTCGGCGTTCTTCGCGGCGGCTTCACGGCGCTCGTCGGCTGCGGCGGCGTCGAGGCAGAGCAGTTCCTCGGTGGCCCGCTTCTCCAGCCGCGCCACCGACAGCTCGGTCGCCTCACCCAGCAGTGCGCCCTCGACCTGCCCGGCGATCACCGCCGGGGTGTGTTCCAGCACGTCGGCGAGCACCTGCGCCCGCCGCTCGTCCAGCTGGCCTGTGCCGAGGGCGGCGAAGGTGGCCGGCAGCTTCTCCGACCAGGTCAGTGCTCGCCGCAGCCGCACCGCCGCCGTCCCACGACCGAGGTTGAGGACGGTGGACAGCTCGGCGAGGAAGAACTCGCTGATCTCCGCGCCACCGGTCTCGCTGGCCCAGCCGGGCCGGCGGGCACCGGGGCCGTCCGGGTCGAGAGCGGCAGGACGATGGCCGGCCAGGGCCAGGATCAGCTCGGCCTCCTCCGCGGCGTCCATCGCCCGCTGGCGCTGCACCGACCGCAGCCGGGCAGCCAGCTGCTCATCGGAAGAAGCAGCCTCCCGCGCGCCGTGCGCAGTGCCGGTGAAGAAGACGTCGACCGCCACACCCCAGAACCCCGGTGGCATCGCCGTCGTCGTCATGCACTCGAACATACGTACGGGGTCTGACAGTTCCGGACGCCGGTCGGCGGGACGGGAGCGCCGTCCCGCCGACCGCCGAGGTCAGCGGTAGACGACGTCCACGCTGCGGAAGGCGCCCAGCTCGTGGTCGGCGACGAAGTACTCGTGGTCCCGGCGGATCCGCTCGGCGGCCTCCTCGGCGAAGCGGAGGATGTCGTCGACGAACAGGTCCCGCCCGCCGATCGCCTCCAAGATCGCCGGCTCGACGTCGTAGTCGACGTTGCCGGTCTCGTCCGACATCGCGTGCGTGTGCGCCAGGACCCGCCCGCAGATCTCGGCGTACTCCTTCCACTCGCTGGTCGACAGCGAGCCGAGGCTGAGGTCGTCGCGGAAGGGTGCCCGCTCGCGCACCATGAAGCTCTGGCCGTCGATGTCGACGCTCCCGTAGAAGACGTCGCCGCTGACCAGGTGCACCCGCTGGGCGTGCCGGATCCGGTCGCCCTGACCGTCCACCTCGTACCCCGACGGCGGCACCAGGCCGGACAGGGCCGAGCGGCGGGCGCGCTTGAACTCCAGGAGCAGGTCGTCCGTGCCGTCGTCGCGCACGCCGGCGATGAGCACGTAGTACCGGGTCAGGCCCAGCGAGGCGGTGCCGGCGCCGCGCCGCTCGGCGACGTCCTTCACCCGCATCCGGCCGGCCCGCTCGGGCACCTCCACCTCGTTCTCGGCGACGTAGCGGTCGACGATCTCCTGGAACTCCTCCCGGCGGCTGCTGACCGGCACCAGCTCCTCGTCGGTGCGGAAGCCGCGCCGGGTCTCCTCCAGGAGGTCCTCCAGCCACTCGGCGCGGCTGGTCTCCAGCGTGCTGCCGATCAGCTCCGCGATCAGCGGCGGGGCGTTGTCCATCCGGAGCTGCTCGGTCTGCTCCTGGCCGTCGGCGGCATAGGCGGCGATCCCGGCCACGTAGCCGCGTACGAACCGGCGGGCGATGGCCCGCTGCTTCTTCTGGCTCTGGCCGGTCTTCTCGGCCGCGCCGAGCATGAACCCCACGGTGCCGCGCTTGAGGTCCCAGGTGAAGGGCGCGTAGTAGGCGTCGTCGAAGTCGTTGACCCCGAAGATCGGCACGTTGTCGGAGCTGGGCATGACGCCGAAGTTGCCGGGGTGGACGTCGCCGAGGGCGAGCACCGTGGGCAGCCGGGCGTCCTCGCCGACCAGGTCGCGGTAGAAGAGCAGGTTCGTGCCGCGGAAGAAGTGGAAGACCGAGCCGGCGAGCTTGTCGAACTTCGCCCGCGCCTCCAGGTCACCGGTGGCGATGCGGGTCTCGTGGTCCTCACGCACGGTCTCCCGTACGTGCACCCGGCGGTCGTTGCCACTGAGCATCCGGGGGATGAGCACCATCTCGCCCCGGGCCCGGGCCTCGGCCAGCAGGCGGAACGCCTCGACCCGCGAGTGCACCGGCCGCGAGCCGTCGCCACGGACGCCGTCGGACGAGGCGCCCTCGGACGGGGCGCTGTCGCCGGAGTCGCCGGACGTCAGCGCGTCGACCAGTTGGTCCTTGGTCATCGACGAGCGTCCGGGTACGTCCTGCTCACGCGCGCGGCGCAGCAGTTCGGTGCGGGTGGCGGACTCGAGGTCTGTGTCCATGCCCCTCCGCCTACCCCGACCCGCCCGGGTGCTGAAACCCCGGCCGGCTGACGGGTCAGTGCAGGTCGCGGCGGGTGAACAGCACGGTGCCCATGGTCAGGACGACGGCGGTCACCACGGCCATGAAGACGCCGGCCTGCAGGTTGCCCAGCAGGTACTCGGTGGACTCCCCGGTGAACGGGTCGGAGCCGAGGAACAGGGTCAGGCCGTCGGGCACCACCAGCGCCGAGGCGTTGTTGGTGAGCAGCCAGGGCTGCCAGTCCGGGCGTACGGCCCGTACCGCCGTCTCCAGCACCGCGAAGTAGACGAACCCCACCCCGAGCGCCGCGCCGGTGTTGCGCACCAGGTTGGTCAGCCCGAACCCGAGCAGCCCGGTCAGCGTGGTGAGCAGCACCCCACGGCCCCCGGTGGCCAGCAGCTCCGACCAGAACCCGTCGGGCAGGGCGACCCCGTCGCCGGCGAACGACTGCCAGAGGCCGGCCATCGCCAGCCACGCGCCCTGCGCGACCACGCCGAGGACGGCGGAGGCCACGGCGACGACGACGATCTTGGCGCCGAGCACCCGGGGCCGCCGGGTCTCCCAGAACAACAGCGCGATTATCGACCGGGAGGACCACTCGGCGCCGACGAACGTGGCGCCGATCAGGAAGGCCAGCACCGCACCCGCTGCGCTGAACGCCACCGCCCCGGCGACGCCGTCCGCGGCGAAGGAGAACGGCGCCGGGTCCAGGTACCAGTCGAGGTCGAGGTCCGCGGCGGTGACCGGCGCGCCACACCACTCCTCGGGGGAGACGTCCGCCGGGACGTCGTCCGAGGCCAGGCACTCCGCCCGGAACTCGTTCGCCCGTTCCACCTCCACCTGCAGCTGCTGCTGTGCCGCGGCGAGCCGCTCGGGCGTGGGGGAGGCGTACTGGGTGAGGCCGATGGCGGTGAAGGTGGCCCAGCCGAGCGCCGCGAGGAGCAGCAGCACCTGGATGAACCGGCGGGCTGCGAAGCGGTGCGCCTCGGCCCTGAGCAGCCCGCTGAACCGGCCGGCGGGTGTGGTCGGGGGCGCCTCGGTGCGGACGGCGGTCATGCCGGCTCCGCCGTCAGTGCCAGGAACGCGCTCTCCAGGTCCGCCGCCACCGGGGTCAGCTCCTCCAGGTAGTGGCCGTGCTCGGCGAGCACCCGGGTGACCTCACCCGGCGCCGGGACGGCGGAGACCAGCAGCGCGTCCTCGGTCGGGGTGACGGTGAAGCCGGCGGCGGTGAGCACGGCGGTCGCGGCCGCCCGGTCGGGAACGCGTACCCGCACGTCCCCGGAGGACCGGCCGGCGAGCACCTCGTGCACCGGGCCGGAGGCGATGCACCGGCCCCGCGCCATGATCGAGACCTGGTCGGCGACCTGCTCGATCTCGGCCAGCAGGTGCGAGCTGAGCAGCACCGTCGTCGACCCGTCGCGGCCCAGCCGGCGGATGAGCTCGCGCACGTCCCGGATGCCGGCCGGGTCCAGCCCGTTGCTGGGCTCGTCCAGGATCAGCAGCTGCGGGGACTTCAGCAGCGCGGCGGCGATGCCCAGCCGCTGCTTCATCCCCAGCGAGTAGCCCTTGAACCGGTCGTCGGCCCGGTCGCGCAGCTCGACGGTCTCGAGCACCTCCTCGACCCGGCTGCGCGGCACCCCGGCGGTCTCGGCGAGCAGCCGCAGGTTGCGGCGGCCGGAGAAGCCGGGGAAGAACAGCGGGGTCTCGACCAGCGCGCCCACGCTGCCGATCACCTGCGGGAGCCCATCGGGCACCGGCCGGCCCAGCAGTCGCACGTCGCCGGCATCGGGCCGGATCAGGCCCAGCAGCACCCGGATGGTCGTCGTCTTGCCCGAGCCGTTCGGGCCGAGGAACCCGTGCACGCCGCCGGACTCGACCACCAGCTCCAGGGAGTCCAGGGCCTGCTGCGGCGGGCGGCCGCGTCGGGCGTAGCTCTTGGACACCGCGTGCATCTCCACGGCCGGCACGAGGGCCTCCTGTCGGGACGGGGCTGGGCGGGAGCACCGTGGCACAGCGCGCGCCCGGGCGACACCACCTGGCGTGCGTGTCCGGAACGGGTCCGGCCGCCGGGGGTCAGTGCGCGGTGCGCGGTGCGCCGAGGAGCGCTGCCAGTGCGGCGTCGGAGTCGGCGAGCGCCGTCCGGTCGTGCGTGCTGCTGGAGGCGACCAGCTCGGCGGCGCCGGTCCGGTCGAGCAGCTCGCCCAGCCGGCTCGCCACCTGGGCGGGGGTGCCGGCGATCGCAGCGGCCACGGTCTGCTCGACGTAGGACTGCTGGCGCGGGGTGGGTGTGCGGGCCCGGATCCCCGCCACCGGTTCCAGGGGCGGGAAGACGCCGGTGGTGCGGGCCTGGGCCATGGCCCAGGCCTCGGGCAGCAGCAGGTCGGCGGCCTCGCCGGCGGTGTCGGCGACCAGCACGTCGAGGCTGATCGCCACCCGCGGCTCCGGTGCCGACTCGCTCGGCCGGTAGCTGCGCCGATACCCCGCCAGCGCGGCCAGCCCGGGCTCGGGGTCCCCGGCCACGCCCAGCAGCGGGCCGCCGACGATCACCGGCAGCCCCAGCTCGGCCGCCACGGTCAGTCCCGAGCCGGTGGCCAGCACGTACATCGGCACGGCGGCGGCCGGGCGAGGGTGCGCGGTGATCGGTGCCGAGCCGGCGAGGAAGGCCCGCAGCTCGGTCAGGTCGTCGGCGGAGTCCGGCTCGACGGTGGAGCGCAGCGCCTGCCGGACGGGGGCGGTGAAGCCGGGGGAGCGGCCCAGGCCCAGGTCGACCCGGCCGGGGGCGAAGGCGCTCAGGGTGGCGAACTGCTCGGCGACGACCAGCGGCTGGTGGTGCGGCAGCATCACGCCCGCGGAGCCCAGCCGGATGGTCGTCGTCCGGCCCGCGATCACGGCCAGCAGCACCGCGGGTGCCGCGCCGGCGACGCCGGGCACCCCGTGGTGCTCGGCCACCCAGAACCGGTCGTAGCCAAGCTGCTCAGCGCGCACCGCCCGCTCCACGGTGCCGATGAGCGCCGCCGCATCGGACTCGCCGACC
The DNA here is from genome assembly GCF_026968025.1 of Modestobacter sp. VKM Ac-2978. Taxonomy (NCBI): domain Bacteria; kingdom Bacillati; phylum Actinomycetota; class Actinomycetes; order Geodermatophilales; family Geodermatophilaceae; genus Modestobacter; species Modestobacter sp. VKM Ac-2978. The sequence goes on along the minus strand of NZ_JAPVBP010000009.1, from coordinate 173,488 downwards.
CGGGTGCGGGAGCGGTCCAGCAGCGAGAGACCCGGGCTCAGCACCGCAGTGCGAGGACGGCCAGGTCGTCCCGCTCGTGCCGGGAGTCCTGCCGGTGCCGGTCGACGGCGGCCTGCACGGCCTCGACCGTCTCCTCGGCCGAGCGCCGTGGGCCGGTCTCCAGCAGACGGACCAGACCGGACTCCTCGAACTGCACCCCGGCGTCGTCCCGGGCCTCCGTCACGCCGTCGGTGTAGAGCACCAGGGTGCTCCCGGTCGGCAGTTCGACGGCGACCTCGTCGTACTCGGAGTCGACGGCCAGGCCCAGCGGACGTCCGACCTCACCCACCTCTGCGCACTCGCCGGTGGGGGAGCGCAACACCGGACGGGGGTGTCCGGCGACGGTGAGCCGTGCGGAGGCGCCTGAGCGGTGCGGGCGGAGCACCAGGCAGCAGGCGGTGACGAAGCGGAGCGGGCCGGGGCCGGCCTCTCGGATCAACGCGGCGTTGACCGCGCGCAGCACATCGGCTGGACCGGAGTCGGCTGTGGCGGCGGCCCGTGCGGTGTGCCGGGCGAGCGCGGCGGTCGCGGCGGCCTCGGCTCCCTTGCCGCAGACGTCGGCCATCAGGACCATCCAGCTGCCGCACGGCAGTGGCAACACGTCGTAGGTGTCCCCGCCGACGAGCAGTCCTCGGCCACCGGCGCGGTAGCGGGCCGCGATCTCGATGCCGGGGATGGCGGGCAGCGAAGGCGGCAGCAGGCTGCGCTGCAGTGTCTCGGCCAGGGAGCGGATCTGTGACTCGGCGCGCAGCCGGCTGAGGAACTGGCCGATCTGCCGCCCGGCGGTCGCCAGCACGTCGAGCAGGTCGTCCGGCACCGGACGCGCTTGCCGGGAGAACAGCTCGCACACGCCGAGCAGGGTGTCCCCGTACAGGACCGGGAAGGCCACGCCGGTACGGACGCCATCGGCGCGTGCGCTGTCCCGGCGCAGGAAGCGCGGCTCGGACCACAGGTCCTCGAAGACCACCGGCCCGCGCTCCTGCCAGGTGACCCCGGGCAGTCCCTCGCCGCGGCCGAGCGAGAGCCCGCGCGCGCGGGCACGCAGGTTGGGCACCTCACCACCCGGTGCTGCCCAGATGTCGGCACAGGTGAGGCGGCCGGTGACCTCGTGAGGACGCCAGATGGTGGCGGCGTCCCAGTCCAGCTCGGTGCAGAGCGTCGGCAGCAGCTGCTGGAAGGCGGCGTCGGCGTCGGGTGCCTCGGTCAGCGCTGCGGTGACCCGCTGGATCGCAGCCAGGTACCGGCTCACCTGGAACTGACGTTCGAGGAGGATCGTCGTGCTGGCATCCCGCAGGACGGCGACCACCAGGGCGCCGTCGTCTGCTGCGCCCTCGGCCGCCAGCCGGGAGATCGTCAGGTCGACCGGCACCTCGTGCCCGGCGGCGTGCAGCGCCGGCAGCTGCGTGGTCGCCCCGACCAGCTCACCACGGCCGGTGGCCGCGTACCGGGCGAACCCGGTGCCGTGCCCGCGGCGCAGGCGTTCGGGCATGAGCACCGTCAGGGACCGGCCGATCAGCTCCTCTGGCCGGTGGCCCAGCAGCGTGTGCACGGCTGGGTTGACGTAGGCAATGCTCCCGTCCCGGTCGGCGACCACGACGGTGTCCGGGAGTGCCTCGAGCAACGCCGGTGCCGCACGCGGGTCGAACGCCATGTGATCTCCCTGGGAACGAGGTCTGGGCGCCCCGACCACAGACCGTTGAGGGTCGCACACAGCGGGACGCCGCGCCGCCAGCGCCTCGCCTGGTGCGGGCGGCTCAGAAGGCGTACCGGACGTGCAGCCACGGCGCGTGCTGCCGGATGAGCTGCTGCAGCCGGTCGACCCCGGCCCGCTTCACGTCGTTGCGGTAGCGGACGTTGTGCATGCCGTTCTGGCTGACCTTGGGCTGCTGGAGCTCCGGGCGCCAGAGCAGGTCCTCGGCCTGCGGGTGCCAGCCGAGGTTGACCTCGTGCAGCTGCTCGTTGTGGGTCAGCATGATGATCTCGACAGCCGCCTGGGCCTTGGTGGCGTCGGACAGCTGGTCGTCGAGCTGCTGGAGCAACGTCGTCCAGTCCGCCTCCCAGCCCTCGCGCAGCACCACGGGGGAGAAGTTGAGGTGCACCTCGTAGCCGGCCTCGACGAAGTCGTCGATCGCGGCGATCCGCTCGGCGATGCGGCTGGTGCGGACGTCGAGGAGGTGCGCGTCGGCGTCGGGCATCAGCGAGAAGCGGACCCGGGTGCGGCCCTGCGGGTCGAGCTCGAGCAGCTGCCGGTTGACGAACTTCGTGGCGAAGGAGGCCTTGGCGGTGGGCAGCGTGCGGAAGGTGGCGACGAGGTCGGCGATGTTGTCGCTGACCAGCGCGTCGACCGAGCAGTCGCTGTTCTCCCCGAGGTCGTACACCCAGTCGAAGGGGTCGCACTCGTTCGGCTCGGGCTTCGCACCCTGCCGCCCGACGTGCCGGCGCACGGCCCCGGTGATCTGGTCGATGTTGGTGAAGACGGTGATCGGGTTGGCGTACCCCTTGCGCCGCGGCACGTAGCAGTAGGCGCAGGCCATCGCGCAGCCGTTGGCGGTGGAGGGCGCGATGAAGTCCGCGGACCGGCCGTTGGGCCGCACGGACACCGCCTTCTTCACCCCCAGCACCAGCGTCTCGGTCTTCACCCGCACCCAGCGCTCGACGTTGCCCTCGTTGCCGTGCAGCTCGGGGATCTGCCAGTGCGAGGGCACCTCCACCACCTCGGCACCGGGGAACCGGGCCAGCACCTGCCGCCCGCGCGGGGAGGCGGCGGCCGCGGGCTCGGCGTAGACGGTGCGCACCTGCAGCAGTCGGCTCCGCACCGGCTCCTCGGGCGGGAGGACGTCGTCGAACAGGGTCAGTGCGTCCGTCACGACCGGTGCAGCGTCGCCGGATCGGCGGCTGTTCCACGGGGCGATGTGGTGATGGCCCTAGGCTCAGCGCTCCGCCGTCCCCCCATCTCGGAGGTCTTCTGTGCTGGCCAGCATCGGTTACGCCGTCGCCTACACCGGCGTCGGCATCATGCTGCTCGTGGTGGGCGCCCTCGCTCTCGACCTGCTCACCCCCGGCCACCTGGCCAGGCACATCTACGAGGAGCGCTCGGTCAACGCCGGCATCGCGCTGGCGGCCGGGTTCCTCGGCCAGGGCGCGATCGCGTTCACCACCATCTGGACCAACGCGACCAGCGGGTTCGGGCGGGCGCTGCTCTACACCGTGGTGTTCGGGCTGCTCGGCGTGCTGCTCCAGGCGCTGGCGTTCCTGCTGCTGGACCTGCTCACCCCCGGGCGGCTGGGCCAGCACCTCACCGAGGTGGCCTTCCACCCCGCCAGCCTGGTGTCCGCCGGCGCGACGCTGGCCGTCTCGGCGATCATCGTCGCCTCCATCTGGCCCTGACGGACCCCCGGACGGGTCCGTCGGGTCGTCGTCGCCAGCAGCACCCCGGTGACGACGAGGGCGCCGCAGCCGAGCTCCACCACTGACGTGCTGTCGCCCAGCACCAGCCACGAGGTGCCGATGCCGACCACCGGCACCAGCATCGAGAAGGGGGCGACGGTGCTGGACGGGTGCCGGGCCATCAGCGCCGTCCAGAGCCCGGACCCGAGCAGCGTGGCCACCACGACGGTGTAGAGCAGCCCCGCCAGCGCCAGCAGCCCCTGCTGGCTGCCCAGCGTGGTGAACGAGCGGGCGATCGCCTCGGGGCCCTCGGCGACCAGGGAGACCCCGAGCATCGGCAGCGGGGGCACCACGCTCATCCAGAGGGTGAGCTTGAGCGGCTCGGACGCCCGTGCCTGCCGGGCGCAGAGGTTGCCCAGCGCCCAGCCCAGCCCGCCGCAGAGGGTGAGCAGCACCGGCAGCGCCAGGGCGGTGCCCCCGAGGTCGGCCCGGTAGAGGGCGATGCCGCCCAGTCCGGCGACCGCGACGCCGATGCCGGTGAGCTGGCGGGCGGTGAGCCGCTCGTGCAGCAGCAGCCCGGCCAGCAGCACGGTGAACGGTGCCGAGGACTGCAGCACCAGCGAGGCCAGCCCGGTCGGCATGCCGTTGTCCATCGCCAGGTAGAGGAAGAAGAACTGCAGGACACCGAACCCGGTGCCGTAGCCGATCAGCCAGCGCAGCGGGACGTCGGGGCGCGGCACGAACAACAGCGTCGGGACGGCGAGCAGGGCGAACCGCAGCGCCACCAGGGCGAAGGGCGGGAACTGCTGCAGCGACAGGTGGATGGCGGTGAAGTTCAGCCCCCAGAGCACGGCGACGAGGCAGGCGAGCAGACGGTCACGAGGGGGCACGGGGTGAGCTTGCCGCCCGGCGTCGTCCAACTCCAGTGAAGAGATCTTGACTGTCCTTGCAGACTCGCTTCATGGACCTGCGCACCCTGGAGACGCTCCGTGCCGTCCGCAGTCAGGGCGGGGTGACCGCGGCGGCCGCCGTGCTGCACCTGACGCCCTCGGCGGTCTCGCAGCAGCTGGCCGGGCTCGCCGCGGAGATGGGCGTGCCGCTCACCGAGCGGGTGGGGCGCGGGCTGCGGCTCACGCCGGCGGGTGCGGCGCTGGCCGATGCCGCCGTCGACGTCGCCGTCGCCGTCGAGCGGGCCCGCGCGGTCTGTCAGGGCCATCGGGACTCACCCGTCGGCACGGTGCGCGTGTCGGCCTTCCAGAGCGCGGCGCAGCTGGTCTTCCCGCGGCTGCTCGGCGCGGTGGCCGAGTGGGACGGCGTGACACTCGAGTGCGCCGACGAGGACGTCGCGCTCGCCGACTTCCCCGACCTCACCGATCGCTTCGACGTGGTGGTCGCCCACCGGCCGGACGGCGCCGCGGACTGGCCTCCCGGCGTGCGCGTGGTGCCGCTGTTCCGGGAACCGCTGGACGTCGCGGTGAGCCCGGGGCACCCGCTCGCCGGCCGGGCGGAGATCAACCCCGAGGAGCTGGCCGACGAGGCCTGGATCACCGTGCGGGAGGGCTTCCCCGTCGCACCCGTGCTGGCCGCGGTGGCGGCGCGGTCCGGGGCCGCGCCGCGCATCGCCCACCGGATCAACGACTTCACGGTCGCCACGGCGATGGTCGCGGCCGGGCACGGCATCTCGCTGCTGCCCCGGCACACCACGCCCGCCTTCCCCGGGGTGCGGTTGCTGCGGCTGACCGGGGTGCCGGCCGGGCGTCGGGTGGAGGCGCTGCTGCGCCCGGACCGGGCGGAGCGGCGGGTGGTGGCGCGGGTGGTCGACGCACTGACGGGGCTGGCTGCCGAGATCGACGGCCGGGCCGGCTGATCGGCACGGCCGCCGTCTGAGCGACTCCCGCCGGACGGCAGCGCCGTTTGGCCTGGTCAGGCGAGGGCACCGGGGTCTGGACGACGCATCGTGCGTCCCGACGAACGGAGCCCCATGAAGGCAGTGACCTGGCACGGCAAGCAGGACGTCCGGGTGGACACCGTGGACGACCCCTTCGTCCAGGCTCCCACCGATGCGGTGATCCGGGTGACGACGACCAACATCTGCGGCTCGGACCTGCACCTGTACGACCCGTTGGCACCGTTCATGGGCGTGGGGGACGTGCTCGGCCACGAGGCGATGGGCCAGGTCGTCGAGGTCGGCGCGGAGACCGGCGACCTGAAGGTGGGCGACCGGGTGTCCATCCCGTTCCAGATCTCCTGCGGGCACTGCTGGATGTGCCAGCAGCACCTGTACACGCAGTGCGAGACCACCCAGGTGCGCGACCAGGGGATGGGCGCGGCGCTCTTCGGCTTCTCCAAGCTCTACGGCGAGGTGCCGGGCGGGCAGGCGGAGTACCTGCGGGTGCCGCAGGCGCAGTTCACCCACATCAAGCTGCCCGAGGGGCCGGCCGACGACCGGTTCGCCTACCTCTCGGACATCCTGCCCACCGCCTGGCAGGGCGTGGAGTACGCCGGGGTGCCCGACGGCGGCACGCTCGTGGTCCTGGGGCTGGGCCCGATCGGTGACTTCGCCTGCCGGATCGGCCAGCACAAGGGCTACCGGGTGATCGGCGTGGACCTGGTGCCCGAGCGGCTGGCCCGGGTCGCCGCCCGCGGCATCGAGGTCCTGGACCTGCGCGAGCACTCCGACGACCTGGGCGACGCGATCCGGGACATGACCGACGGGCGTGGGCCGGACTCCGTGCTCGACGCGGTCGGCATGGAGGCCCACGGTTCGCCGGCGACCGGGTTCGTGCAGAAGGCGGCCGGGTTGCTGCCGCGGGCCGTCGCCGCCCCGGTGATGAAGGAGGCCGGCGTCGACCGGCTCAACGCCCTGTACTCGGCGATCGACATCGTCCGGCGCGGCGGGACCATCTCGATCTCCGGTGTCTACGGCGGTGCGGCCGACCCGATGCCGATGATCACGCTGTTCGACAAGCAGATCCAGCTGCGGATGGGCCAGGCGAACATCAAGCGCTGGGTCCCGGACATCATGCCGCTGCTCACCGACGCCGACCCGCTCGGCGTGGACACCTTCGCCACCCACCGGCTGCCGATGTCCCAGGCACCGGAGGCCTACAAGGCGTTCCAGGAGAAGGCCGACGGCTACGTGAAGGTCCAGCTCAAGCCTGAGCTGTGAACCCGCCCGGTGGTCGGTCCCGCGGGGCCGGCCACCGGCCGTCGGGTCACCCGTGCGAGTCGTCCCGGCCGACGAACGCTCGGTGCCCGCTCTCCCCGGACCGATGAGGTGGCATGGAGTGGACGCGCAGCGCGCCTGAGGTGGCGACCGCCCGCGTCATCGGACCGGTCATCGGGGCGCTGTACCTGGCCGGGGGGCTCGCCGTCCTCGCGGTCGTCGCGTTCGGCGGCGGGGCGCGGCCGGTCTCGCCTGCGCTGGTGGCGATCGGCCCGGTCGCCATGCTGGCCGGCGCCGCGGTGGCCCGCTGGGGCCACCACCTGCCTCGGTCGGTGTTCCACCTGCTGGTGTTCCTGGGCACCACGCTGATCAGCGTCGTCGTGTACGCCGCGCCCGATCCGGCGTCGGCCATGGCCCTGGCCAGCACCTACTCCTTCGTCGCGGTGGCGGCGTTCTTCCTCTTCGCGCTGCCGGCGGCCGCGGCACATCTGGTCCTCGCGCTCGCCGCCTGCACCGTCGTCCTGCCGATGCGCGGGGTGTCGGCCGGGCCGGTCGTCGCGCTCGCCGTCGTCATGGCGGCGATCGGGCTGGTGGTCGCCACGCTGGCCCGGCGCGCCTCCGCCGCCAGCCTGGACGGGCTCACCGGCCTGGCCAACCGGCGCGGCTTCGACGACGCGCTCGAGGAGACGGTGCGCGTCGCCGTGCGCAGCGGCGCCGACCTGTCCGTGGCACTGGTCGACATCGACCACTTCAAGTCCATCAACGACCAGCACGGGCACGCCGCCGGCGACGACCTGCTCCGGACGGTGGCCGACGAGTGGCTGCCCCGGGTGCCCCGCGGGTCCGTGCTCGCCCGGCACGGCGGGGACGAGTTCGCGCTGCTGCTGCCCGCCCACGCCGGCCCGGCCGCGCTGGCGGTGGTCGAGCAGTTGCGGCTCGCCTGCGCGGGCGTACCGCTGTCGATCGGCGTCGCCGAGCACGAGCCGGGCGAGCTGACCTCCCAGTTCATGCGCCGCGCCGACAGCGCCCTGTACCGGGCGAAGGCGGCCGGTCGTGCGCGCAGCGTCCTCGCCGAGGACCGCTGAGCGACTCGGGTCAGCGGCGGGCGGCGAGCACCGACTCGTAGACCTCGGCGGTCTGCTGGGCGATCGCCGGCCAGCCGAACTCCGCCAGCACCCGCTCCCGGCCGGCTGCGCCCATCGCGGCCGCGCGGCCGGGGTCGGCGAGCAGCTCGGCCATCCGCGCCGCCAGCCCGGCGGCGAAGGCGGTCGGGTCCTCGGCGTCGTAGGGCACCAGCAGGCCGGTGCGGCCGTCGTCGACCACCTCCGGGATGCCGCCCACGGCGCTGGCCACGACCGCGGTGCCGCAGGCCGCGGCCTCCAGGTTCACGATGCCCAGCGGCTCGTACACCGACGGGACGACGAAGACCGTCGCCCCGGTGATCAGCGGCACCAGCTGCTCGCGGGGCAGCATCTGCTCGATCCACACCACCCCGCTGCGGCGGGTCTGCAGCTCGGCCACGGCGTCGGCCACCTGCGCCCGCTCGGCCGGGGTGTCGGGCGCGCCGGCGCAGAGCACCAGGCCGGCCTCGGGGGGCAGCTGTTCGGCCGCGGCCAGCAGGTGCATCAGCCCCTTCTGCCGGGTGATCCGGCCGACGAACAGCGCGTACGGCCGGTCGGGGTCGACCCCCACCGAGCGGACGACGTCCGGCGCCTCGATCGGCCGGTAGGCCTGGGCGTCGACCCCGTTGCCGACCACGACGACCTTCGCCGGGTCCAGGTCGGGGTAGACGTCGAGGACGTCGGCGCGCATGCCCCGGCTGACCGCGATCACCGCGTCGGCGGAGGCGTAGGCGGTGCGCTCCACCCAGGAGGAGAGCCGGTAGCCCCCGCCCAGCTGGTCGGCCTTCCACGGCCGGCGGGGCTCCAGGGAGTGCGCGGTCACCACGTGTGCGGAGCCGTGCACCAGCGAGGCCAGGTGGCCGGCGTGGTTGGCGTACCAGGTGTGCGAGTGCACCAGCTCGGCGTCGGCCAGCGCGGCGGCGATCTCCACGTCGACCCCGACGGCCTGCAGTGCGCCGTTGGCGGCCTGCAGCCCGGACGGCACCCCGTGGCCGGTCGCGTCGGCGCGGGGCCCGCCGAAACAGTGGACGTCCAACTCCGGCCCCTGCTCGAGTCCACGCAGGGCGGCGACGAGGTGCTCGACGTGCACCCCGGCCCCTCCGTAGACGTCCGGCGGCCATTCCCGGGTGATCACTCCGACGCGCACGGACTCACCCTAGGTGGTTGGAGCGGACGGCAGATGGGGCGAACGCCGCGTGCACCCGTTACGGTCCGTCCATGCGTGGCGGCCCTCGAGTTCTCGGCATCGTGCTGGCAGGTGGTGAGGGCAAGCGCCTCGCCCCGCTGACCCAGGACCGGGCGAAGCCCGCGGTCCCCTTCGGGGGCAACTACCGGCTCATCGACTTCGTGCTGTCCAGCCTGGTCAACGCCGACATCCGGCGGATCGCGGTGCTCACCCAGTACAAGAGCCACTCGCTGGACCGGCACATCACCACCGTCTGGCGGATGTCGACGCTGCTGGGCAGCTACATCACCCCGGTGCCGGCGCAGCAGCGGCTCGGCCCGCGCTGGTACACCGGCAGCGCCGACGCGATCTACCAGAGCCTGAACCTGATCTACGACGACCGGCCCGAGATCGTCGTCGTCTTCGGCGCCGACCACGTGTACCGGATGGACCCGTCGCAGATGATCGACCAGCACCTGGCCACCGGCGCCGGCGTGACCGTCGCGGGCCTGCGGGTGCCCCGCAAGGAGGCGACCGCCTTCGGCGTCATCGACGCCGACGAGAACGGCAAGGTGCGCCAGTTCCTGGAGAAGCCGGCCGACCCGCCGGGGATGCCGGGCAGCCCGGACGAGACCTTCGCCTCGATGGGCAACTACGTCTTCACCACCGACGCGCTGCTCGAGGCGCTGCGGGTCGACGCCGCCGACGAGAACTCGGTGCACGACATGGGCGGGTCGATCATGCCGATGATGGCCGACGCCGGTGACGCCTACGTCTACGACTTCAGCAGCAACGTCGTGCCCGGGGAGACCGAGCGCGACCACGGCTACTGGCGGGACGTGGGGACGCTGGACGCCTACTACGACTCGCACATGGACCTGGTCTCGGTCAGCCCGATCTTCAACCTCTACAACGACCGCTGGCCCATCTACACCCTGCCGCCGATGCTGCCGCCGGCCAAGTTCGTGCTCGGCGGCCGGGCCGAGGAGTCGATGGTCAGCGCCGGGGTGATCATCGACGGCGGCTCCGTGCACGGCTCGGTGGTCGCACCGAACGTGCGCCTGGAGCGCGGTTCGCGGGTCGAGGCCAGCGTGCTGATGGACGGCGTCCACATCGGTGAGGGCGCCGTCGTGCGCCGCGCCATCCTGGACAAGAACGTCGTCGTCCCGCCCGGTGCGCAGATCGGTGTCGACCCCGAGCGGGACCGGGAGCGGTACCACGTGAGCGCGAGCGGCATCACCGTCCTGGGCAAGGGCTCCCGCGCCATCCTGTAGCCGACGGTGCCGTCACCGCTGATCGTGACGCTGCTGCTGGACGACGACGCCCAGCAGCGGTTCGACCGGCTGCGGGCGGCGCACTTCCCGCCGGAGCGCAACCACCTCGACGCACACGTGACGCTGTTCCACGCGCTGCCCGGCGACCACGTCGGTGAGGTGCGGGACGGCCTGCGGGGGACAGCCACCCGGTCACCGTTCGACGTCGCAGTCTCAGGCGTGCGGTTCCTCGGTCGCGGCGTCGCCCTGGACCTGGCGTCGTCGGATCTCACTGCGCTGCGCAAGGACCTGGCCGACGCGTTCGACCCGTGGCTGACCCGGCAGGACCGGCAGTGGTCCCGCCCGCACGTGACGGTGCAGAACAAGGTCGCCCCGGAGGTGGCCCGCGCGCTGCACGCCGAGCTGACCGCGTTGTTCGTGCCGGAGACGGTCACCGCCCGCGGGCTCGGCCTCTGGCGCTACCTCGGCGGGCCGTGGGCGGCGGAGGCGGAGTTCCCGTTCGCCCGGTGACGGCTGGTCCTCCTGCAGGGGCCTGTGCTGGTGGGCGACAGCGGCGATCTCCGTCACGTCGGGTACCTGAGCTCGCCTTCCCGGTGGCGCCGGAGCAGTGATCGGGCGACGGCGGCCGGGTCGTCGTCGGCAGTGGAGATGACGTGCCGTGGGTTCAGGGGCGCCGCGGCGAAGTCGGCGTGCATGTGCGCCGTTGCCGTCGGGTCGGTGAAGCCGTGGCCGATGCGGCCGGACACCCGGTCGAGGCACTCTGCCAGGGGTGGTAGCAGCGCGGCGTAGTGCAGCCCCGGCAGGCCGGTCGCCGCGTGGAACGCCGGCAGGAACCCGGGGTCCAGGAACCCGTCGTAGACGGCGGTGCAGCCTCCCCGCGCGAAGGTCCCACAGGCCGCCGCGGCCGCCCTCACGACCAGCTCGTTCTGCTCGCGTGCCTCCGGCAGCCACGGTTCGACGTACCCGCGGGTCCAGAAGCCGAAGAAGTCGTCCCCCGGCACGAGGACAGCGGTCTCGAAGGCGGCCGCGACGAGCTGAGCGACGGTCGACTTCCCCGCGCCGGGTGGACCGGTCACCACGATCAGGGAGGCCATACCGGCATCCTGCTGGGTCCCTGAGGCCGGTGCGCGGCTGTCAGGTGCGCTTGGTGGCGACCAGCAGGCCGGTGCCGATGGGGAGCACGGCGCAGGTCAGCGTCTCGTCCTCGCGCAGGGTCCGGGCGATCTCCCGCCACGCGACGGTCTGCGCGTCCCGGGCCGCGTGGTCGGCGATCTTGTCCTCGGCGAGCAGGCCGTGGCAGATGAGCGACCCGCTGTGCCGGATGAGCCCGAGCAGCCCGGCCAGGTTGCTGGCGTACTCCAGCGGCGGGCCGGCGCAGCTGACCAGGTCGTAGGCGCCGGGGGACAGCCGCGGCAGCACCTCGCCGGGCGTGCCGAAGATCAGCCGGGTCCGGCCGCTGGGGACGCCGGCCTCGGTGAAGGCCTGCCGGGCCGCGCGCAGCTCGGCCGGGTCGGCGTCCAGGGCGGTGAGGACGCCGTCGGGGCGCATCCCCTGCAACAGCCAGAGCCCGGCGACGCCGCCACCGCTGCCGATGGACACCACCGAGCGGGCGTCGCAGGCGGCGGCCAGGACGGAGAGGGTCGCGCCCACCGCCGGCTCGACCGGGACCTGGGTCCCGAACGCCTCGGCGGAGGTCATGGCCCGCTGGCGGGCGGCCACCTGGGCGGGGGTCTCGGCGGCGAAGCCATCGGCATAGGCCGCCGCGCCCGTCGGGGAGCCGCCGGTCGGGGGCGGTCCGGCAACGCTGGTCACCGGGCGAGGGTAGTGGCGAGGGCGGGGTCCCCGCCCGCCCGGGTGGGGGACGGGACGACGTCCGGTCGACTGCCTGGCAACTGGCTGTGTGTCTGCGCTGTACGGGAACACCGACTGCGCGCCCGGCCGTTGGACCGGACGTGCGTCTCTCGCGTACCACCAGCCAGCGCTCCGTCGAGCGGTCCACCCCCGCTGGGGAGGTGTCGTCCTCGGCCGTCTGCGATCCTGGGGCCGTGACCGAGCCCACCGCGACCGGGTCGGCGGCCCCCGCCGGCCCCGAACCCGCGGCCTCCGCGGCCGAGGGCTGGGTGGCGCCCACCTGGGAGCAGGTCGTCCGCGACCACTCGGCGCGCGTCTACCGGTTGGCCTACCGCCTCTCCGGCAACCAGCAGGACGCCGAGGACCTCACCCAGGAGACCTTCGTCCGGGTGTTCCGCTCGCTCGCCGACTTCTCCCCGGGCACGTTCGAGGGCTGGCTGCACCGGATCACCACGAACCTGTTCCTGGACATGGTGCGTCGCCGGCAGCGGATCCGCTTCGACGCCCTCCCGGAGGACACCGAGCGGCTGCCCGGCTCCGCGCCGTCCCCGGAGCAGGTCTACGCCGACACCCACCTCGACCCGCAGATCCAGGCCGCCCTCGACGCGCTCTCCCCGGAGTTCCGGGTCGCCGTCGTGCTGTGCGACATCGAGGGCCTCACCTACGAGGAGATCTCGGCGACCCTCGGCATCAAGCTCGGCACCGTCCGCAGCCGCATCCACCGCGGTCGCGTGCAGCTGCGGGAGGCGCTGGCCCACCTCGCCCCCGGCCGCCCCGTCCCCGCCGTGGAGGTGTCGTGAGCATCCCGGAGAGCCACCTCGCCCAGGAGGCGATCGCCGCCCTCGTCGACGGGGAGCTCTCCGGTGGCGCGGCGAACCGGGCGGCCCGGCACCTGACCGGCTGCGCACAGTGCCGGATGGCGGTCGCCGCCCAGCGCGAGGCGAAGGACGCGCTGCGGTACGGGGTCGACGTCGCGGTCCCCGGTGACCTCATCTCCCGGCTGCAGGCCATCCCGTTCACGGCCGCCGGCCCCGGCGCCGGGCTCGGCTCGTTGAGCGCCGGTTCCGACGGGCTCGCGGCCAGCGGCGCGGGTGGCTCCTGGGCGATCCCGCTCGCGCCCGCCGAGGCCCCGCCCCGGTCCGACGGCGGTGCCCGCTGGCTGCGGCGGGGGATGACCGGGGCGCTGGCCGGTCTCGGTCTGGGCGTCGCCGTGCTCGCCGTCAACCTGCCCACCGCCGACATGCCCGACCGGGAGCCGGTGGCCGACGCCGTCCGCTACGCGCCGACCGAGCGCACCGACATCGTCCCGCCCGTGGTGCGCACGTTCACCGTCGGTTCCACCACCGGCCTGCCCGCCGGCGGGACGCCCTGAGCGGGACGCCCGGCACCGAGCCGTCCGACGCCGGCTCCCGTCGCGCCGACGCCGACCACGCCGTCGGCCGGCCCGACGAGCAGCCGACCGCGTACGCCCGGCCCGCGGGGACGACGGGCGCCTTCGCGCCCACCGACGCCCGGCTGCAGCCCAGCACCCCGCCGGCCCCGGCTCCCCAGCCGGAGCAGCAGGCGGCCTTCGGTCGGCCCGCCGCGGTCGACGGGTCGTTCGGCGGTGACCGCCCGGTGCCGGCGCCCCGGCCAGTGCCCCCACCGCCCCCGGAGGCAGTGCTGCGGGCGTTCGCCCCCCGGGACGGCGCCACCGGTCTGGGTGAGCCCCCGGGCGGTCGCCCGGTGCGGCGGCGCACCGCCGTGGCCCCGTTCTGGAAGGCCGACGCGACCGCGGACCCGTGGCGCGACCCGCACGCCCCCGCTGCGCTGGGTGCACCCGCGCAGTACCCGCAGGAGCCACCGCAGCCCGGCCCGGTGCTGCCGGAGCCGCAGCCTCGCGGCGGCAAGGTCCGGCTGCGCGACCTCTCCGTCCGGCTGACCGTGCTGGGCCTGCTGAGCCTGCTCCTGGTCGGCATGGTCGGCGGTACGACCGCCTGGTACCTGGGCCGGACGGCCGACGAGGCGCCGTTGCTGGCCGAGGGCACCCAGCTCTCCGAGGTGTCCCCGGGGACCAGCCGGGAGCCCGGGTCGATCGCCGACATCGCCGGCCGGATCATGCCCGCCGTGGTCTCCATCGAGGTCCGGCTGGCCAGCGCAGGCGCCACCGGGTCCGGGGTCGTGGTGGACGCCGAGGGCGGCTACATCGTCACCAACAACCACGTGATCTCCGGTGCCGCCGACGTCGAGGGCGCGGAGATCCGGGCGGTCTTCAGCGACGGCAGCGGCTCGACCGCCCGCATCGTCGGCCGCGACCCGGCCAGCGACCTCGCCGTCCTCAAGGTGGAGAAGCCCGGGCTGGTCGCGGCGTCCCTCGGCAGCGTCGGCGACCTCGTCGTCGGTGACCCCGTGGTGGCGATCGGTTCGCCGCTGGGCCTGGCCGGCACGGTCACCAGCGGCATCGTCAGCGCGCTGGACCGCCCGGTGCGGCTGACCGGCGAGGGCAGCGACACCAACGCCGTGATCAGCGCCGTGCAGACCGACGCACCGATCAACCCAGGCAACTCCGGTGGCGCACTGGTCGACGCCACCGGCGCGGTCATCGGGATCAACACCGCGATCGCCTCGGTGGCGGGCGCCGGCACCACCGGCGGCTCGATCGGCCTCGGCTTCGCGATCCCGATCGACACCGTGCGCGACATCTCCGAGGAGCTGATCACCACCGGGACGGCGGTGCACGCCTCGCTCGGGGTGAACGCCCGCACGGTCACCGACGGCACCCGCGACGGGGCGCTGGTGCTCAACGTCGAGCCCGGCAGTGGTGCCGCCGAGGCCGGGGTGCAGGAGCAGGACGTGGTCATCGCGGTCGACGGTGAGCCGGTCGTCAGCTCGGAGGAGCTGGCCGTCTTGGTCGACGCCCGCGAGCCGGGTGACACGGTGACCCTCGAGCTGGTGCGCGGTGGCAGTTCCCGCGAGGTCGACGTCACCCTCGGCGTCGCCTGACACCTGCTGTTGGGCTGCGGGTCGTCCGGCAGCAAGCCGGTCCACCTACGCTGGACACGGACCGCGTTCCGCGGCGGGCGCGAGGAGGAACGGTGTTCGACTCGATCGGCTGGGGCGAGATCGTCGTCCTGGCGCTGGCGGCGCTGTTCATCTTCGGCCCCGACCGCCTGCCCACGCTGGCGAAGGACGCCGCGAACGGGCTGAAGAAGGCGCGGGAGGCGGTCACCGGGGTGCGCGGGCAGCTGCACGACACCCTGGGTGACGATTTCGACCACCTGCGCGACATCGACCTGCGGCAGTACCACCCGAAGACGTTCATCCGGTCGCAGCTGATGGGCGACGACGACGCCCCGGCGCGGACGGGGAGCACCGCCGCCAGTCCAGCTGCTGCGGGTGCGACCGCAGCCGGCTGGTCCCCGGCGGGGCAGACGGCCCGCACGCGGGACGCGAGCACCCCGCCGCCGTTCGACGTCGACGCGACCTAGGCCGCGTCACCGGAGTCCTGCAACTCACCAGGGAGGAGCCGGTGGATGGCTCACGACGCTGAGCTCGCGGCCCGCGTCCGCACGGCCCTCTCGGAGAGGGACGTCCGTGAGGTGACGATGTTCGGCGGCCTCGCGTTCATGGTCGACGAGAAGATGGTCGCCTGCGTCTCGGGCGGCGGGGGAGCCCTGCTCGTGCGCGTGTCCCGCAGCCGCGATGCCGAGTACCTGGCGGTGCGCGGCGCCCGCCGGGCAGAGATGGGGAAGGGCCGGTCGATGGGCGAGGGGTGGATCGCCGTCGACGAGGAGGCGCTCACGGAGGACGAGGACCTGCAGTTCTGGGTCGACGCCGTCCTGGAGCACCACGCCGAGTCAGCGGGGCGCTGACCGGACACGTCCACCGATGCGCGAGAGGCCGGTCACCCCGCGTGGGGGGACCGGCCTCTGTCGTGCGGGGGTGGCTACCGCTTGACCGGGGTCAGCCCCAGCGACATGCCGGACAGGCCGCGCTGGCGGACGGCCAGGGCGTCGGCGATCGCGGACAGCGACTGCGCCGCCGGTGCGTCGGGCTGGGCGAGCACGATCGGTGCCCCGGCGTCGCCGGCCTCACGAAGCCGGGTGTCCAGCGGGATCTGGCCCAGCAGCGGCACCCGAGCACCGAGGGTCTTGGTGAGCGCGTCGGAGACGGCCTGGCCGCCGCCGGAGCCGAAGACGTCCATCCGGGAGCCGTCGGGCAGCTCCAGCCAGGACATGTTCTCCACGACACCGACGACCTGCTGGTGGGTCTGGGTGGCGATCGCGCCGGCCCGCTCGGCCACCTCGGCTGCGGCGAGCTGCGGCGTCGTCACGACCAGGATCTCGGCGTTGGGCACCAGCTGGGCCACCGAGATCGCCACGTCACCGGTGCCGGGCGGGAGGTCCATGAGCAGCACGTCCAGGTCGCCCCACCACACGTCGGCGAGGAACTGCTGGAGCGCCCGGTGCAGCATCGGCCCGCGCCAGACCACCGGGGTGTTGCCCGGGGTGAACATGCCGATGGAGATGACCTTCACGCCGTAGGACTGCGGCGGCATGATCATGTTGTCGACCTGGGTGGGCTTGTCGTCCACGCCGAGCATCCGGGGCACCGAGTGGCCGTAGATGTCGGCGTCCACGACGCCCACCGACAGGCCCTTCTTGGCCAGCGCGGCGGCGAGGTTGACGGTGACGCTGGACTTGCCGACCCCGCCCTTGCCCGAGGCGACCGCGTAGACGCGGGTCAGCGAGCCGGGCTGGGCGAAGGGGATGACCGGCTCGGCGGTGTCGCTGCCGCGGACGGTCTTGCGCAGCTCGGTGCGCTGCTCGTCGCTCATGACGTCCAGGCCGACCGCCACGGAGGTGACACCGGGGACCGCGGAGACGGCCTGGGTGACGCGGTTGGTGATGGTCTCGCGCATCGGGCAGCCGGCGACGGTCAGGTAGACCTCGATGCGCACTGCGCCCGGGTCGCCGCCGACGCCGATCTGCACGTCCTTGACCATGCCCAGCTCGGGCAGCGGACGGTTGATCTCGGGGTCCTGGACGGTCGCCAGCGCCGCGTTCACGGCGTCCAGCTCCGGGGATCCGGTCAGCGTGTCGGACATGCGCGTTGTGTCTCCTTCGACGGGGAGCCTGCGGATTCCGGGCCCCTGCGGGGGCCCGCGCGCCGGCGAGCCCCACTGTACGGCGGCTGATCGACCTGCCCCGGGCCAGCGGGTGTGAACCGGCCGACCTCCGACCTGCGGGGGACGACGACCGGTGGTGGCTGATGGCCGCCCGGCGCGCCCGGCACGACCCGCCGGTGCCCGAGGGTCACCAGATGACAGCGCTGCGGTGCCTGGTCATGATGAGGCGCCCAGTGGCGCAGCTCACAGTCGAGCAGTCGGGAGACGTCCTCATGACCCAGTTCCAGCACCGCTCCACCCGGCTCTGCGCGGTCACCGCCGCTGCGACCCTGCTGGTCGGCGGGTGGGCCGGCACGGCCGGTGCCACGGACGACCGGCACGGACCCGAGGGCCCGGTCGCCCCGGGGTTCCAGGAGGTCCAGCAGTCGCCGTCGCTGCCGGCGGTGCCCGCCCGGGACATCGAGTGGACGGTCGCCGACCCGGCCTTCGACTACGACCCCGCCACCGGGCAGCCGGGTGAGGCGTTCACCCCGCTGCTGGACGCGGAGGGCCAGCCGCGGACCCGGGTCCTGACCGGCGTGGAGAAGGGCGCCGGCTACCGGATCGAGGTGCCCACCGAGGGCTGGAACGGGGACGTGGTGTTCTGGGAGCACGGCTACCGCGGCACCGGGACGGTGCTCTGGGTGGACAGCCCCTCCTTCGAGCTGCGCCAGGCCTACGTCGACGCGGGCTACGCCTGGGCGGCGTCGTCCTACTCCGCCAACCGGTACGACATCCGGGCCGGGGTCACCTCGACGGAACGGCTGGCCCGGCTCTTCGACCGGCTCGTCGCCCCGGCCGACGACCGCTACCTGCAAGGGGTGTCCATGGGCGGCCACATCATCGGTGCCCTGGTGGAGCGGGAGCGGGTGGACTGGGCCGGTGCCGCGCCGATGTGCGGCGTGATGGGCGACCTGGCCCAGTTCGACATCCGGCTGGACTACAACCTGGTGGCGCAGACGCTGGCCGAGGTCGACGCCTACCCGGTGACCTCGACCGAGGACTACCAGGCTGCGATCGCGGAGATCAAGGCGACCCTGGGGCTGCCCACCTCGCCCACCGGGCCCAACCCCGAGCTGACCGAGCGGGGGGAGACCTTCCGGGACGTCGTGATCGACCTGACCGGCGGCCCCAGGCCGGCCGACGAGGCCGCCTTCACCTACTGGGAGGGGCTGACCTTCAACCTGGGCCGGTTCGCCGACGACCCGACCGGGACGCTGGGCGGGCTCACCGCGGGCTCGGTGGCCGAGAACGCCGACCGGCTGTACCCGACCACCTTCACCTTCCCGGACGGCTCGACGCTGAACTCCCGGATCGAGCGGGTCGAGGCGGCGCCGGGCACCCGCAAGGAGACCGGGAAGGCGCCGATCATCCAGCTGGACGCCGACTTCTCCGTCCCGGTCCTGTCGGTGCACACCATCGGTGACATGTTCGTGCCGTTCGAGCACCAGCGGATCTACGCCGCCGAGGCCGCGATCCAGGGCACCGGCGGGCTGCTGGTGCAGCGGACGGTCCGGTCGGTCGGGCACTGCGAGTTCAGCCCGGAGGAGGCGGCACAGACCTTCACCGACCTGGTGACCTGGGTCGAGTCCCTCGAGGAGGGCGGCCCGGTGGTGCGGCCGGCAGGGGAGGACGTGCTGAACCGGAACGCGGTGGCCGAGGCGGACCTGGGGTGTGCGTTCACGGTGCCGCAGACCGGCGGCACCCGGGACCTCTTCCCGGCCTGCCCGGTGGCCGAGGAGCAGGCGGGCGCCGGCTCCTGACCGCCGCGCTCCGGCCGGCAGCCGACGACGCCCTCGGCGGGGATGGACTCCGGTCCCCGCCGAGGGCGTCATCGTCAGCAGGCCGCGGTCACACGGCCCACCTGCTGGTCACCCGTCCGCCGGGAGCACCTCGGAGCGGTAGAAGGGCTGCGGCCGCTCCTCCACCACCTCGAAGTTGAGCGTCTCGACGAACTCCCGGCCACTCGGGTCGACCGCCCGCACCGTCGCGGTGTGCGCGCCGACCGGCAGGTCCGCCGGCAGCGGCAGCCGCCACAGGTGGCTGGACTGGTCGGCCCACAGGTCCTGCTCGATCGGCTGGGTCGGGCCGGGACCGAACTTCTCGCCCCGGTAGGCCTCCCAGCCCTGCGCCCGCTCGTTGCCCGACGTGCTCGCCAGGGAGTAGCGCCCCACCTGCATCTGACGCACCAGCGCGTAGGGGTCACCGAACTCGGCGCCCTCCAGCACGCCCTCACCGGTGGCCGACTGGGTGCGATCGGCTGTCACCGGCTCCTGCTCGCCGATCTGCACGGTCACCTCGGTGGCCGTCTGCCCGTTCCACACGTTGGCCGTCAGATAGCTGTCCGTGGCCAGGTCGGCCGGGGTCAGCAGGTTGAGGTCCCCCAGGTCGTTGACGTTGACCGGCGGCACCGCCATCGGATCCGGCGCCTCGAGCTCGGACTGGCCGGTACGCCAGGCTGCCAGCGTGTCGTACCAGCTCCGGAAGAAGGGCGAGTTCACCGACAGCGTCATCTGCTCGTCCTCGGGACGTCCGGTGGCGCGGTAGGTCTCCTGGTAGGAGTTGCCGTCCAGTTCGAGGTTCATGTAGCCGGGAGGGCCTCCCTCGCGCTGGATGGCCTCCGGGATGATGCCGCTGTTGCTGCCCGCGGTGCTCAGGTCGCCGGTCCACCAGGAGCCGGACGCGGCGCCGACGGTCAGGTGGCGGAAGGGCGCGGCGTCGAGGTCCAGCAGCTGCGTCCAGCCCGCGTAGCTGTCCCCGGCCGAGAGGTTCTCGACGACCTGGGTGTGCCCGGAGACCGACAGGGCCTCGCGACCCTCCAGGAGCTCGTAGAGCCTCTTCACGTCGTCGGTCTGGTGCTTGATGAACTCCTGGTCCAGGTACGAGATCAGCGGGATGTGCGTCGCGATGACGACGAGCTTGTCCTTCGACACGTGGGCCAGGTCGTTGGCCAGCCAGGTCAGCTGCTCCTCGCCGATCAGCCCGGTGTAGGTGGGGTGCTCGGCGTCGTTGCAGAACTCGTGGTCGCCATCCGCGTTGTCCTCGGCGACGCACGGGTACTTGACGTTGTCGAGACCGACGAAGTGCGTGTCCCCGATGTCGTAGGAGTAGTACTCCGGGCCGATCTCCCGCTTGTAGGTGTCGAAGGAGTGCTCGTCCTCCGTGGCGTCGTAGTCGATGTCGTGGTTGCCGGGGACCGCGCGCACCGGCATGCCGGCCAGGCTCATGACCTCCTTGATCCGCGGGTAGAGGCCCAGGTCGTCCCCGGCGACGTCGCCGACGATGAGCGCACCGCACTCGCCCAGGTCGTCCCGCTGCTCGAGGTCGTTGACGACACCGTCCCGCAGGAAGCCGATCTCCTGGTTGCTGTAGGTCTGGGTGTCACCGATGACGGCGCAGTCGATGGGGTCGTCGCCGGTGTCCGCGGACTCGACGAGCGGGAAGTTGATGGCCTCCGGCAGCGGCCCGGTGGGCGGCAGCCCGTCGAAGCGCAGTGGCGGGGAGCCCTCCGGCAGGTGGTGGTAGAAGAACTGCGGGAAGTTCTGCTCGTCCAGCGGGACCTCCCAGCCGGCCGGCTTGGTGACGAAGACGGTCATCCCGTCGTAGGCGGGCAGCTCGTAGTCGCCGTCGTCGTCGGTCTCGACCACCTCCCGCCCGTTGGAGACCAGGACACCGGCGACACCGGCCTCCCGGTCGCCGCGAGTGCTGTCCCGGTCCGCGTCCTCGTAGACGGTGCCCCGGATGACCTGCGGCTCGTCGCTGCCCGCGCGGACGACCTCGACCTGTCCGACGTAGGGGGCTGTCTCCTCCCCCCCGTCACCGGTCGCGGTGTCGCTCGCCGCCGCGGTGGTCATCGCCCCGATGAGCAGCGTCGCACCCACCGTCAACGCGAGGCCGCCGGCCAGCAACGGGACGGCCTTCGTGTGTGCCTTCCGTACCAACACCATGAACCTCCTGCAGACGGGCTGATGGGGTGCCCGGCGACAGCTCTCGCCGCGCCCGGCCAGACTCCGCCGCCGGTGGTTACCAGCAGGGGTACGGCAGGCGAGGATCACGCGCACGTGCGGGGACGACGGGGCCCCGCGGGCGTGTCGCCGCCTCGGGCGCTCCCGTGCCGGCTCGTGGTCGGGCACGGCCCAGATGGACGGCTGCCGGACACCGTGCGTTCGCCGTCCGATCACGCAGGTGGGACTCCACCCGCGGTGTGATGGGTGAATGCGTCGATGGCCGTCTCGCGCGCGTGCCTCCCGCTGCCTCACGTGGGTGCTGGCGTGCCTGATCTGCACCAGCGGGCTCGTGGTCACCGCCGGGCCGGCGCTGGCCCATCCACTCGGCGACTTCACGGTCAACACCCACATCGGCGTTCGGGTGGAGCCCGCCGCAGTCGTCCTCGACGTCGTCGTGGACATCGCCGAGGTCCCGACCCTGCGGGCCTTCCCCGGGCTCGACGCGGCCTCGGCTGCCGCCGGGGACGCAGTGTCGGAGGCAGACCAGCGCGCCTACCGGGAACGCATGTGCCCGGCGCTGCGCGACGCGGTGGACCTCCAGGTCGGCGGGGCGCAGGTGGAGCTGGCGGACGACGGCAGCTCGTTGAGCTTCCCGCCGGGCAGCGCTGGGCTGGCCACTGCCCGGCTGGAGTGCACCCTCCGGAGCGTCCAGGAGCTGGACACCGTCGGGCAGGAGGTGGTGCTGATCGACCGCATGGCGGTGCAGCCGGTCGGCTGGCGCGAGATCACCGCCGTGGGTGACGGCGTCGAGCTGGCTGCGAGCGACGTGCCGGACCGCAGCGTCTCCGACGTGCTGCGGAACTACCCTGAGGACCTGCTGGACGACCCGCTGGACCAGCGCGGGGCGACGCTGAGCGTCGTGGCGGGCAGCGGGATCGTCACCGGTCCAGTGGCTGGGCCAGGCGGCGGACCGGGACCGGAGCCGTTGCGGGGGCTGGACCCCATGACGACGGCGTTCATGGACCTGGTCTCCGCCACGCAGCTCAGCGTCGGGTACGGCGCGCTCGCCATCGTCCTGGCGCTCCTCCTCGGGTCGCTGCACGCCGTGGCCCCGGGGCACGGCAAGACCCTGATGGCGGCCTACCTCGTGGGCCGGGAGGGCTCGCTGCGACAGGCGGCAGTGATCGGTGCCTCCGTCACGGTGACGCACACCGCCGGCGTGCTGGTCCTCGGGGTGCTGCTCTCGGTCGCCGCGGTGACCGCGCCCGAGCGGGTCTATCCCTGGCTGAGCCTGGCCAGCGGCCTGCTGCTCGTCATGATCGGGCTCGCGCTGCTGCGCGGGGCCTGGCGCCGCCGGTCATCCGGCACGGACGACGGTCATGCCCATGCCCATGCCCACGGCCACGGCCACGGCCATAACCACGGGCACGGGGGAGACCTGGCGACCGCGAGTGCGACCCGGGAGGGAGCGGCAGCACCTGGGCCGGTCGCCGTCGCGACCTCGGCCGGCGCGGTGGCGCGGCCCGGGGACCGCGGGTCCTCCAGCGCCCAGTCGGGCGAGGGGGTGCGCGGGGGTCACCGCAGCCTGCTGGCCGTGGGCTTCGCCGGTGGCCTGGTGCCCAGCCCGTCGGCGCTGGTGGTCCTGCTGGGGGGCATCGCGCTGGGCCGGGCCTGGTTCGGGGTGCTCCTCGTCCTGGCCTACGGGATCGGGATGGCGCTGGCGCTGATGGGTGCCGGCCTCCTCGTCGTGCGGGCCCGGGACCGGGTCGAACGCTGGTCCTCGGCGCGGCACCTCTCCGGCGGGCGCACCGGCGCGGTGCTCGCCGTCGCCCGTGCACTCCCTCTCCTCACCGCCGTGCTCGTCGTGGTGATCGGCGTCGGCCTCGCCGTGCGGGCTCTCGCGCAGGTGTGAGCGGCCGGGTCCGCACGGTCGCTGGGTGGACCCGTGCTGGCCCGTTCCGACGGGCACGGGCCGCTGACTAGGGTCGGCGCGTGCCGCCCGACGCCCGCACCGCCACGCTCCGGGACGCCGTCGGGCTCGGTGTGGCGGTGGGGCTGTACGGGGTCGCCTTCGGTGCGGCGGCGGCCGGCGCCGGGCTGGACACCTGGCAGGCGGTGGCGACGTCCGCGCTGATGTTCACCGGCGCGTCCCAGTTCGCGATGATCGGCGTGCTCGGTGCCGGCGGGGGAGCGTTCTCCGCCCTGGGCAGCGCCCTGCTGCTCGGCACCCGCAACACCGTCTACGGCGTCCGGCTGGCCCCGATGCTGGCGCCGCAGGGCTGGCTGCGCCGGGCCGGCGCGGCGCACTGGGTGATCGACGAGACGACGGCGATGGCGGTCGCCGCACCGGACCGGGAACTGGGCCGGCTGGCGTTCTGGGTCACCGGCGCCACCATCTACCTGGGTTGGAACGTCACGACCCTGGTCGGCTCGCTGGGGGCTGCGGCGCTGGGCGAGACGGCGCAGGCCGCGCTGGACGCCGTCGTGCCCGCGGCCTTCCTGGCGTTGCTGTGGCCCCGGCTGCAGCGCTCGGCGCGGGAGCCGGGCGTGCAGCGGCGGGTGGCCCTGGGCGGCGCGGTCGTCGCGCTGGCGCTCACCCCGTTCGTGCCGGCCGGGGTGCAGGTGGTGCTCGCCGTGGTCGCGGTGGCGCTGGCCGGCCGGCCGCGGACGGCGGCGTCCCCGCAGGAGGGGGCCGCGTGAGCACCGGGACGCTGTGGGCGGTGGTGCTGGCCGGCTCGCTGGGCTGCTACCTGCTGAAGCTGGCCGGGCTCTCGGTGCCGGCGGCCTGGGTGGAGCGGCCGTGGGTGACCCGGGTGGTGGAGTTCGTGCCGGCGGCGCTGCTGGCCGCGTTGGTCGCCGTCCAGGCCGCGACGTCGGGGCCGGACCTGGTCGTCGACGGGCGGCTGGTCGGTCTCGCCGTGGCCGCGGTCGCGCTGGCGCTGCGGGCACCGTTCATCGTCGTCCTGGTGCTGGCCGGTGCAGCCGGTGCGCTGGTGCACGTCGTCACCGGGTGACCGGACCGGTGGGGTCGCCGTCCCGCGCCGTGGGGACGGCGACCCATCCGGGTCAGCCGGCCGACGGGGCCTTGACCGACAGCACCGGGCACTCGGCCTCCAGCAGGATGCGCTGGGCGTCGCTGCCGAAGACGAGCTTGCCGGTGGGCGACCGCCGGCGGATCCCGATCACGATGAGCGAGGCACCCAGCCGCGCCGCCGTCGCCACCACCTCGTCCGCCCCGTTCTGGCCGCCGACGTGCTGCTCGAGCTCGAAGGTCAGGCCGGTCTCCTCGAGCAGGCCGCGGACCTCGGCGAGGTCCTCGGGACTGGCGTACGAGGGGTCGACGTAGGCGTCCCCGCGCGAGGTGTTCAGCACGTGGAGCTGCTCCCCGCGCAGGTCGGCCTCCTCCACCGCCGCCCGCAGGGCCGCGCGGCCCTCCGGCTTGGGCACGTAGCCCACCACGATCGTCACGACGAACTCCTCTCGGACTCGGCAGGCGTGGCGGCCACGGCGGCCAGCTCTGCCTCGGTACGGGCCTGGCGGCGGCGGAGCCACCAGCCCAGGAACAGGAAGACCACGAGCGCCGCGTACACGACCGCCGCGAAGGGACTGGTGACCAGGACCGTGGGGTCGCCCTGGCTGATGGCCAGGGCGCGGCGGAGCTGCTCCTCGGCGATGGGGCCCAGGATCAGCCCGACCACCGCCGGCGCGATCGGGAAGCCGAAGTTGCGCATCGCCCAGCCCAGCAGACCGAGGAGGAACAGCAGGACCAGGTCCTCGGTCGAGGCGCCGACGGAGTAGCTGCCCAGCGCGGCGAAGGTGAGGATGCCGGCGTACAGGTAGGGCCGGGGGATCTGCAGCAGCTTCACCCAGATGCCCACCAACGGCAGGTTCAGCACCAGCAGCAGGACGTTGCCGATGTAGAGGCTGGCGATCAGCGCCCAGATCAGCGCCGACTCGTCCTGGAACAGCAGGGGCCCCGGCTGGATCCCGTAGCTCTGGAAGGCGGAGATGAGGATGGCCGCCGTCGCCGAGGTGGGGAGCCCGAGGGTGAGCAGGGGCACCAGGACCCCGGCCGCCGAGGCGTTGTTGGCCGCTTCCGGGCCGGCGACGCCCTCGATGGCGCCCTTGCCGAACTCCTCGGGGTGCTTGGAGAGCTTCCGTTCCGCCGAGTAGGACAGGAAGGTCCCGACCTCGGCCCCACCGGCCGGGAGGGTGCCGATCGGGAAGCCGATGGCGGTGCCGCGCAGCCACGGCTTCCACGAGCGGCTCCAGTCCTGCTTGGTCATCCAGCCCTTGCCCGCCGGCACCAGGGGGATGGGGCCGCGGCGCATCCGGGAGGCGACGTAGAGCGCCTCCCCGACGGCGAAGACCCCGACCGCCACGACGACGACGTCGATGCCGTCGGCGAGCGCGGGCAGCCCGAGGGTGAACCGCTGCTGCCCGGTGAGCGTGTCGGTGCCGACCAGGCCGAGGAAGAGCCCGATCCCGAGCGAGGCGATCCCCCGGGGCGGGCTGGAGCCCAGCACCGCGGCCACCGTCAGGAAGGCGAGCACCAGCAGGGCGACGTAGTCGGCCGGGCCGAGCTGGACCGCCAGGCGGGCGATCGTCGGCGCCACGAGGGTCAGCGCCACGGTGGCGATCGTGCCGGCGACGAACGAGCCGATGGCCGCGGTGGCCAGCGCGGCCGAGCCCCGGCCGGCCTTGGCCATCCGGTTGCCCTCCAGGGCGGTGATGATGGAGGAGGACTCACCGGGGGCGTTGAGCAGGATGGACGTGGTCGACCCGCCGTACATGCCGCCGTAGTAGATGCCGGCGAACATGATGAAGGCCGCGGTGGGCTCCAGCGAGTAGGTCAGCGGCAGGAGCAGCGCCAAGGTCATCGCCGGGCCGATGCCGGGCAGGACGCCGACGGCGGTGCCCAAGGTGACGCCGATCAGCGCGTAGAGCAGGTACATCGGCTGCAGGGCGGTGGCGAACCCGTCGAGCAGCGCGCCGAAGTCACCCAAGGAAGCTCACTCCCTCCAGCGGTCCGGCCGGCAGGTAGAGGTCCAGCAGCTGGGTGAACAGGACCTGGGTGGTGAAGGCGAGCACGGCCCCCACGAGCACGGGCCGCCACCAGGGCCGGGCGCCCAGCGACCAGGCGGCGCCGGCGAAGAGCACGGTCGCTGCGATGGGCCAGCCGAGGGGTTCCACCAGGACGACCAGGGCGGCGAAGGACCCGGTCAGCTTGAGCACGGTGGGCCAGTCGGTGGTGGCCGTCGGATCGACGTCCTCCCCCTCCTCGGCGGCGCCACCGCGCCCGCGGGCCAGGTCGACGAAGAGCGCGAGGGAGGTGAGCACCAGCAGGACCCCGACCGCGTACGGGAAGGCCTGCGGGCCCACGGTGTTCACCGAGCTGGGCGCGACGATGGTGCTGGCGTCGACCAGGGTGAAGACCCCCAGCGCGAGCAGCC
Source organism: Modestobacter sp. VKM Ac-2978 (assembly GCF_026968025.1). Classification (NCBI taxonomy): domain Bacteria; kingdom Bacillati; phylum Actinomycetota; class Actinomycetes; order Geodermatophilales; family Geodermatophilaceae; genus Modestobacter; species Modestobacter sp. VKM Ac-2978. Next base: position 146,939 of record NZ_JAPVBP010000009.1, on the reverse strand, counting down.
CCACGGGGAAGGCAGCCTCTGCCCAGGACCACGCCCGCCCCGGCGTACCGGTACGGGCGTGGTCCTCAGCGGCTGCAGAAGAGCTCACTCCACCAGCCCGATGTCCTGCAGGACACCGCGCACCCGCTGCTGCTCCTCCTCGAGGAAGGCGTCGAACTCGTCGCCGGACAGGTAGGTGTCCTCCCAGTCGTTGAGCTCCAGCCGCTCCTGCCAGGCGTCGGACTGCACGGCCTCGTCGACGAGGTCGATCAGGTTCTGCCGGGCCTCGTCGGACAGGTCAGGCGGTCCGACGACCCCGCGCCAGTTGCTGAGCTCGACGTCCAGCCCCGCCTCGGTCAGCGTGGGTGCGTCGATGCCCTCGACCCGCTCGGCGCCGGAGACGGCCAGCGCGCGCAGCTCGCCGGCCTCGATCTGCTCGGCGTACTCGGAGATCCCCGAGATGCCGGCGGAGACCTGGCTGCCCAGCAGTGCGGCCAGGGACTCACCGCCCCCGGAGTAGGCCACGTAGTTCAGGTCCTCGATCGGCACGTCACCGGCCTGGGCGATCAGCCCGGCCAGGATGTGGTCGGTCCCGCCGGCCGAGCCGCCGGCGATCGACACCGCCCGGCCGTTGGCCTTCATGTCGTCGACCAGGTCCTGGATGTCCTGGTACGGCGAGTCGGCGGGGACGACGACGATCTCGTCCTCGGCCGTGAGCCGCGCGATCGGGGTCGTGTCCTCCAGCGTGGCCTGGGACTGGTTGGTCTCGATGGCGCCCAGCATCACCAGGCCCATCACCATCAGGAACTCCTCGCTGCGCTCGTTGGCGAGCTCGGCCAGGCCCACGGTGCCGCCGGCGCCGCCGACGTTGGTGACCTGGGTGCTCCCGGCGAGCTCGGCCTCCTCGATGGAGGCGGCCAGCGCCCGGGCGGTCGAGTCCCAGCCGCCACCGGGATCGGCCGGGGCCATCAGCTCGAGCCGGTCGACCGCCGCCTCCGCGGTCACCTCGCCGCCACCGGAGTCGCTGCAACCGGTGAGCAGCCCCAGGAGCGCGGCGCCGGCCGCAGCGGTCAGCCGCCAGGGGCGGGCGCCGGAACGTGGTCGTGCGCTGAGGGTCAGGGACATCAGGTGGACCTCCTCGTCCGCCGGGCCGGGATCGGCTCGGTACAGGTCGGACGCTAGGAAGGCCGCAGGCCGGTGGGAACGTGACGGTCGTACTGGTTGTTTCGGTCTTTGTGGTCGGCGCCACATTTAGAGGTGCCGAGCGCACACTGGGCCGGTGCGCCGCCGGACCATGCCCCTCGGGCTCCAACTGCTGTTGTTGCAGGTGGGCATCGTGCTGGCCACCGTGTTGCTGGCGGGCGCGGTGGCCGTGCAGCACCAGCAGGAGCAGATCCGCGACGCCTACCGCCAGCAGGTGCTCACCGTCGCCAAGAGCACGGCCCGGCTGCCCAGCGTCATCGACGCGTACGGCAGCCCCGATCCCAGCGCGACCCTGCAGCCACTGGCCGAGCTGCTCCGGGAGGCATCCGGGGTGACCTTCGTCGTCCTCACCGACGCCGACGGGATCCGCTACTCCCATCCCGATCCCGACCGGATCGGCGAACCGGTGTCCACCGATCCGAGCCCCACGCTGGCCGGCGAGGTCTTCGTCGGCACCGAGCAGGGGACGCTGGGCGAGTCGCTGCGCGCCAAGGTGCCGGTCCGTGACGGCTCCGGACAGGTGATCGGCGCGGCCTCGGTGGGCATCCTGGAGGCCCAGCTCGCCGCCGAGTTCCGGCAGGAGGCGCCGGTGCTGGTCGCCTGGCTGGGCGGCGCCGCGCTCTTGGGGTCGCTCGCGTCGTGGTTCGTCGTCCGGCTCGTCCGCCGCCGCATCTTCGGGCTGGAGCCGGAGGAGATCGCGCGTCTGCTGGAGACCCGGGAGGCGATGGTGCACGGCATCCGCGAGGGCCTGGTCGCCGTCGACGACCGGGGCCGGGTGGTCCTGGTCAACGACGCGGCCTCGCGACTGCTCGGCCTGGGCGACGACGTGGTGGGCCGCCCCGCCGCCGAGGTGCTGGACGCGGCGATGCTGCCGCTGGTCGGCGGTGAGCGCGCGGTGACCGACGAGCTGGTGCTCGCCGGGGAGCGGCTGCTGGTCGCGAACCGGACCCCCGCGGTCGTCGGCGGCCGCCGGGTCGCCGAGGTGCTCACCCTCCGCGACCGCACCGAGCTGTCCAGCGCCCTGCGTGAACTGGACGGCCAGCGCAACCTGACCAACACCCTCCGCGCCCAGGCCCACGAGTTCAGCAACAAGCTGCACGTGATCCAGGGGCTGATCGAGCTCGGCCGGGAGTCCGACGCGGTGGCCTTCATCGACCGGGCCGGGGGTGGCCAGCTGCTGGACGGCCGCTCGCTGGCCGCGGTGGCCGACCCGGCGGTGACCGCGCTGGTGCTCGCCAAGGCAGCAGTGGCTCACGAGCGGGGCATCGCGCTGACCCTCGCGCCCGGGAGCTCCCTGGCTGCCGGGAGCGGGGACGACGTGGTGACCGTGCTCGGCAACCTGCTGGACAACGCGATGGACGCCACCGGGAACGGCGGGACGGTCATGGTCTTCCTCGGTTCGCAGCCGGACGGCGGGCTCGTCGTGCGGGTGGACGACGACGGACCGGGTGTGGCCGAGGCGGACCGGACCCGGGTCTTCGACGTCGGCGTCACGACCAAGCGGCCGGCCGACGCCGATCACGGCCGCGGCATCGGCCTGGCGCTGGTGGCGAGGATCGCGGCCCGTCGCGGCGGCTCGGCCACGGTCACCGCCGCACCCCTGGGCGGAGCCCGGGTCGAGGTGCACCTGGGCGCCGCCTCCCCGGCGATGGCCGAGGCGGCGGCGCCGTGACCGGCGGAGGCGCGGTGCGGGTGCTGGTCGTGGACGACGACTTCGCCGTGGCAGCGGTGCACCGCGGCTACGTCGAGTCCGTGCCCGGCCTGGAGGTGGTGGGCGAGGTGCACCGGGGCGTCGAGGCGCTGCAGGCCGTCCAGGTGCTCGCCCCCGACCTGGTGCTCCTGGACATCCACCTGCCGGACCTCTCCGGCGTCGAGGTGCTGCGGCGGCTCCGGTCGCTGGCCGGCCCCCAGCCCGACGTCATCGTCATCACCGCCGCGCGGGAGGTGGAGACCGTCCGGGCGGCGATGACCACCGGCGTCGTCGACTACCTGGTCAAGCCCTTCTCCCTGGCCGCCTTCCGGGAACGGCTGGAGGCCTACCGGGCGCACCGGGTGGAGGTCCTGCGCCGTACCGCCGAGCCGGGGCGGGGGTTGCAGCAGAGCGACGTCGACCGGCTCTTCTCGACTCGGCGGCGGGTCAGCGAACCGCTAGCGGCGACCCCGCTCCCCAAGGGGCTCTCGCCCCGGACGCTGGAGTTCGTCGCCCGGACGCTCGCCAGCAGCCCCGCCGACGACCTGTCCGCCGGTGAGGTGGGGCAGCGCTGCGGCCTGGCGCGGGTCAGCGCCCGGCGGTACCTGGAACACCTGGAGCGGTCCGGGCTGGCCGCCGTCCGTCCCCGGTACGGGGCTGCCGGGCGTCCGGAGAACGGGTACCGCTGGACCGGCTGACGGACGCCGTCGTCCCGAGGGGGGACGACGGCGTCCGGGTACGGGTCAGTGCGCCAGCGGCAGCTCGGCCTGCTCCTCGGCCAGTCGCTCCGCGCCGCTGGTGGTCTTCAGCGGCTTCTCCTTGATGAACAGCACCACCAGCAGCGCCAGCGCGGCCAGCGGGGTGGCGATCAGGAACAGCTCGGCGGTGGCGTTGCCGTAGGCGTCCTGCACCACGCGGGCGACCTCCGGCGGCAGGCTGGAGACGTCGGGGACGGTGGTCTCGCCGCCGCCGCTCTCGCCACCGCCCAGCACGGCCAGGTCACCGGCGACCCGGCTGGCGAGCACCGCGCCGAGCACGCTGACCCCGATCGTGCCGCCCAGGCTGCGGAAGAACGACAGCACCGAGGTGGCCGAGCCGAGCTCCCGGGCGGGCACGTCGTTCTGCGCCGCCAGGACCAGGTTCTGCATCAGGAGGCCGACGCCGACGCCGAGCACGACCATGAACGCGCCGAGCAGCCAGATCGAGGTCTGCGCGTCGATGGTGGACAGCAGGCCGAAGCCGAGGGTCATCAGGACGCCGCCGGCGACCAGGAACCGCTTCCAGGTGCCGGTCTTGGTGATCAGCGCACCGGCCACGGTCGAGGAGACCAGCAGGCCGCCGACCATCGGCAGCGAGAGCAGCCCGGCCTCGGTGGGGGAGTAGCCCAGCGAGATCTGGAAGTACTGGGACAGGAAGACCGTGCCGCCGAACATCGCGATGCCGACCAGGGCGCTGGCCAGCGTGGTGAGGGCGACGGTGCGGTTGCGGAAGATGCCGAGCGGGATGACCGGCTCGGCCACCCGTGACTCGACGAACAGCGCCAGCGCGAGCAGCACGGCGGCGCCGCCGACCATCAGCGCCGTGGTGCCGGAGAGCCAGTCGAAGTCGTTGCCGGCCAGGGTCACCCAGATCAGCAGGGTGCTCACCCCGGCGGTGATCAGCAGGGCGCCCAGCCAGTCGATCTGCACGCCACGGCGCTTGACCTGGGTGAGCTTGAGCGTCTTCTGCAGCAGCACGATCGCCAGCAGCGCGAACGGCACCCCCATGAAGAAGCACCAGCGCCAACCCAGCCACGCGGTGTCCACGATGACGCCGCCGATCAGCGGCCCGGCGACGGTGGCGACGGCGAAGACGGCGCCGAAGATGCCGGCGTACCGGCCCAGCTCGCGCGGCGGGATCATCGCCGCCATCACGATCTGCACCAGCGCGGTCAGACCGCCGGCGCCGATGCCCTGGACCACCCGGGCGACGATCAGCATCGTGGTGTCCTGGGAGAACCCGGCCAGCAGCGACCCGGCGACGAAGAGGGTCAGCGAGAGCTGCACCAGCAGCTTCTGGCTGACCAGGTCGGCGAGCTTGCCCCACAGCGGCACCGAGGCCGTCATGGCGAGCAGCTCGGCGGTGACCACCCAGGTGTAGATCGACTGGCTGCCGCCCAGGTCGGCGATGATCACCGGCAGGGCGTTGGAGACGACGGTCGCCGCCAGGATGGACACGAAGATGCCCACCATCAGGCCGGACAGCGCCTGGAGCACCTCCCGTCGGCTCATCCGGGCCTCGGTGCTGGCCGCGCCGGCTGCGCCGGTCTCCACGGTCGTGGACATGGTGCTCCTGTCAGTGCTGTGCATCGATGGGGGACGGGGAGGTCAGTGACCGGGCTCGGGGAGGCCGGCGGCCAGCGCGTCGAGCGACTCGTCGAGCAGGGCGGTGAGCGGGACGGCGCCGCGCTGCGCGTGCCAGCGGGAGAAGGTCACCCGGACGGCGGCGGACAGCACGGCGGCGAGCAGGCCGGGGTACAGGTCCGTGCCGGCGTCCTGGCCGGTGCGCTCGGCGATCGCCACGGCGACCTCCCGCTCGTCGGCCGCGCCGATCTCCACCAGCCGGGGGAGCAGTGCAGGGATGCCGGCGACCACGGTGATCCAGTCGCGCAGCGCCGCGGGGTCGCTCTCCAGGACGGTGACGTCCTCGTGCAGGGCGGCGCGGGCGGCGGCGAGCACCCCCGTGCCGGCCGGCTGGGCGCGCAGCCGCGCGGACAGCCGGGGCTGGTCGGCGCCGGCCGGGAAGAGCAGCGCCTCCTCCTTGGCGGAGAAGTGGTTGAAGAACGTCCGGTAGGAGACGTTCGCCGCCGCGGCGATCGCCTCGACGGTGACGTTCTCCCACCCCTGGTCGATCGCCAGCCGGAGGGTCGCCGTGACCAGCGCGGCCCGGGTGTCGGCCTTCTTCCGCTCGCGCAGCCCTCGCTCTTTCATGTGCTCAGGATGGACCTCTCGCTGCACAGTGTGCAAGCTTGCTCACTGTGCAGTGAATCACCGCGGTGCGGCGCGGCGGACGCGGGTGGGCGGACGGCGGCGGCACGATCGGTGCCGTGACGGCGACCATCGAGGCACCGGCCCGTCGGCGGGCACCCCTGGCGCTGGCCCTGCTCGCCGGGGTGCTGACCGGCGTCGCGGCGAAGGCGGGTGACGAGTCGGGCTGGCGGTGGGCCGCCGACCTGGGCAGCTACCCCGCCGCCTGGGTGCTGGTGGTCGCGCTGATCGGCTGGTCGGCACCCTCGCCGGCGGCTGCCGCGCTCCGCTCCGGGGTGTTCTTCGCGGCGATGACGGTGGCCTACTACGCGTGGGCCGCGCTGGTCCTGGACTTCGGCTGGGCCGTCCGGCTGCTGGTCGCCTGGCTGGTGCTGTCGGCCACCGCGGTGCCGGCCACCGCCGTGGCGGCGCACGTGGCGACCCGGGGATCGGGGTGGCTGACGGGTGCCCTGCTGGCGATGGCCGCCGGCATCACGCTGGGCGGTGGTGCGCTGGCCGACGCCGGCGACCACCCGGTGCAGGCGGTGGTCGACGTCGTCGTCGCCCTGGTGCTCGTCGTCGTCCTGGCCCGTGACCTGCGCACCCGGTTGTGGGCCGCGGCGCTGACGCTCCCGCTCACCGGGGTGGCCGCGGTGCTCCTCGGCCTGCTGCGCGACCTGCTGGGCTGACCGGGTGCTCATCGTGGTGGGCGGGCTGCCCGGGGTCGGCAAGACGACGGTCGCCCGGGCGGTGGCCGGCGCGCTCGGCGCGGCCCACCTGCGGGTCGACGCCTTCGAGGTCGCCCTGCTCCGGCAGGGACTGGTGCCCACCGCGGCCGAGGTCGGCGCGCACGGCTACGACCTGGCGCTGGCCGCCGCCGACACCTGCCTGACCGCCGGCACCGACGTGCTGGTCGACGCGGTCTTCGACGTCGCCGCCGCCCGCCGGCCGTTCCGGGACCTGGCCACCCGGCACGACGTCCCGGTGCACTGGCTGCGGCTGATCTGCACCGACCGGGCCGAGCACCGCCGCCGGGTCGAGGGGCGTCCCGCCGACCTCCCCGGCCACGTCGTCCCGACCTGGGAGCAGGTGCGGGGGCGGCGGGTCGACCAGTGGCACGAACGGCACACCGTGGTCGACACCGCCACCGGCGACCCGGCCGACGCCGTGCTCGCCGCGCTGCGCCGCTGACGGTCAGCCGGTGGGCTCGGCCGCGGCCTCCCGGCGCTTCTTCTTCTTCTTGCGCTCGGCGGCCTCGTCGTCGGGGTCCTCGGGCACCAGCCGGTTCAGCTCGCCGCGGATGAAGTCTCGGGTGGCCAGCTCACCGACCGACACCCGCAGCGACGCAAGCTCCCGGGCCAGGTACTCGGTGTCGGCGCGGGTCTGCGCCGCGCGGTTGCGGTCCTCCTCGGCCTGGATCCGGTCGCGGTCGGCCTGCCGGTTCTGCGCGAGCAGGATCAGCGGTGCGGCGTAGGCGGCCTGGGTGGAGAAGGCCAGGTTCAGCAGGATGAACGGGTAGGGGTCCCAGCGCAGGTCGACCGCGACGACGTTCAGCACGATCCAGACGATCACGAGGATCGTCTGGACCGCGAGGAACCGGCCGGTGCCCAGGAACCGGGCGATCCCCTCGGCGAACCGGCCGACCGCGTCGGGGTCGAGCCGCAGGAAGCTGCCGACGCCCCGGGCGGTGCGGGGCTGGTCCAGCCGCAGGTCGGCGCGCCGCTCGGCCTCAGCCACGCCGGGACCTCTCGCGCCAGTCCTCGGGCAGCAGGTGGTCCAGGACGTCGTCGACGCTGACCGCGCCCACCAGCCGGCCCTGCGGGTCGACCACCGGCGCGGCCACCAGGTTGTAGGTGGCGAAGTAGCGGGTGACCTCGGTCAGCGGCGTCTCCGGGCGGAGCGGCTCCAGGTCGTCGAGCACCCCGCTGACCAGGCCGGACGGCGGTTCGCGCAGCAGTCGCTGGATGTGCGCCAGCCCCAGGTACCGCCCGGTCGGCGTGGCCGAGGGCGGCCGGCAGACGTACACCTGGCTGGCCAGCGCCGGGGACAGCTCGGGGGTGCGCACCCGGGCCAGCGCCTCGGCGATCGTCGCGTCGGGGGCGAGGATCACCGGCTCGCTGGTCATCATCCCGCCGGCGGTGTCCTCGGAGTACTTGAGCAGCTGGCGGACCGGCTCGGCCTCGTCCGGCTCCATCAGCTCCAGCAGCCGGTCGCGGTCCAGTGTGGAGAGCTCGGCCAGCAGGTCGGCGGCGTCGTCGGGGTCCATCTCCTCCAGGACGTCGGCGGCCCGCCGCTCCTCGAGGGTGCCCAGGATGGTGATCTGCTCGGCCTCGGGGAGCTCACCGAGCACGTCGGCCAGCCGGGGGTCGTCCATCGCCTCGGCGACCTCGTGCCGCCGCTTGATCGGCAGCTCCTGCAGCGCGTGCGCCGCGTCGGCGGCGTTGAGCTCGCGGTAGGTGGCGATCAGCGTCTCGGCGCTCTGCCCGGTCTCGGGCAGGGCGAGCCCGCTGGCCTCGTCCCACGAGAGCTGGTGCAGCTGGCCGCGGCGGCCCAGCCGGCCCGGCTCCTGGACGGCGAGGCGGGCGACCACCCAGTCACCCGTGCGGGTTTGCTCAATCGCGGCGTCGACCACGACGGCCGGCCGGTCGGACTCCTGGATGGTCACCCGCCGGTCCAGCAGCTCGCCGAGCACCAGGGTCTCCCCGGCCCGCTGCTCGAAGCGCTTGAGGTTCACCGTGCCCGAGGCGAGCCGGACCGAGGCGGAGTCCAGGCCGGTGACCCGGCCCATCGGGCAGAAGATCCGGCGCCGCGGCACCACCTCGACGATGAGGCCGAGCACGCGGGGCGCGGCGCTGCCGACCCGCAGCGCGATGAGCACGTCGCGGACCTTGCCCACCCGGTCGCCGTTGGGGTCGAAGACGGTCAGCCCGGCCACCCGGGACACGTACGCCCTCGTCACCGTCGTCACTGGCCCTCCTCGATGCTGCGTCGGTCCCGGGACCAGTGGCCGGCGGTGACCTCGGGAACTCGGCCACCGGAGCGGAAGGCTACCGTCGCCGTCGTGGCGGCTCCGGGACCCGATCGACTCAGCTACGAGGTCGTGGACGTGTTCGCGCCCCGGCCCTACGCAGGCAACCCGCTGGCAGTGGTGTTCGACGCCGACGAGCTGAGCACCGAGCAGTGCCAGGCGCTGGCCTTCGAGTTCCACCTCTCGGAGACCTCGTTCCTCTGCGCACCCACCGCCGCGGACGCCGACTACCGGGTGCGGATCTTCACGCCGTTCGCCGAGCTGCCCTTCGCCGGGCACCCCAGCGTCGGGGCCGCGCACACGCTGGTGCGCGCCGGGCGGCTGCCGGCCGGGCGGGTGCGCCAGGAGTGCGGCGTCGGCGTCCTGGACCTGACGGTGGACGACGCCGGGGCGACCCTCGGCGGCGGCCGGCCGACCCTGGACCCGGGGCCGGACCCCGCCGTCCTGGCCGCTGCGCTGGGGCTGTCCGCCGGCGACCTGGCCGACTCCCCGGTGCACGTGGCCGGGTGCGGCCTGCCCTTCGCGTACCTGGCGGTGCAGCCGGGCGCGGTCGACCTGGCGCGCCCGGACCAGGGCGCGCTGGACCGGCTCGGCGTGGGGGAGGGCGTCTCGGTGCTCAGCTGGGACGCCGGCACCGCCACCGCGTACGCCCGGGTGTTCGCCGGTGACCTGCGCTGGGGCGAGGACCCGGCCACCGGTTCGGCGGCGCTGGGCACGGGGGTCTGGCTGGCCGCGGCCGGCCTGGTGCCGGCGGACGGGACGGCGGGGTACACGGTCCGCCAGGGTGAGCAGCTCGGCCGCCCCTCGGTGCTGTCCTGCACGGTCACCACCGCCGGCGGTGTGGCCACCGCGGCCACCGTGGCGGGCACCGTGCTGCCGATCGCCAGCGGCACCATCCGGGTCCCGGCGCGGTGACCGATCCCGCCGCCCCGCCCCGGTCACCGGCGCGCGGGGTGGGCGCCGCCGCCCCGTCGGTGTCGCCCTGGGCGGTGCACCGGCCGGGTGGCCGGGACGTCGCGCTGATGGCGGTGGCCGTCATCGGGGTGTCCTTCTCCGGGCCGCTCACCGCGCTCGTGACCACCTCGTTCCTGGCCATCGCCTTCTGGCGCAACGCCGCCGGCGCGGTGCTGCTGCTGCCGGTCCTGCTGCTGCGCGAACGTGCCACGCTGACCGGGCTGCGGGCCCGGCAGCTGGTGAGTTCCGTCGTCGCCGGGCTGTTCCTGGCCGCCCACTTCGCCGCCTGGCTGCCCAGCCTGTCGATGACGACGGTCGCCGCCTCCACCGCGCTGGTGACGACGACGCCGATCTGGACGGCGCTGGCCGCCCGGGTCTCCGGCGTCCGCCTGCCCCGGCAGGTGTGGTGGGGGCTGGCCCTGGCGGTGTTCGGCGCCGCGCTGATCGCCGGCGTCGACGTCACCGTGTCCTGGACGGCGCTGGCCGGTGACGGGCTCGCGCTGCTGGGCGCGATCTGCGCCGCCGGCTACATGCTCGCCGGAGCCCGGGCGCGGGAGCGGCTGACCACCTCGGCGTACGCCGTCGTCTGCTACTCGACCTGCGCCGCCGTCCTCGCCCTCGCCGCCCTGGTCGTCGGGGTGCCGCTGGCCGGGTTCAGCGCGCGGGACTGGTGGCTGATCGCGGCGATCACCGTCTGCGCGCAGCTGCTCGGGCACACGCTGCTGAACCTGGTGCTCTCCTCGGTGGGTCCGACGGTGGTCGGGCTGGCGGTGCTGCTGGAGGTGCCGGGTGCGCTGCTGGTCGCGCTGGTGCTGCTGCAGCAGGCCCCGCCGCTGCTGGCGCTGCCGGGGATGGTCGCCGTCGTGATCGGGGTGGCGCTGGTGATCCGGGCGGGGCGCCCGACGCCGGAGGCCGATCCGGTCTGACCCGGGGCGTCGCTACTCTCCGGTAACCAACGTCGACCAGCAGCGGAGGCACCGTGGCCCAGCTCCGATCCCGTCGTTCCAACCTCGCCGTCCCGGGCAGCAACCCCCGGTTCCTGGAGAAGGCCAAGAGCCTCCCCGCCGACCAGGTCTTCCTGGACCTCGAGGACGCCTGCGCCCCGCTGGCCAAGCCGGGCGCGCGGAAGAACATCGTCGCGGCGCTGAACGAGGGTGGCTGGGGCGAGAAGATCCGCACCGTCCGGGTCAACGACTGGACGACGGAGTGGACCTACCGCGACGTGGTCGAGGTCGTGGAGGGCGCCGGCGCCGAGCTCGACTGCATCATGCTGCCCAAGGTCGCCGACGCCGCCCAGGTGACGGCGCTGGACCTGCTGCTCACGCAGATCGAGAAGAGCAACGGGCTCGAGGTCGGCCGGATCGGCATCGAGGCGCAGATCGAGACGGCGCAGGGCCTGATCAACGTCAACGACATCGCCTTCGCCAGCGACCGGATCGAGACGATCATCTTCGGCCCGGCCGACTTCATGGCCAGCATCAACATGAAGTCGCTCGTCGTGGGCGCCCTGCACCCTGACTACCCGGGCGACCCCTTCCACCACATCCTGATGACGATCCTGATGGCCGCTCGTGCACGCGGCGTGCAGGCCATCGACGGCCCCTTCCTGCAGGTGCGCGACGTGCCGGCGTTCGAGGAGGTGGCCAAGCGCTCGGCGGTGCTCGGCTTCGACGGCAAGTGGGTGCTGCACCCGGGGCAGATCGACGCGGCGAACGAGATCTACGCGCCGTCCCAGGAGGACTTCGACCACGCCGAGCTCATCCTCGACGCCTACGAGTGGGCGACGTCGGAGGCCGGCGGCAAGAAGGGTTCGGCGATGCTCGGCGACGAGATGATCGACGAGGCCAGCCGGAAGATGGCGCTGGTGATCGCCGGCAAGGGCCGCGCGGCCGGGATGTCCCGCACCTCGACCTTCACCCCGCCGGAGGGCTGACCGGCGGGTCGCCGCTCAGGGGGCGAACGCGCCGTCGCTGATCGAGGCGAGCACCCAGATGTAGGCCACCAGCCCGACGACCATGAAGGTCGTGACGATGCCGCCGACGATCACGGCGACCACCGCCAGGCCGCCGCCTCTCTCGCCGGTCCGCCGGACCTGCCGGCCGGCCACCAGGCCGAGCACCAGGCCGACCGGGGCGAACACGAAGGCCGTGAACAGGGCCACGATCGCGAGCTGGTTGGTCGGCCGCTGCCAGCCGGGGCCGTAGGCAGACCGGCCGTACCCGGGAGGCCCGTACCCGGGAGGCCCGTACCCCGGGGGGCCGTACGTGGGCGGGCCGGGCGGTCCGTACGCGGGCGGTCCGTACCCCGGCGGGGCGCCGGACGGCGGCGGGTCCCCGCGGTAGAAGTCGTCCTGGCTCACGGCGTCAGTGTGCCGGTCAGGCGCCGATCGCCTCGGCAGGCAACGCGGCGATGCGGGTGGCGATCGACCGGCCGGCGGCGGCGGTGACCTCCGGGTCCTCGCCGACCAGCACCGAGAGCACCTGCCCCCGCGCCTGGACGAGGGTTACCTGGGTCGTGCCGTCGGCGAGGCGGTACTGGAAGACGACGCTGTTGGCGGCCAGGCCCTCCGCGCTCGGGCCCGGCTCGAAGGTGTACTCCTCTGCTGGGCAGCCGCCGAACGCCTGGACCAGCTCCTGCACCGCGGTCGTCGCCGCGGCCGGGGTCGCGTAGGCGATCGCCTCCGACGACAGCTGTGCGGTGCCGGCGGGGTCCAGGCCCACCACCGGCTGCTTCGCCGTCCGCTGCGACTCGGAGGTGAACGGGTAGCCGCAGATGCCGTCGAGGCTGGGGTTCCCCGCCAGGTCGGCGTCCGTGGGGACCGGGTTGGCCTGCACCGACCAGCCCTCCGGCAGGTCGGCGGCCCGCAGGGCGGTGGCCACGATCGCCTCGGCCGGGTCCTGCGCGGCGGCCGGGTCGGCCGCTGCCGCCGCTGCGGAGGCTGCGTCGGCTGGGGCGGGTTCGGCAGTGCCCTGGGTGGGTTCGGTGGTGCCCGGGGCGGCCGCACCGTCGTCGGCGTCCTCGGCCGCCCCGCACCCGGCCAGCGTCAGGAGGGCCACGGCGGCGGGGACGAGGAGGCGGCGACGGTGCTTCACCGCCGCGACGGTAACCGCCACAGCTGTGCGGCCGGGACGCCGGAGGACCGGGCCGGGCGTTCCGGTCCTCCCGCATCCACGGCGGCTACGGCTGCTCCGAGGAGTACGCCAGCAAGCGCTGACCCGTCCTCCCGGTTCCACCAAAATGGCCATCTTGGTGGGGCTGGGGGCCGGGGTGGGTGGAACAGCGGGGCGGGTGGGCGTCTTGCACCGGGCATGAGAGCTGCAGGAGTGACGGAGTTCGGTGGTCCGGAGGCCCTGCGCCTGGTCGACGTCCCCCGGGAGCCGCTGGGCCCGGGTCAGGTGCGCGTGCGGGTCACGGCGGCGGCGGTCAACCCGACCGACACCTACGCCCGCAACGGCACCTACGCCCAGCGTGACCCGGTCAAGGAGCCCCCCTACGTGCCGGGGATGGACGTCGCCGGCACGCTGTCCGAGATCGGCGACGGCGCGGACACCGACATCCACGCCGGCGAGCACGTGATGGGCATCGTCGTCCCGTCCGGTGCGCACGGAGGCTACCGCGAGGACGTCGTGCTGCCCGCCGGCTCGATCGCCCGCGTCCCCGAGGGCGTCGGCGACGCCGCGGCGGCCACGCTGCCGATGAACGGGCTCACCGCCCGGCTCGCGCTGGACCGGATGGCGCTGCAGCCGGGCCAGGTGCTCGCGGTGACCGGCGCGGCCGGGGCGTTCGGCGGCTACGTCGTCCAGCTGGCCAAGACCGAGGGGCTGACCGTGGTGGCCGACGCCAAGGCCGAGGACGAGCAGCTGGTGCGCGACCTGGGTGCCGACGTCGTCGTCCGGCGGGGGGACGACGTCGCCGACCGGATCCGCGAGCAGTTCCCCGACGGCGTCGACGGGCTGGCCGACGGCTCGGTGCAGGACGCCGCCGTGCTGCCCGCGGTCAAGGACGGCGGGGCCGTCGCGACCGTCCGCGGCTACCGCGGCGACGGGCAGCGGGACCTGCGGGTGTTCCCGGTGATGGTGCGCGACTACGCCGAGGAGCACGCCAAGCTGGACCGGCTGCGCGAGCAGGTGGAGAAGGGCGAGATCACCCTCCGGGTGGCGCAGACCTTCCCGGCGGCGAAGGCTGCGGAGGCGCACCGGCGGCTCGAGGCCGGCGGCGTGCGGGGACGTCTGGTCCTCACCTTCTGATCGCGATAGGAAGGCCCGCATGAGACGCAGGCGCTCGTGGGGCTCGCTCTGGTCGAAGCACTCGGTGCTGTCGATCGGCTCGACCGGGTCGGTGCTGTCCATCGGCAGCGTCGGCTCGGTGCTGTCGATCGGCAGCATCGGCTCGTCCTGCTCGCTGTTCAGCATCGGGTCGAGCACGTCGATCGGGTCGGCGGCGTCCTGGCTGTCGATCGGGTCGTTGCTGTCGGCGGAGTCCCGGTGGTCGGTGCTGTCCTGGCGGTCGGTGAGGTCCAGGCGGTCGGCAGGGGAGTGCGCCGGGGAGTGCGACTGCTGCGGGTCGGCCGGCTGATCAGCCCAGGTGCTTGGCCGCCTCCCGCCGGGAGAGCGGGCTGAGCTCGTGCTCGGCGAGGAACCGGCGCACCCAGTCGGGGTCGGTCTTGGTGTGCTCGCGCAGCGCCCAGCCGATCGCCTTGCGCACGAAGAACTCCGGGTCGGCGGCGTTGACCTCGATCACCTCGGCGAGCAGCGCGGTGTCGGTGCGCTGCCTGGCGCCGAGCTGGGCGATCAGGGCGCTGCGCCGCAGCCACCGGTCCGGGTCCCGCGCCCAGCCCTGCAGCACCGGTCGCAGCTGCGCGGGGTGGGCGAGCAGCAGGTCGCGGACCCGGGGCTGGACCCCGTCGACCAGGTCCCACCACGCGCCGGTGGTGATCATCTCCTCGTACAGCGGCAGCAGCTCCAGCGCGCCGCGGGCGACGGGCAGGCCGGTCAGCGCGATGGCGGCGTGGCGCTCCTCCCGCACGGTCGCCTCCCGCCACAGCGCACCGGCGGCCCGTTCGACGTCCGGTGGGTGCACGGCCGCGGCGGCCCGGACGATCCGGCGGACGTCGGGCAGCCGCACCCCGAGGCAGGGCTCCGCCGTCTTCAGGTAGGCCTGCATGCCGCGGCCCCGCTCGGGGTCGGCCGCCGCCCGCAGCGCGGCGCGTACCTCCGGGACCAGGTCAGCGGCCATGCCGGCGATCCTGCCGCAGTCGGATCGCCTCCCGGGAGTCCTCGTGCGAGGCTGCCGGGGAGGTCGCCCGCCGGTGCGCGGCCCTGGTCGGGAGGTCCCGTGAACGGCGCGCAGGCAGTCATCCGCACCCTGGTCGACGGCGGGGTGGACGTCTGCTTCGCCAACCCCGGCACCTCGGAGATGCACTTCGTGGCGGCCCTGGACGACGTCCCGGAGATGCGCGCCGTGCTCACCCTGTTCGAGGGGGTCGCCACCGGTGCCGCCGACGGGTACGCGCGGATGACCGGTTCGCCGGCGGCCACGCTGCTGCACCTGGGACCGGGGCTGGGCAACGGGATCGCGAACCTGCACAACGCCCGCCGGGCACGGACGCCGCTGGTCAACGTCATCGGCGACCACGCGCTGACCCACAAGCGGCTGGACGCGCCGCTGGAGTCCGACATCGACGCGCTGGCCGGCACGGTGTCCGGGTGGGTGCGCCGGTCGCTGGCCACCAGCGAGGTGGGTGCGGACACCGCCGACGCGATCGCCGCGGCCGCCCGCGGTCAAGTGGCCAGCCTGGTGCTGCCGGCCGACGTCTCCTGGAGCGAGGGCGCCGCGGTGGCTGCCGTCCCGGCCCGGCGCCCGGCCCCGCAGGTGCCGGCCTCCGTGGTGGCGGAGGTGGCCGGCGTGCTCGGCGGTTCGACGGTGCTCTTCCTCGGCGGCGACGCGGTGCTCGAGCCCGGGCTGCGGGCCGCTGCCCAGGTCGCCGCGGGCACCGGTACCCGGCTGCTGTCCCAGCGGTCCCCCGCGCGGATGCAGCGCGGGGCCGGGCTGCCCGACGTGCTCAAGCTGCCCTATCCGCCGGAGGGCGCCCGCAAGCAGCTGGACGGCGTCCAGCACCTGGTGCTGGTCGGCGCCGCGGAGCCGGTGGCGTTCTTCGGCTACCCCGGCATGGACGGCCGGCTGCTGCCCGAGGGCTGCACGGTGCACGTGCTCGCTGAGCCGGGGGAGGACGCCGTCGCGGCGCTGCAGGCCCTGGCCGAGGCCACTGCACCGGACGCCGTCCCGGAGCTGGCCGAGGCCCGCCGTCCGGACCTGCCCACCGGCGAGCTGGACACCAAGGCCCTGGCCGAGGTGGTCGGCGCGTTGCTGCCCGAACGGGCGATCGTCGTCGACGAGGCGCTGACCAGCGGCTACTTCCTCCCCATGGCGACCGTCGGGGCGCCGGCGCACGACTGGCTGACCCTCACCGGCGGGGCGATCGGGCAGGGGATGCCGGTGGCCACCGGCGCCGCGGTGGCCTGCCCGGACCGGCCGGTGGTCTCGCTGCAGGCCGACGGCAGCGCGATGTACACGATCCAGGCGCTGTGGACCCAGGCCCGCGAGGGGCTCGACGTCACCACGGTCATCTGCGACAACAGCGCCTACGCGATCCTCGCCAGCGAGCTGGAGAACGTCGGGGCGGCCGGCGGGGGAGAGCGCGCCGGGAAGCTGCTGGACCTGGGCGGTCCGGCGCTGGACTTCGTCGCGCTGGCCACCGGGATGGGCGTGCCGGCGACCCGGGCCACCACCGCCGAGGAGCTGGCCGAGCAGTTCCGCGCCGCGCTGGCCGAGCCCGGGCCGCACCTGATCGACGCCGTCCTCCCGCGCGGCTGATCAGGTGTCCGCGACCCGGGCCTCCTCCTCGGCCGGGGAGCGACGGCCGAAGTAGAAGATGCCGATCCCCAGCGACACGGCGAGCAGCACGGCCATGAAGACCAGCAGCGGCACCGCGCCGAACTGGGCGATCAGCGGCAGCGACGCCGCGGTGACCAGGCCGCCGCCGAAGAAGGGCTCGAAGGCCAGCTGTTTGTAGCCGAACGCCTCCATGGCCGGGGTCGCCGCGTTGGGGTCGGCCACCCGGATCAGGATCAGCCCGGTGGCCGTGACGCCGAGGGACTGCCCGAGGTCGCCGATGCCGCGCTCGAACCAGAACCGCGGGATCATCCGGCGGGCCAGGAAGACGAAGACCCCGACGTTCCAGGCGAGCCCGGCGATGGCGAGCAGCAGGAACGTCACCCAGTTGTTCGCGATCGCCTGGATGGACAGCGTGGCCAGCGCGCTGATGATCAGCAGGTCGAGGGCGATGCCCTGGATCCGCAACATCATCTGCCGGTCGACGATGCCGGTGTAGTCGAAGCGGTCGACCAGCTTCTGCACCGCGACGCCGCCGATCATCGCCAGCGGGAACAGCGGCACGTACTCGAAGAGCTCGACGGTGTCGGCCCACAGCAGCCGCTCCAGCGCCTGCAGCGCCTCCAGCAGGGCGAGCCCGAGCAGGATCGCCACGGCGACGACGGCGAAGTGGATCGCCAGCGGCTCGACCGAGGCGGTGCGCACCGTCAGCATCGCGGCCGGCTTCTGCTCCTCCTTCTCGTAGAGCCCGCGCTGCTCGGCCAGTGAGGTCTTCGCATCGCTCTCCAGCACCTCGGCGCGGCCGGTGTGCACCCCCCAGTTGATCAGCGCGATGCCGACGACGACACCGGCGACGACGCCCACCGTGGCCAGGCCGAGCGCCAGGTCCTGCCCCTCGGGGAAGCCGAGCTCGGCGAAGGTGTCGCCCAGCCCGGCCGCGGTGCCGTGCCCGCCCTCGAAGCCGACCTCGATCAGTGCGCCGACCATCGGGTCCTGGTCGAGGAAGGGCACCAGCAGGAGGACGGCGAGCAGCAGCCCGATCACGTACTGGCCGGACGCCATGGTGACGCCGAGCGCCAGCTGCGGGCCGGCCAGCTCGGCGGCCTCCTTCACCTTGGGGATGCGCTCGCCGAGGAACAGCGTCGCGAAGACCACCGAGATGAGCAGGCCGGGGAGCGACGCCCAGACGTCGAGGAACTCCTCCGGCCACAGCCCGCCGGTCAGCGGCGCGTCCGGCCCGCCGATCGCCTCGGCGATCGAGCCGACCACCTCCGGGCCGATCAGCAGGGCCAGGAAGCCGCCGATGATCGAACTGGGGAGGAAGAGCTTCTGGGCGATCCGCGACCGGATCCGGACGAGCTTGGCGACCAGGAGCAGGACGCCCAGCACGAGCAGGCTGAGTCCGATGACGTCGGCGGACACGGTGCCTCCCTCGGGGAGATCCGAGTCGGGGACCGGTCGCGCAGGGTGGTCCCTGACGGGTGCGTACACCCTGGCGGCTCACGGGCTCGCCGACAACCCCCGGTCGGCCGTGCGGTCGGCGATCAGTCCGCCGACAGCACCTCGGTGCTGCCCGTGGCCCGGTCCCACACGATGGACCCGCCCTGGAAGTCGCTGCGGCGCCCGCCCTCGACGTCGTACTCCCCGCTCACCGGGTAGCCCAGCGGGCCCTGTTCCCAGTCCAGCTTGGCCCAGCGGTTGCGGATGGCGCCGTAGACCTCGTGGGCTCCGGTGCTGGGGGTCCAGTAGATGGAGGCGCCGCTCGGCCGGCTGAAGTGGTTGTAGCGGCCGACGCCGTCGGGGGTGGCCCGTTCGCCGGTGATCGGGTAGCCCATCGGGCCCTGTTCCCAGTCCAGCTCGGCCCAGCGGTTGCGGATGGCGCCGTAGACCTCGTGGGCTCCGGTGCCGGGGGTCCAGTAGATCGAGGCCCCGCCCTGACCGGCGTAGTGCTGGTACCGGCCGACCTCGTCCGGGGTCGACAGCTCCCAGGTCACCGGGGGCCCGAGCAGCCCGCCGGCCTGGCCCAACGCCCGGTACACCTGCTCGATGGCCGACCAGTTCACCGACACGCCCTGAGTGCGCGCGGCCTGCTCCCGTTCGGCGATAAGCGGCCAGACGTTGGCCAGGCAACCCTGCAGCGAGATGGACTGCTGCTGCATCACCGGGGCCGTCTGGCCCCCGGTCGGGCAGTCCCGGTGCCCGAGGCCGAGCCAGTGCCCGACCTCGTGCAGGATCACGTACTGCTGGTACAGCGGGAGCCCGAAGCTCCAGGAGCTCGTGGCCAGGCGCCACCGCTCGTCGTTGATGTAGACGGTGCGCTCGACCCGGCAGCTCCACGTGCTGCTGCACCCGGGTGCGGCGTTCCCGACCACGGCGGGCGAGGCGAGGACGAGGTCGAAGTCGGCGCCGGAAGGGACCTGCTGGAAGGCGAGCGTGCCGCCGAGGCTCCAGCCGCGGTTGTCGGTCAGCGTGTCAGCCGCCACGGCGGAGAAGTGCCCGAGGTCGCCGGCGACCGAGCCGCGCGTGGACACGGTGTAGGTGATCGTCCGTTCTGCAGCCTGGGCGGTGCTGGCCCCCGGGACCAGCACCGTCGCGATCGCGATCAGTGCGGCCAGGACGGTCGTCGCGTACCGGTTCATCTGCCACCTCATCCCTGCGCAGGGACCACGGTGGCGCTCCTGCGCGTGTCCTCCCGCGCGGAGTCGGTCCGGACCGAGGGTGTGCAGCGCCGGCCCCGCCGACCTTCCCTTCGCACCGTAGCGAGCCGACCGGGTGGTCCGCGAGCCCTGCGGTGTGCCGAGAGGAGCGCGTTGCCACAGAGCGCGCCGCTGACCTGCGGGAACGCCAGAAGGTCGTCGGTACAGCGACGGTAACCACCGTGGCTAACAGGAGTCGGGGATCGCTCGTGGCGATCGCGAGCACGGCCGTCCCCCCTGTGCGGCCGGGTTTCCCGTTGATCACCACGGGGCATCTGCGCTCCACCGTTCGAGGAGGACCCTGTGGACACCTGGCTGATCATCGTCATCGTCATCGCCGTGCTGATCGTGCTGGCGCTCGTCGCGTTGGCGATCACCAAGCGCGGCGGGGTGAGCAAGGAGCGCAAGCGCGAGCAGGCCCTCGAGCACCTGCGGGAGGCGGAGCTGCTCGCCGCTCGCGCGGACAAGGAGCAAGCGCTCGCCGACGAGCAGGCCGCCCGGGCCCGGCGCGAGCGCGCGGAGGTCGAGGAGCGCACCGCGCTGGCCGAGCGGGAGGCGCACGAGCACACCGTCCACGCGCAGCAGGAACGGTCGATGGCCGCGGAGCTGAAGGCCAAGGCGGAGAAGCTCGCCCCGGGGCTGGCGCAGTCCGAGGGCGGGCACGCCCGCCTGGAGGACGGTGACCGGCGCGAGGTGGTCGAGGGCCACGAGGCCGGCCGCCAGGACGACGCGGTACGGCCGGAGGGGCCGCACGGCGCCACTCGCGCCTGATCGGCTCCGGTGCCGGGCCGCTTCCCGACTCGGGGAGGCGGCCCGGCGTTCGTTACGGGCACTGCACTCAACCGACGAGTCGGCAGGTCAGGGCGCCGACTCGCGACCTCAGGCCCGCGGGAGCAGGCCGGTGCGCCAGGCGAGGGCGGCGAGCTGCGCCCGGTCGCGGGCGCCGAGCGCGCTGAGCACCCGGCCGACGTGGGTGCGCGCGGTCGCCGGGCTCATCGCCAGCGTGCGGGTGGATGTGGGGGTCACGCCGGCGACGACGTAGAGAGCCGCGTCCAGAGACGCTGGCATCGAGTGGATGTCGACGCAGGCGTCGCTTGATCGGGTGAACCGTCCGGGTGAGCAGTCACTCCTTGTCCACAGGGCTTCCCGCGAGACCGGATCGTCCCCTTACAGTCACGGCACTCAACCGACCAAGTGGCTGCTCAACGGGGGTGTCGTGCCGGTGGCGAGCTCTGCCGTCGATCTCGTCGACGGCGAGGTCCGGGAGCTGATCCGGCGCCGGGGGCTGGACCCGTTCGGTGATCCCGGGCCGGTGCGGATGCTGGTGCGGGACGTCGTCGCCGACTACTCCGAGCGCTCGCTGTCCTCCACGCTGCCGCCGGTCGGTGACCCGGAGGGCGTCGTCCGCGACGTGTTGGACCGGGTGGCTGGCTACGGGCCGCTGCAGCGGTGGCTGGACGACCCCGAGGTCGAGGAGATCTGGGTCAACGAGCCGGGCCGGGTGTTCGTCGCCCGCCGCGGGCGCAGTGAGCTGACCACGACGATCCTGGGTGCCGGGCAGCTGGCGGACCTGGTCGAGCGGATGCTGCGCAGCTCGGGTCGGCGGATCGACATGTCCACGCCGTTCGTCGACGCGATGCTGCCCGACGGCTCTCGGCTCCACGTCGTCATCCCGGACGTGACCCGCCGGCACATGGCGGTCAACATCCGGAAGTTCGTGCTCCAGGCGCACTCGCTCGACGAGCTGGTCGCGCTGGGCACGCTGACCTCGCAGGTCGCTCGGTTCCTGGAGGCGTCGGTCGCCGCCGGGCTCAACATCCTGGTCTCCGGCGGCACCCAGGCCGGCAAGACCACGATGCTGAACTGCCTGTGCGCGGCCGTGCCGGCCCGCGAGCGGGTGGTCACCTGCGAAGAGGTCTTCGAACTGCGGGTGCCGCTGCCCGACGTCGTGGCGATGCAGACCCGGCAGGCCAACCTCGAGGGCGCCGGAGAGATCCCGCTGCGCCGACTGGTCAAGGAAGCGCTGCGGATGCGGCCCTCCCGGCTGGTCGTCGGCGAGGTGCGCCAGGAGGAGTGCCTGGACCTGCTGATCGCGTTGAACAGCGGCCTGCCCGGGATGTGCACCCTGCACGCCAACAGTGCTCGGGAGGCCGTGGTCAAGATGTGCACCCTGCCGCTGCTGGCCGGGGAGAACATCGGGCACGCCTTCGTCGTCCCGACCGTGGCCTCCAGCGTCGACCTCGTGGTGCATGTGGGCACCGAGCCCAGCGGTGCGCGGCGGCTGCGCGAGGTCGTGGCGCTGCCCGGCCGGACCGAGGGCAGCGTCGTCGAGACCGCCGACGTCTTCACCACCCGCGACGGACGGCTGGTCCGCGCCGACGGCTACCCGCCGCACGCCGACCGGTACGCCGCCCACGGCTTCGACCTGGCCGCGTTGCTGGGTGACCCGGACGAGCGGCGGACCGCGTGAGCGTGCCCGGCGGCCTGCTCGGGCTGGCCCTCGGCGTCGGTCTGCTGCTGATCTCGCGCAGCGGCGCCCGGGCGCCGGTCCGGCGGGCGGGCACGTCCCGGCCGGGACGGCGTCAGCAGCTGCTGGCCGCCGCCGGGCTCACCGGGATCAACTCCGCCCAGCTGCTCGCCCTGCAGGTCGCCCTGGGGATCGCCTGTCTCCTGCTGGTGCTGCTGACCACGCAGACGGTGACGATCAGCCTGGCGTTCGGCGTCTTCGGCTCGGCGGTGCCGTACCTGCTGGTGCGCCGGCTGGCCGCCAAGCGCCGGGCCGACCTGCGCGAGGTGTGGCCGGAGGTCGTGGACAACCTGGCGTCGGCGGTGCGCGCCGGGCTCTCGTTGCCCGAGGCCTTGTCCGCGCTCGCCGTCCGTGGCCCGGAGGTGCTGCGGGGCTCCTTCGCCCGGTTCGCCGCCGACCACCGCTCCAGCGGCCGGTTCAGTGACGCCCTCGACCGACTGAAGGACGACCTGGCCGATCCGGTGGGCGATCGGATCGTGGAGACGCTGCGGGTGGCCCGCGAGGTGGGCGGCAGTGACCTGGGTCGGGTGCTGCGCACCCTGGCCGCGTTCCTCCGCGAGGACGCCCGGGCCCGTGCCGAGTTGGAGACCCGGCAGGGCTGGGTGATCCAGGCCGCCCGGCTGGCCGTGGCCGCGCCGTGGGTGGTGCTGCTCCTGCTCGCCACCCAGCAGCAGACGTTGACCGCCTACGACAGCCCGGTCGGGACGGCGCTGCTGCTCATCGGCGGCGGGGTGTGCCTGCTGGCCTACCGGCTGATGCTGAAGATCGGGCGGTTGCCCGAGGACGTGCGGGTGCTCCAGTGAGCGCCGGGCTGACCGGCATGCTGCTGGGGCTGGTCGCGGCCACCGGCGTGCTGCTGGCGGTGAGCTTCGCGCCGCCGTTCCGGCAGGTGCGGCTGGTCGACCGGCTGGCGCCCTACGTGCACGACAGCCCGGCGCCGTCCCGACTTCTGGGCACCGCCACCCAGCCGGGGGTGCTCAGCGCCGCCCGGCGGGTGTTCGGCCCGGTGCTGGCCGACGGCGGGCGCCACGTCGATCGGCTGCTCGGTGGCCGGGTGGCGGTGCGGCGGCGCCTCGACGCGCTGAACGCCGACGCGACCGTGGAGGACTTCCGGATCGAGCAGGTGGTGTGGGGCGGGCTCGGGCTGCTGGGCGCCGCCGTCCTGGCCGTGCTGGGGTCGGCGCTGGCCGGGACGGTGAACCTGCTGTCGGTCGTGCTGCTGTGCGTGGCCGGGCTGGTCGGCGGCGTGCTGGGCCGGGACTGGTGGCTGACCCAGCAGGTACAGCGGCGCGAGGAGCTGCTGCTGGCCGAGTTCCCGGTGGTCGCCGAGCTGCTGGCGCTGGCCGTGACCGCCGGGGAGAGCCCGACCGCGGCGATCGCCCGGGTCACCCGGCTCTCCGGCGGCGAGCTGGCCCGGGAGCTGGGCGCGACCCTGGCCCGGGCCCGCGCCGGGGTGCCGCTGGTCGATGCGCTGCAGCAGCTGGCCGACCGCACCTCACTGGACCCGCTGGCCCGGTTCGTCGACGGACTGATCGTGGCCATCGAGCGCGGCACCCCGCTGGCCGAGGTGCTGCGGGCCCAGGCCGCCGACGTCCGAGAGGCCGGCAAGCGCCGGCTGCTCGAAGCAGGCGGGCGCAAGGAGATCGCGATGATGGTCCCGGTCGTGTTCCTGGTGCTGCCCGTCACCGTCCTGTTCGCCCTGTACCCGGGGTTGATCAGCATCGTCTCGCTGGCGCAGTGACGCCGGTGACCGACAGAGAGGACCACGGATGCGTGCCTACGCGTTCCTTCTGACCGCGCTGGCTGCGCTGGCGGCCCGGCTGCGGGAGGACGATCCCGAGCGGGGCGACGTCCCGGGCTGGGTGATGATCACGGTGATGACCGCCGCGCTGGTGCTGGCGATCCTCGTGCCGTTCCGCGCGGCGATCGTGGAGGCGGTGTCGAACGCGCTGGAGTCCGTGACGAGTGCGCCGTAAGCGGCTGACGGACGACGGCGAGCGGGGGAGCGCGGTCGTCGACTTCGTGCTGGTCGGCGTGCTGGTCGTGGCGCTGTTGCTGGCGGTGTTGCAGGTGGCGGTCTACGTGCACCTGCGCAACGTGGTGGTGGCCAGTGCGCAGCAGGGTGCCCGGTACGCGGCCAACGTCGACGTGCCCACCGAGGCGGGTGCGGCCCGGACGCTGGAGATCGTCGGCCAGGCGACCTCGCCGGGGACGGCGGCCGGGTTGGCGTGCGAGTCGGTGCAGGAGGTCGACGACAGCGGGCTGACGCTGGTCGTCGTCCGGTGCGTCGGCGCCGTGCCGAGTCTGTTCGCCCCGCTGGGTGACTTGCTGCCGCTGACGGCGACCGGGCGCTCGGTGGCGGAGTTGCCGTGACCTGGTTCCGTGCGCGGCTGGGTGTCGGTGGCTCTGAGCGGGGGTCGGCGATCGTGGAGTTCGTGTTCATCGCGCTGGTGGTGGGTTTGCCGCTGGTCTACATCGTGGCCGGGTTCTCGGCGGTGCAGCGCGGGGTGTTCGCGGCGAACGCGGCAGCCCGGGAGGCAGGGCGGGCGATCGCGACCGCGCCGGACGTGTCGACCGGGCAGGCGCGGGCGGAGGCGGCGGTTGGGATCGCGGTGGCCGACCAGTCGGTGGAGGCGACCGACGTCGTCCTGGCCTACGCGCCGGCCGGCGCCGGGTGCGAGGCGGCGGGCAGCTATGCGCCGTCGCTGGTGCCGGGGGAGGAGTTCTCGGTGTGCGTGACGGTGACCGTGCGGATCCCGCTGCTGCCGGAGTTCATCGACGCCAACACCGCCACCGGCCAGTTCCTCGTCGAACGCGACCGCTACGTCGACGGCTGACCGGACCTGGTCGGGCCGTGCCTGGTGCGGCCCATCCCGCGTGTACCGCAGCCCTTGAGGTGCGGGCCACGAGGGAGGATGCTCCGCGGCGTCGCCGACTCGGGGTGTCGCGAATCGGACGGCACACCGAGCGTGGAGGCGCCGCGTGATCACGACAGCCGACCGGTTGGATGCCAACCTCGATCGAGTCGCCACGACGCTCATCGGTGCGGTCGCCGCTGTCGGAGGCCTGCTCGCGGCCCTGGGTGTCAACAGCGAGCGGATCAACCTGCTGTTTGACGACGACTCGGCGCAGGAGCTGCTGCTGGCCGCCGGGGCCCTGGCCATCCTCGCCGTTCTCGCGAGCCTGACGGCGCTGATGGTGCAGGTGGCCGCACTCGAGGTCGCAGCCCTCGGAGCGGGCGCCGCCTGCTACGTCGGGGGGCTGCTGTGCGCCCTCTTCGCGGCGGCTGGCGCCGCCGACTACGCCGCGCACCCCGCCGTCACCTCGCTCTCCCTCGTGCCGGGGGAGACGAGGACGGTCCTGTCTTTCACGGTGGGAGCCGGGAGCCTCGACGAGGCGCAGTCGGTGGTGGTGCTCGTCATGGGGGCACGGACGGACGGCCAGCTCTACGAGAGCGTCATGAGGCCGGATGAGACCGGGCGCGTCGAGCAGGTGCTGGACGTGCTCTTGCCTCCGGGCACGCCCGAGGTGACGGTCATGGCCTGGCGAGGTGACCAGAGTGTTCAGCCGCCGTCGTGTGGCAGTGGTCGGGCGAACGTCGTCTGTGCCAGCGTCGTCGTCCCGTGACGGCATCTGATGGCTCGGGTCAGCCCGCGGGCGGGCCGTCGACAGCGGTGGTGGACGGCGGGGCGCTGCCGCCTTGCGGTGCCTCGCCGGTCATCAGCCGCACGATCTGCTCGCGGTCGGCCGCCGAGGGCAGTCCCCAGGTCGGCTCGTACTCGTAGACCTCGGAGAGCGGGCGCGAGGCAGTGCGGCCGGTGAGGATCTCGACCGCCGAGGTGTCGATGAGGCTGGGATGCTCCACGCCGCAGGCCTCGGCGACCCTGATCAGGTCGCGCCGGAGCGTCTGGATGTAGGTACTCGCCCGGACCGACTTCAGCGCCGGGTCGAGGCCGTGGGCG
Organism: Modestobacter sp. VKM Ac-2978; assembly: GCF_026968025.1. Classification (NCBI taxonomy): domain Bacteria; kingdom Bacillati; phylum Actinomycetota; class Actinomycetes; order Geodermatophilales; family Geodermatophilaceae; genus Modestobacter; species Modestobacter sp. VKM Ac-2978. Next base: position 121,004 of record NZ_JAPVBP010000009.1, on the reverse strand, counting down.
AGCCAGGTGTTCTGGGTGGCGACGCCGGTGGGGCAGGTGTCGGTGTGGCACTTCTGGGCCTGGATGCAGCCGATCGCCAGCATCGCCTCGCGGGCGACGTTGACCAGGTCGCAGCCGAGGGCGAAGGCGATGGTCGCGTTGTCGGGCAGGCCGAGCTTGCCGCCGCCGATGAAGGTGACCTGCTCGTGCAGCCCGGCCCGGGCGAAGGTCGAGTAGACCCGGGCGAAGCCCAGCTGGAAGGGCAGCGAGACCGAGTCGGTGAAGATCAACGGCGCGGCGCCGGTGCCGCCCTCGCCGCCGTCGATGGTCACGAAGTCCACGCCCCGGCCGGCGTTGGACATCAGCTCGGTGAGCTCGTGCCAGAAGCCCATGTCGCCGACGGCGGACTTGATGCCGACCGGCAGCCCGGTCTCGGTGGCGAGCAGCTCGACCCAGTCGAGCAGGCTGTCGGTGTCGGAGAACTCGGCGTGCCGGGACGGGCTGATGCAGTCGACGCCCTCCGGGACTCCGCGGGTGGCGGCGATCTCGGCGGAGACCTTGGCCGCGGGCAGCACGCCGCCGAGGCCGGGCTTGGCGCCCTGGCTGAGCTTGATCTCCAGGGCGCGGACGGGGGCGGAGGCGACCAGGTCCTTGAGCCGGGCGAGGTCGAAGCGGCCGTGCTCGTCGCGGCAGCCGAAGTACGCCGTCCCGAGCTGGAACACCAGCTCACCGCCGTGCCGGTGGTGCGGGGACACCCCGCCCTCGCCGCTGTTGTGCAGGCAACCGGCCAGCGCGGCACCGCGGTTCAGCGCCTCCACCGCCTGACCCGACAGCGAGCCGAAGCTCATCGCGGAGATGTTCACGACCGACTGCGGCCGGAACGCGTGCGCCCGCCCGCGGGCGGCGCCGAGCACCTTGGCGCTGGGCAGCGGCGTCTCCTGCCCGGCCTGCGCGGTGGTGGCCGGGACGGCGTGGCCGAAGGTGCGGTGGTTGATCACCGGGTAGCCGGCGGTGAACTCGAGGTCGTTGTCGGTGCCGAAGCCGAAGTAGTTGTTCTGCTTCTTCGCCGAGGCGTACACCCAGCGCCGCTGGTCGCGGGTGAACGGCCGCTCCTCGTTGTTGCCGGCCACCAGGTACTGCCGCATCTCCGGTCCGATGGACTCCAGCAGGTAGCGGGCCCGGCCGAGCACCGGGAAGTTGCGCAGCAGGGTGTGCTCGCGTTGCAGGAGGTCGCGGGCGGCGACCCCGGCGAGGGCGGAGAGTCCGGCGGCCGCGGCGCGGGTGGCCCAGGTCATGGACCACTATGACGCGCCGGCGGCTGGTTCGGGGCCGGTTCAGGCCCGACCCTGCTGCGGTGGGACCAGCCGCACACGCGCGAGGGGGCGGTCCCGGCTGACCGGGACCGCCCCCTGCGGGATGGTGCTGCCTCAGTAGGTCACGGAGGTGAGGTAGTCCAAGCCCACCTGTGCGGCCTCGAAGGGGTCGAACGTCGGGTCGCCGAAGCGCGGGTCGTGCTCGACGACGTAGTAGCGGACGCGGTGGGCGGCATCGAAGATCGCCGGGAAGTCGAGGGACCCGCGGCCCACGATCTCGATCCGGTTGTCCAGCTCCGGGTTGAGGTCCTTGACGTGGAGCAGCTGGATCCGCTTGCCGTACTCCTCGACGACGTCGACCGGGTCGAGGCCGGCGTAGGCGACCCAGTACAGGTCGAGCTGGGAGACCACGTTCTTCTTCTGGGTGTGCTGCATCAGGATGTCGAAGGCGGTGCGGTCGCCGAAGACGGTCGTGAACTCGAAGTCGTGGTTGTGGATGAACAGCGTCTGGCCGGCCTTGCGCGCCTGCTCACCGACGGCGTCGAGGTACTCGGCGTAGGCGATCCAGTCGGCCTCGGTGGTGAGCTCGCCGATCCACGGCGCGCCCGCGGTGCTGCCCGAGCCGAAGTACTTGATGCCGAGGACGCGGTTGTCCTCGATGATCTGCTCGATGTCCGCGGGGTTCGCGGGGGAGCCCACGTCGACGTGCCGGGCTGACGCCTTCAGGCCGTACTCGTCCAAGAGGGCGGCGTACTCCTCGGCGGTCCAGCCGCTGAGCGTGTACGGCTCGACGTTCCGGTAGCCCATCTCGGCCAGCCGGCGCAGGACCTCCTCGTGGCGCGCCTGCTCGTCGGTGCCACTGCTGAGGTAGTCGGCGAACGTGTAGAGCTGGATCGAGATCTTGCTGAGCGGCACGCCACGCTCGGCGCACTCCGCGGCCGCTGCTCCCTTCGACGGTGGGGCGGCGCTCGCCGTACCGGCGACGCCGACGAACAGCAACGCGGACAGGACGGCGACGAGCACGGCCCGCAGGCCGATCGGCAACTTCACGGTTTCCCCCTTGGCTGGTCACGTGGGCACACGACACCGCCGCTGGGAGGCCGCCCGCTGGCTGGGGCGGAGCACACACGACTGTGGCGTGCGCCACAACCTAGGGCCACTTACGTCAGATGCAAAGCAGAAGTCCGACGAATCCGGGGCGGAACGACACGGTCGCGCCCCGGGGCGTCAGTCCAGCACCTCCTTCGCGCTGGCAGCCTCCCAGCGCCGCATGCGTTCCACCGCGGTCGGGCCGAGCCGGTCGAGGACGGCGTCCACCAGGAGCTCGGTGAGGACGAAGGCTGCCGCCGCGGAGTCGAAGGCGCCGGACGAGCGCACGGAGGTGGGCAGGACGACCTCCGCCACCTGAGCGATGGGGGAGAGCCACTCGTCGGTGACGCAGATGATGTGCGCCCCGGCCTCGGCGAGCAGTGCGGCTCGGGCCACCGTCCTGGACTGGTAGCGCCGGAAGTCGTAGACGACGAAGACGTCCCTGCTGTCGGCGTCGAGCACGTCGGCCGCACCGATCTGCTGGTCCTCGTCCGGCAGTCGGACGTTCGGCCGGATCTGTCGCAGGTGCAGGGAGAGGTAGCCGGCGATGTGTCCGGAGAACCGGCCACCCACGACGGTGATCCGCATCCTGGGGTGGGCGAGCAGGTCCACGGCAGCGTCCAGCTCCGTCCGCGGGATCGCGCCCAGTGACTGGGTGATCGATCCGGTCGCGATCTGGACGCCTCGTTCCAGCCAGTGCCCCTCACCACGGGTCGCCCGCGTGCTGTCGTACAGCGACAGCGGAGAGGCCACGCGCTCGGACAGCTCTTCGAGCAGCGCCTGCTGGAGAGCGGGGAAGCCGGTGTGCCCGAGGCTGCGGGCGAAGCGGACGACGGTCGGGGGGCTGACCCCCGCCGTGGCGGCGAGTTCGGCGCTGGTGCCCAGCGCTGCGCGCGGGTAGTCCGCCAGCAGGACCCGGGCCACCCGCCGTTCCTGCGGGCTGAAGGACGACAGGTCCGCCGTCAACGCATCCCTGATCGACACCGGCTCACTGTGCAGGTTCGGCCGGAACGGGATCAAGCACGTCGATGACCCGGGTGGTCAGGTCGATTGCCAGGACGCTGTCGGGCGGCACCGGTGTCCAGCCCTCGTCGGGCAGGCCGCTGGAGATGACGTGCACGGCGGTCGCGGAGACCTTGTAGGCCATGTCGAAGTAGGCGGTGGCGTGCCCGCGCGGCATCGCGTCGTCGGACCCGAAGACCTGTCGCAGGTCGTCCAGCGGCGTGGCCGCCCGACTGTTCACGTGCACCGCGTAGAGCCGCGCCGGGGTGAGGAACAGTGCGTTCAGGCTGGACTGCGGGAAGTGGCTGCGCAGCATGCCGACGGCGCGGGCGACCCCCGCCCGCTCGTCCGCGGTCTCCTCGATGCACTGCAGCACCAGGCGGAAGTAGCGCTCGCTGTCGGTGTCGCCCACCAGCTGGGCTCGGGCGTCCTCCCCCAGGAGCGCCTCGAGCTCGTCGATGGGGGAGATGCTGCCGTTGTGGGCGAGGGCGTGGTCGCCGTCCGTGAACGGATGGGTGTTCTCGGCACCCACGGCCAGTCCGTCGGTGGCCCAGCGGAGGTGCACCAACCCGGCGGTGCCGAGGGCCCGGTCGGCCAGCGCCGTGTAGGTGGGGTCGGCCGCGGCCGAGATCGGCGAGGTGGCCGCCCGTGTGGTGTGGCTCGCCTGGTCTCGCCAGGCCATCCCCCACCCGTCGCCGTGCACGGCGGACAGCGAGGTGAAGGTGTCGAAGTCCGTCCGGCCGAGTCCGTCGACCGCCGAGACAGGTGTCTCGGCGACGTATCCCAGCAGTCGGCACATGGTCGCCAGGCCTCTTCCTAACAGCTCAGCAGGACGGTATAAACAGCGCCTGACCTGTAATGCGCATTACAAGCACGTTAAGCATCGCCCTCACGAAACGGATGCGTCAAGTGCTCCCGACCTCAACGACGAGCGATCACGATGTGCAGCAGCTCGCCGAGCGCCTCCGCCATGCCGGTGCCCGCACGCTCACCGGGGTCGTCAGCGACTCCGGCGGCGTCATCCGGGCGAAGACCGTCCCGGCTCGCCGCATCGAGTCCTTCGCCCGCTCGGGGATGGGCGCCTCGTTGACGTGGCCGGTCTTCTGCGTGGACAACGGGATCGCCATGACCCCGGAGGTCAACGTGGTCGGCGACCTGCGACTCACCACCGATCTCGAGCGTGCGGTGGTGCTCGACCACGGGTTCGGCTGGGCTCCCGCCGACGTCCGTGACCAGCAGGGCGAGCTGTCCCCGTACTGCTGGCGCAGCGTGACGCGCCGTCAGGTCGCCCGGCTGGCGTCGCTGGGCATCGAGGCCCTGGTAGGCAGTGAACTGGAGTTCGGGCTGCTCGGCGCCGACGGCCGGCTGCTCGGCGAGAGCGACGGGTGGCCCTGCTACGGGGCTGCGGTCTACAGCGGGTTGAGCGACTTCGCGGCGGACCTCTGCGAACGGCTGGACGCGGCGGGTGTCCCGGTCGAGCAGGTGCACGCGGAGTACGGGACAGGCCAGTTCGAGATCTCGTTGCCCCCTCGCACACCGCTGGCCGCGGCCGACGACGTGCTGCTCGCCCGCGCGGTGATCGGCCGGGTCGCCCGGGCGCACGGGCTGCGCGACACCTTCTCCCCGGTGCCGTTCGCCGGCGGGTCCGGCAACGGCGCCCACATGCACCTGTCCCTGACCAAGGACGGCGTTCCGCTCTTCAGCGGCGGGTCCCTCGCCGAGGATCTCACCACCGAGGGTGCCCGGGCGGTGGCCGGCATCGTGCGCGAGCTGCCGGGCAGCATCGCCGTGCTGGCCGGGACGGTCGTCTCGGACGAACGCATGCAGCCCGGGCACTGGTCCGGCGCCACCGCCTGCTGGGGAGTCGAGAACCGCGAGGCCGCCGTCCGCCTGCTGCGGGCCAACAACGGCAACCCGCACGGGGCCAACGTCGAGGTCAAGTGCGTCGACTCCGGAGCCAACACCTATCTGGCCACCGGGCTGCTCCTCGGGTTCGCCGCATCGGGGATCGAACGCGAGCTGGCCCTGCCGGCCCCCGTCGAGGTCGATCCCCGGGAGCTCACCCCGCAGCAGGCAGAGGCCGCGGCCGTGGTGCCGCTCCCCAGCGATGCCGCTGGCCGCATCGCGATGTTCGAGGAGAGCCAGGAGGTGCGCGCGGTCCTCGGACCGGAACTGCACGCAGCGGTCCTCGCGGTGCGCCGGTACGAGGCCTCGCTGGACGCCGGCCCCGACCTCCATGCGCGCACCCGGTCCGCCTGGTCCTCCTGAGTCCGGCACCACCTCACCCACCTGCACCGACACCGAGGAGTGACATGGCCAAGCGCAAGCTCAAACTGTGGGAGGCCCTGGCGCTCTCGCTCGGCCTGATGGGGCCGACGCTGGCCATGGCCGGCAACGGCCAGGGCATCATCGGCACGGTCGGCAAGGCGGTGCCCCTGGTCTTCGCCCTGGGGTTCGTCGGGGTGGCCCTGGTCGCCTACGGGTTCATCCGGCTGACCCAGCGCTACAACCACGCGGGCAGCGCCTACGCCCTCGTCGGGGCGACGCTGGGTCCCCGCGCGGGGTTCGTGGCCGGGTTCGCGCTCTTCGGCACGTACCTGTTCTTCACGATCTGCACGGCGGCCGTCTTCGGGGCCTTCCTCAACGCCCTGATCGGCTCGGCCTCGGGAACGGGCACGAGCGTCGGGTTCGGCATCGCGGCCGTCGCGTGCCTGCTGGTCACCGGCTTCATGAACACCCGGGACACCCGGACGGTGTCCCAGTCGCTCCTGGTGATCGAGGGCGTCGGCATCGCCGCCATGCTGGTGCTCGTCGCCGCCGTCCTCGGTCAGGGCGGTGCGGAGCAGACCGGCGTCGACCTCACCACCTTCTCCCCGGACGGCGTCGGACTCAGCGCTGTGCTCGCTGCCGTCGTGGCGGCGTTCCTCTCCTGGGCCGGCTTCGAGGCCTGCGCCGCGCTCGGCGAGGAGACCGACGACCCGCGGCGCAACATCCCGCGTGCCCTGTTCGGCTCCGTCCTGCTCACCGGCGCGCTGTACGTGCTGGTCATGTTCGCCCAGACCATCGGCTTCGGCACCGACGAGGCGGGGCTGGCCGCGTTCCAGGGATCGGGGAACACCCTGGGCGACCTGGGGGAGGGGTACCTCGGCCACTGGTTCGCGCTGCTGCTGCTGTTCACCGCGGTGCTGTCCGCGTTCGCCTCCAACCTGTCCTCGGTGATGGCGTCGGCACGGCTGGCCATGGCCTTGGCGCGGGACGGCTTCGGCCCGCGGCAGTTCGCCCAGATCGACCCGACGCACCAGACCCCCCGGAACGCGGTGCTGGCGATGGCGGGCATCGGCATCGTCGTCAACCTCGTGTCCTGGCTGACTGGGTGGCCGGTGATGGGCACCGGGGACGCCGCCATCGACGCCTACTTCTTCTACGCCGTGGTGGGCGCCACGTGCCTGCTGTTCGTCTACCTGCTCGTCGAGGTGGCGGTATTCGCGGCCTGGCGCCGCGGTGTCATCACCGTCCGAGCCGCCGAACTGGTGCTGCCGGCCCTGGGGGGCGGCTTCATCCTGGTCGTCATCGGCTACAGCGTGAAGGACGCGACCGGCTTCTCCCCGGCCTACGTGGCCATCGGGTGGGTGCTGCTCGGGCTCCTGGTCGCCGTCCTGGCCGGTGGACTGGCCAAGCGGATCGGCGCCTCGCTGGCCCGGGAGCTGGACGAGGTCGACGAGGACCGCACCGTCGTCGACCCCGAGCCGGTCTGATGCACCCGGCTGCGGAGCGGCGGTACCCCTGGGACCACGCCGGGGCGCGGGCGTTCGGAGGTCCGCTGGCGGACACGGTGGCGGACCTGGCGCTGGTCGACCACCACGTCCATGGTGCGCTGCGCACCGGGGTGGACCGCCCGAGCTTCGAGTCGATGATCACCGAGGCGCCCAGGCCGTCGACGGTCGCGACACAGTTCGACTCGCAGATCGGCTTCGCCATCCGCCGCTGGTGCGCGCCGGTGCTCGGGCTCCAGCCGCACGCGTCGGCTGACGACTACTGGCACCACCGGTCCGAGCTGGGTGAGGAGGAGGTCAACCGGCGGCTGCTGCGGGCGAGCGGCACGGCGACCTACCTGATCGAGACGGGGTATCTCGGGGACGCCGTGCTGTCGCCGGAGGAGCACGCCGACGTGGCTGCCGCCAGCGCCCGGGAGGTGGTGCGGCTGGAGACCGTCGCGGAGTCACTCCTGGACGAGGTCGACTCCGCACGTGCCTTCGTGGCGCAGTACCCGTCCCGTCTCGCCGAGGCGACCAGCTCGGCGGTCGGCACGAAGAGCATCCTCGCCTACCGCTTCGGCTTCGACGTCGACGCCGCACGGCCCGGCGACGACGAGGTCGTCCGGGCCGTCGAGCGGGTGCTCGGCACGACCACCGGCCGGCAGCGAATCGAGGACCCGGTGCTCCTGCGCCATCTCCTCTGGTGCGGCGTGGACCGGGGGCTGCCCATCCAGCTGCACAGCGGCTACGGCGACCCGGACCTGGACCTGCACCGGGCCAATCCGCTCCTGCTGGCCCCGTGGCTGCGAGAGGTGGAGGGCTCCGGCGTCCCGGTGATGCTGCTGCACAACTACCCGTACCACCGTGAGGCCGGATACCTGGCCCAGGTCTTCGACAACGTCTACTTCGACGTCGGGCTGGGGCTCAACTACGTCGGCAGCCAGAGCCCACAGCTGATCGCCGAGTCGCTCGAGCTGGCGCCCTTCCACAAGCAGCTGTACTCGTCGGACGCCTGGGGACCCAGCGAGCTGCACTTCCTCGGCTCGCTGCTGTGGCGCCGGGGGATCAGCAGGGTCGTCGGTCAGTGGGTGCAGGACGGTGACTGGTCCCAGGGCGACGCCGAGCGGGTCCTGCGGCTCATCGCGCACGAGAACGCCGAGCGGGTCTACCGGCTCTGAGGCGCGTCGCGGAGGTCGATCGCACGGAGCATGCACCGCGGCAAATGGCGTGACGACCCGGGCCGCTGGTGACTAGCGTGCCGGGCAGCAGTCCTCGACCAGGGAGCAGCGACATGGGTGGCAGCGGCGACATCTCCGGGTGAACCCCGGGATGTGCCCGGCAGGCGCGCGTACCAGCGCAGCCGTGGCCTCCGTCGTCCTCGTCCACCGTCGGGCTGCCACGTGCGCCCGCGTCCCCGCAGAGGTCCCGCCATGCCCGACGCCTCCGTCGTCTGCTCCGCCCTGTCCTTCACCTGGCCTGACGGCACCCCCGTCTTCGCCGACCTCTCCTTCACCCTCGGCGCCGGCCGCGCCGGCCTGATCGCACCCAACGGCGCGGGCAAGAGCACCCTGCTCAAGCTGATCGCCGGCGAGCTCCGACCGACCGCCGGCACTGTCACCGTCGAGGGCCTGCTCGGGTACCTGCCCCAGTCGCTGCCGCTGGCCGGCGACCTGACCGTCGCCGAGGTGCTCGGCGTCACGCCCGTGCTCGCCGCGCTGGCCGCCATCGAGTCCGGTGACGTCGCCGACGAGCACTTCGCCGCCATCGGCACCGACTGGGACGTCGAGGAGCGCACCCTCACCCAGCTCGACCGGCTCGGTCTGGGCGACGTCACGCTCGACCGCCGGCTCGACACGCTCAGCGGCGGGCAGGTCGTGACGCTCGGCCTGGCCGCGCAGTTGCTCAAGCGCCCCGACGTCCTGTTGCTCGACGAGCCGACCAACAACCTGGACGGCGACGCCCGCCGCACCCTGTACGCCGCGCTCGACGACTTCGCCGGCTGCCTGCTGGTGGTCAGCCACGACCGGGCGCTGCTCGACCGGATGGACCGCATCGCCGAGCTCGACCGGGGCGAGCTGCGCACCTACGGCGGGGGCTTCACCGACTGGGAGGCCGCCGTCCGGGCCGAGCAGGAGGCGGTGGAGCGGGACGTCCGCACCGCCGAGCAGCAGGTCAAGCGGGAGAAGCGGGAGCGACAGCTGGCCCGGGAGCGGGCGCAGAAGAAGTCCGGCAACGCCGCTCGCTCCGTCAAGGACGCCGGGCTGCCGAAGATCCTGATCGGCAAGATGAAGCGGACCGCCCAGGAGTCGGCGGGCAAGGCCGACGACGTGCACGCCGCCCGGCTCGACGGTGCCCGCACCCGGCTGGAGGAGGCCGAGCGCGCGCTGCGGGACGACCAGGCGATCGTGCTGGAACTGCCCGGCACCGCGGTGCCGGCCGGGCGGACCGTGTTCGCCGGCGAGGGGCTGCAGCTGCGGCTGGGGGAGCGGGCACTGTTCGCCGAGGACGGCGTCGACCTGACCGTCCGTGGCCCGGAGCGGATCGCGCTGACCGGGGCGAACGGCGCCGGGAAGTCGACACTGCTGCGGCTGATGACCGGCGACCTGCACCCCGACGCGGGGGAGATCCGGCGGGCCGACGGTCGGGTCGCCCACCTCTCCCAACGGCTGGACCTGCTCGACCCCGACCGCACCGTGGCCGAGGCGCTCGCAGACGCGGCACCGGCGATGCCCACGGCGGAGCGGATGAACCTGCTGGCCCGGTACCTGTTCCGCGGCAGCCGGGCGCACCTGCCGGTGCGGTCGCTGTCCGGCGGTGAGCGGCTGCGGGCCACGCTGGCCTGCGTGCTGCACGCCGAACCGGCTCCCCAGCTGCTGCTGCTCGACGAACCGACGAACAACCTCGACCTGGTCAGCGTCGGCCAGCTGGTGAGTGCGCTGGCGGCCTACCGGGGCGCGTTCGTGGTGGTCAGCCACGACGAGCGGTTCCTCACCGAGCTCGGCATCACCCGCTGGCTCCACCTCACCGACGGCCGCCTGCAGGAGATCATCGCGCCCTGACCCGGCCGCGCCTGTGCACTCGTCGTCGGTCCTGGCGCGGCGAACCGACGGTCAGCGCACAACGGGCGCCGTCCTCACTGCGGGGGTTGCTCGGAACTGGCGGCCAGGGCGGCGACCAGGTTCCGCTCCGCGGTCGCCTTGTCGACACCCAGCGAGGTCAGCAGGCCGGCGCCGTCCTCGGCCTCCAGCAGCGCCAGCAGCAGGTGCTCGGTGCCGATGTAGTTGTGCCCCAGCCGCAGCGCCTCGCGGAAGGTCAGCTCCAGCGCCTTCTTCGCACCCGCGTCAAACGGGATGAGGGCCGGGACGTCGCCGGCCGCCGGCGGCAGCGACGCGGACGCGGCCTGCCAGACGGCGTCCAGCGTCAGGCCCTGCGCGACCAGTTCCTCGGCGCCGAGCCCGTCACGCTCGGTCAGCAGCCCGAGCACCAGGTGGGTCGTGGTCAGCTCGACGTTGCCGGCCGCGCGAGCTGCCTCCTGAGCCGCCACCACCACGTTGCGGGCGCGCGGGGTGAAGCGGTTGAAGCCCTCGTCCGGGTCCATCGGCAGGTCCTTGGGCACGAAGCGCTTCTGGGCCGCCTGCTTGGTCACGCCCATGCTCTTGCCGATCTCGGTCCACGACGCCCCGGAGCGGCGGGCCTGGTCGACGAAGTGGCCGATCAGGTGGTCGGCGACCTCACCCAGGTGGTCGGCGGCGAGGACGGCGTCGGTGAGCTGGTCCAGTGGCTGGTCGTGCGCCCGCTGGATCGCCGAGATCAGGTCGTCGAGCCGGACGGTGGGCGGTAGCTGTGTCATGCCGTCAACGCTAGGTTGACGACTCGCTGACGTCAACCCCCGGTTGACGATATGGTCAGCCGGCGATGCGGGTGCACTCGGCGCAGCGGTCGGTGCCCGGGAAGGTGAGCCAGTCCTGCGTGGCGACGGCGGAGACCAGGACGCCGCAGACCGACTGGTCCAGACCGTCGACGACCGGGCGGGCGACGGCATGGGTGACCTGGTCGCTGCTGCGCGGGTCGTGTGCCGTGGAGGCCACGTGGGTGGCGGTGCCGTCGGTGCCGATCGAGGAGATGGTCGCCGTCATGGCCAGCAGCCTGCCGGACGAACATGACGATCTGACTGCGATGGGACGTTGATCCTGCGATGGCTCGTCACACACGTGCCGAGCCGGCCCCGGGTACAGCCTGCTGCACCGCAAGAGGCCAGGTCAGGGGATCGGAGACGGGGCCCGCCCCGAGCAGCATCGGGAGGGACACCAACCCGACCGAGGAGCCCCCGTGCCCGACCCGTACCGCCTCGAGCCCACCGCACAGCCCGTCGACCTCCGCCCCGCACCCGAGCCGGCCCGCAGCACCCCGGACCGGTCGCTGCGCACGCTGCTGTGGGTCGTCCTGGTGCTGAGCATCGCCGGCAACAGCGTCACCTCGTTCAGCGCCGTCCCGCTCGCGGTCAGCATCGGCTTCGGCCTGCTGACCGCCGTCAGCGCCATCACGCTGATCAGCCTGCACGTACGCAACCGATGAGCACCGCCCTCGCACCGACGGCCACCGCCGCCGTCGCGCTCACCCACGTGACCAAGACCCACCCCAACGGCGTCCGCGCCCTGGACGACGTCACGGTCGAGGTGCCCCGCGGCAGCTTCCTCGCCGTCATGGGCCCCTCCGGCTCCGGCAAGAGCACCCTGCTGCAGGTCGCCGCCGGGCTGGACACCCCGACCAGCGGGGAGGTCCTCCTCGACGGCACCGGGATCGGCGGGCTGGACGAGACCCGTCGCACCGAGCTGCGCCGCGACCGGATCGGCTTCGTCTTCCAGGCCTACAACCTGCTGCCCGCGCTCACCGTGGGGGAGAACATCACCCTGCCGTTGCGGCTGGCCGGGAAGTCGCTGGACCGGGAGTGGGTGCAGTACCTGGTCGACCGGGTGGGCCTGGGCGACCGGCTGGACCACCGGCCGACCGAGCTCTCCGGCGGCCAGCAGCAACGGGCGGCGATCGCCCGCGCCCTGGTCGCCCGGCCCGCCGTCGTCTTCGCCGACGAGCCCACCGGCGCCCTGGACCTGCACAGCGCCGCCGAGGTGCTCGGCCTGCTCCGCGCCCTGGTCGACGACCTGGGGCAGACCGTCGTGCTGGTCACCCACGACCCGGCCGCCGCCGCCCGCGCCGACCGCGCGCTGGTGATGGCCGACGGCCGGGTCGTCGACACCCTCGAGCACCCGGCCGCCGCCGACCTGGCCGGGCGCCTCGTCGCGCTGCGCGAGGGCTGAGCCGTGCTCGCGCTCGCCCTGCGGCTGGCCCGCACCCGGCTCACCGCCTCTCTCGCCGTCCTCGTCGCGGTGCTCGGCGGGGCGGCCATCGTCACCGGCACCGGCGTGCTCGCCGAGTCCGGCCTGCGCTCGCACCTGCCCGTCGACCGGCTGGCCGGCGCGGAGGTGGTCGTCTCCGCCGACCAGACGGTGCAGCCCAGCGCCGACCTCGCCGTCGCCCTGCCCGAGCGGGGGAGCGTGCCCGCAGCGCTGGCCGACGAGCTGGGAGAGCTGCCGGGGGTGGACGCCGCCGTCGCCGACGTCGGCTTCCCGGCCGCCGTCCTCGGCACCGACGGGGACGTCGTCGCGACCACCGACCCGACGACCACCGGGCACGGCTGGTCCTCCCTCGGCCTGCTCGACGACCCCGAGGTCACCGGCACCCGGCCGACCGGCGTGCAGGAGGTCGCCCTCGACTCGGCGATCGCCGCTGCGGCCGGCGTGGCCCCCGGCGACACCGTGCGGGTCGTGCTGGCCGGCCGCCCCGTCGACGCCCGGCTCGCCGCCGTGGTCCCGGCCGGTGCGGGTGTGCTCGTCACCGACGACCGGGCGGCGCAGCTGGCCGGGCAGACCGACACCGTCGACCTGATCGGCCTCCAGGTGACCGGGGACGTCGAGGCGGTCGCCGACTCCGTCCGCCCGCTGCTGCCCGCCGGCACGATCGTCAGCACCGGCGACGCCCGCGGCGACGTCGCCCTCCCCGAGGCGGCCGCGGCCCGGTCGCTGCTGGTCGTGCTCGCGTCCTCCCTGATGGGCGTGCCGCTGCTGATCGTCGGGTTCGTCGTCGCCGGGGCGCTGGCCGTCTCGATCGGCGGTCAGCGCCGCGAGCTGGCCCTGCTCCGCGCGGTCGGCACCACCCCGCGGCAGCTGCGCCGGCTGGTCGCCGGTCAGGCGAGCGTGGTCGCGGCGGTCGCGCTCGTCCCGGGCATCGCCCTCGGCTACCTGCTGGCCGGGCAGTTCCGTCGGCTGCTGGTGCACGTCGGGGTGCTCCCCGACGCGCTGCCGCTGGCCGTCGGCCCGCTGCCGGCGCTGGCCGCCGCCGCACTGCTGCTCCTCGTCGTCCAGGTCGCCGCCCGCTGCGCCGCCTGGCGCACCAGCCGCGAGCCGGTGACCCAGCTGCTCGCGGACTCCCGGACCGGCCCGCGCACCCCGTCACCCGGCCGGCACCGCACCGGCCTGCTGCTCATCGCCGCTGCCGTGCCGCTCTCGGTGCCGCCGCTGCTGGTGCAGTCGCCGATCGGGGCGGCGTCCACCTCGCTGGCCGGCATCGTCGCCGCCATCGGCTTGGCGCTGGCCGGCCCCCTCCTGCTCCGCCGGGTCACCGGCCGGCTCGCCCGCCGGCTGCCGGCCGGCACCTCCGCGCCCGCCTGGCTGGCGGTGGCCAACCTGCACGGCTACGCGCTGCGCTCGGCGGGTGCGGTCACCACGCTGGCGATGGCGGTCGTCGTCGCGCTCACCTACACGTTCGCCCAGACCACCGTGATCGACGCGACGGCGGAGGAGACCCGGGCGGGCACCGTCGCCGATGCGACGGTCACCGCCCCCGCGCTGGGCGGCATCCCCGCCGGCCTCCTCGGCGCGGTGCAGGCCGTCCCCGGGGTGGAGTCGGTCGCGCCGGTCAGCTCCACGGCCGTGCTCTGGCCGATGCGCGTGCTGGGGGAGGAGGAGCTGTCCGGCGGGCCGGCGCTGGTGCTGCCCCCGACGGGGGCCGGCGTGCTCGACCTCGACGTGCGGGACGGCGACCTGGCCGACCTGACCGGCGCCACCGTTGCCGTCGGAAGCGACGCCGCCGCCGCCCGGGACGTCGGGATCGGCGACCAGGTGCAGCTCATCCTGGGGGACGGCGCCGAGGTCGAGGCCCGGGTGGTCGCCGTCTACGACCGGGAACTGGGCTTCGGCTCCGTCGTCCTCTCCGCCGACCTGGCCGCGGGGCACACCACCGGCGGGCTGGCCGACAGCCTGCTGGTGCGCACCGACGGCGACCCGGCGACCGACCGGGCGCTGGCGGGCCTGACCGACCGGCCCGGCGTGACGGTGTCCGACGGCGGGGTCGCCGGCGACCGGCCGGCCGCGCCGCCAGAGGTGTGGATCAACCTGGCGGTCATCGGCGTGCTGCTCGGCTACCTGCTGCTGGGCATCGCCAACGCGCTGGTCGCGGCCACCGCCCAGCGGCGCGGGGAGATCGCGGCCCTGCGGCTGACCGGGACCACGCCGCGTCAGGTGCGCGCGATGATGCGGCGCGAGGCGGCGCTGGTCTCCGGCGCCGCGGTCGTGGCCGGGGTGCTGGTCTCCGTGGTGCCCCTGGCGCTGCTCGGCCTGGGCTTCCTCGACCGCCCCTGGCCGTCGGGGCCCGGCTGGCTGCTGCCGGTGACGGCGCTGGTCGTCACCGGCATCGCGTTCCTCGCCATCGAGGTGCCGACCCGGGCCGCGCTGCGCGTCCCGCCGGCCGACGCGCTCGCCACCCAGGGGTGAACCGGCCGTGCCGACTCAGCTCGGGAAGCCGTCCCCGCCGGCCAGTGCGGTGATCGCGATCATCGCGGCGAAGACCAGGACGGTGGCGACCAGGACGCCGAGGCACAGCACCCAGCCGCGGTCACCCAGCCCGGGCTCCTCCGCCGGCGCCGGGGTGGGGGTGGACTGCTCGGCAGCGGGACGGGTGCGGCGCTGCTCGACGGACACGCTCATGCGGACTCCCGGAGACGTCGGCCGGACCGGCCGGTGGCCTGGACGCCGTGGTCAGCGCCCGATCCGGACGTTAGGGAGCCCAGGGGCGCAGGACCCGGGGTCGGAGGTCCCTGGTCGAGGGACTCTCGGCCTCAACCGGGCAGCGTCACTGCAGGGTGTCGCGGTTCTGGGCGTGCTCGCTGACCTGCGGCATCTCCTCGCCACCGGAGCCCACCCGCACCGGCTCGCCGGCCGTGGTGCGGGCCCAGCACAGTCGGCACAGGTGGGTGGGCTCCTCCGGCAGCAGTGGGTGCGCGCCGAGTGGCTGCACCTGCACCCAGCCGACGGCGGCGGGGGCGTCAGCCACCTCGGCGCACCGGTCGCAGCGGTACTGGACGGACATGCGGATCAGCCTCCTGGCCCGGGGGACGACGGTGGCCCTCAGGACACCAGCGTCCCCCTCCGCCGCCGAGATCGCAGCCCGGATCCGATCAGGAGCGCAGCGTGATCAGGCCAGCGGCAGCTGCTCCTGCAGGTCGGCCTCGAACCAGTCGCTGCCCAGGTCCTCGACCTCGCGCAGTTCGAGCTCGGCGAGCAGGGCGTAGGCGGTCTCGATGTCCATGCCCCCGAGCCAACGGCGAGTTCCGCACGCCCGGCTGGAGGGATCCGCAAGAGAACCGCAGATCAGCCGCCGCGGTTGACCTCGGCCTGGACCACGCCGAGGAGCGCGGTCTGCAGTGTCTGGTCGTCGTGGTCGCCGCGGTCGAGGGCCTCCTGGGCCGGGCCGGGGAGCTGGCGCACGTCGAGGTCGTCGAGCCACGTCGTCTCCCCGCCGACCTGGCGCCCCAGCGTGAGGGCGTCGCCCTCCCGCCGCACCAGGTACTCCTCGCCACCGAGCTCGATCGTCGTTGAGTCGCTCATGGCGTCGCCGTACCCGGGGCCCCTGCAGGTCTACACCCGCCCCGACACGGGCACCCCGGTGATCGGGCGCTGGGACACGCCGTCCTGAGCTGCCGGTGTTCACTCTTTCCGGGCCGACCGGCGTGGCGGGTCTCCAGCTGTGGCCACTGTTGCCGATGGTCTCGGGGAGACAGGAGAGGCCTGGGAGATGCCCGGACGGGCCCTGGGACGGACCGGAGGAGGAGGTGGACGTGCCGCGAGCGAGGAGTGGTGCACAGCTGCCGATGGACGTCCGGCACCGGGACGGCGGCGAGCAGGCGCAGGCCGGCCTGGTGGCCGGCGTGCTGGACGCCCTGCCCTCGCCGACGGTGCTGATCGACGCCGACGGCACGATGCTGCTGGTCAACTCCGCCTGGCAGGCCGCCGGCGACCTGCTCGACGACGACCGGCTGCGGGTCGGCGTGGGGGGCAACTACTTCGCGGTGGTGCTGAGCCTGTCCGACGACGCGGCGAACCGGGCGCGCATCGACCAGCTGCGGGAGCTGTCGGCGGGGCGCCGGACCACGGTGTCGGCCGACTACGCGCTGGCCACGGTGACCGGGGTGCGCTGGTACCACCTGCAGGCCTCCCGCGCCGACCGTTCCGGGCGGGTGGTGGTCACCCACACCGACGTGACCTCGCGGGTGGAGGCGGAGCGGGCGTCGTCCTGGCAGGCCCGGCACGACCACCTCACCGACCTGCCCAACCGGGCGCACCTGCACGACCTGATCTCCGCCGAGCTGCGCCGCGTCGACCGTGGCCCGGTCACCGTGCTGTTCCTGGACGTCGACGGCTTCAAGGACGTCAACGACACGCTCGGTCACGAGATCGGCGACCACCTGCTGCGCGAGCTGGCCACCCGGCTGACCAGTCGCACCCGGACACAGGACACCGTCGGCCGCCTCGGCGGCGACGAGTTCGTCGTGCTGTGCCGTGACTGCGACGTCGACGGCGCCCTCGCGCTGGCCGAGCGGTTCCAGAGCACCTTCGACGAGCCGTTCGACCTCGGTGAGCGGGTCACCCGGCTGACCGTGAGCATCGGCGTGGCCACCGCGCCCGGCGACGACCCGGACCTGCGCTCCACCGACCTGGTCCGGGACGCCGACCTGGCGATGTACGCGGCGAAGGCGGCCGGCCGCAACCGGGTACGGGTGTTCAGCCCCGACCTGCGCAGCGCCGTCGAGCAGAAGGTGCTCGTCGCCGCCGAACTGCGGGAGGCGATCGAGGCCGGCCAGCTGGTGCTGCACTACCAGCCGGTGCTGCACCTGCCCAGCGGTGAGGTGTCCGGGGTGGAGGCGCTGGTCCGCTGGCAGCACCCCGAGCGGGGCCTGCTGAGTCCGTGTGACTTCATCCCGCTGGCCGAGCAGACCGGGGTCGTCGTCCAGCTCACCCGGTGGGTGCTCGGCGAGGCGACCCGGCAGGCCGCAGCGTGGGAGCGGGCCGGCCTCTCGCTGGTCACCGGGGTCAACATCAGCGCCGCGCACTTCGCCACCGGCACCCTCGTCGCCGACGTCCACGACGCGCTCGACGCCGCCGGGCTCGCCCCCGAGCGCCTGGTGCTGGAGCTCACCGAGACCAGCGTCGCGGAGGACCCGCTCCGGGCCGCGGCCCAGTTCGCCCAGCTGCGGGTCACCGGCGTCGAGGTGTCCATCGACGACTTCGGCAGCGGCTTCTCCTCGCTGAGCCAGCTGGTGTCCATCCCGGCCGGCGTCCTCAAGCTGGACCGCAGCCTGATCGCCGGCATCGAGGTGCGGCGCAGCGAGTCCGCGGCGGCGATCGCCGCGGTGGTCGGGCTGGCCGCCGCCTGCGGCATGCGCAGCCTCGCCGAGGGGGTGGAGACCGCCGGTCAGCTGGAGCTCGTCAGCGAGCTGGGCTGCACCCACGCGCAGGGCTTCCACATCGCCCGGCCCATGCCGGCCGCCGAGGTGGCCGACTGGCTGGCCATCCGGCACGCAGCCCGGCGCGCCCGGCGCAGGCGCCTGCAGACCGCCTGACCCCGCCCGGCGGCCGGTGCGGGCGGCCGGGCTCAGCCCGGTTCGCCGCGCAGTTTGCGGCGGGCCACGACCATCAGGTCGACCAGCGCGATCACCGCCAGCACGGCCAGCGCGATCGGGAAGACCAGTGGGACGTCGGCGAGGAACGCCAGCACCGCGAACACCGCGCAGATCACCAGACCGAAGGTCGCCAGCACCAGCCGCAGGGTCAGCGCACTGCGGGCTGTGTCGGCGCCGCCTTCCGGGTACCTGGGTTGGGACTCGGGGATCCCGTGCGGGAACTGGTCGCGCTCGTACTCGGTGAGGTCGTCGGGGTTGCGCCGGTCGTCCGGCGGTGACGTGCTCATGCCGCCGTGGGTACCCGGTGGCGCAGCGCACTACCCTGGATCGACGTGGCCGCTGACTTCTCCGTCGTCCTGGACGAACTCGACACGACCTTGAAGTCCATCGAGGCCGTGATGCGGGTCGATGACCTGCGTCGGGAGGTGGCCGAGCTCGAACAGAAGGCCTCCGCACCCGACCTCTGGAACGACGTCGAGGCGGCGCAGGCGGTGACCTCACGCCTGTCCTACCTGCAGGGCGACCTGCGCCGGGTGGAGGAGCTGCGCAGCCGGCTCGACGACGTCGGACTGCTGCACGAGATGGCGGCCGAGGAGGGCGACGAGGCCACCACCGCCGAGACCGAGCGCGAGCTGACCAGCATCCGCGCCGTGCTCGACGAGCTCGAGGTGCGCACGCTGCTGTCCGGCGAGTACGACTCCCGCGAGGCGCTGGTCACCATCCGCTCGGAGGCCGGGGGAGTGGACGCCGCCGACTTCGCCGAGATGCTGATGCGGATGTACCTGCGCTGGGCCGAGCGGCACAAGTACCCCACCGAGGTCTACGACGTCTCCTACGCCGAGGAGGCCGGGATCAAGTCGGCCACCTTCGCCGTCAAGCAGCCCTACGCCTACGGCACCCTCTCCGTCGAGCAGGGCACCCACCGGCTGGTGCGCATCTCGCCGTTCGACAACCAGGGCCGCCGGCAGACCTCCTTCGCCGGCGTCGAGGTGCTGCCGGTCGTCGAGCAGACCGACCACGTCGACATCCCGGAGAACGAGATCCGGGTCGACGTCTTCCGGTCCTCCGGCCCGGGTGGGCAGAGCGTGAACACCACCGACTCCGCCGTCCGGATGACCCACATCCCCACCGGCATCGTCGTCTCGTGCCAGAACGAGAAGTCCCAGATCCAGAACCGGGCCGCCGCGCTGCGCGTGCTCCAGGCCCGGTTGCTCGTGGTCCGGAAGGCCGAGGAGCGGGCCGAGATGGACGCGCTCAAGGGCGAGGGGAGCAGCTGGGGCAACCAGATGCGCTCCTACGTGCTACACCCGTACCAGATGGTCAAGGACCTGCGCACCGAGGTCGAGACCGGCAACCCGAGCAACGTGCTCGACGGTGACATCGACGGCTTCATCGAGGCCGGGATCCGCTGGCGGCGGCAGCAGGAGTCGGCGCCGCTCGCCTAGCGGCCCGGGGGAGAGACCGGCCACAGCCGGCCCCCGCCCGGGGGCACGCTGGGTGACCACGGCCCACAGGAGGGGCTGTGCTCGCTCACCGTCTGCACACAACGTCGCAGGGCGCGCCGGGCGAACGTGTCATCGTCCGGCGCGGGGCAGGTACCGTTGCCCCCCGTGATCGAATTGCAACACGTCTCCAAGATGTACCCGACCAGTCCCCGGCCGGCGCTGGATGACGTCTCGATGCACATCGACAAGGGTGAGTTCGTCTTCCTCATCGGTTCGTCGGGTTCGGGCAAGTCGACCTTCCTGCGGCTGCTGCTGAAGGAGGACAGCCCCACCAAGGGCGTCATCACGGTCAACGACAAGAACCTGAACACGATGAGCAAGTGGCAGGTGCCCAAGCTCCGCCGCACGATGGGCTGCGTCTTCCAGGACTTCCGGCTGCTGCGCAACAAGACGGTCGCCGAGAACGTCGCCTTCGCCCTCGAGGTGATCAACAAGCCCCAGCGCACCATCAAGCGGGTCGTGCCCGAGGTGCTGGAGATGGTCGGCCTGGACGGCAAGGAGAACCGGCTGCCCAGCGAGCTCTCCGGTGGTGAGCAGCAGCGGGTGGCGATCGCCCGGGCGTTCGTGAACCGGCCGCTGGTGCTGCTGGCCGACGAGCCCACCGGGAACCTGGACCCGGAGACCAGCCAGGACATCATGCTGCTGCTGGAGCGGATCAACCGCACCGGCACCACCGTGGTCATGGCCACGCACGACTACCACATCGTCGACTCGATGCGGCGGCGCGTGATCGAGCTCAACGACGGCGTCGTCAGCCGTGACCAGAGCCGCGGCGTCTACGGCGTGGGCCGCTGAGGTGGCGGCCGCCTCCGCGCGACCGCTGGACGCCCGACCGCTGACACCGGGCCACTGAACGACATGACAGGGAACTGATGCGCGTCAACTTCGTCCTCTCCGAGGTGGCTGCCGGGCTGCGTCGGAACCTGACCATGACGGTCGCGATGATCCTGACCACCGGGATCTCGCTGGGCCTCATGGGCACCGGCCTGCTGATCGCCAACATGATCGGCGACATGCGCGAGATCTACTACGACAAGATCCAGGTCTCGATCTACCTCGCCGACGACGTCACCGACGAGCAGCGTGACTCGATCGCCGCGCAGCTGGACGCCTCACCGGAGGTGCAGGAGTACATCTACGAGACCCGCGCGGAGGCCTACCAGCGCTTCACCCAGCAGTTCCAGGAGCAGCCGGCGCTGATCGCCAACACCCCGGAGGACGCGCTGCCGGAGAGCTTCCGGGTCGAGCTGGTCAACCCCGAGCGGTACCCGGTCATCGCCGAGCAGTTCCCCAACGGGGAGGCCGGCGTCGACGAGGTCCGCGACGAGGGCGACTTCCTGGACCGGCTGTTCAGCCTGCTCAACGGCGCCCGCAACGGCACGCTCGCGGTGGCCCTCGTGCAAGCGCTGGCCGCGTTGCTGCTGATCTCCAACACGATCCAGCTCGCGGCCTTCAACAGACGCAACGAGACCAACATCATGCGGTTGGTCGGCGCCTCCCGCTGGTACACCCAGCTGCCGTTCATCCTGGAGGCCGCGCTCGCCGGCCTGATCGGTGCGCTGCTCGCCATCGGCGGCCTGGTGCTGACCAAGATCCTGTTCGTCGACAAGACGCTCGCCGGGCCGATCAAGGCGGGCATCATCCCGCCGGTCGACTGGTCGGCGATCATCGCGATCTCGCCGATCATCGCCGCGGCCGGGGTGGGCCTGGCCGCCGTCGCCGCCTACGTGACGCTGCGGCTCTACGTCCGGCTCTGACGCTCGCCGTCCGCTGATCATGGCGCCTGCCCCCTCGGGGTCGGGCGCCATGATCGGTTGCGGGCCCTGGGTAACCTGGCGACATGCCGCGGGAACAGGGGCGCAAGTTCATCGCCCAGAACAAGAAGGCGCGGCACGACTACTCGATCCTGGACACCTACGAGGTGGGCCTGGTGCTCACCGGCACCGAGGTGAAGAGCCTGCGTGCCGGCCGTGCCTCGCTCGTCGACGGCTTCGCCACCGTCGACGACGGCGAGGTGTGGCTGCAGCACGTGCACATCCCCGAGTACACCGAGGGGACGTGGACCAACCACACCCCGCGCCGCAAGCGCAAGATCCTCATGCACCGCGCCGAGATCGAGAAGCTGATCGGCAAGACCAAGGAGGGCGGGCTGACGCTCGTCCCGCTGGACCTGTACTTCAAGGACGGCAAGGTCAAGGCCACCCTCGCGCTGGCCAAGGGCAAGCGGAGCTACGACAAGCGCCAGGACCTGGCCGAGCGTGACTCCCGCCGGGAGATGGAACGCGCCTTCGGTCGCTACGTGAAGGGACGGCGCTGACCTCATGCGCGGCATCGCCTACGACCGGTTCGGTGACGAGTCGGTCCTGCAGTTGCGCGACGACCTGCCCGAGCCCCCGGTGGGGCCGGACACGGTGCTGGTCCGCACCCGCGCGGCCGGGGTCAACCCGGTGGACATGGGCATCCGGGCGGGCGGGCTGGCCGGCTTCTTCCCGCACCACTTCCCGATCGTGCCGGGCTGGGACCTGGCCGGTGTCGTGGAGCAGGTCGGGCCGGCGGTGGTCGACTTCGCCCCCGGTGACGAGGTCTTCGGTTACCTGCGCCGGGACGACGTCCAGTGGGGGACGACGGCCGAGCTCGTGCCCGCCCCGCAGCGGTGCATCGCGCACAAGCCCGACTCGCTGGGGTTCACCGAGGCCGCCGCGCTGCCGCTGGCCGGGCTGACCGCCTACCAGGCGCTCACCGAGGCACTCGACGTCGGCGAGGGCGACCGGGTGCTGGTGCACCGGGCCGCCGGCGGGGTCGGCTTCTTCGCCGTACAGATCGCCGCCGCGCTCGGCGCACACGTCATCGGCACCGCCAGCCCGCGCAACCACGGCTTCCTGACCGACGCCGGCGCCGCCGAGGTGCTCGACTACAACGCCGGCCCGATCTCCGGGCAGCTGTCCGAGCCGGTCGACGCCGTCCTGGACCTGGTCGGTGGGCCGGCGCTGGGCGACGCGCCCGACCAGGTGCGTGACCCGAGTCGGATCGCCAGCGTCGTCGACCCGGCGGTGCTCGACCTCGGCGGCCGGTACGTCTTCGTCCGCCCCGAGCGGCACGACCTGGAGGAGCTCGGCCGGATGGCCGACGCCGGGCAGCTGCGGGTGGCGATCGCCAAGGCGTTCCCGCTGGCGCAGACCGCCGACGCCCAGCGGCTGGTGGCCGAGGGGCACGTGCGCGGCAAGGTCGTCATCACGCTCCCCTGATCCCGCCTCACATGGTCGGGCCGCTCCCGTTGGCGGCCCGACCGCCGCGAGGGGCCACGCTCAGCGCGACCGTCACCGTGTCGCCGTCGTCGAACCGCTCCGCCGCGCGGACGTGCTGCTTCACCGGGAGCACGTAGCCGCCGGCGCGCGGGAGCAGCGAGGTCTCCCACTCGGTGGTGCCGATCTGCACGCGCACCGGGACCGCGCCCCAGCCGTAGCTGGCCACGGTGGCCTCGGCCCGGATGCGGTCGCACACGTCCGCGGGCAGGGGCAGCCAGTGGAACGGCGCCGGACCACGCCACTCGAACAGCTCTGCGGTGAAGGTCGCGTCCACGCCGCCGGAGGCTAGTGGCGATCAGCGGACGGCGGTGCTCGTCCTGCCCGGCACGGTGGGCGCCGGACGGTGGGGCGGACCTAGGGTGGCCCTCGTGCTCGCGCCGCCCGTCGACGATGCCGACGTCCCGAGGTACTGGCGGGAGCTGGGGCTGCCCGGGCTGGTCGACGTGCACGTGCACTTCCTCCCCGCGCGGGTGCAGGCGAAGGTCTGGCAGTACTTCGCCGAGGCCGAGACGCACTACGGGGCGCCGTGGCCGGTCACCTACGCGCTGCCGGTCGAGGAGCGGCTGGCGGTGCTGGCGGCGCTCGGCGTCTGCGCCTTCCCGACGCTGCCCTACCCGCACCGGCCGGGGATGGCCGCCTGGCTGAACGACGAGGCAGCCGCGTTCGCGGCCGAGCACCCGGCCGTGCTGCAGTCGGCCACGTTCTTCCCGGAGCCCTCGGCGGCGGCCTACGTCGCCGAGGCGCTGGACGCCGGCGCCCGGGTGTTCAAGGTGCACGTGCAGGTCGGCTCGTTCGACCCGCGGGACCCGCTGCTGGACGCCGTGTGGGCCCGGCTGGCCGAGACCGGCACCCCGGTGGTCATCCACTGCGGCTCCGGGCCGCTGCGCGGGGAGCACACCGGCCCGGCGCCGATGGCCGGCCTGCTGGAGCGCCACCCGCGGCTCCAGTTGGTGATCGCGCACCTCGGGATGCCGGAGTACGCGGCGTTCCTGGACCTCGCCGAGCGGTACGAGCGGGTGCACCTGGACACCACGATGTTCGCCACCGACTTCACCGAGCGGCTGATGCCCTTCGACCGGGCGCTGCTGCCCCGGCTGGCCGCGCTGCGGGACAAGGTGGTGCTCGGCAGCGACTTCCCGGCCATCCCGTACCCCTACGCCCACCAGTTGGCCGCACTGCACCGGCTGGACCTGGGGGAGGAGTGGCTGCGGGCGGTCCTCTGGCACAACGGTGCACGGCTGTTCGGGGTCACCGCCTAACCTCGTCCCTCGTGAACTCTGCGCCGCTGGTCCTGCCCGAGGGCCTCTCCGCCCGCCCGATCCGCCCCGACGACGCCGTTGCCGTCGCCGAACTGCTCGCCGTGGCCGAGGCGGTCGACGACACCGGGCTGCACGAGTCCCCCGAGGACCTCACCGGGCTGTGGGTCAGCGAGCTGGTCGACCTGGAGCGGGACACCCGGCTGGTGAGCACCGCCGACGGCACCGTCGTCGGCTACGCCACCACGATCGCCCCGCCCACGTTCCGGGACGCCTACGGCGTGCACCTGCAGGGGCGGGTGCTGCCGGAGTGGCGGGGCCGGGGCATCGGCCGGGCGCTGCTCGCCTGGCAGCTGGCGCGGGGCGCGGAGCTGCACGCCGAGCGGCACCCGGAGTCACCGGCCCGGCTGACCGCCACCGTGTACACGACGATGCCCTCGCTGGAGGCGCTGGTGCGCCGGGCCGGGCTGGAGGCGGTCCGCTGGTTCTTCCACATGGAGCGCCCGCTCACCGACCTGCCGCCGCGGCGCCGGCTCGACGGCATCGACATGGTGCCGTTCACCTGGGACCGCGACGAGGAGGTGCGGCTGGCGCACAACGCCGCCTTCACCGAGCACTACGGCTCCAGCGAGCGCGACGTCGCCTCCTGGCAGGTCATGTTCACCGGCATGCGGACCTTCCGCCCGGACCTGTCGGTGCTGGCCGTCGAGGACGGCGAGGTGCTCGGCTACGCGCTGGCCTACGTCTCCGAGGCGACCGCCGCGGCCAGCGGCTCCCGGGAGAGCTACTTCGGCCAGATCGGCGTCCTCCCGGCCGCCCGGGGCCGGGGTGTCTCCAAGGCCGTGATCATCGAGGCGATGCACGCCGCCGCGGCACAGGACTGCCAGACCTCCGGGCTGGAGGTCGACAGCGAGAACGTCACCGGCGCGCTGGGGCTGTACGAGAGCCTCGGCTTCGCCACCGCCCGCACCCAGGTCTCCTGGTCCCGGCGGCTGGCCCCGCTCAGCTGACGCACCGGAGGGGCCGACGCCGCGACGTCGGCCCCTCCGTGGCGGTCAGGCCGCCAGCACCATCTCGGCGGGCAGGTCGTCCTTCTTCGCCCGGATCAGCACGATGCTGATGACCAGCGCGACCGCCAGGAACACCGCGGCCCAGATGAAGGCCACGTGGTACCCCTGCACGAAGGCGGCGCCCGGCGCCGCACCCGGGTTGTCGACGAGGTACCCGGTGACCGCCGAGGCGTAGAAGGTGTTCAGCAGGGCCAGGCCGAGCGAGCCGCCGACCTGCTGGCTGGTGTTGAGCACGGCCGAGGCGATCCCCGTGTCGTGGCTCTCCACCCCGACCAGCGCCGTGCTGGACGCCGGGACGAACACCGCTGCCATGCCGAGGCTGATCGCCAGCAGGGCCGGCAGCACCTCGGTGACGTACGAACTGGTCTCACCGATCCGGGTCAGCCAGAGCATGCCCAACGCAGCCAGCACCAGCCCACCGATGATCAGCGGTCGCGGCCCGATCCGGGGGAGCACCTGGGAGACGATGCCGGCGCCCACGATGATCCCGGCGCTGAAGGGCAGGAAGGCGAAGCCGGAGTCCAGCGGGCTGTACCCCAGGGTCTGCTGGAAGTAGAAGGTCAGGAACAGGAAGATCGCGAAGATCCCGGCCCCCACCAGCAGGAAGACCAGGTACGAGCCGCCCCGGTTGCGGTCCAGGACCACGCGCAGCGGCAGCAGCGGGTGGCTGGCCCGCTGCTCGTAGAGCACGAAGGTCACCAGCAGGACGGCGGCGGCGGCCAGCAGGGCCAGGGTGACCGGGTCGGTCCAGCCCACGCCCTCCTCGGCGGCCTTGCTGAAGCCGTAGACCAGGCTGACCAGGCCGGCGGCCGACAGCAGCACGCCCGGCACGTCGTAGCGACGATCGCCGTCGGCGCGGCTCTCCTTCACCAGGCCGATCGCGAAGACGGCGGTGGCCAGGGCGATCGGCACGTTGACGCCCAGCGTCCAGCGCCACGAGGCGTACTCGGTGAGCACCCCACCGAGGATCAGGCCGATCGCGGCGCCACCACCGGAGATGGCACCGAAGACGCCGAAGGCGCGGGCCCGCTCCTTGGGGTCGGTGAAGGTGACCGCCAGGAGGGACAGCGCGGCCGGCGCGAGCAGCGCCGCGAACGCACCCTGCAGGCCACGGGCGGCGAACAGCAGCTCCTGGTTGGGAGCCAGGCCGCCCAGTGCGGAGGCGCCGGCGAAGCCGATCAGGCCGATCAGGAAGGCGCGCTTGCGGCCGGTGAAGTCGGCGATCCGCCCGCCGAGCAGCAGCAGCCCGCCGAAGGCGAGCGTGTAGGCGGTGACCACCCACTGGATGTTCGCCGCGCTGATGCCCAGGTCGAGGCCGGCGTCGGGGAGCGCGATGTTCACGATCGAGGCGTCCAGCACGACCATCAGCTGGGCGACGGCGATGACGGCGAGGGCCAGCCAGCGGCGGGGGTCCGGCCCCTCGGTGTCCGGTGCGGGCGGTGGTGGCGCGTCGGGGACGGTGGTCCCCGGCGGGGTGATCAGGCTGTCTGCGGGCATGGCGGAGCCGTCCTTCCTGCGCAGGGCGCAGATCGGGCTGAGGGGACGAGGGCAGGGGAGGGCTCACGGCCGGCGACGGTGCGCGGTCGCGTGGTGCAGGAGGAGCCCGGGCAGGCGCGACGGCGCGACGGTGCGCGGTCGGGGAGGGGAGTGCCTGCCGGAGGAGGGCCGGCGGGGTCGAGGCCGGCGGGGTGGGGAGCGGGTCAGCTCACGGGTCGGGCCAGTCCGCCGCCGACCAGTCGCAGGCAGTCGCGGACGAGGTCCAGGAAGTGGTCGAAGGAGTCGTCGGGGTCCCAGGCCTCGATCGCCGTGTTGAAGGCGGCGAAGGTGGTGTTGAGGACCAGGGCGGCGTGCAGCTCCTCGCCGTCGGGGGTGCGACGGGCGACCCACTCCCGCAGGTCGGGCCCGAAGCTGTCACAGACGTCCCGCGACGAGTCGCAGAGCTCCGGTGACTGCTCGAACAGCCGCTTCTGCAGGGGCAGGCGGTCGGCGAGGAGTTCCGCCAGGCTGAGGGCGAGACCGGTGAGCGCCTCCCACAGCGGCTCGCCCTTCGGACAGTCCGCCAGGAGAGCGCGCCACTGCTGCAGCTCCTGCGGATCGAGGTCGTAGACGACGGCTTCCTTGCTGCGGAAGTAGCTGAAGAACGTCGTCCGGGAGACACCGGCCTCAGCGGCGATGTCCTCCACGCTCACCGCGTCGAACCCGCGTTCGCTGATCAGGCGCAGCGCGGTCGAGCGGATCGTCCGCCAGGCCT
This sequence comes from Modestobacter sp. VKM Ac-2978, assembly GCF_026968025.1. Classification (NCBI taxonomy): domain Bacteria; kingdom Bacillati; phylum Actinomycetota; class Actinomycetes; order Geodermatophilales; family Geodermatophilaceae; genus Modestobacter; species Modestobacter sp. VKM Ac-2978. Next base: position 93,468 of record NZ_JAPVBP010000009.1, on the reverse strand, counting down.
CGAGCTTCTTGCGTTCCCGCAGGCCCAGCACGCGACCGACCGGGCAGTGCGGGGTCTTCCCCTGTCCGGATCCGGTCACGTGAGCACCGTAGGACAGAAACTGAACGGAGTACAGACATTTACCCAGTCCAGTTTCGTGAACATCGTGCGACCGATCGACGGCCGTCGCGAGGCGTAGGGTCGACGGGATGCGGAGCACCCTGCGGACGGCCGTCGTGGCCTCGGCTGCGCTCGGCGCCGCGGTGCTCGGCGCACCGGCGACCGCCTCGGCGGAGGAGCCCGGTCCCCAGCTGCGCAGCACGGTGGGGAGCACGGTCGGGTACGACGTCTCGTACCCCCAGTGCGACCGGACGCTCCCCGACGACGCGGCGTTCGCGGTGATCGGCGTCAACGGCGGCATCGCTACCACGGAGAACCGCTGTCTCGCCGACCAGTGGGAGTGGGCGGACGACTCCTCGGGTGCCGTGCCGGCCCAGCCGCGGGCGCAGCTCTACGTGAACACCGCCAACCCCGGCGAGGTGCGCGAGCAGGTGACCACCTGGCCTCGGCTGGGCGTCAACCGCTACGGGGTGTGCGACGGCGACAACAGCGCTGCCTGCTCCTACGAGTACGGCGTCGACCGGGCCGAGGACGACGTCCGGATCGTGCTGGACACCCTGGGCGACCTCGACGGGGACGCCGCCATCGAGGACCGGGCCGACCTCGTCGGCCTGCGCTGGTGGCTGGACGTCGAGACGATGAACACCTGGCAGACCGACGGCGCCGCGGCGCAGCGGAACAACCGGGCCACCCTGGAGGGGATGACCGACCACCTGGAGTCGGTGGGCGGCCGGGTCGGGCTCTACTCGACCGGCTACCAGTGGGGCGAGATCGTCGGTGACGTGCCCTCGTGGAGCAGTCTGCACGGGCTGGACAGCTGGCTGGCCGGCGCCCGCAGCCTCTCCGGCGCGGTGGCGAACTGCTCCGACTCCCCGCTCGTCGACGGCGGCCGGGTGATCATGACCCAGTACGTCGAGGACGACCTGGACCACAACCACTCCTGCGTCGCGGCCGCCCTCTCGGCCCCGGCCACCACGGCCCCGGCCACCACGACGCGGAGCACCACGGCCCCCGCCACCACCGCGCCGAGCACCACGGCCCCCGCCAGCGCGACGCCGACCACCGCGGGCGCGTCCGGCTGAGTGGTTAGGGTGCGCGGCATGGTCAGCGTCGATCAGCCCGCCTCCCCGCTCGCCCCCGACCTCCGCCTGGTCGCCCGCACCCACCGGCGGCTGGAGCCGCTGCACTCGCACGTCTACTTCGCGCCGGAGACCGACGAGCACCTGACCGGAGCCGGCCTCCGCCCGGGCCGGATGGTCTACTTCGCCGGCCGCGCGGCGGCGATGGGCGCGGTCGGCCCGGGCGTGGTGACCGCCACCTTCGCCAACTTCGCCCCGGCGATCGTGGCCCGGCACCTGCCCCGTGCCTGGACCCTCGCCACCCCGGAGCAGGTGCTCACCGCCCGGACCGCGGCCGCGCGCGCCTCGCTCACCCGGCTCCTCGACGGCGCCGACGAGAGCAGCCTGCGCGAGCTGGCCGGCCTGCTCCGCGAGGCGTGCACAGCGCTGACGCCGGAGGCCCGGCCGCTTTTCGCCGCCCACGCCGACCTGCCCTGGCCGGACGAGCCGCTGCTGCAGGTGTGGCACGGCGTCACGCTGCTCCGCGAGCACCGCGGCGACGGGCACGTGCTCAGCGTGGTCCGGCACGGGCTGACCGGGCTGGAGGCGCTGGTCACCCACACGCTCACCGGCCGCGGGTTCACCCGCGAGGCCGCCCAGGCGACCCGCGGCTGGTCCGACGAGGAGTGGACGGCGGCGCTGGACGGGCTCACCGAGCGCGGCCTGGTCGCCGACGGCGCGCTCACCGAGGCCGGCCAGCAGCTGCGGGCGTCGATCGAGCAGGAGACCGACGCGCTGTCGGCCGCCCCGTTCGTGCACCTGGGCACCGAGCGCACCGAACAGGTCGCCGCGCTCGCCGGCGACCTGACCGGCCGGCTGCTGGGCAACGGCGCGTTCCCGGCCGGCGTGCTGTCCCGGTCGTGACCGGCGCGCGGCTGCCGGACGCCGTCGGGGACACCCCGGCCGCGGAGGTGCTGCGGGCCCGGCGCGGGGGAGAGCTGTCCGGGCTGGACCGCCTCCTGCTGCACAGCCCCGCCGTCGCCGAGGGGTGGAGCGCGCTGCTCGGGGCGCTGCGCAACGGGACGACGCTGACCGCCGACCTGACCGAGCTGGTGGTGCTGCGGATCGCCGTCCTCAACGGGGCGGGGTTCGAGTGGGTCGCGCACGAGCCGGCCGCCCGCCGGGCCGGGGTCACCGACGCCCAGCTCGCCGCACTGCGGACCCCCGACGCGGCCGCGGCGCCGGTGTTCTCCCCGGTCCAGACCGCGGTGCTGCGGTTCACCGATGCGTCGAGCCGGCAGGTCGACGTCCCCGATGCGGTCTTCTCCGCCGTGCGTGCGCACCTGGACGACCGGCAGGTGGTCGAGCTCGTGACCACCGTGGCCGGCTACGCGATGGTCTCCCGGTTCCTGGTCGCGCTGCGGGTGCCGGCTCCGGCCGGCGAGGTCGCCGGCTGACTCTCCCCACGTCGTCCACCCCCCGGTCGGGCGACGGGGATGCCCAGGAGCGCCCTCGCGTGTCACGATGGACGACGGCCCGCGCGACGGACGCGGCCCTGGGACGACGGGAGGTGCTGGGCCGTGCGATCGGAGCCTCCCAGTTGCAGTCCCGAGGTCCCCTCCCGCTGACGCCGCCGGTTCGCTGAGCCGGGCGGGCACGCGTACGGGGACCTCCCGCGCCCACCCGTCCCCGCGTCCCCGGGAGCCCGCCGTGGCCGATCGTCGCCTCGCCCCCCGCACCGCCCTGTCCACCCTCACCCGCCGGCCCCGCGCCGTCCTCGTGCCCCCGCGGCCGGCCGAGCAGCCCGGTCCGGAGACCGCGGCCGAGCGGCGCTCGCGGATGGTCGACAACGCCGTCTACGCCGCCGGACGGCGGATCGCCACGCCCGCATCGGCGGCCGAGAGCCACGAGTGGCTGACCGAGGGCTTCGACGACCGGATGGTCTGGCTCGGGCTGTACCGCCCGGAGCCGGCCGCGCTGGGCGAGCTGGCCGAGCAGTACGACCTGCCCGACCTCGCGGTCGAGGACGCCATCCACGCCCACCAGCGGCCGAAGTTCGAGCGGTACGGGGACACGCTGTTCGTCGTCCTCAAGGCCGCCCGCTACCTGGACGAGGCCGAGGAGGTGGAGTTCGGCGAGCTGCACCTGTTCCTCGGCAAGGACTTCGCCATCACCGTGCGGCACGCCGAGTCGCCGGACCTGGCCCGGGTGCGCCGCCGGCTGGAGAGCTCGCCGGAGCTGCTGGCCCGCGGTTCGGAGGCGGTGCTGTACGCGATCCTGGACGCCGTCGTCGACGGGTACGCCCCGGTCGTCGCCGGGCTGGACAAGGACATCGACGAGATCGAGGTCGAGGTCTTCCGCGGTGACCCGCAGGTGTCGCGGCGCATCTACGAGCTGTCCCAGGAGGTCCTGGACTTCCAGCGGGCGGTCCAGCCGCTGACCGGCATCCTCGCCGCGATCACCGCCGGGTTCGAGAAGTACGGCGTCGACGAGGAGCTGCGCAGCCACCTGCGGGACGTCGCCGACCACGTCACCTCCACCACCGAGCGGGTCGAGGGCTTCCGGCTGCAGCTGCGCGACATCCTCACCGTGAACGCCACGCTGGTCGCCCAGCGGCAGAACGAGGAGATGAAGACCCTCACCGAGACCAGCCTCGCCCAGGGCGAGGAGGTCAAGAAGATCTCCGCCTGGGCCGCCATCCTCTTCGCCCCCAGCCTCGTGGGCGGGGTCTACGGGATGAACTTCGAGAACATGCCGGAGACCGACTGGCAGTACGGCTACCCGCTCGCCGTGGTGCTGATGTTCATGGTCAGCCTCACGCTGTACGTGATCTTCAAGCGCCGCGACTGGATCTGAGGGTCACGGGGAGGGCGTCCCGGTCGGCTCGACCACGAGGTCGATGACGGCGAGCCGGAACGGGTTCACCGTGCCGAACCGGGCGGCCTGCTCGGCGTCGTCGACGGGGGCGAAGTCGCGGATCAGGCTGCGCTTGACCGCGAAGACCGCATCGGCGTCCAGGTACGGGCTGCCGTCGACGAAGACGTGCGTGGTCACCGGCACGAACCCGGGCGCATCGGCGATGAAGTGCACGTGCGCCGGCCGGAACGGCGGCCGGTCGGTCGCCGCGAGCAGCTCGCCGACCGGGCCGTCCGTGGGGATCGGGTAGTGCGCGGGGACGGTGGTGCGGAACCAGAACCGGCCCTCCTCGTCGGTGGTGAACAGGCCGCGGCCGTTGCCCGCGGGTTGCACGTCGGGCTGCTGGACGTCGTAGAAGCCGTGCTCGTCGGCCTGCCACACGTCGACGCTCGCCCCGGGCACCGGCTCACCGCCGACCGAGAGCACCCGGCCGGTGATGACGCAGGGCTGGTCGCCGCCCACCTCGTCGATCGCGTCGCCGTTGCGGCGCGGTGGCGAGACGGTCATGTGGAAGGGCCCGAGGACGGTCGCCTCCGTGGCGCCGCCGACCTTGCGGTGGTTGATGTTCTCCACCAGCGACGAGATCCCGAGGACGTCGGAGAGCAGCACGAACTCCTGCCGCACGTCGTCGCACTGCTGCCCGGTGCGGGTGAGGAAGTCGATCGCGTGCTCCCACTCGGCGAGCGTCGGTTCCACCTCCCGGATCGCGGTGTGCAGCCCGCGCACGAGCGCGCCCAGCAGCTCCTGCAGCCGACTGTCCGGTGTCCCGGCGAAGCTGGCGACGACGGCGTCGGTGATCGTGTGCTCGTCGATGTCGGCGGTGACGTCGTCGGTCATGCGCTGCCCCCTGGCGGGTCGAGCGGGACGACCGGCGGCTGGAGCGCCGACGGCCCGGCGGTGACGTGGTGACGGTGTGCAGTGTCGTCCGCGAGCCGAGCGGGGGGTGGGCCGCGCGCTCGGGAACACCTGGGGGACGTGTGCCGTTATGCTGGCCGTACAACTACACAGGGGGGCGATTGGTCTCGACTGCGGTCGTTTGACCAGGGGAAGCGAGCCGAGGAAGGCAACGATGATCTCGTTAACCATCCGTTGCAAAAAACACAAGCGCCGATTCCAATCAGCGCGACTTCGCTCTCGCTGCCTAACAGCAGCTAGGCGAGTCTGTCAGCCCGGGTTCGTCATCGGCCCGGATCCTGGCATCAGCTAGATGACTCACCGCACGCATCGGTCGCGGGTGCGTGTGGGACACCACACAGCGACTGGGCCCGTCATCCCGACTCGTTCGTGAGATCGGGAGGGCCGAGCAGAGGCAGAGCGAACTGCGCTCGGAGAAGCCCTGGTGATGCGTCGCAGGACGCGGGTTCGATTCCCGCCGCCTCCACCACAGGATCGTCCTCGACGAGCTGGTCCGGTTCCCGGGTCCGCCGCTCGAGGTGTATCCGCTGGTGAAGCCCCCGTTCCACCACGTAGGGCCCGGTCACTCGACCGGGCCCTACGTGCGTCCGGTGCCGGTGCCCGGGCTGGGGAGCTCAGGCCGACGGTTCGTGGACGACGGTCATGAACAGCGGTGAGCGCGTCTCCGTGTCGGTCAGCACGAGGAGGAAGGGCCGGTCGAACGAGACGACCGCCGACGGGGGTGCCGCTGCCGCCTCCTCGACCACCACGGCGGTGGCAGCGGCCGCTTCGGTGCCCTCCTCGTCCACGTCGAGGAACGCCTGCTGCACGACCCGCGAGATGAAGAGGCCGTCCCGGCCGAGGGCGGAGTAGTCACCCGCGACAGGGAGCCCCATCGAGGCCAGCACGTCCAGCAGTTGGTGCGACTGCTCGAGCTCCAGCCGCGGCAGCTGCACGCCCACCTCCGCCGACTCGGCCGCCTGCAGGTCGGTGAGGGTGGCGGCGTCGACGGTGCACGGGTCGGTGCCCTCGGGCGGCAGGACGGCGACGGCGCTGAGCGTGCCGTCGCGGTAGGCCAGCTCGACCGACTGCCAGCCGTCCGCGGTGCGGTGGGCACCCGTCGCGCCGCTCATCATCTCGACGGTCACCTCGCCGGACGGCGCCGCGAACGGAGCCGGCCGCGTGTCGGTGAAGGGGACCGCCCACCTGGCCCGCAGGTGCAGGGCATTGGTCAGCACGGCGACGGTCGTCGGGTTCAGCGGGTCGTCGAGGAGCTCCTCGATGACCCCGCGGGTGTCCTCCTCGACCGCCGTGTTGATCCGGTCGGTCGCCCCGGCCGGGTCGCCGGCGAAGTCCAGTGCCTGCACGTCCGCGTCGAAGCCCGTCGCGATGTCGTCCAGGTAGTCGGGGTCGGGCTCCATGCCCTCGGCGATCCAGAGGCGGTTGCTCATCTGCAGGGAGTCCGGCGCATCGTCGTCCTCGAGGTCGCCCTCATGGCGGAGGCCGTCGAGCGCGTCGGTGTGGTCGCGGAACGCCGCGACGAGGTCGGGGGACCACTCCGGCAGGTGCAACACGGTCCGGACGGCCTCCGCCGTCTGCCCGCGGCTGGCGGGGTACAGCAGGCTCAGCGCCCCGGCCGCCGAGGTCGGGGACAGCAGCACGGTCTGGTCGGGGGCGCGCTCGCAGACCTCGTGCAGCAGGTCGACACCGAACGCGGTCTGTGCCTCGGCGACGTCGTCCGCCGTCAGCGTCCCCACCGGCACGGGGACGACCTGCCCGCGGTGGCCGAGGGGGTCGGTGCCCGCCGTGCCGCAGGCGGTCAGCGCCGCCGCCGAGCCGGCCGCGACGGCGAGGAGTCGTCCCCGACCGCACCTGGCCATCGCGTCGCTCCTCCCTGGTGTCACCCGCGCCACGGACGGGGTCAGCATGATCGTGCCGGGCCGTGCCGGTACAGGACCGCGCGGCCTTCGTGCTGCTCCCGTGACCTGGGAGGGCGCCGGGACGATGCCGCCGAGGCGCCGGGGCCTGACATCCTCTCCTCGGCGGATCACGACACAGGAGGTCGCATGAGCACGACGGCGGGGCGGGCCCCGGAGCAGCCCGACGAGGAGGAGCGCCGCGGCGGGTTCAGCTCCAGGCGGGTCTTCATCCTGGCGGCGATCGGGTCGGCGGTCGGGCTCGGCAACATCTGGCGGTTCCCCTACGTCGCCTACGAGAACGGCGGCGGCGCCTTCCTGCTGCCCTACCTGATCGCGCTGCTGACCGCCGGCATCCCCTTCCTGCTGCTCGACTACGCGATCGGCCACCGCCACCGCGGCTCGGCACCGCTCTCCTTCGCCCGGCTGCGCCGCGGCACCGAGGGGCTCGGCTGGTGGCAGGTGGGCATCTGCTTCGTCATCGCCGTCTACTACGCCGCGGTCATCGCGTGGGCGCTGCGGTACACCTTCTTCTCCCTCGACCTGGCCTGGGGCGACGACCCCGAGGGCTTCTTCTTCAGCGAGTTCCTCCAGGCCGGCGACGTCCGGGTCACCGCCGACGTGGTGCCCGGGGTGCTCGTGCCCCTCGCGCTGGTCTGGCTGGCCGTCCTGGTGGTCATGGCCCTCGGCGTCCAGCGCGGCATCGGCCTGACCTCGCTGGTCTTCATCCCGGTGCTGGTGCTCGCCTTCGTCGCCCTCGTGGTGCAGGCGCTGCTGCTGCCGGGCGCCGGAGCCGGCCTCGATGCGCTCTTCGCGCCCGACTGGTCGGCACTGACCTCGCCGGCGGTCTGGGCCGCCGCGTTCGGCCAGATCTTCTTCTCGCTGTCGGTCGGCTTCGGCATCATGATCACCTACGCCTCCTACGTCCGCCGCCGCGAGGACATGGTCGGCTCCGGCCTCGTCGTGGGCTTCTCGAACTCCGGCTTCGAGCTGCTCGCCGGGATCGGGGTGTTCGCCGCCCTGGGCTTCATGGCCCAGGCCAGTGGACAGGCGGTCGACGAGGTCGCCAGCGGCGGGATCGGCCTGGCCTTCATCGCCTTCCCGGCGATCATCAGCGAGGCACCGGCCGGCGGCCTCCTCGGCGTGCTGTTCTTCGGGGCGCTGGTCATCGCCGGCATCACCTCGCTGATCAGCGTGATCGAGGTGGTGATCTCCGCGGTCCGCGACAAGCTCGACACCGGCCGCCTCACCGCGACCCTCGCGGTCGGTGTCCCCGCCGCGGTGCTGAGCCTGGTGCTCTTCAGCACGACCAGCGGCATCTACGTGCTCGACGTCGTCGACCACTTCGTCAACCAGTACGGCATCCTCGTCGTGGCGCTGGTCAGCATGCTGGTCGTCTCCTGGGTGGTCCGGGCACTGCCCGGTCTCGGCGGGCACCTCAACGTGCACGGCCGTCCCCGAGTCGGCACCGGCTGGCGCCTGCTGACGAGCGTCGTCGCCCCGGCGGGCCTGGCCGTCGTGCTCGTCCTCGCGCTGCGGGACGACCTGGCCGCGCGCTACGAGGACTACCCGGCCTGGCTCCTGCTGGTCCTCGGCTGGGCGCTGGTCGTGGCGCTGCCGCTCATCGGCTTCCTGCTCGCCCGGCTGCCGTGGCGCGCCGGGACGCACCTGGACGGACCGCCCCCCGGCTCCGATCCGGCGGCGCCGCTGCACGCGCCCGCCACCACGGACCCGACCCCGCACGAGCGCCGGCAGGACGAGGGAGGACCCCGATGAGCACGGCCGCGATCGTGATGATGGTGGTGGCGATGGTCGTGATCTGGGGCGGCCTCGCCCTGGCCGTCGCCAGCCTGCTGCACCACGGCGCCGTCGAGGAGCGCGCCGAGGGCCCGCGCCGGGACCGCTGACCCCGGCGGACGGCGGGTCGGGGCGTCGACGACGCCCCGACCGTCACATGTCGCGGTAGCGGACGGCTGCGGCCAACTGCTCCGTCAGCTCCGCCCGGGCGACCTGGCGGCCCGGCACCTCGGGGAAGCCGTCGCCGGGGACCGCGTAGGGCACGACGTAGGCCGCCGTGTCGCGCTGGAAGCGCCAGCCCTCCGCGAGCGGGCCGACGTCGTGGGCGTCGTAGCCGATCGAGTCGAGGAACGCCGACACCGTCTGCTTGGCCGTCTCGTCGTCCCCGGCGATCGGCAGCACGGAGCGCTCGGGGTCGCCCACGGGCCGCTGCAGGGTGCCGAGCTGGGTGACGTAGATGTTGTTGAAGGCCTTCACGACCTGCGCCTCCGGCAGGTGTGCCTGGAGCAGCTCGCTGGTGGTCGTCGACTCGTCGTCGAGCTCGGCGATGCGCCCGTCACGCTCGGGGTAGTAGTTGTTCGTGTCGATCACGACCTTGCCGCGCAGCGGCTCGACCGGCACCTCGCGGTAGGCCTTGAGCGGCACGGTCACCACGACGACGTCGCCGGCCGCGGCGGCCTCGGCCGCGGTGGCCGCCCGGGCCCTCGGACCGAGCTGGTCGATGAGGTCGGTGAGGGTCTCCGGCCCCCGGCTGTTGCTGAGCACGACGTCGTGGCCGGCGTCGACCGCGAGCCGGGCGACGGTGCTGCCGATGTTGCCGCTGCCGATGAGTCCGATGGTGGTCATGCCCGCGGCAAGCGAGCCGCCGGCCGGGTCATTCCCGGCCGGCGGCGTCCCCCCGGCCGGGTCAGAGCTCGGCGCGCAGCAGCTCCGCAGCCCGGGCGAGGGAGCGCATCTTGCCTGCGGCCGACTCGCGCGGCAGGTACTTCAGCCCGCAGTCGCTGGACAGCACGAGCGTGTCGACGTCCACGTGGTCCAGGGCACGCCGCACCCGGTCCGCGACCGTCTCCGGGGTCTCCACCTCGGGAGTGGACAGGTCCAGCACGCCGAGCGCGACGCCCTTGCCGCGCAGCGGGCGCAGGGTCGCCGGGTCCAGGTGCGACTGCGCCGTCTCGATCGAGATCGCCGCGGCCGGCACGTCGGCCAGCTGCGGCAGCACCGAGTAGCCCTCGGGCCGGTCGGCGACCATCGCCGCGTAACCGAAGCAGACGTGCACGTGCACCGGCCCGGGGGCGTCGGCCAGCGCGGCGGTGAGCACCTCGACGCCGTAGCGACGGGCGACCTCGGGGCGGGCCTGCAGCCACGGCTCGTCCAGCTGCACGATGTCGGCGCCGGCGGCGAACAGGTCGGCGATCTCCGCGCGCACGACCTCGGCGTAGGCCAGCGCCAGGGCGCGGTCGTCGCCGTAGTGGTCGTCCTGCGCCTGCTGCGCCATGGTGAACGGACCGGGCACGGTGATCTTCACGGCCCGGTCGGTCTGGGCGCGCAGGAACCGGACGTCGTCCACCTGCACCGGGCCCGGACGGCGGATCTCACCCACCACCCGCGGGGCCGGGATGTCGATGCCCGAGCGGTTCCGCACCGACCCGGGATGGTCCAGGTCCAGCCCCTCGAGCGCGGTCGCGAAGTGGTTGGAGTAGGACTCGCGCCGGATCTCGCCGTCGCCGACGATGTCCAGCCCGGCCTGCTCCTGCGCCCGGATGGTGGCCAGCGTGGCGTCGTCCTGGGCCTCCTGCAGGAACTCCGGCGGCACGCGCCACAGCTCCTTGGCCCGGACCCGTGGCGGGAACTGGTGCCCGAGCCGGTCACGGTCGATGAGCCAGTCGGGCTGGGGGAGGCTGCCGACGACGGTCGTGGGCAGCGGCGGGAGCGGGGCTGGCATCTGTTCCTCCTGAGGACGCGAACGGCCCCGATCCTCCACGCCGGGTGCGACGAGGTCGGTCACCGGGACCCGGCGACGACCTCGGCCCGTCGTTTCGACCGCCGGGCATCGGGCACCCGGGGAACGTGACCGGACGGGACGTGCCCCGATGAGCGTGCGGAGTCGGCTGGAACGCGTCCTGGGGGCGGTCGAGCGCTGGCAGGTGCTGGACGGCCCGGGCTACCAGGTCGAACACGGCGTCGCGCTGACGTACCTGCTCACCGGCCGGTACGCCCGGCCGCTCCAGGACCTGCTGCACGGCGTCTGGCTCGGCCACCCGCTGCACCCGGCGCTGGTCACCGTGCCGGTCGGCGCCTGGACGGCGGCGTCGGTGCTCGACGCCCTCGACGCCACCGGCCGCGGGGGACCGGGAGCCGGGCCGGCGGCCCGCACCGTGGTCGGCGTCGGCGTGGCCGGTGCGGTGGCCTCCGCGGCGACCGGGTTCACCGACTGGCAGCACGCCCACGACGGCGCCCGGCGGGTCGGCCTGGTGCACGCCGGTCTGAACAGCACCGCGCTCGGGCTGTACGTGTGGTCCTTCGCCGACCGGGGACGGGGCCGCGCGGTGCGGGCCCGGCTCACCGCGGCCGCCGGCCTCACGCTCACGGTGGCGAGCAGCTGGCTGGGCGGCGCGCTGTCCTACCGCCACGGGCTCGGCACCGACCACGCCGAGCGCAGCCCCGAGCCGCGCCGGTTCACCCCCGTGCTCGCGGAGGCCGACCTCGTCGACGGCACACCGGTCGGGGCCGACGTGGACGGCGTGCCGGTGGTGCTGGTCGCCCGGGGTGGCGAGGTCCACGCCATGGGCGGCACCTGCCCGCACCAGGGTGCCCCGCTCGGGGAGGGCTGGCTGCACCGCGGTGAACTGGTCTGCCCGTGGCACGGGTCCCGCTTCGACCTGTCCACGGGCGAGCCGACGCAGGGCCCGTCGACCGCGCCGCTGCCGTGTTTCGAGACCCGGCTGCGTGGAGGCCAGGTCGAGGTGCGGCGCCGGGCGCACTGGCGGGGGCCCACTGCGACGACGACCGTCGAGGAGGCGTCCCGATGAAGGCCGACGAGGTGCTGATCGCCCACCACGACGTGCTGCGAGGGCTGCTGCGGCAGCTGGCGGAGACGACCGGTGACCAGACCGCGGAACGCCGGCGGCTGCGCGATGACCTGCTGCGCGAGCTGGAGGTGCACACCCAGATCGAGGACGAGCTGTTCTACCCCGCCGTCCGGGACGTCTCGCCGCTGCTCTCGGTGGCCCACGCCGAGCACCGCCAGATCGACGACCAGCTCGCCACCGTCATGCGCACGTCCCTGGACGACCCGGAGTTCGTCACCGAGGTGCGCATGCTCGAGTCGACGCTGCGCCACCACACCTTCGAGGAGGAGCAGCGGATGTTCCCCCAGGCGCACGCCCTCGGCGAGGAGCGGATGGAGGAGCTCGGTCGCCAGCTGCAGGAACGGCAAGACGAGCTCGGCCGCTCGGGCGCGATGCGGCTGATCGTGCGACTCAAGCGGATGACGCTGAAGCTCGTCTGACCCGCCCGGGGTACAGCAGGCTGTACTCCTGGGCCGGTTCGCTGTCCCCGCCCGGTGCCGGGCCCTAGCGTCAGCAGCCGTGGGGACGACGAGCAGGCAGCGCGCGGGCGCCCGGCGAGGCCCGGTGGTGCGCGCCGCCGGCCGGAGCCTCCCGGCCCTGGAGCAGCTGCCGGGTGCGCTGGGCACCGCGTTGCTGGCCTTGGGCGTGCTGCTGTTCCTGCTGGTCGCCGTGGTCACCAGCGTGGTCGGGGTCGGGCTGCTCGCGCTGCCCGCCGGGCTGCGCGGCGCACACGCCGTCGCCGAGCGGGAACGGGCCCGGCTCGGCCGCTGGGGCCCGGAGGTCGTGGGCCCGCCGCCACCGCCGCAGCAGCTCCGCGACGCTGCCGCCGACCCGGCAACCCGGCGCGAGCTCCGCTGGCTCGTCGGCCACGCGACGGCCGGTCTGCTGCTGTCGGCGGTCGGTCTCCTGCTGCCGATCTACGCCGTCCGCGAGCTCACCTTCCCGCTGTGGTGGCAGCTCCTCCCCGACGACGAGGCCACCGATGCGCTCACCTTCTGGGTCGTGGAGGACTGGGCCGGCGTCGCCCCGGTGGTGGCGATCGGCGTCGGCTGGGCGCTGCTCACCGTCGTCCTCACCCCGCCGGTCGCCGAGTTGCTCGCCCGCCGCGGACGCCGGCTGCTCGCCGCGGACGCCGGTGCCGACCTCTCCTTGCGGGTCGCGCAGCTGACCGCCACCCGCGCCGCCGCCCTGGACGCGCACGCCACCGAGCTGCGCCGGATCGAGCGCTCGCTGCACGACGGCACGCAGAACCGGCTGGTCGGTGTCACCGTGCTGCTCGGTGCCGCGCGGCGGGCCGTGCTCCGGGACCCGGCGGCCGCCGAGGAGATCCTCGAGCGGGCGCAGGACGCCGCCGAGCAGGCGCTGGCCGAGCTGCGGTCGGTGGCCCGCGGCATCCTGCCGCCGGTGCTGGAGGACCGCGGTCTGGCCGGCGCGCTCACCGGGCTGGCCGCGACGTCCGCCGTGCCGTGCCAGGTGGACGTCGACGTGCCGGCCCGCTGCGCCGCCTCCGTCGAGGCGACCGCCTACTTCGCCGTCGCCGAGGCGCTGACCAACGTGTCGCGGCACAGCGGGGCCGGCCGGGCGGCCGTCGAGGTGCGGCTGCGCGAGCAGCGGCTGTGCGTCCGCGTCACCGACGACGGCGCCGGTGGCGCCGTCGAGGGGGCCGGCTCCGGGCTGGTCGGCATCCGCCGCCGCGTCGAGGCGCACGACGGCACCCTCACCCTGACCAGCCCGCCCGGCGGGCCGACCACCCTCACCGTGGAGCTGCCGTGCGGATCGTGATCGCCGAGGACGACGCGCTGCTGCGCGAGGGCCTGGCCCTGCTGCTGCGTGCCGAGTCGCTGGACGTGGTGGCGACCGCGGGGGGCCCGGCGGAGTTCCTCACCGCGCTGGACGAGCACCGGCCCGACGTCGCGATCGTCGACGTCCGGATGCCCCCGACGCACACCGACGAGGGGATCGTGGCCGCCGTCGAGGCGCGCCGCCGCCGGCCGGACCTCGCCGTCCTGGTGCTCTCGGCGCACGTGGAGCAGGCCTTCGCCACCGACCTGCTCGCGGGTGGCGCCGCCCGGCTGGGCTACCTGCTCAAGGAGCGGGTCGGTCGGGTGGAGGAGTTCCTCGGCGCCCTGCACCGGGTCGCTGCCGGCGGCACCGCGATCGACCCCGAGGTGGTCGCCCAGCTGTTCGCCCGCACCCGCACCGACACCCGGCTGGAGCGGCTCAGCCCGCGCGAGCGGGAGGTGCTGGCGCTGATGGCCGAGGGGTTGGGCAACACCGCGATCGGGGAGCGGCTGGTGGTCACCGACGGTGCGGTGCACAAGCACATCCGCAGCATCTTCGCCAAGCTCGACCTGCCCCCCGACGACCGCGCCGACCGCCGGGTGACCGCGGTGCTCCGCTACCTGGAGGACGTCCGCCGCCGCGCTTAGCTCGTGTCCTCACGTGCGAGCTGGGCGCGGCCCAGAAGCGGGCGTTTCCGGTCGATCTCTGGCTGGACGTCGGTGAGCGGCGATGAACTGAGAACGAATGCAGCTAGCCCGAGATGCGATGCCCCGTCACGGTCGACTTGGGGAGCCGGCCTGCGCGGGAGTGGCCATGGAGCTCGTCCCCAGCGACGACGACGTCGAACACGAGCTTCAGCCGCAGTGGCTTCGTGATGGTCTGCGCCCAGGTCACCTGCTCACCGTCCTGGTGGGCTGCTGTCCGGACGTCGTGCAGTGGGACCGTCTCTCCCCTTCCGGTGGCCTGGCCGGTGAAGCCGTCGTCGTGCTGGGTGAAGGTCATCTCTGCCTCGATGCTGCCGATGGGGGTCTGCATGCGCAGGGCCCAGCGGCCGGGGAGGTGGCTGGTGGTCGGCACGGGAGTCCTCAGGTCAGGCGGGGAGCGGGACGTGACCGACGGGGCGCCAGACGGTGCCGCGTCGCTCGTACTGGAAGAGCTGCTCGACGGCGTGGGCGACCTGGGGGCCGAACTGTCGGTCCAGCAGGTGCAACCCGAGGTCCAGACCGGAGGTGACCCCGCCAGCGCTGACCAGGTCGCCGTCGTCGACGACCCGCGCGTCGACCACGTGCACGCCGGTGGCCTCGAGGACGTCGTTGCCCATGTGGTGAGTGACGGCGTGGCGGCCGTCCAGGAGCCCTGCCATGGCCAGGGCGAGGGAACCACCGCAGACGGTGGCCACCACGGTGTCGGGTGCGGCGAAGGCCTGCTCGATCTTGCCCGGCAGCGAGGTCTCCCCGACGCGGGCCAGCAGGACTGGGATGGTGTCCACCACGTCGGGATCGGCGGCCACCGGGCCCGAGGCGCCCGGGACGATCACGTAGCCGGGCTCCGTGGGGGCGAGCACGTGGGTGGCCTCCAGTCGCAGGCCACCCGTGCCGCTGGTGACCGGGCCGGTGGCGTCGATGCCGACCAGTCGCACCTCGAGCCGGCCGCCAACTGAGTCCGAGCCTGCACTGAGCACCTCGAAGGGTGCGATGACGTCCAGCGGGTCGAACCCGTCGAACAGCACGATCTGGGCCAGCACCAAAGCTCCTCTCGCAGGGCGTGTGGAGAGCCTAGGAAGCGGCTGGGCACGTGCGTGAGTGGCCGGTTCGCCAACCTCCGCAACGATCTCGCCACGCTCGGCGCTACCGTGAGTGGCGTGCACACCGTGGCGGTCCTGGCCTTGGACGGCGTGATCACGTTCGATCTCGGTACGCCGGTGGAGGTGTTCGGCCGCACCACCGTCGCGGGTGAGCCCGCCTACGAGGTGGTCGTCGCCGGTCCACGGCGCACCGTCGACGCCGGGCCGGTCTCGCTGGCGGTGCCGCACGGCCTCGACCGCATCGTCAACGCGGACACGGTGATCGTCCCGGGCCGGTCGGACCTCACTCTGCCGCCGGACCCCCGGGCGGTGCGTGCCCTCCAGGAAGCGGCCGGCCGCGGTGCGCGCATCGCGTCCATCTGCGTGGGCGCCCTGGACCTGGCGGCCACCGGGCTGCTGGACGGACTGCGGGCCACGACCCACTGGCGGGCCGCCGGTGTCCTCGCCGACCGTCATCCAGCCGTCGACGTCGACGCGGGCGCCCTGTTCGTCGACAACGGCCAGGTGCTCACCTCCGCCGGTGCGGCGGCCGGCCTGGACCTCTGCCTGCACATCATCGCCCGCGACCACGGAGGAGCGGTCGCTGCCGAAGCCGCCCGCACCGCCGTCGTGCCGCTGACGAGGGACGCCGGCCAAGCGCAGTTCATCCGGGACGACGAGCTGGGCAGCGGCGGGCTGGCGGCAACGCTCCAGTGGATCGAGGAGCACGCTGCCGAGCCCTTGACCGTCGCCGACATCGCCGCGGTGTCCGCCGTCAGCGCCCGCACCCTCAACCGCCGGTTCGCCGAGGAGGTGGGGACCACCCCCAGCGCCTGGCTGACCCGGTCCCGGGTCCGCCGGGCGCAGCGGCTGCTGGAGACCACGGACTGGTCGGTCGACCGCGTCGCCATGGCCAGCGGCCTGGGGTCGGCCACCAATCTGCGGACCCGGTTCTCCGCCGTCGTGGGTACCAGCCCCACGCGCTACCGGACTGCCCTGGGCGCCGCCCCGCGCTGACCTAGGTTCTCTCACCACCGCTGGATCCGCTCGGTTCGAGGACTCTCCGATGGCGTCCTTCACCCTCATCGTCACCGGCCTTCGCGGGTCCGAGAACGGTTTGGGTATCGGCCAGTCCGTCAACGGGCGTTGATGAGCCTCAGAATCACTCGGCGGCCGCTCCAGGCCGCACCAACGTGCGGCCCCCGGACCCCTGGCCGCTCAGACTGACCGTATGGCGACTCTTGAGCACCGCAGCGAGGAGTTCATGCGGGCTCCATTGGCCGCAGCGTTCTTCGTGCTGGCCGCCCGCAACGACTTGAACGCCGACCAGCTGGCCGACCCCGCCACGAGCTGCACCCTGGCCAGCGCCGCCTTGCGCGAGCTGAACCCCTGGAGCGGTGGTCGCCGCCCGGCCGCCGTCCGCGCCGACGTCCTCGAGGCCGCGCGACCGCTGCGCTCCCGGGTCGCCGCGGTGCTGGCCGATGAGCGCAACGCCTGGTGGGACGCCCCGCTGCGGCGCGATGACCAACTGCTGCTGGTCGGCCGCGAGGACCGCCAACCGGACCCGGCCGAGGTGCCCGCGCCCACCGGGGCGATCAGCTCGTGGGAGATCTACGCCCAGAAGCCGCTGCACGGGTTGGTCACGTCCACCGAGCTGGCAGTGCCGGCAGACGAGCCGATCCGGTCCAGCGCCCACGCCGAGCTGGCTTGCGGGTCCAGCGATTGGAACGCCGCCTACCCCGTGGACCAGCAGCGTCTGCGGGTAGCCGAGCACGCGCGCATCGCCGAGGTCCACTCCGCCGCCGACTGGCATGCCCTGAGCACCCGCTACGGCGATCCAGCCACCCACCACGGCTCGGACACCAACTTGCGCGAGGTGGCCGAGATCGACAACGGCCTGGCCCCGACGTGGAGCGCTCTTGCCGTCGACTACGACGGGGTGCATCTGAGCTTCGCCGGCCTGCTCAGCGCCCTGTACGTCCCGGTCAGCAGCCCACAGATCGGGACCACGACGCTGTGGGCGTGGGATTGGGAGTGCACCCACTGGATCCGCTCGGTCTTCACCGCCACCACCGCCCTGACCCAGCTGCCGGAGCCACCGCGGGCCGCGGACCACTGGCAGCCACTGGCCTGACGGCCCCGTGACGGATTGAGCCAGCTGGCGGCCGGGCTACCGTCGGGGACTGATGACGACCGATGCGAGTGGGCCGGCTGATGCCGCGGGTCTGCCCAGGACTGAGTTCGGTTTTCCCGGCCGATTGCGCGACCGGCTGGTCGCCGCGAGCCTCGATGGCAGCAAGACCAGCACCACGGCGTTGGCGCTCGGTTACGAGGTGGAGGAGGAGCCACTGCCGCAGGTCGGCGATCGCTCCGTGTTGGTCGACTCCGACGACCATCCCGTTGCGGTGCTGGAGGTGGTGCACGTGCGCGTCGTACCGCTGGGGAAGGTCGACCTGTCTCACGCGCTCGATGAAGGCGAAGGGCACCAGACGGTCGCCCAGTGGCGCGCTGGACACGAGAGCTTTTGGCACAGCCCGCAGATGCGGGCTGTGCTCGGTGACCCAGACTTCACTGTGGATGACGCGACTCGCGTTGTTCTGGAACGCTTCCGCGTCGTGGCCCACCTGCCCGACTGAGCCGCTTTCCCCTTCAGTAGGGATTCGGCGTCCCCGCTGGTCGTTTCGGCCCACGGGACGGTCGTGTCTGCCGGAGGCGGGCGTCATGGGCGGTCGCTGAGCGATCGGCTTGCAGAGTTGGCTCGTCGGACTGCCATGACCAGGAGCGTCAGGACGGCGACGTAGCCGGCCAAGGAGACGATCAGCGGTCCTGCACCCTCGTTGTCTGTTGCGAGGAGCAGTGCAGAGAGGCAGATGCCGAGGCGCTCTGCACCGGGTGGCCGTCGGCGGCACCGCGATCGACCCGGAGGTGGTCGCCCAGCTGTTCGCCCGCACCCGCACCGACACCCGGCTGGAGCGGCTCAGCCCGCGCGAGCGGGAGGTGCTCGCGCTGATGGCCGAAGGGCTGGGCAACACCGCGATCGGGGAACGGCTGGTGGTCACCGACGGTGCGGTGCACAAGCACATCCGCAGCATCTTCGCCAAGCTCGACCTGCCCCCCGACGACCGCGCCGACCGCCGGGTGACCGCGGTGCTCCGCTACCTGGAGGACGTCCGCCGCCGCGCGTAGCGCGTGTCCTTTGAGCGCGCGTCCAGGCGGGGGACGGCCGCCTAGTCGTGCCCGCAAGAACGCGGAGGCATGCCGCGCGTGGCTGTGGTGCAGCTGTCAGGCGGCGTCGGTGCGGGCGTCGTCGAGGTAGGTCCGGACGGCGGTCGCGGGGACGCGGAAGGAGCGGCCGACGCGGACGGCGGCCATCTCGCCGCCGTGCACGAGGCGGTAAACGGTCATCTTCGACACCCGCATCATCGCGGCGACCTCGGCCACGGTCAGGAAGGTGACGGCGGCGCGCGGAGCGGGCTGCCCGGTCATCGGGCGCGGGGCCATCGGCTGGGTCTGCGTGGGGTGCGCGGCCAGCGGGCGCGGGGCGGCGCCGGGCTGCCGGGCGCCTGGGGGCTGGGTGCGGAACTGCTGGCCGTAGCCAGCCTGGCGGGGGAGGGGCGCGGCGGACGAGCGGACGGGGGAGGTGGCAGCGGGGGAGCGCTGGGCCAGGGTCACGGGAGTTCCTCTCGAAGGCGGTTCACGGGATCGCTGCCGTTTCGCGCTCGGCGACGGTGTGCGTCCTTGCTGCTACCGAACGTAGTGGGCCAGCTCCGAATGTCACGGGGTGATAACGGACGAGACGAACTGGTCCGCTTCGTCAGTTGTTGCCCGTGCGCCACCCGGGGCAGATGCGATGCGTGGGATGGACCTTGGCCCGAGCGAGGGGTTCAGAGGCGCAGTGCTGTCTGGACGAGGTCGGCGACAGGCCGGGATCGGCTGTGCGGTGGCCAGGCGATCACCGTGGTGACCTCCGGCGGAACGAAGACCCCCGCTGAAGGTGCAGCAGCGTGAGCAGACAGCCGGGCGGTTGCGTGTGCTGCCGAGGCCACCAGGAGCCGGCGCGCCAGTTCCCGAGTGCGGCGTCAGGTCCTGGCGGCGATCCGGGCGCGGCCCCGGCCGTCGTACAGGAAGGCGGCCAGTCGGTGGGCCTCCTGGGTGACCTCGGTGCGCTGGGCCCGGGTGAGGCCGTGCAGCGGGGTGACGGTGACCGTCCCGCCTGCCTCCGTGCTGTCCGGTGCGTGGGTCCAGGTGGCCGCGACCCTGCCGTCGACGAGGACCATGCGGGCGCCGGTGACGGACAGGCGTCGGTGCTCGTCGTCGACGATGCGGCTGCGGTCGTGGAAGCCCAGGACGACGTTGTCGAAGGCGGGCAGGAACCGCACCGGGGCGGGGGTGTCCGGGTCGGGGCGGGGCGCGTCGGGGAGGTCGAGGAGCTCACGACCGCGGGCATCGCGGAACGAGACGAGTTCGTCGCGGATCGCCGTCACCGCTGCGGGGAGGCCGGTCAGGCCACACCAGGCGCGCAGGTCGGCGGACGCGGCCGGTCCGAAGGCGGTGAGGTACCGGCGGACGAGGTCCTGGTCGGCGTGGCCGGCGGTGTCTGCCTCGGATGGCACGTGAGTCGGGCCCAGCCAGGTCGAGAGCAGCTGGTACCGGGCGCCTGCGGTGCTCCGCCAGGTCCCGCGCGGGGGGAGTTGCACGGTCGCCAGGAGAGCTGCGACGGCCACTTCGCCGAGGACCCTGGGACCCGGCTCGGGCCATCTCGCCGCCAGCGCACGACCGACCTCTCCCAGCGATCGGCTCCGGCCATCGGCCAGGAGCTCGTGCGCGGCGCGTGTGAGCTCGTCGAGGTCGGTACCGGCGAGTTCGCGGGTGTGGGTCCCGACGGTCCGCTGGCGCAGCAGGTCCTGGTGGCGGGGCCGCCAGTTCCACGCGTCGTCGGCGGTGACCAGGTGCACCGTGCGCCGCATGAGGTGCAGCCGGACGAGCCGGCGTTCCTCCAGCCCTCCGGTGAGGTCGGCAGGGTCGACGTCGATCAGCCGTGACCAGAGTCCGACGAAGGGCTCTTGCGGTTCCTGGGCCTGCAGACCGCACAGGTGGGTGACTGCCTCCAGGGCCGGGGTGTCGGTGCGGGTGAGCAGGAACTGGCGGGCCAGCGTCGCGCGGTTGAGCGCCCGCGCGTCGAGCAGCGTGCTCACCGCGGGGCCCGCCGTCCGCGGGTGGAGGTGCGGCCCAGCGGTCGGGTGTCCACGAGGTGCTCTCTCTCGTTGGTCGGGGCGGTCGACGGGGGCGGTCGACGGGGGCGGGAGGGCGTTGGCCTCCCGCCCCCGGGGCTGGGTCAGCCGTTGTAGGGCGGCAGGACGTCGAGGACCCAGGTCACGCCGAAGCGGTCGGTGACCATCCCGTAGAGCGGGGCGTAGCCGGCCGGGGCGAGCTCCGCGCGGACCGTGCCGCCGACGACGAGTGCCTGCCAGTACCGGGTGATCTCCTCGGTGTCGGTGCCGCGCACCGAGACGTAGACGGCGTCGGTCCCGGCGTCGTACGCCCGCGCCGGGGGGACGTCGAAGGCCATGACCGCGAAGCCGTTGGGGGCCTGGACGCCGCCCCACTTGATCTGCTCGGCCACCGCGCCGTCGGCGGTGTCCCGCTCGTCCCCGCCCTGGGCGAAGGTGAAGGCCATGACCTCCCCACCGAACACCGACGCGTAGAAGTCCAGCGCCTCGCGGGCCTGGCTGCGGAAGTTCAGGTGCGTGGTGGTGGTGACGCTCATGTCGTGCTCCTCGTTGTCCCGCCACCCCCTTGGTGGCGCTGCGAAGAGCTTCGCAAGGGTAGAGGACAGGTGATGTCCTCTACTGTCGCATCATGGACGGCGTGCACGATAAGAACGGGACGTCCTCCCGGTTGCTGACCCTGCTGTCGCTGCTGCAGGCCCGCCGCGACTGGCCGGGCGCCACCCTGGCCGAGCGGCTCGACGTCACCCCCCGCACCGTGCGCCGCGACATCGACCGGCTCCGCGAGCTCGGGTACCCCGTCCAGGCGTTCAAGGGCCCCGACGGCGGTTACCGCCTCGACGCCGGCGCCGACCTGCCGCCGCTGCTCTTCGACGACGACCAGGCCGTCGCCCTCGCCGTGGCCCTGCAACTGGCCGCGGCCAGCGGCGCGGGCATCGGCGAGGCCGCCGCCCGCGCGTTGACCACCGTCCGGCAGGTGATGCCCGCACGGCTGCGACACCGCATCGACGCCGTCCAGGTCACCCCGGTTGCTCCCGGCACGGCCGCGCAGGTCGACCCGGACGTGCTGGTCGCGCTGACCGCTGCCATCCGGGCTCATGAGGTCCTGCGCTTCGACTACGTCCCCGCCGGTGGCTCCACCACTCCAGGCACCGCCGCAACGCCGGAGGACGCCGCGCCGGCCCAGCGCGCCGACGAGTTCGTCCCACCTCGGCGCGTTGAACCGCACCACCTGGTCACCCGGAACGGCCGCTGGTACCTCGTCGCCTTCGACCTCGACCGGGCCGACTGGCGGACCTTCCGCTGCGACCGGTTGACTCCCCGCACACCGACCGGCCTGCGTTTCAGCCCCCGCGAGCTGCCCGGCGGTGACCTCGCCACCTTCGTGAACGGTGTCTTCAAGGGCACCACCAGCGGCGCCGACACCTGGCCGTGCACCGGCACCGTGGAACTCGGTCTACCAGCCGGCCGCGTCGCCCCGTTCGCCTACGACGGCGTCGTCGAGGCCCTCGCCTCCGACCGCTGCCGACTCACCCTCGGCGCCTGGTCCTGGGTGGGCATCGCCGCCGCCGTCGCCCGCTACGACACCGACGTCCTCGCCGTCAGCCCACCGGCGCTGGCCGAGGCCTTCCACACACTGTCCGGCCGGTTCGCCGCAGCCGCCCTGGCCGGCACCCGACCCTGACCTGTGCGCACCGGGGCACGGCTCAGGCGATGACTCGCAGCAGGGCCTGCCCGGCGGCACCCAGCGGGAAGACCAGCAGCAGCCAGACCATGGCGGTGCCGATGCCCCGACCAGGCGCACGAGCCGCTCGTGCCGCCGGCGCAGCGGCTCCCAGGGTCACCACGAGCAGAGCCCCGAGGGTGCAGAAGACGACGGCGTCACCGGCGTACCCGAGGTAGACCCCGTAGCCGATGGCGCCTTCGGAGAGGAACACCCCGCCCAGGAGCGCCGCGCTCAGCCCCGCCCAGCGCAGCGACGGCACCCGACGCCAGTACCACCCCGCGGCGCCGAACAGTGGACCGCCGACCACGCCGGTGGCCACCCACAACACGACCATGGTCGGGTTGACGCCGAAGTCACGCACCATGGAGACGAGGTAGTAACCGCCGACCTCGCCGAAGCAGACGAGGACCCCGGCGACGGCGGCAACCCACGACCGCCTGGTCAGCGCACCGATGGCGAAAGCGGGAGCGACCCAGGGACTGACTGCGTTGGCGAGCCCGGAGAAGGGCGAGGGCAGGACCGTCTGCAGGCCGGACGTCGCCGCTCCCCAGGCCAGGCCGATCAGCACGGCCAGGCCGAGCGCCACCGGGGCGCCCAGCCCAGGTCGCCGTTCCTCAGGGGGTGCGACGCCGCCATCCCGGTCATGGGCCAGGTCGAGAGGACGGTCAGGGGTGGCCTGCGGAGCCTCGGACGGCGCGGCGGCAGCGGGAACGGGGTTGCTCACCGTCGAACCGTGGCACACAGCAGGTCACCGCGGATCGACCCACGGGAGGACTTCGGCGAACCCACCCCCTCCCCAGGTCGGACGGCCTGTCGTCCGGCCGTTCTCCGCCGACCTCACCGGGCAGGACACACCTAGGCGTCCCGGCGGCGCAGCACCCACCAGGCGCCGAGCACCGCCGCCGCGGCCCACAGGGCCAGCACGGCCAGCCCGGTGACCGGTCCGAAGGCGTCGATCGGGCGGGCGTGCAGCCGGATGGCGACCTGGCCGGCCCGGTCGGGGAGGTAGACCGCGAGGCGCTGCAGCACCGGCACCAGTTCGAGCAGCGGCGAGACCAGGAAGAAGAACGGGACCAGCAGCCCGAGGGCGATGGTCTGGTCGCGCATCATCATCGCCACGCCCATGCAGACCACGGCCAGCAGCGTCGGGTACAGCGCTGCCGCCACGGTCGGCCGGGCGAGCTCGGACAGGGCGACCCCCGCCGGCCCGAGCAGGGCCTGGGTGACCACCACGCTGACAGCGCGGTGACCGTGGCGGTGGCGAGCACCAGGGCGCCGCCCACCGCCACCTTGCTCGCCACGAACACGCCGCGCCGTGGGACGGCGACCAGCGCGTCGTGCACCGTCTGCCGGCCGTACTCCCCGGCGGTGAGCAGCACCGCCACCACGATGACGGCCACGTGCCCGAAGTTCAGGCCGTAGAAGGCGAGCAGACCGGCGTCGTACCCGGGCTCGGCGGCCTGGAGGTCGCCGACCGTGCCCACCACGGCGGCGCTGATGCCGGCGGCGGCCACGGCGAAGCCCGCCAGGCACAGCCAGGTCGACCACAGCGAGGTCGCCTTGACCCACTCGGCGTGCAGGGCGGGGATCACCGGTCGGCTCCGGTGGTAAGGGCCAGGAAGGCGTCCTCCAGCGACCGGTGACGGGTCCCCGGCGGGGAGTGCTCGGCGAGGAAGTCGGGCAGCGGGGTGTCGGCGAGCAACCGGCCGCGGCTGATCACGAGCAGGTGGTCGGCGGTCTGCTCGACCTCGCTCATCAGGTGGCTGGAGACGAGCACCGTGCGGCCCTCGGTGGCGAGCCGCCGCAGCGAGGTGCGCAGCCACCGGATGCCCTCGGCGTCCAGCCCGTTGACCGGTTCGTCCAGCAGCAGCACCGATGGGTCCCCGAGCAGGGCCGCGGCCAGGCCCAGCCGCTGTCGCATGCCCAGGGAGAACCCGCGCACCCGCCGGTCGGCGACGGCGGTCAGGTCGACCATCTCGAGGACCTCGTCGACCCGGTGTCCGGGGACGCGGTTGCTCGCGGCGAGCCAGCGCAGGTGTGCCCGGGCCGTCCGGCCGGGGTGGGGTGCGCTGCTGTCCAGCAGTGAGCCCACGGTCCGCAGCGGGTCGCGCAGCTCGGCGTAGCGCTGACCGTCGATGCGGGCCGTGCCGGCGGTCGGCCGGTCCAGCCCGAGCAGCATCCGCAGGGTGGTCGACTTCCCGGCCCCGTTGGACCCCAGGAACGCGGTGACCACGCCCGGGGCCAGGTCGAAGGTCAGCCCGGCCACCGCGGTCACCGGGCCGTACCGCTTCGTCAGTCCACGTACCTCGATCACGTCCCGCTCCCGTCGTCCGGCATGCGTCCACGCTGGCCGACCGGGCGCTCCCGCACCTCCACCGCACGGTCCGTCCGGCTCCCTCTCCGGCGGGAGGCCGTGGGCGGCCGGGAGACGGGATCATGGCCGCGTGCACAGCGTGCTGCGGCCGGCGACCAGCAGGACGACGTGGACGCGCGTCCTGCACCTGGCGATCGGGCTCTGGGTCGCGGCCGCCTGCGCGATGGTCTGGCCGGGCCTGGAGGACACCTCGCCCGCCACGCTGGCCGGGCTCGCGCTGGCCCCGCTGCCGCTGCTGGTGCTGCTGGCCGCCGTCCCGGTGGTGCGGCGCAGCGAGGGCGTCCAGGCGCGCGCCCTGGTGCTGCCCGGCGACGACGACGTCACGGTCGAGCCCTCGCGCAGCTGGTCGGACCGGGCCCGGCTGCTGGCCTGGCTGGTCGTGCGGGTCGAGCTCGGCGTGCTGGCCGGTCAGCTGACGGCGGTCACCGTGGCCGCCGGCTGGTCCCTGCTGGGTCTCCCGTCGGCACGGTGGCCCGCGGCGAGCGTCCCGGGCTGGGCCGGACTGCCGCTCGCGCTGCTGCTGGTGGCCGCGCTGGTGTACGCGCTGGCCGCCCTCGGCGCGCTGATCGCGGCGGCCGCCCGGCATCTGCTGCACCCCTCGGCGGCCGAGCGGCTGGCCGCGCAGCGGGCCCGCACCGAGCGGCTGCTGGAGCGCACCCGGCTGGCCGCCGAGCTGCACGACTCGATCGGGCACGCGCTGACGGTCACGCTGCTCCAGGCCGGCGCCGCGCGGGAGGTCGCCGGCCGGGACCCGGCCTTCGTCGACGGCGCACTCCGCGCCATCGAGGACTGCGCCCGGCAGGCCACCGACGACCTGGAACGGGTGCTCGGCCTGCTGCGCGACACCGCCCGCCCGCCGGTCGCGGCGCCCACGCTGGCCGACCTCGACCGGCTGGTGCGCTCGGCCGAGGCCGCCGGGGCGCAGGTCGACCTGCACGTCACCGGCGAGGTGGCCGACCTGCCGGGTCAGCTGTCGGAGGAGGGGTACCGGATCGTGCAGGAGGCGCTCACCAACGCGCTGCGGCACGCCGGCCCGGTGCCGGTCCGGCTGCAGGTCGAGGTGCACGGCGGAGGACTGGTCGTCGACGTCCGCAACCCGATCCCGGCGGCGCTGCCCGCGACGGCCGGCACCGGCAGCGGGGTGCCCGGCCTGCAGCACCGGGCCGCGGCGCTCGGCGGCACCGTGGAGGCCGGTCGGGTCGACGGCGGGTGGCGGGTCGCCGTCCGGCTGCCGGTGCCCGGATGACCGTTCGCGTGCTGCTGGTCGACGACGAGGAGCTGGTGCGCAGCGGGTTGCGCACCATCCTCGAGGCGCAGGCGGACATCGAGGTGGTCGGCGAGGTCGCGGACGGGGCGGTGGTCGTGCCGGCGGTGGCGCGGTCGTGCCCGGACGTCGTCGTCCTGGACATCCGGATGCCGCTGGTCGACGGCATCGAGGCGACCCGCACGCTGCGCCGCCGCCACCCCACCGCCCCGCGCGTCCTGGTGCTGACCACCTTCGCCGACGACGAGAACGTGTACGCCGCCCTGCACGCCGGCGCCGACGGGTTCCTCCCCAAGCGCGCGCGCCCGGCCGAGATCGTGGACGCCGTGCGGGTCGTCGCCCGGGGCGAGAGCCTGCTGTTCCCGGCCGCGATCCGCTCCCTCGCCGTGCGGCACGCGGGCGGGGGCACGGCCCGAGGTGCGGCGCGGGTGGCGTTGACCGATCGAGAGGCGGACGTGCTGCGGCTGATGGCGCACGGGCTGAGCAACGGTGAGATCGCCACCGAGCTGTTCCTCGGCCTGCAGACCGTCAAGACCCACGTCAGCAGCCTGCTGCGCAAGCTCGGCGCCCGGGACCGCACGCAGGCCGTGATCGCTGCCTACGAGTCCGGGCTGGTGCCGTTGCGCTGAGGGCCCGGCTGCGCGATGGCGCAGCCGGGGCCTTCGTTCACCCGCAGACGGCGGCGTCCACGGCGTCCTCGACGTGCACGATCTGCTCCACCGCGGTCGGCAGCGCGGTGACCGCGACCATGACGCCGCGCCCGTCCTCCGTCACCGCACCGCGGGTCTCGTAGCCGGGGATGTCGCCGCCGTGGGTCCAGGCGGTGACGCCGCAGCTGAGCGAGAGGCTCTGCAGCCCCAGGCCGTAGGGCTCGTCGCCGCTGGCGGTCGACTCCGGCGCCGGCACGGTGGTCTGCATCTCGGCCAGCAGCTCGGGGGCGAGCAGCTCGCCGTCGACCAGGGCGGTGAAGAACTCCAGCAGGTCGCCGGGGCTGGAGACCATCTGGCCGGCCGCCCAGCCGAAGGAGGGGTCCTGCACCGTGACGTCGGTGTACTCGGCGTCGGGTGCGGGTGCGTAGTAGCCGCTGGGGTGCTCGTCGCGGATCACCTGCTCGCCCTCGAGCGGCCAGTAGGTGTCGTCCAGGTCGAGCGGTTCGATGACCCGGGTGGTGATCTGCTCGCCGATCGGCCGGCCGGTGACCTCCTGGACGAGCAGGCCGGCCAGCACGTAGTTGGTGTTGCTGTACTCCCAGCCGGTGTCGGGGGCGAAGGAGGCCGGCCGGGCCAGCGCGATGTCCAGCAGCTGGTGGGGCTCGACGTAGCGGTGCTGCACAGCGAGGTAGTCGGCCACCACGACGTCGTCGTAGTCGGGGAGGCCGCTGGTGTGCTGCAGCAGCTGGCGCACCGTGATGGCGTTGCCGTCGCCGCCCGGCCCGCGGACCAGCCCGGGCAGGTAGGTCTCGATCGGGGCGTCCAGGTCGACCAGGCCCTCGCCGACCAGCTGGAGGACGACGGTGGCGACGAAGGTCTTGGTGTTGCTGGCGATCCGCACCTGGCCGTCGACCGGCACCGGCTCGCCGGTGGTCAGGTCGCCGACCCCGGCGGTGAGGTGGCGCACCCGGCCGTCCGCGCCGCGGACTGCGGCGAGCGCGCCCGGGAAGCCGTCGTCGGCGACGAGCTGGTCGAGCTCGTCCTGGAAGGCGTGCGCCGGCCGTGCGCCGCCGGCCTCCGCGACGTCGGGGGTCAGCAGGCCGGTGGCGCCGGCGGCGGTCACCGTGGCGGCGGCGACCAGCAGCGTGGCCCAGGTGCGGCGGGAGCGGTTCGGGTGGGTGGCTGAGGACACGAGAACTCCTGGAGGCGGGCCGATCGTGCGGACCTCCCGAGCCTGTCCGGGGAGGCCGCTCCGATCGATCCCGCCCAGGAGTCACCCGAGGTGGCGCAGGCTGCACCCGGGCGTGGGTCCCGGCATCAGCCCTCGATCGAGGCGCAGGCCGACCAGGCGGCGCCCTCGGCCAGGACCTCGTCGTCCAGCGGCAGCACGATGAGCGAGGTGCCGTCCTCGTCGGCCAGCAGGTCCAGGTCGAACTCCCCGGCCAGGGTGTCCAGTTGGCCGATCTCCTGCTCGGTCACCGGCAGCGCCGGGAGGTCGGCCACCGGGGCGCTGTCGACCGCGCCCTCGGTGCAGCCGCCCTCGCTGACCAGGAGCATGTCGTGGTCGCCCGGGGTCAGCCCGCTGGCCTCCACCTCGATCTCCGTGCCGGTGTCGGTGCTGGTGAAGGTGGCGGTGCTCAGCACGCTGCCCTCGGGGTCGACCAGCTCGCCGGTCAGGTCGACCAGCACCTCGGGGGTCTCGGTCACCGCCCCGTCGTCCAGCGCCTCGAAGGAGCCCCCGACGCCGTCCTCGTCGTCCCCGCAGGCGGTGAGCACGAGGGCGGTGGCAGCAGTGGCGGCGAAGAGCATCGTCCGCTTCACAGGGGGGCTCCTTCAGGTCGAGGGCGTGGTCCGTGGAGGGACTGCCCGTTCACCGCGTCCCACTCCCGTCGGCCACGGAGTCGATGCCGAGCCGTGACCTGTGCCAGCGGGTAGGAACGACACATGGAGTTCCGACACCTGGGCCGCAGCGGCCTGAAGATCAGCGAGATCACCTACGGCAACTGGATCACCCACGGCGGGCAGGTGGAGGCCGATGCGGCGAACGCCTGCGTTCGCGCCGCCCTCGACGCCGGCATCACCACCTTCGACACCGCCGACGTGTACGCCGGCGGCCGCGCCGAGGAGGTGCTGGGCAAGGCGCTGGCCGGTGAGCGGCGCAGCGGGATCGAGCTGTTCAGCAAGGTCTACTGGCCGACCGGGCCCGGCCGGAACGACCGCGGCCTGTCCCGCAAGCACGTGCTCGAGTCGATCGACGCCTCGCTGAGCCGCCTCGGCACCGACTACCTCGACCTCTACCAGGCCCACCGCTACGACTACGAGACGCCGCTGGAGGAGACGATGTCGGCCTTCGCCGACGTCGTGCGCAGCGGCAAGGCGCTCTACATCGGCGTCTCGGAGTGGCGGGCCGAGGAGATCCGGGCGGGCAAGGCCCTCGCCGACGAGCTGGGCATCCCGCTGGTCTCCAACCAGCCGCAGTACTCAGCGCTCCACCGGGTGCCCGAGGCCGAGGTCATCCCGACCTCCCGCGAGCTGGGCATCAGCCAGATCGTCTTCTCACCCATCGCCCAGGGCGTGCTCACCGGCAAGTACCTGCCGGGCCAGCCCGTCCCGGAGGGGTCACGGGCGACCGACGAGAAGGGCGGCGGGGCGAACATGATCGCCCGCTGGCTGAAGGACGACGTCCGGGAGCGGGTGCAGGAGCTCAAGCCGATCGCCGACGACCTGGGGCTGACGATGGCCACGCTGGCGGTGGCCTGGGTGCTGCAGGAGGAGAACGTGGCGGCGGCGATCATCGGCGCCAGCCGCCCGGAGCAGGTGACCGACAACGTCAAGGCCTCCGGGGTCCGGCTCGACGACGACGTCAAGCGGCGGATCGACGAGGTGCTCGCCCCGGTGGCGCTGACCGACCCGGCGCTGACCAAGAGCCCGGACCCTCGGCCCTGACACCCGACCGGGCGGGCTCCACTCCGGAGCCCGCCCGGTGGGGTCAGGACGGCCGCTGCTGCGGCTGCGGGGTGGTGGCCGGGCCGCGGCTGTGCGGCGGGCGGTGCCCGGCGAGGTGCCCGGCGTGCGGGGTGGGCGAGGCGTGCTGGGCCGCCCGATGGGCGTCCCGGTGGGCGGGGGTGATCCGCGGCAGCTCGCTGGTCAGCCAGCGGACCGGACGCCGCTGCGCCGGACGCCGGGCGGCCAGGAAGTCCAGCGCGATGGCCGCCGTCCACGACTGGTCGCGGCTGCCGAGCGTCTCGCCGGTCACCGGCTGGTAGTACTCGGCGAAGTCGCAGTCGATCAGCTGGGACAGCCCGGCCAGCCGCAGCTGGTTGGCCGCCTCGGTCTCACCGGAGCGGTTGAGCGCCCAGGCCATCAGCCAGTTCAGCACCGGCCACTGCGGCCCGCGCCAGTAGGTCTGCTCCCGGAACGCCGGGGACGCGGGGGAGACCGACGGCATGACCGGCCAGCGCAGCCGGGAGTGCCCGCACCACCGCGGCCCGAGCAGCAGGTCGCGCTGCCGGCGGGTGAGCGCCTCGTCGCCGCCGCACACCAGCGGGGCGAACCCCGCGGCGCTCTCCACGTCCAGCCACTGGCCGGTGCGCAGGTCCAGGTCGCGGGCCAGCCCGGTCTGCGGGTCGACCGAGCGGAGCACCCCGGTGCGGAACCGGCGGGCGATCGCCCGGGACTGCTCCACGCCCCCGGCCGTGCCGCCGCCGATCCCGAGCTCCTCGCCCATGTCGGCGAGCAGGTCACTGGCGGCGGCCAGCAGCGCCGACACCAGTACGTCGCCCACCACGAAGTCGCCGGTCGCCCGGTAGGCGGTGTCGTCGTACCGGGAGCGGACCTTCTGCTCCAGCAGCCACAGGTAGCGGGCGTACTCGGCGTCGGTCGGCCGCTGCGACGGGTCGGAGACGTGCGCGAGGTCGGCGCGGACGAACGGCGGCATGTCCGGCTGGGGGTGCACGTTGGCGTACGGGGAGTCCCAGCGCGGGGAGTCGTCCATCCCCGACTCCCAGCCGTGGTGGATCTCCACCAGCCCGTAGGAGTACGGGTCGCGGGCGGTGGCCAGGTACTGGTGCCAGGCCAGCCACTGGTCGAAGGTCTCCCGGACGAACTCCTCGGCGAGCTCCTGGTCCGCCCCGCCCCTCCGGCGGGCGTCGTGCAGGATCCGGGACAGCGCGATCACGTGGATCGGCGGCTGGCAGATGCCCGAGGTCAGCACCCCGGCCGGGCGGGCGGCGGCCACCTGGGTGCGCCAGCGCTCCGGACCGGGGAAGTAGTCGCTGGGCTCGTGGAACAGGATGTGCGGGATCATCCCGGTCGCCCACTGCCCGGACAGCAGGCTGCGCAGCTCGCCGAGCGCCCGCGGCACCGAGACCGTCGCGATGCCCAGCGCCACGAAGCCGGCGTCCCAGCTCCACATGTGCGGGTACAGGGTGGGGGAGGCGACGGTGAAGGCGCCGCGGTCGTTGGCCCGCAGGACGTAGCCGGCGCGGCCGGACATCAGCCCGATCTCCACCGCGCTCGGTTGGGACACGGTCATCTGCAGTCCGTTCCTCTCGCCGGCGCCCTCTCGCGGTGCCCGGCCATCCTCACCCGGGACGCTGGAGGACGACGGACCGTCAGGCACATTTCACGCGAACGTCACGCCGTGGTCGTTGACCGCCACGCCAGCAGTCTCATCCGGCCGCGGTGGGCTCGCGCGGGCGGGTCGGCCGGCCGCCCCACCAGGGTGCCTGGGCCAGCAGGTACAGCAGCACCCCGACCAGGAGCAGCAGCCCGGCCCGCAGCCAGGTGACGGCCTCCTGCTGGGACAGCAGCAGCAGGCACGAGCCGATGGCGAGCACCGGCAGGACGACGGGTGCGGTGAAGTGCTCGGCGGCCACCCGGTCGCGACGAAGCACGAGCACCGCGACGTTCGTGCTCAGGAAGACCAGCAACAGCAACAGGACGACGATGTTCGCCAGTGCGCCCAGGTCGCCCACCAGGGTCAGCGACATCGCCACCGCGGTGGTGACCACGATCGCCACCCACGGGGTGCGCCGGACCGGGAGCACCCGGCCCAGCACCGCGGGAACGAGCCGCTGCTCGGCCAGCCCGAACGCCATCCGGCTGGCCATGATCATGGTGAGCAGGGCGCCGTTGGCGACGGCGATCAGCGCGATGGCGCTGAACAGCTGGTCGGGCACCGCCACCCCGCTGGCCTGCACCACGGCCAGCAGCGGGCCGGTCGAGGCGGCCAGCTCGTCGGCGGGCAGCACGATCGAGGCGACCAGTCCGACGAGCACGTAGACGACCCCGGCGGTGAGCAGGGCACCGAACAGCGCCCGCGGGTAGACCCGCCGCACGTCGCGCACCTCCTCGGCGACGTTGGCCGAGACCTCGAAACCGACGAAGGAGTAGTAGGCCAGGATCGCCGCGGCCAGCACCGCCGTGCCGGGCGCGACCCCGTCGGGGAACTGCACCACCCGGCCCGGGTCGCCGTCTCCGCGGCCGAGCACGATGGCACCCAGCACGACGACCAGCAGGAGCCCGGACACCTCGACCACGGTCATCACCACGTTGGCCCGCACCGACTCCTGGATGCCGCGGGCGTTGAGCAACGCCACCAGCAGCAGGAACACCAGTGCGGCCGGCACCGCCGGGACGTCGAGGAAGACGCCGAGGTAGTCACCGGCGAAGGCCAGGGACAGGCCCGCGGCGCTGGTGACGCCGGCGGCGAGCATGCAGTAGCCGACCAGGAACGACAGCAGCGGCTTGCCGAAGGCCCGCTCGGCGAAGACGGCCGAGCCGCCGGCCCGGGGGTACTTGGTGACCAGTTCGGCGTAGGAGGCGGCGGTGAGCAGCGCCAGCAGCAGGGCGAGCAGCATCGGCACCCAGATCGCGCCGCCGGCCTCGCCGGCGATCTCCCCGACCAGCGCGTAGATCCCGGCGCCGAGGACGTCGCCGAGGATGAACAGGTAGAGCAGCCGGCCGCTGATCGCCCGGCGCAGCGCGGTCCCGTCGCTGTCGGCCGCGCCGGTCTGCTGATCTTGGTGCTGGGTCACCGGCCGAGTCTGGGTGGGTGCACGGGCAGCGGCAACCCGAGTCCCGGCCCTTCCGGGTGAGCCGCACCGGCCGATGTCTGCCGGTCCCGGCGCGGACCGGGCAGGCTCGAGACGGTTGCACGGCGAGACGAGATGAAGCGGCGGTCCGGGGAGGTGGAGCAGGTGTCGACAGGGACGAGCGAGGCGGCGCCCGCGCACCCGACCGGCGTCCCGGCAGGTGGCTGGAGGGCGGCCCTGGACGCCGTCCTGGCCGATCCCGCCCAGCCCCGGCTGGTCTTCCAGCCGATCGTCGACCTGCGTCGCGGCGTGGTCGCCGGGTACGAGGCGCTCTCCCGTTTCGACGGTCCGGCCGGCTGCGGCCCCGACCGGTGGTTCGCCATGGCCGACGAGCTCGGGGTCGGTGCTCGGCTGGAGGCCCGGGTCGTCGCCGCCGCGCTCCGCGCCCGGGCCGACCTGCCCCCGCACCGCTTCCTCAGCGTCAACGTCAGCCCGCACCTGCTCACCGAACCCGAGCTCGCCGACCTGCTGCTTGCTGCCGACGACCTCTCCGGCCTGGTGCTCGAGCTCACCGAGCACGTGCCGGTGGAGGACACCGGCCCGCTCGTCGAGCTGCTCGACCGGCTGCGGGCGGTCGGCGCGGCGATCGCCCTGGACGACGCCGGCTCGGGCTACTCGGGCCTCCAGCAACTCGCGCTGCTGCGTCCGGACTTCGTCAAGCTCGACCGCGCGCTGGTCGACCACGCCGACCGGGACGAGGCCAAGCTGGCCCTCGCCGAGCTGCTGGGCACCTACGCCGGCCGGCTGGACGCCTGGCTGCTGGTCGAGGGGATCGAGCGGCCCGAGGAGCTGGAGGCGTTCGTCCGGCTCGGGGTGCCGCTGGCCCAGGGGTACCTGCTGGCCAGACCCGGCCCGGGCTGGCCCGAGCTCGATCCCGGCGTCGCCGACCGGCTGCGGGTGCTGGCCGGCCGGACCGCCCTCGTCGACCAGGTGGCCCCGCTGCTGGAGGTCGCGCCGTCCGTGCGCTCGGCGGACCCCGCCGGTGACCCGGCCGCGCTGACCGCGGCGGAGGCGCTGCTGGCCGCCGACCCCGGCCTGGACGTCGTGGTGGCCGTCGACGACCTGGCCTGCCCGGTGTACCTGGTCCGCGCCGGGTTGCGGCACGGCGACCCCGGCCTGCAGATCGTGCCGATCAGCCTGCGGGTCCGCCCGTCGGCCCCGTTGGCGGAGGTCGCGACCCGGGCCATGACCCGGGTGGCCGCCCGACGGTTCGACCCCGTGCTGTGCGTCGACGAGGTCGGCCGGCTGCTGGGGCTCGTGCGACCCGAACGGATGACCCTCCGGCTGGCCGAGCTGCACCGCGGCCCGGCCCCGGCCGATGTCCCGGACGAGCCCACCCGCTGCCCGGCCGACACCGCTGGGCCACTGATCTCCGGAGGACCCCGGTGAAGGAGTTCGACTGTGCCGACGTCGTCCCCGGCTGCGGAGCCAGCTTCCGCGCCCCGACGTCCGACGAGCTGGTCGCGCACGGCCGGCTGCACGCCGAGCACGCGCACGGCAGGACCGAGCCGGACATGCCGGCGGTGGACGTCGTCGTCCGCGCGGCGATCCGCGACGTCCGCTGAGGCGGTCGGCCGCGGTCAGCCCTTCTCGGCCGCGGCCCGGTGGGCCTTGACGACCACGAGCACGTCCTCGCTCTGCAGGGTGCCGATCAGCGGGTCGTCGAAGCGCAGGGTGCGCCCGCCGCGGGCCACCGAGAGGACGACGTCCCGCAGCTGACGCGGCGCCAGGCCGACCTCGGACTGGGTGACCGTGCGCTGGGCCAGGTCCAGCCCCCGCCCGCTGGTCAGCAGGTCCTCGACGACCGCGACCACGCCGGGCTGGTCGGTCGAGAGACCGAGCAGCCGCCCGGAGGTGGCCGAGGAGGTGATCACCGAGTCGGCGCCGGACTGGCGGAGCAGGCTGGCGTTCTCCTCCTCGCGGACGCTCGCGGTGATCGGCACCGTCGGGTTGAGCTGCCGCACGGTCAGGGTGATCAGCACGGCGGCGTCGTCGCGGTCGGCCGCGACGATGACCGCCCGGGCCTTCTCCACCGACGTGCGACGCAGCACCTCCATCCGCCCGGCGTCACCGAGCACGCCGGTGAACCCGGAGGCGGTGGCCTCGTCGATGGCCTGGGGTGAGGGGTCGACGACGAGGATGTGCTCGGCGTCGGTGCCCGTGCTGAGCAGGGCGCGGATGGCGCTGCGCCCCTTGGTGCCGTAACCGCACACGATGACGTGCTGGCGCAAGCGAGACCTCCAGCGTCGGATCTGGAACTCCTCCCGGGAACGCGCGGTGAGCGCCTCCAGGGTGGTGCCGATCAGGATGAGCAGGAACGTGATGCGCAGTGGGGTGATCACCAGGATGTTGACCAGCCGGGCCCCTGGAGTCACCGGGACGATGTCGCCGTACCCGGTGGTGGAGAGCGTGACGGTGGCGTAGTAGGTGGCGTCCAGCACGCTGATCTCGCCGCCCTGGTTGTCCGCGTAGCTGTCCCGGTGCAGGTAGACGATCAGCACGGTGGCGGTCAGCACGACGGCGGCGATCAGCACCCGGCGCCAGACCTGCCGGGCCGGGGACTCCTCGGTGTGCGGCAGGTGGACGCCGCTGTGGTCCTGGTTCACGATGCCCCGTTCACCGGACCGGCTGCTCGCACGTCACCGGCGGGACGATAGCCGTCGTCGCTGGGTGTTGCGGGGTGGCCGGGCGCTCAACCGGGGGTGTCGGCCGCTCCGGGGTTCGGCTGCGGCCCACCGTCCCGGCCCACTCCGGGTGGCGGCTGGACCGCGGCCAGCACCCGCTCCAGGAGGCCGTGCAGCGTCGCGGCCTCCTGCTCGGTCAGCCCCAGGACGGCGGGGCGGCCCAGCTCGGCCAGCACCGGGCCGGCGGCCAGCAGCGCCCGGTGCCCGGCCTCGGTGAGGTGCACCTCGGACTTCTGCCCGCGGCGGACGGGACCGGGCCGCTCGACCCAGCCGGCGTCGACCAGCCCGTGCAGCAGGGTGCTCATGCTCTGCGGCGTCAGCTGGAGCCGGCGGGCCAGCTCCGCGGAGGTGAGCGTGCGGGCGCGGGCAAGGTGCACCAGCACCACGAAGGTGTGCGGCCGCAGCCCGACGCTGGCCAGCTGCCGGGAGAAGAGGGCGTTGACCGCGGCGCCGGCCCGGGCGAGGGCGTAGGCGGGGATGCCGGCCGGGTCGTCGGCGAGCCAGGGCGGCAGCTCCGTTCCCGGACCGACTCCGTCCACTGGCTCCTCCACGCAGGACACCGTAGGTTGCCGACAGAGCATCAGTCTCCTGATGGTCGGGGTCGAGGAGGAGAAGATGGGCGCACTGGCCGACTGGGTGCTCGGGCACCGCCGGATCGTGGTGCTCGCCTGGCTGGCGCTCGCGGTCGTGGGCGGTGTGCTCGCGCCCACCACGATCGACCGGCTGGGGTTCGACTTCTCCACGCCCGGCCAGCCGGCCTACGAGGCGAACCAGGCCATCACCGAGCAGTTCGGCAACGGCGGGGGCGTCGACCCGCTGGTGGTCACCGTCCCCCTGCCCGAGGGCAGCACCGTCGCCGAGAACCGGGACGAGCTCGCCGCCGTCGTCGACCGGCTGCGGCAGCCCGGCTGGCGGGTGGCCAGCCCGCTCGACGAGGGCGCGGCCGCCGACGTGCTCGCCGCCGAGGGCACCGCGGTCGCGCTGGTGTGGCCCCCGGCGGTCGAGGGCCCGGCGCCCTACGCGGCTGCGCTGCCCCAGCTGGAGGGGGCGCTGCAGGGGGTCACCGTGGCCGGGGTCGAGCCGGTCGTCACCGGCACCCCGGTGCTGGCCGAGGGGGGCGGTGAGGAGCGCCCGATCATCGTGGAGATCGCCCTCGGCGCCGGCGGGGCGATCGTCGTCCTGGCGCTGGTGTTCGGCTCGCTGCTGGCCCTGGTGCCGCTGCTGGTCGCCGCGGTGGCGATCACCACGACCTTCCTGCTGGTGCTCGTCCTGACCACGGTCACCGACGTCAGCTTCATCGTGCAGTACCTGGTCGGGCTGATCGGCCTGGGCGTGGCGATCGACTACTCGCTGCTGGTGGTCATGCGCTGGCGCGAGGAGCGCGCCGCCGGCGCCGACGACCTGGTCGCGGTGCGCACCGCGATGACCACCGCCGGGCGGGCGGTCGTGTTCAGCGGGGTCACCGTCGCCATCTCGCTGCTGTCCCTGGTGGTGCTGCCGCTGCCCTTCCTGCGCACGGTCGGCTTCGGCGGGCTGTTCATCCCGCTGGTCAGCGTGCTCGTCGCGCTCACCCTGCTGCCGGTCGTGCTGGCCTCGGTCGGGCCCCGGCTGGAGTGGCCGCGGCGCCGGCTGCACGGCACGGAGAGCCGCGCCTGGCACCGGATCGGGACGACGGTGGTGCGGCACCGCTGGGTCGCAGCAGCGCTGGCCACCGCGCTCCTGCTGCTGCTCGCCTCGCCCGTCCTGGGCATCAAGCTGGGCACCCCGCAGGTCTCGGCCATCGCCACCGGGTCGTCCCCGGCGGCGACCGCCTTCCAGCAGCTCACCGGCGACGGCCTGCCGGAGGGGCTGGCCCGGCCCGTGGAGGTGCTCACCGAGGACCGCGCGGCGGCCGTCGAGCGGCTGTCCGAGGTCGCGGGCGTGGCCGGGGTGCTGGCGCCGGTGCGGGAGTCGTGGGAGCAGGGCGGGACGGGGCTGGTGGACGTCGTCCTCGCCGACGACCCGTCGTCCACGGCCGGCCGGGAGGCGCTCACCGCCGTCCGGGCCGCCGCCGACGAGCTCCCCGGCGCCCGGGTCGGGGGCACCGCGGCCGGCGACGCCGACTCGGTCGAGGCGATCTACGGCAACGCCTGGTGGGTGCTGCCGCTGGTCGTCGTCATCACCTTCGCGCTGCTCGCCCCGGCGCTGCGGTCGATCTGGCTGCCGGTCAAGGCGCTGCTGCTCAACGTCGTCTCGATCGCAGCCGCCTACGGGATGACCGTGTGGATCTGGCAGGAGGGGAACCTGACCGACCTGCTCTTCGGCGCCTCCGCGACCGGCACGCTCACCTTCTGGGTGCCGGTGGCCGCGTTCTCGTTTCTGTTCGGGCTGTCGATGGACTACGAGGTGTTCATCCTGTCCCGGATCCGCGAGGGCCGGGACGCGGGGATGAGCACCGACGAGGCGACCGTGCACGGCGTGGCGTACACCGGCCGGCTGGTCACCTCGGCGGCGCTGATCCTCTTCCTGGCCTTCATCGCGCTCTCCACGGTGCCGGTGGTCGACGTGAAGATCTTCGCGACCACGCTGGCGCTGGGCATCCTGCTCGACGCCACCGTCGTGCGCGGGGTGCTCACACCTGCGCTGGTCGCGCTGTTCGGCGACGTCAACTGGTGGTGGCCGTTCCGGTCCCGGCGGCGACCGGCGCATGCGAGCCCGCGGCACGCTCCCGCGCAGTCAACTCGCGCTTGAGCACCTTGCCGGCCGGCGACACCGGCAGGGCGTCGACGAAGACGACGTCCCGCAGTCGCTTGTACGGCGTCACCTGCTCGTTGACCACCGCCATCACCCCCTCCGCGGTCAGCGCCGCACCGGCGTCGTCGGCCCGGCGCACCACGTAGGCGACCGGCAGCTCGCCGGCCTCCGGGTCGGGCCGGCCGACCACCGCGGCGGCCGCCACCCCGGCGGTGCCGAAGAGGATCTCCTCCAGCTCGCGCGGGAAGACGTTGTAGCCCTTGTAGAGCAGCATGTCCTTGGTGCGGTCGACGATCGCCAGGTACCCGTCGGCGTCGAGCACCCCGACGTCGCCGGTGTGGAACCAGCCGTCGGGGTCGATCGACTCCGCCGTCGCATCCGGGCGCCCGGCGTACCCGCGCATCACCTGCGGGCCGCGGATGCACACCTCGCCGCGCTCCCCGGCCGGCAGCGGGTCGCCGCCCCCGAGCGGGCGGATGCTGATCTCGGTGTCCGGCAGCGGGACGCCGACCGTGCCGGCCTTGCGGATCCCCGAGGTGTGCGGCGGGTTGCCGGTCGCCATCATCGTCACCTCGGTCAGCCCGTAGCCCTCGGCGATCACCACCCCGGGCACCAGCGCCGCCATCCGCTCGATCAGCGGCACCGGCAGCGGCGCCGCACCGCTGGCGAAGTCGCGCACGCTGGACAGGTCGGCCTCGGCGATCCCGGGGACCTGCAGCAGCGCGACGAACACCGGCGGCGCCCCGCCGATGCTGGTCACCCGGTACCGGACGGCGTCGGCCAGGTAGTGCGCCGGGTCGAACCGGTCGTGGACCACCACGGTCGCACCGGTCAGCACCCGCCCGTTGAGGTAGCCGATCACCCCCATCGCGTGGAACCACGGCGTCAGGTTGATGATCGTGGCGGTGCCCAGCCGGGTGGGGTGCTCGGCCGGGCTGCCGAACTGGTCGAGCGTGACGTCGCCCTCGGCGTCCAGTGCCGGCACCGAGCCGGTGCTGAAGCAGGCCGACTGCAGCACGTTGGTGACCACGGCCCGGTGCGGCAGCTCCACGCCCTTGCTCACCCCGGTGGTGCCGCCGGTGTAGGCCAGGTGCGCCAGGTCGGTGACCGGGTCGAGGTCCGCGTCGCGGTGGGCGTCGGTCGGGTCGGCGGCCAGCAGGTCGCCGAGGGAGACGGCGTCCGGCAGGTCGGCGAGGTCGACGGCGGCGGACGGGTCGGCGACCTGCTGCGGGCCGGTGACCACCACGGTCTCCACCCCGGTGTCGGGCAGCGCCTGCCGGACGACGGGCAGCACCGGCTCCCAGGTGACCAGTGCCCGGGCGCCGGCGTCGGCCAGCTGGTGCGCCAGCCCGGCCGGCGGCAGCAGCGGGTTGGTGGGGGAGAAGGTCGCCCCGGCCAGCAGCACGCCGTAGTAGACGGCCGGGTACTGCAGGCAGTTCGGCAGGTGCACGGCCACCACGTCGCCCCGGCCGATGCCGCGGGCCGCGAGCCCGGCGGCCACCGCGTGCGCCCGGCGGCCCAGCTCGGTGAACGACAGCGCCACGTCGTGGTGGACGAAGGCCGTCCGGTCACCCCACCGGCGCACCGCGGCCCGCAGCACCGAGCCGACCGGGAGGAGCGGGTACTCCAGCGAGCAGGGCAGCCCTCGGGGCCAGGGAGAGCGCTCGGCAGACGGCTCGGTCGGTGTCGTGGTGGTGCCGTGGGCCTGCGTCGTCGTCATCCGTCGTCCTCCCGCGCAGCGTCGTTGCTGGGGCCTCAGGGTGGCTTACGTCACCCTCTGCGTCGAGACCGACCGCGTGCGTCAGGATGGCCCGATGAGCTCCCAGCGCACGGCCCTGGTCCTCGGTGGCGGCGGCATCACCGGCATCGCCTGGGAGATCGGGGTCGTCGCCGGGCTCGCCGAGGCCGGCGTCGACCTGACCTCGGCCGACCTCGTCGTCGGCACCTCGGCCGGCTCGGTGGTCGGGGCCCTGCTCACCACCGGCGCCGACGTCGAGTCGTTGCACGCGCGACAGCTGGAGCCGGTCGGCCCGGACGAGCGGGCATCCCGACTCGGTCGCGGCACGCTGGCCCGCTACGGGCTGGCGATGCTGCTGGCCCGCCGCGACGACGCGGCCTTCCGCCGCCGGATCGGGCAGCTGGCGCGCACCGCCGCCGACACCGGCCGGACGCCGTCGGAGGAGGAGCGCCGGACGGCGATCGAGGCCCGGCTGGCCGGGGCGCAGTGGCCCGACCGGCCGCTGGTGGTCACCGCCATCGACACGGCCGACGGTGAGTTCACCACCTTCACCCGGAAGTCCGGGGTCGACCTGGTCACCGCGGTGGGCGCCAGCTGCGCGGTCCCGGGCGTCTACCCGCCGGTGACCGTGGGCGACAAGCGGTACATGGACGGCGGGATGCGCTCCACGGCCAACGCCGACCTGGCCGCCGCCTACGACCGGATCGTGGTGATCGCGCCGCTGCCGCGCGGCACCGGCCCGATGGCCAGCGTCGACGCCCAGGTCACCGGCCTGGTCAGCCGGGTCGCCGTCGTCTCCCCGGACGCGGCGAGCCGGGCCGCCATCGGCAAGAACGTGCTCGACCCCGCCGCCCGCGCGCCCTCGGCCCGGGCCGGGCGCACCCAGGCGGCGAGCGTCGCCGCCCGGGTCGCCGACGTGTGGCAGGGCTGACCCGCACCCTCCAGCCGGACCCGACGAGAGGACAGGCCATGACCGCACCAGTGCTCACCGAGGTGATCGACGGGGTCGGGGTGCTGACCCTGAACCGGCCGGCGGCGAAGAACGCCGTCGACCTGGCGACGACCGAGGCGCTGGCGGCCGCGATCGACGAGTTCGAGGCCCGCGACGACGTCGCCGTCCTGGTGCTGACCGGCGCCGGCGGGACCTTCTGCGCGGGCATGGACCTCAAGGCCTTCGCCCGCGGCGAGCGCCCCCGGATCGAGGGCCGCGGGTTCGCCGGGCTCACCGAGGCGCCGCCGGCCAAGCCGCTGATCGCCGCGGTCGAGGGCTGGGCGCTGGCCGGCGGCTGCGAGCTGGCGCTCTCCGCCGACCTGGTGGTGGCCGCCCGGGACGCCCGGTTCGGCATCCCGGAGGTCAAGCGCGGGCTGTTCGCCGCCGGCGGTGGGGTGCTCCGGCTGGCCAAGGCGCTGCCCTACCAGCGCGCGATGGAGATGGCGCTGACCGGTGACCCGCTGCCCGCCGAGGAGGCGCACCGGTTCGGGCTGGTCAACGTCCTCACCGAGCCCGGCGGTGCGCTGGCCGGGGCGCGGGAGCTGGCCGCGCGGATCGTGGTCAACGGCCCGCTCGGGGTCCGGGCCAGCAAGCAGCTGATCGCCGGGTCGGTCGGCTGGACCGACAAGGCCGCGCTCGAGGCCCAGCGGGAGCTGGCCGACCGGGTGTTCAGCTCGGCCGACGCACTGGAGGGCGCTCGCGCCTTCGCCGAGAAGCGCGCCCCGGTGTGGCGCGGGGAGTGAGTCCTCGGGCGCGGCGGTGACCCGCTGACGCGACCCGCCGGGCGACTCGCCGTCGGAGGGGGTCGGCTTCACCCGTTGTTCGCCGGGCATTGCCTGTGCGGCGGCTGAGGACCCACTGTGCTGGGGAGGCGGGCCGCCGGCGAGGGTCGCCGTCCGAGCCCGTGGGGGTCCCGATGAGCCGTACGTCCCGGCTGTCCGCTGCTGCGCTGACAGCCCTGCTCGCCGTTCCGCTGTCCCTGGCCGTCGCCCCGGCGTCGTCCGCCTCCCCGGCGCACGGCTCCGACCACGGTGCCGACGAGGCCGAGGAGCTCCTGGTGATCGGCCACCGGGGAGCCTCCGGCTACCGGCCGGAGCACACGCTCGCCTCCTACGAGCTGGCCGCCCGGATGGGCGCGGACTACATCGAGTGCGACGTGGTCAGCACCGCCGACGCCGTGCTGGTCTGCCGGCACGAGAACGAGATCTCCGGCACCACCGACGTCGCCGACCGCCCGGAGTTCGCCGACCGGCAGACGACCAAGACGGTTGACGGCGTGGAGCTGACCGGCTGGTTCACCGAGGACTTCACGCTGGCGGAGCTGCAGACGCTGCGCGCGGTCGAGCGGCTGCCCGAGCTGCGGGAGGAGAACACCCTCTACGACGGCCTGTTCGAGGTCCCGACCCTGGACGAGTTCTTCGAGCTCCGCGCGGACCTCACCCGGGAGCTGGACCGGGAGATCGGGGCCTACATCGAGACCAAGCACCCGACCTACTTCGACTCGATCGGGCTCTCGCTGGAGGAGCCGCTGCTCGCCGACCTGCGTGAGGCGCACGTCGACCGCCGCCACTCCCCGGTGTTCCTGCAGTCGTTCGAGACGACGAACCTCCGTGAGCTGGACGCCGCCGGGGTGAAGGTGCCGCTGGTGCAGCTGCTGTCGGCCAGCGGCGCTCCGGCCGACCTGGTCGCCGCGGGTCTCCCGTTCACCTACGCCGACCTGTCCACCGCCGCCGGTCTGGCCGTGATCGCCCGGTACGCCGACGGGGTGGGCCCGTCGAAGGACCAGGTGATCCCGCTGCTGGAGGACGGCACGCTGGGTGAGCCGACGTCCTTCGTCGCCGACGCCCACGCGGTCGACCTGCTCGTGCACCCGTACACGTTCCGCAACGAGAACGCCTTCCTGCCGGCCGAGCTCGACGAGGGCACCGACCCGGCGGCGTACGGCCAGGCGATCGCCGAGCAGCTGGCGTTCTGGGAGGCCGGCGTGGACGGCATCTTCACCGACAACCCGGACACCGGCGTGCTCACCCGCGACCTGTTCCTGGACGCGGACGTCGAGCTGGCCCCGGCCGCCTGACCCAGCCGCGGGCGGGCCACCCGGCCCGCCCGCGGTCAGGGCGGCCCGCCCGCGGTCAGGGCGCGCCGAGTGACAGCCCAGCGGGCTTCCCCGGCCCGGGAAGCCCGCTGAGCTGTCACTCGCCGAGTGCGGCGGCGATCCTCGCGAGCAGGTCGGCGGGGGAGTAGAGGTCGGCGGCGGTGACGAACAGGACCCGCCAGCCTGCGGCCTGGAGGGCCTCGATCCGCCGGCGGTCCGCGGCGACGCGGGTGGTGTGCCACGCGCCCTCGTACTCCAGCGCGACGCGGCGCTCCGGCCAGGCGAAGTCGACCCGGGCGAGGAACACCCCGCCGTGCCGGACCACGTGCTGGGCCACCGGTGGTGGCAGCGAGGACCGGGAGAGCAGCAGCCGGAGCCGGGTCTCCGGGGGCGAGGCGGCCAGCCCGTCGGCGAGTGAGCACGCCGTCCGGGCCTGGCGGCACCCGCGGCCGGTCAGCTCGGCGGCCGTCAGTCGCAGGGTCGCCAGCGTGGTGGTCCGCGCCGCCACGAACCGGTCCAGCAGGACGACGCCGTCGTCGAGGGGGAGCCGTCCGGCGAGCTCCAGCGCGGTCGTCTCCGGCGCGGTCGCGCGGACCCCCTCGACGGGACGCACCCGCTCTCCGGGGAGGACCCGGCGGCGCACCGCCACCCCGGGAGCGGCGCCACGGGGCGTCCCCGGCGCGACGGTCACCTCCACGTCGTCCTCCGGCCGGGCGAGGTCGGTCAGCCCCCAGAGCACCGCGGCGCTGACCCCG
This sequence comes from Modestobacter sp. VKM Ac-2978, assembly GCF_026968025.1. NCBI lineage: Bacteria > Bacillati > Actinomycetota > Actinomycetes > Geodermatophilales > Geodermatophilaceae > Modestobacter > Modestobacter sp. VKM Ac-2978. The sequence goes on along the minus strand of NZ_JAPVBP010000009.1, from coordinate 49,822 downwards.
GAGACGACGGCGTGCGGGAGCAGCAGCCGGCCCACCGCCTGGGCGCGGACGGCGTGCGTGACGTCGAGGGTGGCGTCGGCGTAGACGTCGGGGAACAGCCGCACCCAGGCACCGCTGCGCAGGTCGTCGCGGGTCAGCAGGCCGCCGCGGACGGCTGCCGTGCCGTGGAAGACGCGGCCGCGGAGTCGCTCGGGACGGCGGGTCGGGCGGGGCGCCGCCGCACCCTGCCGCAGCAGGGCAGGTCGCCGCTGCCGCCGTCCACAGCCGGTGAGTGACAGCCCAGCGGGCTTCCCCGGCCCGGGAAGCCCGCTGAGCTGTCACTCGGTGCAGGTGGCTACGCCTCGTCGTTCAGGTGGCGCAGCAGGGTCTCGCCGATGTCCTGCATCGCGGCTACCTGCTCCGGGCTGAGCTGGTCGAACAGGTGGCTGCGCACGCTCTCCACGTGCACCGGGGCCGCGCCCTCCAGGGCTGCGAACCCCTCGTCGGTGAGGACGGCGAGCTGCCCGCGCCCGTCCTCGGGGCAGACCTGCCGACGGACCCACCCGCGTTCCTCGAGCCGGGAGACCGCGTGGGACAGTCGGCTGCGGGAGGACAGGCAGCGTTCGGCGAGCTGGCTCATCCGCAGCTGCCGGCCCTCGGTCTCCGACAGCTGGACGAGGATCTCGTAGTACGCGTGCGAGATGCCCGTCTCGCGGGTCAACTCGCGGTCGAGCCGGTCGTCGAGCAACATCCAGCTGTACAGCCAGGCGCGCCAGGCGCGCTGTTCCTCGGCGTCCAGCCAGCGCGTCGCGGCGGGCGGGGCCGGGGCAGGCGCACCCGCTGCCCGCGCCGCGGGGGACACGTCACTCGTCATGGTGCGAGGGTACTGGCGGAATACTCAAGCATTCAACTACGCTACCGCCGGACGCAGACAGTCAAACGCTCAACCACTCGGAGGTCACCATGGCCAGCACCACCCAGATCCCCGGCTACGTCGTCGGCACGTGGGACATCGACGCCTCCCACTCCACGGTGGGCTTCTCGGTCCGCCACATGATGGTCAGCAAGGTCCGCGGCTACTTCCGCGAGTTCTCCGGCGAGATCGTCACCGCCGAGGACCCGTCGCAGTCCACGGTGCACGCCACGATCGACATGGACTCGATCGACACCCGCCAGGAGCAGCGCGACGCGCACATCAAGTCCGCGGACTTCTTCGACGTCGGCAACCACACGGTCATGGAGTTCCGCTCCACCGGCGTGCGCAACAAGGGCGAGGACTGGGTCGTCGAGGGCGACCTGACGATCAAGGGCATCACCAAGCCGGTCACCCTGGCCCTGGAGCTCAACGGCTTCGGCCCGGACGCCTACGGCGGCACGCGCGCCGGCTTCTCCGGCAAGACCTCCATCTCCCGCAAGGAGTTCGGCGTGGACATCGACATGCCGATGGACGGCGGCGGCGTCGTCGTCGGCGACAAGATCGAGGTCGAGCTCGAGATCGAGGGCGTGCTCCGCACCGCCTGAGGAAGGACCCCGTCCTCCTCACCCCTCGCGAGCTCGGGGTGAGCCTCGGGACGGGGCCGACGGCGGGCCCCTGCAGAGGGGCCGTGCAGCAGAGCTCCCACCCGGCCGGGTGGGAGCTCTGCTGCGTCTCAGGGGTGGGCGGGCAGGCGCTGGTGCCCGGTCTGCCGCCGGCCCTCGGTGAGCAGCGCACCCAGCCGCTCGCCGGTCACCGGCGCGCAGAGGTGGTGGCCCTGGGCGTAGGTGCACCCCACCCGGCGGGCCAGCTCCAGCTGCTCGGCGGTCTCCACCCCCTCGGCGAGCACCGCCATGTCCAGCGCCGCACCCAGGGCGGCGACCGCGCCGAGGAGCGCCTCGGGAGCCGTGGCGGCGGCCGGCAGGGGGCCGGCGACGAGCGCGCGGTCCACCTTGAGCACGTCCGCGGGCAGCGAGGCCACCGCCGCCAGGGAGCTGTACCCGGCTCCGAAGTCGTCGATGGCGATCCGGACGCCGTGGGCGCGCAGTGCACGGAACTGGGCCACCGCGTGCTCGGGATCGCGTGCCAGCGCCGTCTCGGTCAGCTCCAGCACGAGGCTCCCCGGGTCCAGGTCGCGCTCGGCCAGCGCCTCGAGGACGTCGTCGACCAGTGTCCCGGCGGAGAGGTGGACGGCGCTCACGTTGACCGCCACGGCCAGCTGGTGGCCCTGGGCCCGCCACACCTCGGCCTGGTCGATCGCCGTCCGCAGCAGCCAGCGGGTGATCGGCACGATCACCCCGGTCTCCTCGGCGATCGGGACGAACCCGGCGGGCTCGAGTCGGCCGCGGTGCGGGTGGTCCCATCGCAGGAGCGCCTCGCACCCGGTCACCTCGCCGCTGGACAGGTGCACCACCGGCTGCCAGCACACGGTCAGCTGGTCCAGCGCTGCCGCGTTCCGCAGGTGGCTGACCACCTGCCACCGGTCCTCCAGGCTCGCGCGCAGGGCCGGGGTGAAGTGCAGGTGCTGGTCCCGGCCGTCGGACTTCGCTGCGTACATCGCAGCGTCGGCGTCCCGGAGCAGGTCCTCGGGCCCGGTGTGCGCCGGGTCGGAGGTGGCCGTCCCGATGCTGGCGGTCAACGACAGCCGGGTCCCGGCCAGCTCGAAGGGGTCGTCGAAGACGGCGCGGAACCGCCGGGCCAGCAGCTCCCCGGCTCCGGCGTCGCAGTCGCGGGCGACGACGACGAACTCGTCGCCGCCGAGCCGGCCGACCACGTCCGTGGCGCGGGTCCGCCGGGACAGTCGCGCCGCCAGCTCCTGCAGCAGCAGGTCCCCGACCGAGTGCCCGAGCGAGTCGTTGACCTGCTTGAACCCGTCGACGTCCAGGTACAGGACGGTCACCGGGCCGCCGTCCTCGGCCAGCGCCCCGGCGATCGTCTCGTGCAGTGCGGCCCGGTTGGGCAGCTCGGTGAGGTGGTCGTGGCGGGCCTGCCAGGCGGCCTGCTGTTCGGCGCGCACCCGGTCGGTGATGTCGGTGTGGGTGACGACGAGGCCCGGTCCGCCGTCCACCGGGAAGGCCTGCAGGTGCCACCAGCTGCCGGGCGGTTCGGTGCCGGCGGCGTGCGGCGGGCAGTAGTCGAAGGAGAAGGACGGCGCCCGCCGCTCCAGCACCGACTCCAGGCCCTCGACGGCGATCCGGGCGTCGGGGTCGCCCGTGGCGGCCAGCGCCCGGCAGGCGGCCAGGTAGTCGTCGCCGGTCTGGCACGCGGCCGGCCGCCCCGCCGTCGTCGTCCCCAGGGCCCAGGCCGCGTTGGTGGTCAGGATCGTCCCGTCGCCGTCGAGGATGGCCGTGCGGGCCGGCAGTGCGTTGAGCACCGCCCGGACGAGCGAGGACTCCGCGGCGCGCTCCTCGTCCAGGGTGCGGCGTTCGTGCACGTCGCGGAAGAACAGGACCAGGTCGTCGAGGACGGGGTAGGTGCGCACCTCGAACCACCGGTCCAGCGGTTCGTAGAAGAACTCCAGCTGCTGGCTCTCACCCGTCGCCCGGGCCAGGCGGACCGACTCCTGCCATGCGGCGCCGGGCCGGTCCGGGAACTGGGTCCACAGCACCTGGCCGACGAGCTCGGCGGCCGTCCGCTCCAACAGCCGCTCGGCGGCGGCGTTGACCCAGGTGTAGCGGTACTCGGCGTCGAGGAAGCAGACCGCCTCGCTGATCGAGGTCAGCGCCTCCGTCGTCCGCGCGCGCCAGGACCCGTCGGCCACCCACGGTGGTGGCTCGGCGTGCTGGGCCATCGGCGACTCCTCGCACCGTCCGACTGACTCGGACGGCGAACCGTACCGCCCAGGACCACCGATCAGGCTGCGCTGCGCTCGGCCGCTCGCAGGGAAGGCGCAGGTCGACGACGGACCTCCGCTGCCGCGGACGCCGTCGCCCGGGACCGACCCCATCGGTCCGCGGACGCTGGGACACTGGGCGACATGTCGACCTCGACCCTCAGTCGCGTGCAGACCCGCTTCCCGTCGGCCGTCGCGGTGGCCGTCGGGCTGGCCGCCGGGTTCGGCGTGGCCCAGGGCACCGGCGTGCGGGCGCTCGGCGGCGTCGTGTTCGCCGCGGGGGGCCTGGCCGCCGGCTGGCTCTGGTACCGCCGTCGCGGGGCGGCGATCGCCGCCGCGCTGGCGGCCGGCTACGTGGCCGCCTTCGTCCTGGCGCACGTGCTGGCGATCGGCGTCGGCTGGCCGGCCTGGCTGGCGGTCGGGCTGGTCACGGTGGTCGCCGCCGCGGTGTCCTGGGTGGTGGCAGACCGCCCGTCGTCGTGAGGCCTCGGTCCAGAGGCTCGTCCCGAGCTTGCGAGGGATGAGGGGGACCAAGGTCCTTCGAGAGTGGTAGACCGGTCACAGCCGCTCGGCGGGGGGCCGTCGTCCCCTACCATGGGAAGGTCTCGGCCGCCCGTGCCGTTGCACTTGTCGCGCGCCGCTGCGCGCAGACCCCCACGCGATCCCCCGAGGTGCCTCTCCGCATGCCCACCCGCAACGACCTGCGCAACGTGGCGATCATCGCCCACGTCGACCACGGCAAGACCACCCTGGTCGACGCCCTGCTCCGGCAGGCCGGTGCCCTCGGGCGCTCGAAGGGCGAGGGGACGGACAACGACTCGACGCAGGACCGGGTCATGGACTCCGGCGAGCTCGAGCGCGAGCGCGGGATCACCATCCTCGCCAAGAACACCGCGATCCGCCTCGCCGACGAGGACGGCAACCCCGTCGTCGTGAACATCGTCGACACCCCGGGCCACGCCGACTTCGGTGGCGAGGTGGAGCGTGCGCTGTCGATGGTGGACGGTGTCGTGCTGCTCGTCGACGCCTCCGAGGGCCCGCTGCCGCAGACCCGGTTCGTGCTCCGCAAGGCGCTGGCGAAGGGGATGCCGGTCATCCTCGCGGTCAACAAGACCGACCGGCAGGACGCCCGCATCGAGGAGGTCGTCGACGAGACCTACGAGCTGTTCATGGAGCTGCTCGAGGACGCCGGCCTGCCCGCGGAGACCCTCGAGTTCCCGATCGTCTACTGCAACGGCCGTACCGGCCAGGCGTCGCTGAACAAGCCCGAGAACGGCACCGTCCCGGATAGTCCGGACCTCGGCCCGCTGGTCAAGACGCTGTTGGACACCGTGCCGGCGCCGGTCTACGACGCCGAGGAGCCGCTGCGCGCGCAGGTCACCAACCTCGACGCCTCGCCGTTCCTGGGCCGGCTGGCGCTGCTGCGCATCCACTCCGGTGAGATGAAGCGGGGCCAGCAGGTGGCCTGGTGCAAGGCCGACGGCACCATCACCCGCACCAAGATCACCGAGCTGCTGGTCACCGAGGGCCTCACCCGCACCCCGGCCGACAGCGCCGGCCCCGGCGACTTGATCGCCATCGCCGGCATCGAGGACATCATGATCGGCGACACCCTCGCCGACCCGAACGACCCGCGCCCGCTGCCGGCGATCACCGTCGACGAGCCGTCGATCTCGATCACCATCGGCATCAACACCAGCCCCATCTCGGGCAAGTCGGGCAAGAAGCTCACCGCCCGGCTGATCAAGAACCGGCTCGACCAGGAGCTCGTCGGCAACGTCTCGGTGCGGATGCTGCCCACCGAGCGCCCCGACACCTGGGAGATGCAGGGCCGCGGCGAGCTGGCGCTGGCGATCCTGGTCGAGCAGCTGCGCCGCGAGGAGTTCGAGCTCACCGTCGGCCGTCCGCAGGTGGTCACCAAGGAGATCGACGGCAAGCTGCACGAGCCGGTCGAGCGGGTCACCATCGACACCCCGGGTGAGTACGTCGGCACCCTGACCCAGGCCCTGGCCGTCCGGCGCGGGCGGCTGGAGAACCTCGTGCACCACGACACCGGCTGGGCGCGGATGGAGTACATCGTCCCCTCGCGTGGCCTGATCGGGTTCCGCACCGAGTTCCTCACCGAGACCCGCGGCACCGGCGTGCTGAACCACAACCTCGAGGGCTACGAGCCGTGGCTGGGCGACATGCGCGCGCGCCCGACCGGCTCGCTGGTGGCCGACCGCACCGGCGTGGCGACGACGTACTCGATGTTCTCGCTGCAGGAGCGCGGCCAGATGATGGTCGAGCCGGGCACGGCGGTCTACGAGGGCATGGTCATCGGTGAGAACTCGCGTCCGGACGACATGGACGTGAACATCACCAAGGAGAAGAAGCTCACCAACATGCGCAAGGCCACCTCCGAGGAGCTGGAGCGGCTCATCCCGCCGAGGCTGCTCAACCTGGAGCAGGCGCTGGAGTTCTGTGCCGAGGACGAGTGCGTGGAGGTCACGCCGGGCGCCGTCCGGGTGCGCAAGGTGGAGCTGGACCAGACGATCCGCGGTCGGTCCCGGAACCGGAAGCCCAAGCCCTGACGAAGGGCCCCCTCGCCCCCCACCGCTCGCAGGCTCGCGGCGGGGGCGAGGGGGTCGGGCGAGCTGACCGACGCCGTCGTCCCCCTCGGGGGGCGGCGACGTTCGTCGTCCCGGGGGCGGCGCGCCGACGAGGTCTGCTGAGACGGGTGGGGTCTCTGTGTCGAGAGTTGCCGCTCGATCACGGTTCGTGATGGCCCGCCGAGCGACGCGGCAGGGTTCGACGGCTCTCCTCGTGGCGCGCCGGGGTGTCGCGGCGGCAGTCGTACGTTCCGGTCCGGAGAGGTTGTGCGCGGCAGGGGGAGGCCGGGCGCACCTGGGGGAACGGTGTGAGAGGTGGTCGGGGAGCCGATGACGGTCCAGCGGGCAGCAGGTTTCCGGAACGGGATCGACGTGCGGGTGCGGCTGCGCCCGGCGACGGCAGCGACCGACGGGACGTTCGACGGCGCGTGGTGGCCACGCAGCCGGCTGCTCTCCGTCGAGCTGCCCGAGCTGGCGGCGGCGCTGCAGAGCCTGGGCGTGCGGATCGACCGCTTCACCTACGCCGTGGGCGCCTGGGACGAGCCGCCGGCCCGCAAGATGCTGATCGGCGACCGCACCGTGCGCACCGGCGGGTTCGCGAGCATGGACCACCAGCTGGTCTCCCTCACCGTCGACGGCGAGCGTCGGGTCGACCTGCTCGTGGTGCCGCCGGAGGCCGACGCGCTCACCGGCGTCCGGGCGCTCCGGCTGGCCGGCCTGCGCGAGGACACCGGCAACCCGCAGCGCGGGCTGCTCACCGCCCCGTCCCGGTCACAGGTCGTCCCGCTGACCGGCGTCCGCGCCGGCTGACGAGGTCGCGCCCGGCGCCCTGAGCCGGGTTGCCGACCGTCCGGCCGTGCCGCGACCCGGCTCCCCGGACGGTGCGGCGGCTCCACCCGGACCGGCAGTGCGCCGAGAGCGAACCGGCTGGACGGCGGCCGGACGGCTGCGCTGAGGTCGGGGCATGCGACTCCTCGTCCTCGGCGGCACGCACTTCCTCGGCCGGCACGTCGTCTCCGCGGCGCTGGACCGGGGTCACGAGGTGGCCACGTTCACCCGCGGCGTCTCCGGCGCCCCGCCGGCCGGCGCCCGGGCACTCACCGGTGACCGGGACGACCTCGCCGCCCTGCCGACGGCGCTGGACGGCTGGCGCCCCGAGCTGGTCGTCGACACCTCCTGCCAGACCCGCGCGGCGGCGGGACACGCAGCGGCCGCGCTCGCCGACGTCGCCGGCTACGCGTTCGTCAGCAGCCTGAACGCCTACCGGGACTGGCCGCCGGGGCCGATCGCCGGCGAGCAGGAGCCGACCTGGGGCTCCGACGAGGACACCTACGGGCCGGTGAAGGCGCACGCCGAGCGGGTGCTGGGCGCGGTGCTGGGGGAGCGGTTCCTGACCGCCAGGGCCGGGCTGATCGTCGGGCCGCACGATCCCCTCCACCGGCTGGGCTGGTGGCTGGACCGGATCGCCGCCGGTGGGCGGGTCGTCGTCCCGGCCGAGGGGCTGGACCAGCCGATCGCCCTGGTCGACGCCCGCGACCTGGCCGGATGGCTGGTCGAGCTGGCCGAGCGCGGGCAGGGCGGCCCGGTCAACGCCACCGGTCCGGCCGGGATGACGACGTTCGGCGGGCTGCTGGACACCTGTCGCGAGGTCACCGGCGGCGAGGCGGAGTGGGTGCCGGTGCCCGAGGCGGACCTGCTGTCGGCCGGCGTCCAGGAGTGGACGCACCTGCCGCTGTGGCTGGCCGCCGGCACCGCCCGCACCGCCTGGGACGTCGACACCACCCGGGCCCGGGAACTCGGCCTGCCCACCCGCCCGGTGCGCGACTCGGTCGCCGACACCTGGGCCTGGATGCAGGCCGGTGACCGCCCGCAGCCCCCGGCCGGCCGGGAGCTGCCGGGCCTGCCTCCCGACCTGGAGCAGCGGCTGCTGCTGGCGTCTGCGGGTTGACCCATCCCCAGGTGGCTCGACCCGTCGGCTCAGCTCCGGCGGCGGACCCGCACCACCTCGTCGGCGTGATGGTGGCCGTTCTCGCCGGCCGGCCGCGTCTGGGCGCCGGCCAGGACGACGTCCCACTCCTGCAGGTCCAGGTCGGCGAGGACGTCGGCGGCCGCGGCGAAGCGGTCCGCGCCCCACAGGGCGGCGCGCTCCTCGTCGTACCCGTGACCGACCCACAGCAGCGTGCCGCCCGGGGCGACGGCCGCAGCCAGCCGGGGCACCAGCACGCGGCGTACCGCGGCCTCCGGGTGCAGGAAGTGGGCGGTGACCAGGTCGAACGCCGCGGCGGCGGGCTCCCAGGTGGCGACGTCGCCCTGCACCCAGGTCGTCCGGTCGCCGAGCCCGGCGGCGGAGGCCTGGGCGGCGCCGCGGTCGAGGGCGGTCTGCGACCAGTCCAGGCCGGTCACCTGCCAGCCGCGGGAGGCCAGCCACAGGGTGTCGCCGCCCTCGCCGCAGCCGACGTCCAGGGCCCGCCCCGGGGGCAGGTCGGCCGCCTGGGCGGCGAGCGTGGGGTTGACCCGGCCGCTCCAGAGCGCCGCCGCAGCGGCGTAGCGCTCCTCCCACGAGGCGTGGTCGGATCCGGTGTTCGCCGGCTGCTGCTGGTGGTCGTGCACCGTTCCTCCTCAGATCCCGTGCCGGCGGTCGCCGAGCACCTGGTCGCACAGCTCCCGCTCGACGGCGGGGGAGAAGACCCGGCGTCCGGCCACGGCCCGGCGGGTGTCCTCCATGATCAGGTCGGCGTTGACCGCCGCCCCGGCGGTGAGCCCGGCCGCGGCCGAGCTGATCACCTGGGCCTTGATGTCGGTGACGTTCCCGGCCGCCCACACCCCGGGGACGGCGGTCGCACCGGTCCCGTCCACCGGCACCCCGCTGCCCATCACCAGCTCGCCCATCCGCTGCTCGACCGCCTCGAGCCCCAGCGACTCCAGGACGCCGGCCCGTGCGGTGAACCGCGGGGCCACCACCACCGCGTCGCGGGCGAAGACCGTGCCGTCGTCGAGCCGGACGCCGGTCAGCCGCCCGTCGGCGGACTCCAGGCCGGCGACCTCACCGACGACCACGCTGATGCCCCGCGCGGCCAGTTGCTCCCACTCCTCCTCGGTGGGCTGCGGGCCGGTGTGCAGGAAGAGGGTGACGTCGGCGCTCCACTGCCGCCACATCAGCGCCTGGTGCACGCCGGCTGAACTGGTGGCCAGCACGCCGATCGCCTGGTCGCGCACCTCCCAGCCGTGGCAGTACGGGCAGTGCAGGACGGCGCTGCCCCAGAGCTCGTGAACCCCCGGGACGTCGGGCAGCTCGTCGACCAGCCCGGTGGTCACCAGCAGCCGGCGGCTGCGCACCGACCGCCCGTCGGCCAGCCGCACCTCGAAGCCGCCGTCGACCGGGGCGGCGGAGGTGACCTCGCCGTCGGTGAACTCCCCGCCGTAGCCGGCCACCTCGCCGCGGCCGATCGCCAGCAGCTCGCGCGGCGGCGTGCCCTCGCGGCCCAGGTAGTTGTGTGCGTGCGCGGCGGGGGCGTTGCGGGGAGCCCCGCCGTCCACCACCAGCACCGATCGGCGGGCGCGGCTGAGCGCCAGCGCACCGCTGAGGCCGGCGGCTCCACCGCCGACCACCACCACGTCGTACTCCGTCTCCACCGTGCGCTCCTCTGCTCGGACGGCGGGTCACCGGGGTGGTGACCCGCCAGGTCCGACAGTGCGCCGGGGGAGACGAGAGCGGCAAGGATCCTTGCCGCTATGGCAAAGGGGTCAGCGGTGCGTGCGGCACACCGGGAGGTCGTCGGAGTCGACCGGCGCCACCTGGTTGGGGTGCGCCCGGCGCTCGGCCCGGGCCGCCCGCTCCTGCTCGGCCAGCTGCTCCGCCTCGGCGACCAGCGCCTCGGCCGCCTCCTGCGCACGCTCCCGGCGGTACTCGCGGAACGACCAGACCACCGCCGCCGCCCAGGTCACGTAGACGACCGCGAGCACCGCGTACCGGACTGGGTCGCTGGCGCCGACCCAGTCGCTGCTGAGCAGGCTCGTCGCGTTGGTGGAGACGATCATGCCCCCGACCCCGGCGCCCAGCAGGCGCGGCGGGACGAAGCGGACCAGCCAGGCGGCCAGCGGTGCGGCGACCAGGCCACCGGCCAGCAGGCCGAGCACCCAGTAGGGGTTGATGCCCTGGCTGCCGAGGGCGAAGAGGAAGCCCGCGCTCGCGGCGAGGGAGACCAGGAACTCCGAGGTGTCGATCGAGCCGATCGTCTTGCGCGGCTCCATCCGGCCACTGGCCAGGATGGCCGGGGTGCTGACCGGGCCCCAGCCGCCTCCGCCGGTGGCGTCGATGAAGCCGGCGGTCAGGCCGAGGGGGGCGAGGAACCGGGCGCGCATCGGCTTGCCCAGCTGGCGCTTGTCGATGCCGCGCAGGGTGAAGCGGGCCAGCAGGTAGAGGCCCAGGCCCAGCAGGATCAGCGACATCACCGGCGTGGCGACGGCGGTGGAGATGTTCGACAGCACGGTCGCACCGGCGAAGGCACCGATCGCGCCCGGGACGCCGATCTTGGCGACGACCTTCCAGTCGACGTTGCCGAACTTCCAGTGCGACAGACCCGAGGCGAGGTTGGTGCCGATCTCGGCGAGGTGCACCGTGGCCGAGGCGGTGGCCGGGTTGGTGCCGATGGCGAGCAGCAGCGTCGTCGAGGTGACGCCGTAGCCCATGCCCAGGCTGCCGTCGACGAGCTGGGCGCCGAGGCCCGCGAGGGCGAGCAGGATCAGGGTCTTCACGAGGGAGGTGCTCCGGGTTCCAGGGTGCGGGCGCGCCGGGTGAGGGCGCAGCGGACCGCGGTGGACGAGGGGCGCCGGGCGGCGCGGGAGGTCAGCGGGCCGGACAGGCGGCGGTGCTGACCCGGAGCAGGTCGACGTGCAGGCGGCTCACCAGGAAGGCGCCGGGGAGGGCGGACGGGAGGCGGGTGGGGAGCCCACCGGTGCTCGCCGTCGTCGTCACGGCGACATTCCTACCATGTTGGTAGAGATTGTGGGCAAGGGGACCGGGAGGCCCCCGTCACGTCCGCAGGACGTCGTTGCGCACGGTCGCCCAGGAGACCGCGGCGCCCAGCACCATCACCCCCGCACAGAGCCCCATGGCCAGCGAGTAGCCGGAGCTGAACGACGCGGCGTCGGTGTGGTCGTCGCCGGAGAGCCCGACCGCCACCGGCAGTGCCGCGATCGCGAGCAGGTTCGCCGCCCGGGCGACCGCGTTGTTCACCCCGCTGGCCACCCCGGCCAGGTGGTCGGGGGCGGCGCCGAGCACGGTCGCGGTCAGCGGGGCCACCACCAGCGACATGCCCAGCCCCAGGCCGAGCGAGCCGGGCAGCACGTCGACCCAGTAGGAGCTGCCGGGCCCGACCCGGGTGAGCCACAGCAGGCCACCGGCGGACACCAGCGGGCCGACGGTCATCTGCAGCCGCGGCCCGATCCGCTGGGCGAGCGCGCCGGCCCGGGCCGACAGCAGCGTGATCACCAGGATCGTGGGCAGCAACGCGGCGCCGGCCGCGGTGGCGTCGTAGCCGAGCACGGTCTGCAACTGCAGGACGAGGAAGAACATGACCCCGCCCAGTGCCCCGTACACCGCCAGGGTGCTCAGGTTGGCGCCGGTGAACTGGCGGTCGGCGAAGATCCCCAGCGGCAGCATCGGCTGGGCCGCCCGGCGCTCCCGGACGACGAACGCCGCCCCGGCCAGCACGCCGACCGCCGCGGCGACCACCACCTCCGGGCTCCCGGGGTCGCTGCCCGCCGCGATCAACGCGTCGGTGACCCCGGCCAGCGCCAGCGCGCCGAGGACGGCGCCGAGCACGTCGAAGCGCCCGGTGCGCGCGGGATCCCGGCTCTCCGGCAGGTGCCGGGCGGCCACCAGGACGACGACCACCGCGAACGGCACGTTGATCCCGAACACCCAGCGCCAGCCCACCGTGTCGACCAGGAAGCCGGCCAGGAACGGGCCGACCAGCCCGGCCAGCCCACCCAGCGCCGACCACAGGCCGATCGCCCGCGGCCGGTCCTGGTGCCGGAAGGAGGCCTGGATGATCGCCAGGCTCCCGGGGGTCAGCAGGGCGCCGCCGATGCCCTGCAGCACCCGCGCGGTGACGAGCTGGCCGGTGGTCTGCGCCAGCCCGCAGGCCAGCGAGGCGGCGGCGAACCAGACGACCCCGAGCACGAAGACCCGGCGGCGTCCGTACCGGTCGCCCAGGGAACCGCCGAGCAGGACGAGCGAGGCCAGCGCCAGCGTGTACCCGGTCACCGTCCACTGCAGGCCGGACAGGGACGAGCCGAGGTCCCGGCTGATCGAGGGGAGCGCGACGGTGACCGCGGTGGCGTCGAGCAGTGCCATGGCGGAGGCGAGCACGGTGGCCAGCAGCACCCAGCGGCCCGGGGCGGTGCCCAGCGCGACCGGCTGACCGGCGACCGGTGGTGGCGTCCCGGCCGCGGCGGGCGGGGTCGCGGTCACCGGGCCATCCTGGTGGACGGCGGCGGATGCGCGCCTCTGGTGTGGGCCGGCTCTCGTCCCCGGCCGCGCACGGCCGGGAACTGGACGGCGGGCCCGGACGACTGTGCAACCGTGCAGCAGCAGGAGCGGACCCGGCGAGCAGCCCACCGCCGTACCGGGGTGGGGGTGCGCCGGCTGTCCGGCGCCGTCCTGCTGCTGGGGGTGCTGCTCGGCGTGCTCGTCGACGTGGGCACCGCGCGGCCGGCGGCCGCGCACGCCACCGTGACGACGACGACGCCGGCCGACAGTGCCCGGCTGGACTTCGCGCCGGCCGAGGTGGTCATCGAGTTCGACGAGCCGGTCTCCCTGGGCGCCGGCTACGCGCGGGTGCTCGACGGCGACGGCGAGCGGGTCGACACCGGGGCCGCCGAGGTGCGCGGCAGCACCCTCACCGTGCCGCTGCGCGAGGGGCTGCCCGACGCCGGCTACGTGGTGACCTACCGGGTGGTCTCGGCGGACTCCCACCCCGTCTCCGGTGCGTTCTCCTTCGCAGTGGGGAACGGGGAGCTGGTGGCGGCGGGCTCCGTCGGCGAGGGGGACGGCGCGGACCCGGGCGTGGCCGTGGCGCTGCCGGTCGCCCGGTGGCTGAGCTACCTCGGCCTGACCCTCGGGCTCGGCGTGCCGCTGGTGCTGGCCACCTGCTGGCCGGGGGGCTGGGCGGTGTCGCGGCTGCGGCGGCTGGCCGGTGCCGGGCTGGCCGCGGTCGTGGTCGGCGGGGTGCTCTCGCTGCTGTTGCAGGGGCCCTACGCCGCCGGGAGCGGACTCGGGTCGCTGGTGGACCCGCAGCTGCTGGGCACCACGCTGGACTCGACCTTCGGCCGGACGCTGCTGCTGCGGGTGGTGCTCGCCGCGCTGCTGGCCGCCGTCCTGCTGCGGAGCTGGCGGCGGGGGAGTGCCCCGGGGACGGGCTGGCTGATCGCCGCCGGGGTGCTCGCCGCCGCGCTGGTCGTCGCGGTCGCCGCGGTGGGTCACCCGGTCGCCGGGCCGCTGCCGGTGCTGGCCGTGGCGGTGGCCGCCGTGCACGTCGCGGCGATGAGCGCCTGGCTGGGCGGCCTGGTCGCGCTGTTCGCCGGCGCCCTCCGCGGGCCGACGCCGGCAGGAGAGCTGGTCGCCGCGCTGCCCCGGTGGTCGTCGCTGGCGGCCGGCTGCATCGGCGCGCTGGTCGTCACCGGGGTGCTGCAGTCGGTCCGCGAGGTCGGGTCGGTGTCCGCGCTCTTCGCCACCACCTACGGCTGGGTGCTGGTGGCCAAGGTCGCACTGGTGCTGCTGGTGCTGGTCGCCGCGCTGGTGGGCCGGGACTGGGTGCAGCAGCGGGTGGGCACCCGCCGCCGTCCCTCGCGCCGGGTCGTCGCGCAGGCGTTCGCCGCCGGGGAGGCCCCCGCCACCGACGGCCCCGCCACCGACGGCCCTGTCACCGGAGACCCCGCCACCGAGGACCCTGCCGCCGAGCCGCCGGCGACGATCGGCGTGCTGCGCCGCGCGGTGCTGCTCGAGCTCGTCGGGGCGGCCGTCGTCCTCGCGTTGTCCGCGGTGCTGGTCGGCACGCCGCCGGCGAAGGCCGCCGTCGCCCAGCCGGTCGAGGTGACCCTGCCGCTCCAGTCGGCCGGTGGCACGACCGGCGCCGGCACGGTGCAGGTCCTCCTCGACCCGGCCACCCCCGGGCCGACCACGCTGCACGTCTACCTCTTCGACGCCGACGGGCGGCTGACCCAGCCGCAGCAGATCGGGGTCACCCTCACCGAGGTGGAGCAGGAGATCGGCCCGCTGGACGTCGACCTCGCCCCCGCCGGGCCGGGCCACTACGTCGGAGACCCGACGCTGCCCACCACCGGCACCTGGACCCTGACGGCGACCGTCCGGCTGGACGAGTTCACCGCGGCCACCGCCAGCACCGTCTTCCCGGTGCGCTGACACCCCCTGCACGACACCGATCCGAGGAGAACCGTTGTCCCTGTCCCTGCTCCGTCCCGCGCGCCGTCCGGCCGTCGTCCTGCTGACCGCGCTGCTCGCCTCGACGGGGCTGCTCGTCGCCGGCACCGGGGTCGCGTCCGCACACGTCACCGTCTCCTCCGGTGACGCCGCGCCGGGTGGCTACGGCAAGCTCACCTTCCGGGTGCCGAACGAGAGCGACACCGCCAGCACGGTCGGGCTGCGCGTCCAGGTGCCCACCGACACCCCGCTCACCTCCCTGCGGGCGCAGCCGGTGCCCGGCTGGACCGTCTCGATGACCGAGGCGCAGCTCCCCGAGCCGGTCGAGGTGCACGGCGAGCCGGTCGAGCAGGCCGTCTCGGTCGTGGAGTTCCGGGCCGAGGAGGGACAGGGCATCGCCCCGGGTGAGTTCCAGGAGTTCGCCCTCTCCGGCGGGCCGTTCCCGGAGACCGACGAGCTGACCTTCAACGCCGTGCAGACCTACAGCGACGGCACCGAGGCCGCCTGGATCGAGCCCACCGTCGACGGCCAGCCGGAGCCGCGGTACCCGTCACCGGTGCTGTCGCTGGCGGCGGAGGACGCCGACACCCCGACCGACACGGCGGCGACGGCCGACCCGGCAGCGGACGACGAGGGGAGCGACGGCACGGCGGTCACCGCGCTGGTGCTGGCGGTGCTCGGGCTGCTCGCCGGGCTGGGCGGTCTGTTCCTCGGTCTGTCCGCTCGCCGTCGTACCGTGTCCTCGTGAGCTCTGCTTCCCGTCCGACCCGTACCGGGCTGACCGCGCTGGCCCTCTCGACCGGTCTGCTGCTGGCCGGCTGTGGCGGGGACGCCGACGCCGACGCCGGTGCCGAGGCCGCCGGGCACGACCACGAGTCGACCGAGGCCCCGGCCACGCTGGAGGGCGGTGTGCGGGAGGGCGGCATGCAGCTGGTCGACCCGTACCAGAAGCCGGACTTCACGCTCACCGACACCAGCGGTGCGCCGTTCGACTTCGGCGAGCAGACCGCGGACGGCCCGACCCTGCTGTTCTTCGGCTTCACCCACTGCCCGGACATCTGCCCGACCACGATGGCCGACGTCATGCTGGCGCTGGGCGAGGTCGACCCGGCGGTGGCCGAGAAGACGTCGGTGGTGTTCGTGACCACCGACCCGGCGCGGGACACCCCCGAGGTGCTGGGGGAGTACCTGGACCGGTTCGACGCCGGGCTGCCGACCCAGTTCATCGGGCTCACCGGCGACCAGGGGCAGATCGACCAGGCGCAGCTGGCCGCCGGGGTGCCGCAGGCGCAGAACGGCGGCGAGAGCCACTCGGCGCTGCTGCTGCTCTACGGCACCGACGGGGAGGCCGACGTCGCGTTCGACTCGGCCAACACCGCCCGCGACATCGCCACCGAGCTGGCTGCCGTCGCCGGGTGAGTCCCGGCCGGCACGTCTGGACGACCGGCGTGGGCCGGGTCCTCGTCGTCCTGCTCGGGGTGCTGGCCGTCCTCGCCGTCGCGGCACCCGCGTCGGCGCACGTGGGCGGGGGAGCGGCGGGCAGCGACTTCGACGCCGCCGTCCGGACGGTGTCCCCGCAGCTGCCGGGCGTGAGCGTGCGGGTGCTGCAGTTCGGTGACGAGCTCGAGGTGGTCAACGAGACCGACACCGAGCTGACGGTGCCGGGGTACTCGGGCGAGCCCTACCTGCGGATCGGTCCGGACGGCGTCTGGCGCAACGCCGCGAGCCCGGCGACCTACCTGAACCTGGACCGGTACGGGCGCACGCCGATGCCGGACGGCGTCGACATCACCGCGGCGCCGCGCTGGGAGCAGGTCTCCACCCAGTCGCAGTACGTGTGGCACGACCACCGGACGCACTGGATGACCCAGGACCTGCTCCCCCCGGTGGTGGCCGCGGACTCGTCCCGGCCGCACACGGTCATCGAGTGGACCGTGCCGATGGCCCACGGCGGCACCGACGTCGTCGTCCAGGGGGTGCTCACCTGGAGCCCGCCGCCACCGGCCTGGCTGGTCTGGCCCGGCTACGTGCTGTTGCTGGCCGGCACGGTCGCGGCCGGCTGGCTCGCCCGCGGTCCCCGGCCGCTGGCCGCCGTGCTCGCCCTGGGTGCGCTGGCCGCGATCTACCACGCGCTGGCCACCCCCGAGCCGCCGAGCAGCGTCTCCTCGCACGTCGGGGCGATCGTGTCGGCCCTGCTCCCGGCGCTGCTGGTGCTACTGGCGGCGGCGATCGGTGTGCGGGCGGCCGGGCGTGGGCGCGGCGTGCTGACCGGCCTGATGGCGGTGGTGGTCGGCTGGCTGCTGCTGGTGCAGGGCCTGCCCGACGTCGACGTGCTGTGGACGGCGAACGCGCTGACCGCCGGGCCGCAGGTGCTGGCCCGGGTGGCGGTCGCGGTGCTCGTCGCCGGCGGGCTGGGGCTGGTCGTCGGCGGGGTCGGCGCGGTCCGGCGGTTCCGGGACGACGCCCGCGCCCTTGGGGACCCGGTCGGCGAGCCCGCCCTGCACTGACGCAGTCGACATGTCGACTGGTCGACGAGTCGGTTCCTGGGACCACTGTGACAGTGACTCCGCGTGTCCCCTCGAACACGCCGGGCAGCGAATTACAAGGCTGTCACTTGATGTTTGGATGTCTCGGACCGGGCCGGAGCCGTAGGGGGTTGCCGGAGGTCCCAGGAGAGGCAGGCGCATGGGTTCGAGGCACGCCGGCACCACGGTCCGCACCCGCGGACGTGAGGTCGCACCGTCCTCGGGTTCCCAGCCCTCGGTCTCGCCCTACTCCGGGGCCTCGTCGTCCGGGGCCTCGTCGTCCGGGTCCTCGTCATCCGGGTTCCCGTCGTTCGGGTCCCCGACATCCGGGTCCTGGCCGGTCGCGCTCCCGGCTGCCCCGCGGGCGGTCGCCCGCCGGCGTCCGGCCGCGCTGCTCGCGGCGCTGGTCGTGGGGGCGACGGTCGCCCTCGTCGGCACCCAGGCGCTGCCCGCCGCCGACGCCCGCGAGTCGGTCGCGGTGGAGGAGCTGCTCGGCTCGGACGCCGAGGGGCTGCTGGAGACCGAGCTGACCCCGCAGCTGGCGATCACCGAGGTCGAGGCGCGCGCCCGGCTGGAGGAGGTCGCTGCCTCCCGCCAGGCACGGGACGAACGGGTGGCGCAGGAGCAGGCCGAGGCCGCCGAGGCCGCCGAGGCGGCTGCGGAGGCGGCCCGGCCGAAGGCCTCACCGCCGGTCAAGGGCGCTCGGCTGACCAGCTGCTTCTGCCCGCGTTGGGGGACCATGCACTGGGGCATCGACCTGGCGGCGCCGATGCTGACCCCGGAGTACGCGGTCGAGGACGGCGTCGTCCTCCGGGCCGGTGCGGCCAGCGGCTACGGCCTGGTGGTCTACATCCTGGGCGTGAGCGGCGACGTGACCGTCTACGGGCACATGGAGAAGATCACGGTCTCGGCCGGTGACGTGGTGAGCGCCGGCGACCAGATCGCCCTGCTGGGCAGCCGAGGCCAGTCGACCGGGCCGCACCTGCACTTCGAGGTCCACTCCGGCGGCGTGGACGGCAAGCGCGTCGACCCGGTCGCCTGGCTCCGCGACCGCGGCGTCGAGCTGTAGGAGGACCCCGTCCCCTGACAGGGGACGGGGTCCTTTCCTCAGACCTGGCGGGACCAGGCGGTGACGAGGGTCGGCAACACGAGCCCGATGTGGAACGGCAGCAGGACCGCGCCCAGCAGCACCCCGCTGTCCGGGGTGGGCCAGTCGGCGGCCAGCCAGACGCCGACGGTGATGAGCTGCGCGGTCAGCAGGCCGAACCCGATCCGGTAGGCGCGTGCGTACGCCTCGCCGCGCAGCTGCCACTGGCGCTCGTCGAGCGCCTCCGCCGGCAGCTCCTCCACTCCTCGGGTGCTGCCCTTGAGGGCGCCGAGGCACAGGACGAACGCCACCAGCAGCGCCGACAGGCCGATGGCGAAGAGGACCGGCGCCTGTTCGGCGAGGAAGAACAGGCCCGCTTCGGCCACGAGCAGGCCGCACATGGCCACCACCAGCCGGCGGCGGACGCGCGGGGTGCGGAGGGACTCGAAGCGCGGGTCGTCGAGGCGGGCGGCGCGACGCTGGACACGGGTGGGGGTGCTCATGAGGGCTCCTTGGTGCCGTAGACCTGCTCGGACAGGGTGCGGAACGGGGTGAGGGAGAAGACCGCCTCCATCGGGAGGCCGAAGACCGCGGCCAGCCGCAGCGCGAGGGTGGCGCTGGGGCTGTACTCGCCGCGCTCGAGGTAGCCGATCGTCTGGTAGTGCACGCCGACGGCGTCGGCCAGCTCGTGGCGGGACATGCCGCGCTCGGTGCGCAGCAGGGTGAGCCGGTTGTACAGCTCTACCTCGTCGGACTGTTTGCGCGGTGCCATGTAGCAAAAGTACTACACGGAAGGGCATCTGCACTACTTCGCTAGCTCGCGCGGGCTGGCGGGTCCTTCAGGAAGCGGTAGCCCATGCCGGGCTCGGTGTGCAGGTAGCGGGGGTGGGCGGGGTCCGGTTCGAGCTTGCGGCGCAGCTGGGCCAGGTAGACCCGCAGGTAGTTGGTCTCCCGCTCGTAGGCCGGCCCCCACACCGCCTGCAGCAGCTCCCGCTGGCCGACCAGCCGGCCGGGGTTGCGTACCAGCTCCGACAGCAGCGCCCACTCCGTCGGGGTCAGCCGCACCGGGACGCCGTCCACCGTCACCTGCTTGGCCGCCAGGTCGACGGTGAAGTGGTCGGTGACCACCTGCGCCTGCCCCGGCTCGGCGGTGCCCCGGCGCAGGGCCGCGCGCAGCCGGGCCAGCAGCTCGGCCATGTCGAAGGGCTTGGTTACGTAGTCGTCGGCGCCGGCGTCCAGCGCGGCCACCTTGTCGTGGCTGTCGGCGCGGGCGGAGAGCACCAGCACCGGCCCGGTGAACCAGGGCCGCAGCCCGGCGAGCACCTCGGTGCCGTCCAGGTCGGGCAGTCCCAGGTCGAGGACGACGACGTCCGGGTGCGCCGCGGCGGCCTCGCGCAGCGCGGTCGTGCCGTCGGGCGCGGTGACCACGTCGTAGCCGGCCGCGCGCAGGCTGATCCGCAGCGCGCGCAGCAGGTGTGGATCGTCGTCCACGACCAGGACCCGGCTCACGGTGCCGACACCGCCTCTGGAGCGCAGGAGGGGACGGCGGCCACCGGCAGCGACACCACCATGGTGAGCCCTCCGCCGGGGGTGTCCTCCGCGGTCAGCGTGCCGCCCATCGCCTCGGTCAGCCCGCGGGCGACGGCCAGCCCCAGGCCGACCCCCTGCCCGGCGGGGGCGTCGCCGAGCCGCTGGAACGGGGCGAACACCCGTTCCCGGTCCGCCGGCCGGACACCGGGACCCCGGTCGACGACCCGCAGCTCCACCCGGCCGGCGGCGGCACCGGCGCGCAGGTCGACCGGCCCGGACGACGCGTGCCGGGTGGCGTTGTCGGCGAGGTTGGCCACCACCCGCTCCAGCAGGCCGGGGTCGGCGAGCACCGGCGGCAGGTCGGCGGGGGAGTGCACCACCACCCGGGCGCGCTGTGGCTCGTCCAGCCAGCTGAGCGCGGCGCCGAGCACCCCGGTCAGGTCGGCGGGGGCGACCACCGGGGTGAGCGCCCCGGACTGCAGCCGGCTCATGTCCAGCAGGTTGTCGACCAGCCCGGTCAGCCGGTCGGCGGACTCGTCCACGGTGGCGACCAGCTCGTCCCGGTCCTCGTCGGTGAGCGCCAGGTCGGTCGATCGCAGCGCGGACGAGGCGGCCTTGATCCCGGCCAGCGGGGTGCGCAGGTCGTGGCTGACCGCGGCCAGCAGGGCGGTGCGCATGCTGTTGCCGGCGGCGAGCCGGTCGGCCTCGGCGGCCTGGGCCGACAGCCGGCCCTGCTGCAGGGCGACCGCGGCCTGCTCGGCGAAGGAGAGCAGCACCCTGCGGTCGCCAGCCGGGAGGGCGCGGCCGCGCAGCCGGAGGGTGAGCGTGTCGGTGACCGCGACGTCGTCGATCTGCTCGTCGTCGGCGTGCTCCCCGCAGGCGCCCACGGTGTGCTCGCGGCCCCCTTCCCGCTCGACCATGGTCACCGCGCGGAGGCCGAACGCCTCCCGGATCTGCTCCAGCAGGCTGGGCAGCCCGCGGTCACCGGCGAGCACGGCACGGGACAGCGAGGCGAGCATCGCCGTCTCCGCGCGGGAGCGGGCGGCCGAGGTGGCGCGGCGCGCGGACCGGTCCACGACGGCGGCCACCGCCACCGCCACGACGACCCCGCCGAACAGTGAGACGACGTCGTCGACCTGGCTGACGGTGAGCCGTCCGGTGGGGGCGGTGAAGAACCAGTTGGCCACCAGCCCGCCGGCGATCGCGGCGGCCAGCGCCGGCCACAGCCCGCCGACGATCGCGACCGCCATCACCAGCAGGATGAAGAGCAGGAGCACGCTGGCCAGGGACAGCGCCGCCTGGGCCGCGACGCAGGTGACGGCGAGGACCGGGACGCCGACCACGGCCAGCAGCAGCCCCAGCCAGCGGCGCCGTGCGGTGAGCGCGCCCTGGCTGCGGGGCAGCCGCCACCCCTGGGAGCCGGCGGCGGAGTGGGTGACGATGTGCACGTCGATCTCGCCGGAGCCGGCGATCACCCGCCCGCCGATGCCACCGCGCAGCGCCCGGGCCCACCGGGTGCGTCGGCTGGTGCCGATCAGGAGCTGGGTGGCGTCGACCCCGCGGGCGAACTCCAGCAACGCCTCGGCGACGTCGTCCCCGACCACCTGGTGCCAGCTGCCGCCCAGGCTCTCCAACAGGGCGCGCTGCGTGCGCAGCGCCTCGGGGGAGGCGCCGGTCAGGCCGTCGGGGCTGAGCACGTGCACGGCCAGCAGCACACCGTTGCCGGTGCGGCGGGCGACCCGGGCCGCCCGGCGGATCAG
The DNA here is from genome assembly GCF_026968025.1 of Modestobacter sp. VKM Ac-2978. NCBI lineage: Bacteria > Bacillati > Actinomycetota > Actinomycetes > Geodermatophilales > Geodermatophilaceae > Modestobacter > Modestobacter sp. VKM Ac-2978. Next base: position 28,101 of record NZ_JAPVBP010000009.1, on the reverse strand, counting down.
CGTCTCGCCCTCGGGGCCACCGGTCAGCGCGACGACGACCCGCTCGCGGGCCTCCCAGACGTGGTCGATGGCGTGGTCGGAGCGGTAGCGGCGCAGCCCCTCGTCGACCCGGTCGGCCAGCCAGAGCAGGGCGAGCTCGCGCAGCGCGGTCAGGTTGCCGACCCGGAAGTAGTTCCCCATCGCCGCGTCGACCCGCTCGGCGGGGTAGACGTTGCCGTGCGCCATCCGGCGGCGCAGCGCCTCGGGCGACATGTCGACCAGCTCGACCTGGTCCGCCCGGCGCACCACCTCGTCGGGCACCGTCTCCTGCTGCTCGACGCCGGTGATCTGCTCGACGACGTCGGTGAGGCTCTCCAGGTGCTGCACGTTGACCGTGCTGAGCACGCTGATCCCGGCGGCGAGCAGCTCCTCGACGTCCTGCCAGCGCTTGGTGTTCCGGGAGCCGGGGGCGTTGGTGTGCGCCAGCTCGTCGACGACGACGACCTCCGGGCGGCGGGCGAGGACGCCGTCCAGGTCGAGCTCGGTGAGGGTGACCCCGCGGTGGGTGACCTCCGCGCGCGGCAGCACCTCCAGGCCGTCGAGGGCGGCGGCGGTGCGCGGCCGGCCGTGCGTCTCCACCAGCCCGACGACGACGTCGCAGCCCCGCTCGGCCCGGCGGCGCGCCTCGCCGAGGACGGCGAAGGTCTTCCCGACGCCGGGGGCGGCGCCCAGGTAGATGCGCAGCGTGCCGCGGGCCATGCCCCCATGATCGGCCCGCGCCGCCGCCGATCGCCGCCACCGGGCGTCAGGATCGCGTCAAGACCACCCGGAGTGGGTGCCATGATCGCGGTCGTGAGCCGGGCGAGCGAGGACTCGAACCGGCGGATGCTGCGCGCCCGGGACGCGATGGACCGTTCGTACGCCGAGCCGCTCGACGTCCCGACCCTGGCCCGGGTCGCCTGCGTCTCCGAGGCGCACTTCATTCGCACCTTCCGGGCCACCTTCGGGGAGACGCCGCACCGCTACCTGCAGCGGCGCCGGGTGGAGCGGGCGATGTGGCTGCTGCGCAGCACCGAGGAGACCGTCACCGACATCTGCATGGCCGTCGGCTTCTCCAGTCTCGGCACGTTCAGCCGGGTGTTCGCCGAGATCGTCGGGGAGCCGCCGAGCGTCTACCGCCGGCGCGGGCCGCTCGCGCCGGTGCCCAGCTGCTTCGGCATGCGCTGGCTGCGGCCGAGCACGGACAGCGCAGTTTCGGAGAAGCCCGGGGACGACGCCCGCCCCTAGCGTCCTGACCATGTTGAACACCATCACGATCAGCCAGGTCTTCGTCCCCGACCAGGACGCCGCGCTCGACTTCTACGTCGGCAAGCTCGGCTTCGAGGTGCAGACGGACATGCAGTTCGGTCCGATGCGCTTCCTCACCGTGGCGCTGCCCACCGACCCTGGGCACGCCGTCCTGCTGGAGCGGCCGGGCCCGCCCGGCTACAGCGAGGAGATCGCCGCCCAGGTGCGCGACCTCATCTCCAAGGGTGCCGCCGGCGGGCACCTGTTCTTCAGCACCGACGACGCGCACAAGACCCACGCCGAGCTCAAGGAGCGGGGCGTGGAGATCAACGAGGAGCCGGTCGTGCAGCCCTACGGCATCGACTTCGGCTTCCGCGACCCGTTCGGCAACCACGTCCGCGTCGCCCAGCTCACCCCACCGCCGTCCGCCTGACGGGCTCCCGGCCGGCCCGCTCCCTCAGGACCCCGTCACGGGGCGGGAGCGGGTCAGCCGGGCGCGCAGCAGCAGTCCGGCGAGCACGGCGAGGAGGACGAGGACCGGCGCCAGCCCGGCGTCGGTCGCCACCCGCTCGCCGAGTTCGCGGGCGAGCAGGACGACGGTGCACGCCCAGGCCGTGCCGCTGACCAGGAGCACCGGGGCGACCAGCCGCAGCGGCACGCCGGCGCCACCGGCCACCCGCGGCGTCAGGGTGCGGCTGACCGCGGCCCACTGGGCGACGGCGAGGACGACGGCGCTGCCGGCCGGCCCCTGGGTGGTCAGCCAGTCGCGGGCCCAGCGCACCACGGGGTCGACCCGTGCGCGCAGCCGGCCGGGCCGGGCACCGGTGCCGCGCCGCCGGTGTCCCTGCTGCCAACCGAACAGCGCGCCGCCAATGCTGGCCGTGGCGGCCACCGCGATCGGCAGCGCCGGGTGGGTGTCCGAGATCGCCGACCACAGCCCCAGCACGACGAGGGTGGTCGACCCGGGCAGCAGCACGCCGAGCACGACGCCGCTCTCCAGGACCAGCAGCAGAGCGGCGACGCTCAGCACGAGCACGGCCGGCCAGCTGCCGACCCGCTCCAGCGCCGCGCTCACCACCGCCGTCCACCGGCCGATCTCGTCGTCCCCACGCTGCTCCTGACCCTGCCCGCCGCCCAGACTGATCGGCCCCGCTGACAGTTCCTGGTGCGAGCCTGGCGGGGGCCGGGCGCCGGGACCATCGGGGAACCCCCTGACCCGACCCGGACACGTCGGCGTCAGCAGCGCGTCAAGGTCGGCGCCCCGCACCGTCAAGAGCCCGTCAAGACGGCCGACGGTGGCTCGTTCCGCTCCTAGCGTCCCCGCTCGGACGTGGACGACGACCGGTCGTCCGCCGGGATCGGGATGAAGGTGCTCACGACGTGACCGACGTGGTCTACGTGCTGCTCACGCTGGCGGTCTTCGCGCTGCTGGCCCTCGCGGTGCGGGGGGTGGAACGGCTGTGACCTGGGTTGCGCTCGCCGTCGCCGCCGGCCTGGTGCTCTACCTGCTGGGCAGCCTGCTGTTCCCGGAGCGGTTCTGATGAGCGCCGCTGCTGCCGGCTGGCTGCAGGCCGGGCTGCTGGTGCTCGCCCTGGCCCTGGTGCACCGCCCGCTGGGCGACTGGATGGCCCGCGCCTTCACCACCGACCCCGACGCGGGGCCAAGATCGCGACTTTGGCCCCGGCAGGGGCACTGGCAGGTGGAGCGGCTGGTCTACCGGGCGGTGGGGGTGGACGCCGACGTCGAGCAGCGTTGGCCGACGTACCTGCGCAGCGTGCTGGCGTTCTCGCTGGTGTCGGTGCTGTTCCTCTACGGCCTGCAGCGGCTGCAGTCGCTGTTGCCGCTGGACAACGGCATGGCGGCGGTGGAGCCGGGCTCGGCCTGGAACACCGCGGTCAGCTTCGTGACCAACACGAACTGGCAGGGCTACAGCGGCGAGTCGACGATGGGCCACCTGGTCCAGATGGCCGGGCTCGCGGTGCAGAACTTCGTGTCGGCCGCCGTCGGCATCGCGGTGGCGATCGCACTGGTGCGCGGCTTCGCCCGCAGCGGCACCGACCGGCTGGGCAACTTCTGGGTCGACGTGACCCGCGCGATCACCCGGGTGCTGCTGCCGCTGGCAACGGTCGCCGCCGTCGTCCTGGTGCTCGGTGGCGTGGTGCAGAACCTGTCGTCCGGCACCGAGGCGACGACGCTGGCCGGGGCGACCCAATTCCTGCCCGGCGGGCCGGTCGCCTCGCAGGAGGCGATCAAGGAGCTGGGCACCAACGGCGGTGGCTTCTACAACGCCAACTCCGCGCACCCGTTCGAGGGTCCGACCGCCTGGATCTCGCTGTTCCAGGTGTTCCTGCTGCTGGTCATCCCGTTCTCGCTGCCGCGCACCTTCGGCCGGATGGTCGGTGACCGCCGGCAGGGTCTGGCGATCGTGGGCGTGATGGCCGGCCTGGCCACCGCGTCGCTGGCGCTCACCAGCTGGGCGCAGGCCCGGGCCGGGGGAGCGGCGCTGCAGCTGGCGGGCGCGGCGACCGAGGGTCAGGAGGTCCGCTTCGGCGGGCCGCTGTCGGCCCTGTTCGGGACGGCGACGACGCTGACCTCGACCGGCGCCGTCAACTCGATGCACGACAGCTACACGCCCACCGGCGGGCTGCTGGTGATGGCGAACATGATGCTCGGCGAGGTCGCGCCCGGCGGGGTCGGTTCCGGGCTCTACGGAATGCTCGTGCTCGCCGTCGTCGCGGTGTTCGTCGCCGGGCTGATGGTCGGGCGCACCCCGGAGTACCTGGGCAAGAAGCTCGGCCGCCGGGAGATGACGCTGGCGTCGCTGTACGTGCTGGTCACCCCGGTGCTCGTGCTCACCGGGACGGCGGTCGCCGTCGCCACCGACACCGGGCTCGGCTCGCTGCTGAACAGCGGCTCGCACGGGCTGAGCGAGGTGCTCTACGCCTTCACGTCGGCGTCGAACAACAACGGCTCGGCGTTCGCCGGGCTGAGCGCGAACACGCCCTTCTACAACACCGCCCTGGGCCTGGCGATGGCCTTCGCCCGCTTCCTGCCCATCGTGCTGGTGGTCGCGCTCGCCGGCCGGCTCGCTGCACAAGGCAAGGCGCCGGTGACCGCTGGGACGCTGCCCACCCACCAGCCGCTGTTCGTCGGCCTGCTGGGCGCCGTGGTCCTGGTCGTCGTCGGCCTCACGTACTTCCCGGCGCTCGCACTGGGCCCCCTCGCCGAGGCCCTCGCATGACCCCCACCTCCCCGACAGAAATGGCCATTTCTGTCGTTCTCACGACTGAAGGACTGTCATGACAACGGCGCTCGATCGTCGTCCCGTCTCCAACCCCGAGCCCCGGCCCCAGCAGCGCGCGGCGATCGAGTGGGGCCCGGCGCTGGCCGGCGCCATCCGCAAGCTCGATCCGCGCGGCCTGGTGCGCCAGCCGGTGGTGTTCGTGGTGTGGGTCGGCTCGGTGTTCTCCACCGTGCTGGCGGTCACCGACCCGTCGGTGTTCGGCTGGCTGATCGCCGGCTGGCTGTGGCTGACCGTGCTGTTCGCCAACGCCGCCGAGGCCGTCGCCGAGGGCCGCGGCAAGGCGCAGGCCGACACCCTGCGCAGGGCCCGGCAGACCACCGTGGCGTACCTGCTCGACGGCACCGAGGTGCCCGCGGCCGACCTGCGGCCGGGCATGCGGGTGGTCGTCGTGGCCGGGCAGGTGATCCCGGGGGACGGCGACGCCGTCGAGGGGATCGCCAGCGTCGACGAGTCGGCGATCACCGGGGAGTCGGCACCGGTGATCCGCGAGTCCGGCGGTGACCGCTCGGCGGTGACCGGCGGGACGACGGTGCTCAGCGACCGGATCGTCGTGGAGATCACCAGCAAGCCGGGGGAGACGTTCGTCGACCGGATGATCGCGCTGGTCGAGGGCGCCTCTCGGCAGCGGACGCCGAACGAGATCGCGCTGAACATCCTGCTCAGCTCGCTGACCATCGTGTTCCTGGTCGTGGTCATCACGCTGCAGCCGTTGGCGGTCTACTCGGGTGCGGAGCAGTCGCTGACCACGCTGATCGCCCTGGTGGTCTGCTTGATCCCGACCACGATCGGCGCGCTGCTGTCGGCGATCGGCATCGCCGGGATGGACCGGCTGGTGCAGCGCAACGTGCTGGCGATGAGCGGCCGCGCGGTCGAGGCGGCCGGCGACGTGAACACCCTGCTGCTGGACAAGACCGGCACCATCACCCTCGGCAACCGGCAGGCGTCTTCCTTCGTGCCGGTCGGGGACGCGGCGGAGGCCGAGGTCGCCGACGCCGCACAGCTGGCCTCGCTGGCCGACGAGACGCCGGAGGGCCGCAGCATCGTCGTCCTGGCCAAGGAGCGCTACGGCCTGCGCGGCCGCGAGCTCGAGTCGGCGGTGTTCGTCCCCTTCACCGCGCAGACCCGGATGAGCGGGGTCGACCTGCCCGACGGCCGGCAGCTGCGCAAGGGCGCCGCGGGTGCGGTGCTGGCGTGGGTGCGGGCGCAGGACGGCCCGGTGCCGCCGGAGGTCGCGGACGTCGTCGACGGCATCTCCGCCGCTGGCGGGACGCCGCTGCTGCTGGCCTCGGCGTCGTCCGACGGCGCGCGGGTGCTCGGCGTCATCCACCTGAAGGACGTCGTCAAGGCGGGGATGGTCGAGCGGTTCGCGGAGCTGCGCCGGATGGGGATCCGTGCGGTGATGATCACCGGCGACAACGAGCGGACCGCCCGGGCGATCGCCACGGAGGCCGGGATCGACGACGTGCTGGCCGAGGCGACGCCGGAGGACAAGCTGGCGCTGATCGTCAGGGAGCAGGCCGGCGGCCGGCTGGTGGCGATGACCGGCGACGGGACCAACGACGCCCCGGCGCTGGCGCAGGCCGACGTCGGGGTGGCGATGAACACCGGGACGACCGCTGCCAAGGAGGCCGGGAACATGGTCGACCTGGACTCCGACCCGACGAAGCTGATCGAGATCGTGGAGATCGGCAAGCAGCTGCTGATCACCCGCGGGTCGCTGACCACCTTCTCCATCGCCAACGACCTGGCGAAGTACTTCGCGATCCTGCCGGCCATGTTCGCTGGCGTCTTCCCGGGGCTGTCCACCCTGAACGTCATGGGGTTGGCCTCCTCGGAGTCGGCCATCCTGTCGGCGGTCATCTTCAACGCGCTGATCATTGTGGCGCTGGTGCCGCTGGCGCTGCGCGGCGTGAAGTACCGGCCGGCGTCCGCGTCGGCGATGTTGCGCCGCAACTTGGCTGTCTACGGCGTCGGCGGCGTGGTGCTGCCGTTCGTCGGGATCAAGCTCATCGACCTGCTGGTCTCTCTCATCCCCGGGATCGCGTGATGTCCGCTCTGCGTTCGGGCCGCCAGCTGGTGGCCGCCGTCCGTGCCCTGCTCGTCGCCACCGTGGTGCTCGGGCTGGCCTACCCACTGGTGATCACGGGCGTCGCCCAGCTGATCGCACCGGCTCGCGCCGACGGGTCGCTGGTGTCGGTGGACGGGTCGTCGCTGATCGGCCAGTCGTTCACCGACGAGGACGGCGACCCGCTGCCGGAGTACTTCCAGACTCGGCCCTCGGTGTCGGACTACGACGGCGCGGCGTCGGGCGGGTCGAACCTGGGGCCGAACTCCGAGGAGCTGGTCGCCGCGGTGGGGGAGCGGCGCGAGTCTGTCGCCGACTTCAACGGGGCGTCTGAGTCCGAGGTGCCGGCCGACGCGGTGACGGCGTCGGGATCCGGGCTCGACCCGGACATCTCGCCGGAGTACGCGGCTCTGCAGGTGGCCCGCGTCGCCGAGGCGCGCGGTGTGCCGGTGGACGACGTCGAGGCGCTGGTGGAGGAGCACACGGCCGGGCGGGACCTCGGCTTCATCGGGGCGCCGCACGTGCGGGTGCTGGAGCTCAACCTGGCGCTCGACCACCGCTTCGGCGCAGGGGCTGACGACACGATGCCCGGCGGGGACCCCTCCGCCGGGCATCGTTCACCCTGATGTAGTCTTCTCCACGGCTCGGACACACCAGACCGGGTCGGCAAGGGGCTGTGGCGCAGCTGGTAGCGCACCACACTGGCAGTGTGGGGGTCAGGGGTTCGAGTCCCCTCAGCTCCACCCCAATGACCAGGCCGTTCTCCTTCTGGAGAGCGGCCTGAGTCGTCTCTGGTTGCAGTTCTGGTTGCAGTTTGCCCACCCTTACCTGGCAGCAGCAGGGTGTCCATCCGGTCGGCGGCTTCGCGGGCCAGGGCCGGCATGACGTGGCTGTAGATGTCCATCGTGGTGCGCATCTGGCTGTGGCCGAGCAGCTCCATGACCACCCGCGGGTGCACGTTCTCGCTGAGGAGCAAGGTGGCGGCGGTGTGCCGGCCGTCGTGCAGCCGCACGTGCCGGACGCCGGCGGACTGAAGCAGACGGGTCCAGTCGTCGTAGTCGGACTTCTTGTCGATCGGCCGCCCGTTGGGCTGGGCGAAGACCAGGTCCTCGTCGTGCCACTCCGAGCCGGCCAACATCCGCTCGCCGAGCTGCGCGGCCTTGTGCCGGTGCAGCTCGGCGACCAGCGGTAACGGAAGCGCCAGGGTGCGCTGGCTGCGCTTGCTTTTGGGCTCCTCGTAGATCAGCCCACCGCCGCGGATGCGGTGGATGCTGCGCCGGACCGTGAGCGTGTTGCTGAGAAGGTCGACGTCCTTCCACTGCAGCGCGAGGGCCTCGGACTGGCGCAGGCCGAGGGCCAGGGCGACGGTCCAGCGGGCGGAGTTGCGGACGCCGGCCGCGGCGTGCAGCACGGCGCGGGCCTCGCCGAGGTCGAGGGCGGTGGCGATATCGCTCGGGCGCTGGGCGGGTGGGTCGACGAGGGCGGCGACGTTGCGGGGCACGTGTCCGCGCTGGACGGCGACGGTGAGCGCCCGCGACAGGATGCGGTGATGGCGCAGCACGGTGGCGGGGGAGTAGCCGGCGTCGAGGAGCGCGGTAGAGCTGGTCGAGGTGCTCCGGCCGCAGCCGGTCGAGGCGGTGCCGGCCGATGCCAGGGATCAGGTGCTTGCGGACGGCGGACTCGTAGCTCTCCAGCGTCCGCTGGCGCACGCGGCGCGGGGCGATGGAGGTCAGCCAGTGCTCGAGCCACTCGGCGACGGTCGGCGTCGACGTCTCGGTGATCGTCCCGGAGTCGCGCTTGCGCTCGAGCTCACGGACCTTCGCGACCACGACACCGCGGCTCTTGCTGCTGACGTGCCGGCGGTCGAGCTTGCCGTCGAGCGCGAACCCGACCGAGACGTAGCCATGCCATCGCCCGTCGGCGCCCTTGTAGATCGTCGACTCGCCGTTCGAAGCCCGTCCCGCCATCCGCTACTCCTTGGCGCGCTTCAGGAGGATCAGTCTCGCGGAGCCCTCGGGGGAGAGGCAGGCGGGCTTTGGATTCACGCGGCGTCCGGTGAAGGATGTGGACGAGTCGGGGAAGCCTCGAGCCGGCGGACGTAGCGGTCGAGCTCTGCCTGAGAAATCCGGCGGCTGCGGCCGATGTGTACGGCACGCAGATCCCCGCACTTCATGAGCGCGTACACCGTCGTACGGCCGATGCGGAGGACCCGCGCGGCCTCTTCGGGCGTGAGGAGGAGACGGTCGGCGGCCATGAGGTCCAGAAGCGGCTGCGGATCATCCATATCGACCTCTCCCGGATCAGTCGCGTGCCAAGTGGCGGCTTGAGCACGACGGTGCGGGAGCGGCCTGCCGAACATCTCCAGTGCCTCATCAGTCAGACCATCTCGATGGTGACCGTCACCCACTCGGAGACCGGAGCCGCTGCTTCCTACTACTGCAGAAGTACTGGAGCTCGGGCTCAGTACAGATCGGGAGCGCCGGTGAAGTGCGCACGTCGCCGGTAGTTCTCCAGTACGGGGTGCAGGTCCCGCCCCAGAGCGGGCAAGTCGCCCTCGTAGACCCGCCCGTCGTTCAGCTGGCCTGCGAGGTCGCCGAGCAGTCTGGGCCAGTCCCGGCGGGTGGGGCACAAGAGGCACCTGGACCTCGACGAGGCCCTCGACGAGCTCGACCGCGGACAGTCCCGAGGCAGCCGCCCTGGCCTGCTCCCAGGCGCGGTGCCGGCAGGCTGCCGAACACCACTTCGGGATCGGCCCGCGGCTTCCCGGAGTGATCGGCCCACCGGACAACCCGCAGGCCGTGGCCGCGGTCTAATGCTCGAGACCCGGCACGTCGACTGCGGCCGCGCCGTGCGGGCGCGTGGATTAGTGGTCACAGCATGATTCGGTGCTCGGTGAAAGGACGCCGGACCTCGTGCGTCGCGAGGGACCCATTCACGACCGATCCATCTGCCGAACCAGGCTGAGAAGCCGGACCGGTGGACGCCCCGCCTCCACGATCCGCCAACCCCGCAGGTCCGGACGGCGGCCGTAAAGGATGTAGACCACCCCGTCCCGGTCACCTGCCGGCACGAGGCCGCCTCCCTCCGTCCGTTCACCTCGCGCCGCGCCGGGCAATAGCGCGGCCGATGGCGCGCGGAGAGTGGTGGCTCCAGACGCCGCCCGCGCCTGCCGAGCGAGCTCCTGACAGGTCGGATACGTCTCCTCGCCGCCCGACAAGCCTTCGCCCGCCAATCGCAATGCGCCGGCCAGTTCGCCGTCGTCTATCTCGAACGCCCAGAGGCTGCGAGCCACTCCAGCAAGGTCCTCCGGCTCCGTGATTTCTTCATGCCGCAGGAACTCCGCCCACGCTCCATCGGGGGTATCGGCGACGTACTGGGCGGGCCCTTCGCCGGACCCGTGCCACCGGGCGGCTGGTTGAGCATCGGTTTCCCACAGCGGCGGAAAGCGTGAGTCGGCGTTGCGGAAGACCGTCGTCATGCGGCGCGCAGGCTCTCGGCCAGCCGCCGGATTCGCTCGCCGTCTGGGCCGTCAGGATCGAAGTCCTTGCCCATAAAGTCCGCCGGCGACCGTCCGTCGAGCGCTGATCGTGGGCGGGTGAACCAGCGCCGCATCCCGTAATCGTTGTAGGAGCCGGCGAGCTCGGCGAGGACGAGGGCTATGAAGTGCAGGCGTTCCGCGACCGCTTGGGGGGTTTCCCGACCACCAGCGCTGTAGCGGCGGATCGACGACAGCGAGGCGCCCACCAGCCGGGCAACGAGATCCTCGTCCAACGTTGACAGCACTGGCTGCCATTCTCCGGCAGGCCGAGGGGAGCCCTCGGCTTCCTGGAGCAAGCGTTCGAGCAGCTTTCGCACGTCGGTGATCTGCTCGGCACTCTCGCGGCTCCAAGACCGCGTGCTTGCTTCTTTGACCTGAATGCCCATCAGCGTGGTCTTCCCTGAACCGAGCGAGTCGCTCACTGCCAGAAGGGCGTCCCAACCCAGGACTAGGTGTGCTCGATCAGGAGCAGCCCCAACGAACGCTGCGGTGTAGAGCGCACGAAGAGCAGCTTGCGCCAGGTCAGGATGGGAGCGAAACGGCTCCTCAACAGACTCGAATTGGAGCGCGGTCATGCTCCAGTCATACTCCGAGCGGCGTCCGAAGGCAACTGCATTGCCGGCCTGCTGCGGCGCCCTGGCGCCCCGTAGGACCACGCAGGCATGTCTTCGTCTCGATGCTGGGCCTGCCGCGGCTGCCCGATGCGGCGTCCAGCATGTCGTCGAGGGCGCGGGCGATTGCGGCGTCGCGGTCGCCCGCGTCGTGTTAGTGCAGAACGGCCGCCACGGGCGAGGAGTGCCCGAGCCAGTGGACGGCCGGAAGGCGCCAGTCACTGGCCGACCCGGGCGTCGGGCAGCAAGACGTAGAGCCCTCCCGACGGTGGCGCGGGCCCCTGCGCTGCCGGGCCGGGGTCTCCTCACCTGAAATGCAAGACGTGTGACGCTCGTGATCCTGGAAGCTCCAGTAGAGCCATGTCGCCTGGCGCGCTGCCGCGGGCGATACGGCACGGTTCGAAGCCGTTGCTGCTTGGACCGTGGCTTTGGGCGCTGCCAGGCGCGGGGCAATGCAACATATGACTCGTGGGGACGGTGCGGGACGTCAGCTGGGCGATGGGCGAGCTTGAGCACTTCATCGAGTTGGTGCGACGGCGGTCGGCCGCGTCAGCAGTACCGGCCGACACCGCTGCCCGGCACCTGGCTGACGTAATGATCCCTGAGGACCGCATCGTCAACCAGGTGCCAGTCGTGGAACGCATCCTCGACCGGGTCACGCCCGACTGGCGAACAACCCTGTCGAGCGACCTGCGGGATAGGTGGGCTCAGCCCAAAGAGGCGGCTCAGCGGGCCTACACCCTTCTGGCGAGAGAGGTCGAAATCCGCGACCGGCTCGGCGAGGGCGCTCCCACCATCGACGCCGATCGGTTACACCGATGGGCGTGGCAGGGTGCCTCCTCCATGTGGGCCAGCCGCCACTTCCGACAGTCCGTCGTTGATGCGCTGAAGAGAGTCAACGCCGAAACTCAGAACAAGACTGGGCGGCACGACCTGTCCGAGACCGACCTGTTCAAGCAACTCTTCTCGACCGATCCCCCCAAGGCGGGCGTGCCTCGCTTGCGGCTCAGGCATGACGACGGCAGCGATACCTTCCGAAGCATGCACCGCGGCGCGGCCGCGCTGGCCGAGGGGCTATTCGCCGGCATCCGCAACGTGGTGTCTCATACGGTGGCAGAGACCGAAATCGACGAGCAACTCGCCCTCGAGCAGCTTGCCGCAGTGAGCGTGCTCGCGCGCTGGGTCGACGAGGCGAGCGTTTCGGGCGTGTCGTAGAGGTGCTCACGCTGTGCGGCCGGTGGCCTGACCGTTCGAGGTCTGCCTACCGGATCCTCATCGTGTGCGGTCGTCCCTAGCCGGTGGCCTCCGGCTACTCGTCACCACGGGTTGGCGAACCGCAGCTGCAAGGACGTCTGATGGCTCGCGATCTGGAATGCTCCAGTACAGCCGGAGGAGGTGCTGGTCGGTCAGATGCGGGGCCTTCTCGGCTAACCGAGCGCACTTCAGGATGTCGGATACTGCGGAGGTTGCTTGGGGTGAGCGCTAACGCCGTTGGTCGTAGGGGCCGGGGGCCACGCCAGTGTGCTGAGCGGGTAGGCCGGAGGGGTGACGCGCGGTTCGGGCTCGGTTCCATGCGCCGGTTCTTGGGACCCAACGCCCGCTTCCTACCGCCCGCGGGCCACGCACCGCCGCCGACGGTCGACGAGGCTCAGGGTCGTGTCGGTGGTCGCCCATACCGTCGGGCGGAAGTATTCCGTCGGTCGTGTCAGGAGATGACGATGCTTGACGCTCCACTTCCCCGCGCTGCGGCGTGGGCGCCCTTCCTCGAGGGTGAACGCAGCTGGCTGGTCAGGCGAGACGCCACCGCGGCCACGTGGTTGGTTCAGCGGGCCGCCTCTGAGGGCAGTCGGCTGGTGATTCAGGGGGTGTCTCATGCCCACAGCTATCGCCATGGCGACGGACCACTAGCGGCACTGGCCAGACGTGGCGACGTTGCTACGTACAAGTCGCCAGCTGGGCCAGGCGCCACTTTCGTGCATAACGCGGACATACGGCTGCTGGCGACGGGGATGAGCACCGCTGGCGGATTCAGCCTCGTGGCCACGGAGACCAAGACCTTGCCCCTCCATGGCTGGGCCATGGCCACGGGTGCGGTCGACCTAACGACTAACGAGGTCACGGAAGACGAGCGTTCGACGGAGCAGATAGAGATGCTGGAGGGTTTGGTGAATCAGCTCTACAACGGCTGGTCCCACAAGCAGGTCGGGCGCCGGGCGTCGGCCTACTACATGCCCAGGCTGGCGGATTCCGGGATGAGTTACGCGGTGTTCGTGGGCTCGCTCATCGCCTTGGCTCCCAGGCGCCTGGACTCGAACTCGGACATAGAGGAGATGCGGAAGGCGCTGCCACCAGCCTGGGCTTCAGAGCGAGAGACGCTGTCTAGGAGTTGGCGCTAGGTGCTCGTCTCCCTTGCTGGAGGCACGAACCGTCGCCAGTTTCTAGGTGTCAGCTCACCGTGACGTCGAGCGAGTCAGGTCGCCAATCAGGGTCGGAAGGAAGTCGTCCAGCCCTTCCGGTCGCGTCGGTGCGGAGGGCAACGCGATTGGTTCCGTAATGCCGGCGTACCGCAGGGTCACTCGGCCGTACTGCGGAAAACTCCAGTCGCCTCCTGCGGCCCCCTCCTGCCACACGTCTCCCCCATTCACCCACGGCTCCTCGTCGGGCTCGAGGCTGACCTGCTGCAGCGCGGAACGAGGTAGGACCGTGATCGATACCTTGGCGTCGCGGTGTCCGTCGTCGAACCGGTGGTGAGCCGAGGTCTTCACGTCCTGGAGAACAGCCAGCAACAGGAGACTGTCTGTCCAGACCCGCACATGACCGCTGAGGCGCATCCGCTCGCCGAAGGCGAGGTTCACGTCAACGTGTCGCGGCTCAGCGGGGTACAGCAGTGTCGTCATGCGTGCCAGGACGTGGACTGGCAGGCGAATGCCACCGTCTGTACGGGACGCGATCTGGCCCCCAAGGGCCTGAGACCACTGCAGGCGCGGGTCCTGCTCGCCCTCAACGCTCACAGTCGGGCCCTCCAGACAGTCGAGAATCAAGACGGGGGAGTATCTCAACCTCCTCGGCTGGTGAGGCTGGCGGTGACGTCCCGATGACCTTCGTGACCGCTGTTGGCCCGTGACTCCGCGGTCACCCCCGTTCGCCGGCGTTCCTGATCCACGGAAGCCGGCACCTCAATTCTGGCGGCCCGGCGACATTGATGGCGACAACGGCGGAGCCTATGACGCGATTCGGCACATGGCGCTAACCGACGGGGACGGTAGAATGGGACCATGCCAGAGAAGCCTTACGACCTAGCCGTGTCTTTTGCGGGAGAGCAGCGAGATTACGTATCTGTCACTGTGGAGGAATGCAAGGCGCTAGGTCTCAAGGTCTTCTACGACAGAGATAAGAACAATGAATGGTGGGGAACGAGCTTTATCCGCGAACAGCGGAACGTATATAGCTCTCAAGCTCAATTTTTTGTGCCGTTCATTTCGGCGGAGTACTTGAACAAGCCGATCCCGATGGACGAGTTCTCGGCGGCGATGATGACAGCCGTCAAGCAAGGCGACGGGTACATCTTGCCCGTCTTGATGGACAACGCCCGTGTGCCGGCTGACCTGCTGCATCCGCACATTCACTACCTACGCGCGAGCGACTACACCCCGCGGCAGCTGGCTCACGAGTTCGCCGCCAAGGTCGGCAAGTCCCGTGGCGCCGGCACTCCTCCAGCTGAGATCGGCTCGGTAGTCGAGCATGCCCTGATGCTGCGACTGCCGCGTGTTGCCCATTCGGACTGGAGCAAGTACGAGGAACTCGACCGGATCTTTGACTACCTCGCCGAGCAGTTCACTGCTGGCGTGCCTCAACTGCGTCCGAAAGGCCTCGTATGCACGACCAAGCGACAGGGGGACCGCTTCACCGTCCGCGTCGAACGCGCCGGCGAGACCGTCTTCGCGCTCGACGTCTCCAAGGGCGGTGGTGGGCTCGGTGACGATCAGCTGACATGGAGCGTCGGGCAACGCTCCCACTCGCTCGGCGGCATCAACGGCTGGGCGCGGCCGGAGTGGGATCGCCAGCGTGACGCAGCGGTCGTCAAGGTAAACGACTTGTCCGCTTATGTGCAGCGCGACTTGAACCTCGGTAGCGGTCTAACTGCCAGAGAGTTCTTCATGTATATGTGGGACAAGATGATCGATCAGATTGAGCGGACCTCGAGATGACTTGCGCCGCCAGTGATGTTTCCATCGGCACGGAACTCTTTAGGAGAACTGGCCGTGTCTGACGACGAGCAGTCGTCGGGTGATGGACTGATCACCGACGCGGAGGGCAGGATCGCAGCCTTTGACCAACTAACCTTTGCGATTGCCGCTCATGCCGCAGCAGATCCGGCCACAGCGCTCGAAATGATCGGCGGCGTGAGTCTCGACTTTCGTAGCAAAGATTGACTCACCCGATGCGCCACTGGTGCTCCTCAACATGACAAGCGTGCTCATCAATCTCGCGGGTGAGCTGAGTGACGAGGAGGCTCTGGGCTACGC
Organism: Modestobacter sp. VKM Ac-2978; assembly: GCF_026968025.1. Taxonomy (NCBI): domain Bacteria; kingdom Bacillati; phylum Actinomycetota; class Actinomycetes; order Geodermatophilales; family Geodermatophilaceae; genus Modestobacter; species Modestobacter sp. VKM Ac-2978. The sequence goes on along the minus strand of NZ_JAPVBP010000009.1, from coordinate 12,791 downwards.
CATCCAGCTTCTTGACGAGTTGATCGATTCTGCCCCAGTGTCCAGCAGTTGGATCAGTCATGCTCGGTACAACCGCGCGAACGCCAAGGAGAATCTACTGGAATCAGTTGGCAGGCGGGTATGGGAGGAGGCTGAGGAAGATGAGCGCCGAGCCGAGTATTACAAATTCAGAGCGCTCAGGCGGCTTGATCTGCGGGCAGCCAGGCGAGACTTCCTGGCGGCGGCCCAGGATGTCGATCCTGTTCATCGAACTCAGGCACGGACCAATCTCGGCAATATACTGTCAACGTCGGGACGTTGGCTCGAGGCCTTCGAGCAGTATGTCGAGGCGGTGGCACTCGATCCAACAAATGGGAATGCCGCCGGAAATGCGGCACTTAGCTTGTACCGCGTGCTGCAGTCCGACCTCGGACCAGCAGGTCACCTCGCAGCCGTCTATTCGAAGTATCGGGCCATCGCGCACGCAAATCGGGCGAGGACCGTGGAGCTGGCGGGTGAAGAAGCGGCAGCTAAGTGGGATGCGCTGCCGGAAATCGAATCACATGGACACCTGGCGCACGCGCACTCGGATGACCCTTACCTCCAGTGGGTCGCTCGGGAGCGGCTGGCGCTCACGCCCGTCATGGATGGACTAGGGAGCGACAATCCGCGCTTCGATGATGTCTCCATCCATTCAGTGTTCAGCCGGCGCGATGAGGAGGGCATGCCGCAGGTGTTCGCCGCGGCCAATGTCCTCAAAAGCGACTACCTGGCTGCTCGCCGGACGGTCTACCAGGGCCTTGCCACGCTCGATGAAGGGGGTGGGGGCTGGGCACTGCACCCGAGAGACACGGGGACCTACGCCGACACACTCGACTACGCCGTCTACGGCGAGCCTATTTCCTTCCTGACGTTGGGTGCGCGCGCTGCTCTCGACGTACTCGACAAGATCGCGGTCGCGACCAACGAGTACCTCGGGACTTCGGACAACCCGGGGAGCGTGAACTTCCGCAAGTACTGGTTCGACAAGAAGACCAGAGACGTGGATTGGCCAGGCTTGCACTGCAAGTTGACTGATCAGAATCTGGATATGTCGCGGATCTTAGCGCTGGCCGAACTTGCAGATGACCTCGAAGATGGAGGGCTATACGAGGACGCGCAGGCAATGCGCAATCGAAGTACCCACCGCCTCGTCCGAGGCAAGCTCTTCGATGCGGAGGGGATCACCAATACGGCGCTAACAACGCTGGATATTGAGAACCTGAAGGGTGCTAGCGTTGAGTCTTTGCGGGTTGCCCGCGCTGGAATATTGTACTTCCATGCCCTAGTGAGCGTCAGGGAACTGCGCAATGGAAGTCAGAGTGACGGTTTCATGCTGCCCGTGTTCGACTTGGACTAGCACAGCCGCTGGCAACAGCGCTGGGGTCGAAACGGATGCAGCGGCGGCGGTTCCGGCCCCGCTCCGACCCGCTGGCGAACCCCGACCGTGCCGGGGGAAGAGCGCAAGTGCGTGTGCGACGTCGGGGTCGAAGAAGAACGTGCTGCTCTTCATGTCTTGGAGCGTCATCTGCAGCGCTATAGGTGAGGCGGCCTCGACACTGGTCTGATGGCTCGACGTCCAGATCGACGACAGACCAGCGTTCTGGTGTCCGAACGTGCCCGCGGCATGCTGCTATGGATCGCCAAGGAGCGTGGGGTATCCCGCGAGCAGGCATTGCGTGACCTGCTCGATGCCCACGTGGCTGAGCAGTCCGGATGCGCGGAGGGGGACCGGCTCAGTCACATCTCGACCGTGCTGCACTACCCGCCGAGGCCACCCGGTCGTCAGTCTGACGGCCGGGTTCGCCTGAGTCTGCGATTGGACGAGGGCGTGGCCGAGCTTGCGAGCTCCATGTCGCTGCGTCTACCGGGTCAGGCCCTGCGGCGGGCCTTCGAGGACTACGCATCCCGGCCGCTAACCGACGCCGTGGTGACGGCTATCGCGCGGGCACGCCCGTTCGTCGACGAGGGCTTGGAGGGCCTTCCACCGTTGCTGAGGCAACGGGAGACACAAGGGCTGTGGCGACTCACGGTCGCAGCAACACTGACGCTCGCGGAGCAGCAGGTTGTGCTCAGTCGCCCAACGGATCCGACCACTGCCGTGCTGCGCGGCCAGGACGTGGCCTGGCACGACCCCTGGCGGTTCGCAGTCGCGCTACATCTCGCCCGACGACTCTTGATCGGGCCACAGTCGGCTGCCAGCCGGCACATGCTGTGGGAGCAGGGCGATGAGTTCGAGCTGCTCCGGTTCGACTTCGAACGCACGGAGGACTTCGACCACCCACTGTTGCGTGGGCTGAGCTGGCCACACCGAGACCTGCAAGGCCGCGGCGGTGCAGCGGTGTGGAGAGCAGAACGGTCCTTGGCCCTGGAGAGATTCGCGACGTGGATGACAGGGCCCACCGGTACCTCGACCACAGTGGATCCTCCGGAGTGGGAGGTGACGGTGCCCGAGGGCTGGCACGGTCGACCGCCTGTTGCTGAGAAGGGTCAGCTGTCAAGCCAGGAGCAGGCCGACGTCGACGCCGGCCGGCTCGTGCACATCGAGGTCGGGGACCAGAGCGTGCTCTGGCCCTATGGGGAGTCCGGATCGCCGGTCCGTGGCATCGACGCCGTCGGTGCCGGTGCGGGAAGCATCGCACCGGCAGAGCTGGTCGAGCTGATCCTGATCAGGACCGAGGATGTCGGTCGTCGTCTCCGTGTTCCAGCTGCCACCGCGTGCGAGCTGGGATTCATCCCGCCTGCGGAACGGGACGCCCTTGTGGTTGCCGCCGAGGTGGAGACCCATGCGGAAATCGCACGGGTACTCACTGAGGCGTCCGAGCCGGAGCTGTGGGCGTTGAGGGCAGCTGCCCACGCCCCTGAACGCTTCGCCAGGATCGCCAGACGGGCAGGCATGCAGTGCTTCATCGTGCGGCCGACCTGGACCTGGTACGTGGACTCCGTCCCGGAAGTTCTGGCCGCCGGTGCCAGTCGGGAGCAGCTCCTGTGGCTGGGCGGGGGCATGCGGCGACTTCAGCGGATGGCTCTTGAGGACAGCATGCGCAGCGCCGCCCTTCGGGCGTACTGGCTGGGTCAGCCCGACATCCCCGACGACATGTGACATCCACAGATAGGCGAGGCTTTTCTACGAGCCTGAGCCTGGTGTTCGACAGTCCGTCGACCCAAGGAGCAGCACATGTCCGAGCCCAACCCCAGCCCCGCCAGCGGCTCCGAGCCGCAGCCCACCGCACCCCGGTTCGAGCGCATGAAGCAGGCCGTGACGGCCGCCGGGCCCGCGATCATGCGGGTCACGGCCGGCCAGATGATCACACTGCTGATTCGGCAGTGGCTGGGCGACTGAGCACCTCAGTCCGCGTAGGACACCGGTGCGGCACGCCCCGGCCACCCAGCCGGGGCGTCCGCCCGTCCGCTGCCAGGAGTACCAGCCCTGCCCGCTCGCCCGGGCGCACCGGCGCCTTCGGATCAGCGCACATCCGCAACACGACGGGCGGGCAGCCGAATCGTGTCGGATCTGCCGACCACACTGAGGTCGGACATGGCCAGCGCTCAGCAGAGGTGACGATCGTGCGCGACGTCTTCGACGACCCGTTCCAGTTCGACAGGCCCGCCGTACCCGAAGACCCCGGCCTCGTTGCGCCCAAGGTCGACTGGCCGGACGTACCTACGCCTCGGCCTCCTTCTCCATCAACCAGCCTCACTCGCGCGACGTCGGCCAGCCCGCGCGCTTCGTCTACAAGGTGTTCGACGTCGAAGACGCAACCGAGCTGATCAGGAACGGGGAAGAGTGGGTCGTCTCCCAGACGACGGGCGGGCGCGTCCAGGTGAAGCTCCTGGTGGCCCGCGAGGCCGGCGCGGTCAAGGAGCTATGGATCCAGAAGGTCCCGGCCCCAGGCGCGCTCGGCAAGGTCAAGGACGTCCTCAACCTCAAGCGCGCCGACGCCGAAGTCGTCCTCGAGCTGCTGAGGAACCTGGACCTCATCCTGGTCCAGGGAGACACCTCGGTCCGGGTCGACGACGCCCTGGTCCGGGACCTCTTCGCGAACCCGGCCTCCCTGATCGAGGTCTACAGGCGCGACCCGGACCGCTTCCGGGAACTCATCACCGACGATGAGGCCGCCCAGGACGTCGTGGCCATCGCCCACCGGCGACAGCAGGTCGACCGCTTCCGCAAGCTGCTCAACGACGCGGCGTACTTCAGATCCGAACAGGAGGCACTGCCCGGGCGCGGAACCGAGCACGTGTGGCAGAACTTCTTCGAGCAGAACCCCTGGATCCTTGGTGTGACCTTGTCGGGCCAGCTGTTCACGTCCTGGGACCCCGACCGACTTCGGCAGGCAGTCACCGGCCGGTCGATCAGCGGAGTCGGCAAGGAGGCCGACGCCCTGCTCCGCACCGCCGGCCGGGTGCGAGCCATGGTCTTCGCCGAGTTCAAGAATCACGACGTCGACCTCCTGAACAAGGAGTAGCGCAGCGGCTGCTGGTCCCCGTCCGAGCACCTGGCCGGGGGAGTGTCCCAGGTGCAGGGCACAGTCCACCGGGCGACCCAGGAGATCGGCGACCGCCTCGCCGAGCTGGCTGAGGACGGCAGCGAGTTGCCCGGACGCTTCACCTACCTCATCCGGCCACGCGCCTACCTGGTCATCGGTCGCCTCGACGAGCTGGTTGGCGCCGCGGGTGGAGACCATCAGGACAAGATCCGCTCCTTCGAGCCTTACCGTCGGCACCTCGACGAGCCCGAAGTCATCACCTACGACGAGCTGCTGGCCCGGGCGGAGTGGTTCGTCGATTCAGCAGGCGAGACGCCAGTTGACTGATAAGTCCAACGCCGCCTGGTGCGAACACCCGCAGTCTTAGTTGAGGTCGTTACGCCATGCTCGTTGTCCGGGGCAAGAGCCGGGAGGTGACGTCGTCAACACGCCCTGAGACGCCGGGTCTTCGTCCCTGCTGCAGAGCTGTCCGACGCGGTGGCCAGGCGATCCGCGACGCTCGTTGAGCGTCTGAAGACTACTGAACCCGGCTAATGAGTGGTGCTAGAGACCGGTGTCCGTGGTTGCAGTTGTGGTTGCAGTCGGACCGATTGCAGCGTCGTTCGGGCGGGTTCGCCAAGATCCGCAGAATTGTAAAGTGCCTGTTCAGAAGCTCGTCGCGCACGGTGGCGCACCCCTGTGAACGTGGTCATGGCGGCCTGGCAGTGTGGGGGTCAGGGGTTCGAGTCCCCTCAGCTCCACTCCGATGACCAGGCCGTTCCCCTTTGGGGGGAACGGCCTGTGTCGTCTCTGGTTGCAGTTGGCCGACCCTCACCCGGCAACAGCGGCGCGCCCATCCGGTCCGCGGCCTCCGGCGCGAGAGCCCGCATCACGTCGCTGTAGATGTCCATCATGGTGCGCATCTGCGTTCGCGCTGCAAGAAGCGGTGCTCGTTCGTGCGGCCGCCCGACGAGTCGATACCGCGCAGCGCAGCACGGCCGCGCCACGCGGCCGAAAAGGAGGTGAGCCAGTCGTAGTCGTTGGTCTGATTCACTAACAGGGTGACCGCACCCCTTCCCTTAGGCTTAAGGTATCCCAAACGTGCAGAGCGACTGGTGCAGCGACAGTATGAGGACTACCGAGTCTTTACAGAGTTTTGGGATGCCCTCTTGGCTGACATGGGCGAAGCGGTGCGCACATTGGTTGCTAATGACTCCGTCCACATCATCGCAATCCATGGGCCGCAGGGTGCGGGCAAGACGCTTTTCGCCAGACAATTGCAGCAAGATTTCGCAGCGGTAGCCTCAGCGTCCCAACCCCTTAGGGGCCATGAGCTCAAAGGCAACACGTGGGCTCAAATTGCTGGTGGCCGCACCCTTTCGTGGGGACGCGTGGAGGAAATCTCCAACGAGATTCGCATGCATGAATTGAACGGGGAGTCGGACTGGCCCGAAAAAGTTGCTGGTTTTGCGCGAGCTGGGATTGGATCAGTCGTCTTTTATGACAACGCGGAGCGCGCGCACTTTCTCCGCGGTCTAGGATACTCGGGTCCGACTGCCAAGCGCGCCGAATACCTACTGGAAGCCGCGCAGACACTTGTGGATCAGACTCGAACGAAGTTCTCTAAGACCTTGCTGGTTCTTTTGAGTAATGACCTGTCCTATCTCGAGGCACTCAAGGGCGCTGTTGACAGCCAAGAACGTGACCTCATGTCGATCGTGGAAATCGGCCTTCCCTCCGCCGAGGAGAAGGAGCGAGCAGTCCGCACAAACATTAATCGTTTGAATCCGGTCAGCTATTGGGCCTGCATTGATAAGTCGCCAGATAATCACCGAGAGAAGGTTCGTGACTGCCTTATTGATAAGGCCACCTTCCCGGACGCGTTCGAAGCGGTAGATAAGGCCTTCGAGGCTTCTGCGACACGCACAGGCAGGCCAGGGAAGAAGAACCAACTGGTGTTGGTGACTCTTGTTCCGGAAGAGGATGTGACTGACATGGTGGGGATGTTCTCGACTGGGGCGACGGTTGAGGCATCTCACAGCTGGATCCTTAGCGAGTACAACTCCTCAGGCTGGGCCGACTGCCTGAAGGACTCGCGCAGATCTAGTCTTCTTGAGTCAGAATGGGGATTCAGGTCGGTGTTTCTTGGCGCGCCGTTCGTGGGCGCCCTCTTGGCGGCCGACGTGGCGACTGAAGAACTCTCCGTCTGCGAGAAGTTAGTGGCAATGATCGCTCGACCGGGTGGTCACACCTGGCCCAAGGACTCCCGTCAGGCTTATGCGCGGGAGCTCGCTGAACAGGCTGACAACTGGCCATCGCGCAGCGAAGAAGACCTGACTCGCGTCAGTCAGTTTTGGGCTGCAGGAGATTCGCGAGCGGGAAGTTACGAGAGCATTTTCAGCGCCCTGCTGCTCGGCTACAACACTACGACCGCAAGCGAGGGCATGGCCCGACCAGACTGGGTTAAAGCTCCGTACGAGCCGTGTTCTATCGTTGATGGCGCCGCATCGGGGAACGCGGGAATGAAGCGAACGGCCAACATTCTGGAGTTCACTACTACCAAGAACGCAACGAAACAATATTTGAACCGTTATCTAGCTACGAAGCTTCCCAACTATGCCGGAATGTTGGAGAATGACTAACCGTCTGGTCGACCTCAATAGCTGACCGCTTCACATCTTCGAGTACGCGGCTGCGCTCGAAAATTGAGTCCTTCAAGCCCCGCCGAGATGGGGACCCGCTCCGCATTAATCTCCGCCCCAACCAGGATTGGCAGGCACGGTACGGAGTCTGACCGTCTTGCGGACTGTATGCGCACTTGCGCGGTCGTGGTCAGCCGAAATTCGAGTTGCACGTGCGGTGGAGGCCGCATGACCGGGGATTGCCTAGCGTCGGTAAGAACTTGTAGGAGCGGTCGTATTCTGTGACGGTGGCGAGCTGGGCGGCCTGCTGGCGACGCAGCTTGCGGGGTGGCCGCTAGGCCTGTCCGCCGGCTGGTTGCCCGCACGCAGGTGACGACACCGCAGTCGCCAAGCGCTGCGGAACCGGCACCCCGGACTACGATGACCGGCAGGAGACTAATACCGGCGCGCTGTTGGCAGCCCACGGCGAGATTTGTCGCCCGAGTCTTCGGCAGTGTCGGTCAGTGGCCGCCGTCCACCGGCTGGCCAATCTGGGGCGGCCAAAAACCTAGGCCAGACGGACTTTCGGCATTAATCTTGTCGAGCCAGTCTGCAGCGGCTCGTAGCCGGTCGGCGTCTTCGCCAAAGCTTCCAACGCCGGCGTTGCAGGGCGAGCAGAGCAGCGCGCGCACCTGGCCGCCGCGGTGGCAGTGATCCACGACCAGGCCGCGCTTGGCCGCCGGGGTGCCGTCCAGGCGGGGGCGTCCACCCACATACTGCATGACCTCGTTCTCGTGGCGGCCGCAGATCGCGCAGCGACCGCCCTGGGTTACATAGAGGGCCTCTACCTCCTCCGGGGTGATCCGGTACATACGCCAGAGGTTGGCCCGCCGGTTGACCTCCACCGATAGCCCAGAGTTCCGGCGGCGCCGCCGTTGATACTCCCGCATCCACGTCCTGGCGCACTCGCACGTCCGCAGGCTCCCGGTGCCGTCGCAGGTGTGCACCAGCGGGTCCATCTTGACCGTGAGCGGAACCGGGAGCGGCTTGTCCACCAGAGTGGTGACGTTCTCCCTGTTTCGGCGGCGCTCCTCCGTGCGCTCCCGTCGTCGCTCCCGGACACGTTGCCGGGCGCGGGCCTTCGTGCAGTCGCAGGTGGACAGGTTGGTGCCGTCGCACGTGTGGTCTACCGGGACGGGACGGCGGTGTTCGGTGGTCAGCTTGGCCGGAGCCGTCGGGACAGGCGCCCTCTCCAACTCGAACAGGGGCAGGGTGTCGGGCTGGATGCGGCGGGTGGCGTTGGGCACGTCTACTCCTCGTGTCGGCCACGCCCTGGCCAGCTCGGTCGGGCGCCGGTTCATGCTGGGTGACGGTAGGCCCCACCACCGACATGTTCCGGCCCGCTGCACCACCGACACAGGTCATGGGCGGCGCTGACCATGCGAGGGGTTCGCGCGCCCTTGGGACAGCGGGCCCGAAATTGGGCCGCTTGGACGGCACAACCGGTCGGCAAGATCGGTGAGCCAATGCGGCTGAGCCGCGCTGCCGCGACAGCGAGGCTCCGTTCTGCCAGATTGCTTTCCCACGAGGATAAGGAGAAGGAAGCTGGCAGCACCCAAAGCCATCTTCGGTCCGGCTACTCGTGACATGGATGCCGCGACGGTCCGTACGCTGCGCTGGCTGAGTAGCTAGCGCAACTACCTCGTCCATGACGACGCGCGGGCCCGCGAGCGGCTAGGTGCCAGCGGCATCCACGCTGGCAACGAGGCGGCCCATATGACTGCGGGCATGGCAGAGGCGGTCATCGCACGGATGGGCGACGCCTTTAGTGATGTCGGCGCGTGCATCGGCTGGCGGACGCTGGCCGGCCTCAAGTCGGCGTACCTCTGGCGGTCGCACGATGAGCGGTAGACGACCCAGTCGGCAAGTTCGTTCGGCCTAGTGCACGCCGTGTCGCCCCCCCCCGGTGGGGTAACCCTGAACCCGCGACTGGCAACCTCCCGCCCGTGAGTCGCCATCGTGGTGCGGTGCACCGAATGACGACAGCAGAGGGCGCGGCCCGTCCGCGGCTGCTGCTCGACACCAACGTCTGGTCGATGCTCGGCCGGATCGACGGTGGGCCGGCCTTCTATGCCGCCATGGCAGAGGCTGGCGTTGAGGTGGTGCTGGCGCCCAGCGTCCTCCTTGAACTGGCCCGGTCGGGAAATGTCGTCGCATCAGGTCGGGACGTTCGCGCCATGCTGGCCGGTCCCCGCCGGACGCTTCCGACCGAGGCGGAGCTGGCCTGTCAGGACGTCATCACGCAGGTGCGGCGACTGCATCCGGGCTGGCTTCGGGCGGACCCCGATGTCGCGCGGTGGAAGCAACTGCATCGCTACTGGACGGTCCAGTTCTGGCAAGAGGCGCGACAGAATTGGCCGGCTGTGGTGAAGCAGGTGCGGGCGTTGCCGACGGCGGACGCTGACGCCGTCTATGCGGTACAGCGCGAGAATCACCAAGTGGCCCGAGACGCCGGTGAGACGTCCGCCGACTGGTACTCACCTGCCCCGACCAGCCCTGGTTGGTTGCGGGAGCTGTGGCCGCCGGAGCCCGGGCTAGCAGCCTGGCGGTCCGAGGGCCACGGGATCTTCAGCTTGGCCCTCGCGGAAGCGGCGCAGGGCGAGCTTGCGAGCGGGACCTACCGCACGCTCGCCGACTGGCTGGTCACCTACCTTGATCCGTCGCGCATCACCGACCGCGCCTGGGCTCGGTTCTGGATAAGTGAGATCAAGGCCGCCGACGTGCCGCACCACTGGCTCACCAACACCGCGCAGCGGCAACAGGTGCTCGCCAAGGTCACCAGCAGCAGCCCCCGTGATGCTCAGCACGCAAGCTACCTGGTGCAGTGTGACCTGTTCCTGACGAGCGATAAGCGGTTCGCAGCCTGTCTCCAGGACATGGCAGTTTCGGCGCCCTTTGAGTTCGCAGAGGTGGCGCAAGCTCCTGGCGACGCCTCGGACCTCATCGCCGAGCTGAAAGCATGCGTTGGCGACGCGTCGGCGAATCGATCTTCGCGGTCGGCATAGCCCTGCCATACCCATCCCTGGCGCGGCTGTGGCCGCTGTGGAGTGCGCCGCACAAGCCTGTCGCGACCCGATCCTCGGGTGCAGGCGAAGGTCGACTCGGTCTTGGCGGTCAGGGCGAGTAGCGCACCGGACGGGCACTGGTGCGCGAGAGTCCGCCATCAACTTTTCGCCGCTCGAGGTGCACGAAAGTGGGCCCTTGAATTGCTCGGCGGGGGGGCAGGGGAGAACGCTCTGCGCCGTGTAAACGAAGGGGCTGGTCGACATCAATGGTTGCAGTCCTGGTTGCAGTCCTGGTTGCAGTCCTGGTTGCAGTCCTGGTGTCCGCTGATCACCCGGCTTACGGAAATGTGGCGCACCGCCATGAACGCGATCATGACGGCCTGGCAGTGAGAGGGTCACCTCAGCTTTTACCTCTCGGACCGGGCTCTTCGTTCGAAGACCTGGTCTGAACTTGTTCTGGCCACGTCTGTCGCCCACCTAGGACTGTGAGCAGCCCTTCTGTCCCCGGCGATGTCCGATGATCGGTCCGTTTCCAGTGGCCGCGAACCGCACGGTGCGGGTGGCCGGGTCTGCGGTCACGAGCCGGACGCTGACCCGCGCGCCCGGGGTCAACCGACCATCACAGCGGGCCTGCACGGCTAGGTCGCTGAGCACCACGGTGGACCGTTTCTCGTCCGCGTCGAGCACGACGGCGTCGAACACCTCACCGACCCGGCCGGCCAGCACCGTGGCCTCGACGAGGTCGATGACGGCGCGCTCGACCTCGCGCGTACGCCGGTCCGAGGCGGCCATCAGCCCGGGCAGCTCCGGCAGTGCGGCGCGCAGCTCGGCGGAGGGCTGCTCACCAGCAGCCAGCGCCAGGCAGACCTCGGTGCCGAACCGGTCGACCAGCCGGCGCAGCGGCGCGGTCACGTGCGCGTAGGGCGCGCCGACGCCACCGTGTCCGGGCTGGGCGGGCGGCGGACCGTCGAACGCGGTGTAGGCCGCGCCGCGCAGCAGTGAGGCAGCGGCGTCCAGGAAGGCCGCGTGCCGAGGTCGCGACGGGTCCAGGCCGGCGATGACGTCACCGGGACCGGCGCCGTCCGGCCAGTCGACGCCGAGCCCGGGAGCGAGCCGGCGGAGCGTGTCGACCGCGCCCGGGTCGGCCGGCGGCAGCGTGCGCAGCACCCCCACCCCGCCGTCCAGCATCAGCCGGGCCGCACACCGTCCGGTGAGCAGCGAGATCTGCGCGTTCCACCCCTCGACGTCGGACTGGCCGCGGAAGGCGATCGTCCAGCCGCCGTCGGGTCCGGGCTCCACCTCCTGGGACGGCGTGCCCAGCTCGATCGCACCCCGGTCGCGGGCACGGGCCTGCAGCAGCCGGCCGATCTCGGGCAGCAGTTCCAGTTCCGCGGGCACCTGCGCGCCCACCGACTCGTAGTCCAGCTGGGCCCGGCTGCGCACCCGGGCGCGGCGCAGGTCCACGGCGGTGACCTCGCCGTCGGCGTCCAGGTCGATGGTCCACAGCGCAGCCGGCCGGAGCTGGCCGGGCAGCAGGCTGGCCGCTCGCTCGGACAGCTGCGGCGGGTGCAGCGGCGTCCGGCCGTCGGGGGAGTAGACGGTCTGCCCGCGGCGCCGGGCCTCGACGTCGATGGCGCTGCCGAGCGGCACGAAGGCGCCGACGTCGGCGATCGCGTAGGACACCCGGTAGCCGCTCGCGGTGCGGGCCAGGTGCACGGCCTGGTCCAGGTCGCGGGCGCCGGCCGGGTCGATGGTCACCAGCGGCAGGTCAGTGGCGTCGTGGTCGGGCAGCGGTAGGTCGGCGGCGACCCGGTCCGCTTCGGCCAGCACGTCGGCCGGGAACTCGTCGGGCACCCCGGCCTCCGCCCGGATCGCGGCGAAGTCGAGCGGTCCGGACACCCTCAGCACGCGAGCCACGCCGCCACCCTGGCACGAGGGGTCGGGTACTGCGATCTACGTACACAGAGCCTGCCTCTGCACGACGACGGGACCCCCGCCTGGACGAAACGCTGCACGGGACAACCACCACGACAACTGGGGTGTACCGACATGGCAGGTCTGCTTGATCGTCTTGGGCGTTTCGCCTTCCGCCGGCGGTGGTCGGTCGCTGTGGTCTGGCTGCTGGTCCTGGCTGGGGCGGTGGCGGCTGCCGTGACGTCCGAGGGTCCGGTGAACACCCGGGCGACGATTCCGGGCATCGAGTCGCAGGAGGCGTTCGACCTCCTCGCGGAGCGTTTCCCGGACACGCCTTCGGACAGCGCGTCGGCGACGCTTGTCTTCGTCGCTCCTGACGGTGGGTCGCTGGAGGAGCCGGCGAACCAGGCGGCGGTCGAGGCGGCGCTGGCCACTGCCGCCGAGAGCCCGCAGGTGTCTCGGGTGGTGCCTCCCTCGGCGGGTTCGAGCATCAGCGCCGACGGGACGACCGGCTTCGCGTCGGTGAGCTATGAGGTGCCTTCGGCGGAGGTGACCGACGAGTCGCGCGCCCTGCTGGAGGAGGCGGTGGAGCAGGCGCGGGACGACGGGCTGACCGCGGAGATGCGTGGCTCGGCGCTGAAGAGCCCCACCAGCATGAGCGCCACCGAGCTGGTCGGGGTCGCGATCGCGGCCCTGGTCCTGCT
>NZ_JAPVBP010000008.1:0-271866 GCF_026968025.1 Modestobacter sp. VKM Ac-2978 | reverse complement strand
CCGCCAAGGCGTCCAGAGCTGACATCAACTCGCTCACGGACACCTCCCGACGTATTCGAACGTGTGTACGAATACTATCGCCGTCGAGGACCTCCAGCAACACGAAGATGCAGGTCAGACGCCTGTCCACAGATTGCCGCCGCCCCTTGACAGGGTCGGTCCAGCACACCCGCCACCGACCCGGACGACACCATCGCCTGGCGCACCCGACATGGAGCGTGTTCTCCAGCCGGTCCTCGACGACCGCCTCGCCACGTCGGCGCAGGCCCGGGATGCCGCCGCCTGGCGGTGTGCTCGCGGGACGACGTCCCGGTCAAGAAGGTCGGCAGTCAGAACTCGACCGGGGCGTCACTCCGGCAGCAGGTACTTCGCGGCCTCGCGGACGTGCGCCATCGCCGTCCGTGCGTAGGCCTGGCTCGCCCCGGCCAGGCCGCAGGACGGCGTGAGCGTCACCGCGCCGGCCAGCTCCTCGGCCGGGAAGCCCAGCTCCCGCCACCAGGCCTGCACGCGGGTGGCGGTCGCCTTCGGCCGGCCCAGGTCGGTGTCGGTGCCGGGGACGACGCCCACGAGCAGGTGGGTGCCGGCTTCGATGGCGGTGCCGACGGCGTCGAGGTCCTGGACCAGGCCCAGGTCGAAGGAGAGCCCCTGCGCCCCGGCGGCCCGGAAGAGGTCGAGCGGGGCGCGCTGGGCACAGCAGTGCACCACGACCGGCGCCGACGCCTGGCGGATGAGCCCGGTGAGCTGCTCCTCCACGACGTTCGACTCGATCGCCGACAGCTTGCCGAACCCGCTGACGGTGGGCAGGCCGCCCTGCAGCACGGCGGGCACCGACGGCTCGTCCAGCTGCACGACGACCGAGGCCCCCGGCACCCGGGCGGAGACGGCGGCGACGTGGGCAGCGATCCCCTCGGCGAGGGACTGCGCCAGGTCACGGCGCGCCCCGGCGTCCACCACGGCCCGGTCGCCCCGGCTGCGCTCCAGGCCGGCGGCCAGGGTCCACGGACCCGCCACCTGGATCTTCAACGGCCCCACGTAGCGCTCGGCCACCTCATAGAGGGCGTCCAGGTCGCGGGCCAGGGCCTCCCTGGCCCGGCGCAGGTCGGCGCCCGGACGGGCGACCAGCCGCCAGCCGGCCGGGGTGAGGTCGACGTAGAGGTCGACCAGCAGGGCGGCCGCGCGACCGATCAGGTCCGACCCGGCGCCGCGGCCGGGCAGCTCGGGCAGGTGTGGGAGGTCCGGCAGCTCGCCGACGACCAGCCGCATCGCCTCGACCGGGTCGGTGCCGGGCAGGGACCCGACGCCGGTGGCCGGTCCCCACACCGGGAGCGCCGACCGCACCTCGCCATCGGCGCCCGGCTCACTGCTGTCGTCCGGGAGGTGCGTCGCCGAGGTCACGTGCCGACCGTAGCCCGCCGTCCCGCCGGCACCGGGGACGGTCAGCTCAGCACGGGCTCCGGTCGTTCCCGCGCGCCCAGCACCGTGCCCTGACCCAGCACCAGGTCACCCCGCTCGGCGTCGGGGGCGTAGAGCACGGCCGACTGTCCCGGCGCGACCCCCCGCTGTCGTTCGCCGAGCACCAGGCACAGCCCGCCGTCCTCGGCGAGGGAGACCTCGCAGGCGACCGGCACGGCGTGGGCGCGCAGCTGGACCTGCGCCCGGAACGGCAGGTCGGGCACCGGACCGGTCCACGTGGGGGCGCCGGTGCGCACCTCGTCGACCTCGGCCTGCTCCGCGGTGCCGATGGTCACGGTGCGGCTGACCGGCTCGATCCCCAGCACGTACCGCGGGCGCTGGTCACCGACGGCCACGCCGAGCCCCCGACGCTGGCCGATGGTGAAGCCGTGCGCGCCGGCGTGCGTCCCGACGGTCTGTCCGGTGGCGGCGTCGACGACCGGGCCGGGCTGCTCACCGAGCCGGCGGGCGAGGAAGCCGCGGGTGTCGCCGTCGGAGATGAAGCAGATGTCGTGCGAGTCCGGCTTGGTGGCGACCGCGTAGCCGCGCTCGGCCGCCAGCTCCCGCACCCGCTCCTTCGTCATCGAGCCGAGCGGGAAGACGGCGCCGGCCAGCTGCTCGGCGGTGAGCACGCCGAGCACGTAGGACTGGTCCTTCGCGGCGTCGACCGAGCGGCGCAGCTCGCCGTCGGCCAGCCGGGCGTGGTGCCCGGTGACGACGGCGTCGAAGCCCAGCGCCCGGGCCCGGTCGAGCACGGCGGAGAACTTGATCTTCTCGTTGCAGCGCAGGCAGGGGTTCGGGGTCCGGCCGGCGGCGTACTCGGCGACGAAGTCGTCGATGACGTCCTCACGGAACCGGTCGGCCAGGTCCCAGACGTAGAACGGGATGCCCAGCTCGTCGGCGACCCGCCGGGCGTCGTGGGAGTCCTCGACGCTGCAGCACCCTCGGGCACCGCTGCGCAGCGTCTTCCGGTCGGGCGAGAGCGCCAGGTGCACACCGGTGACCTCGTGTCCCGCCTCGACGGCCAGCGCGGCGGCGACCGCGGAGTCCACTCCCCCGCTCATGGCGGCGATCAGTCGCATCTCAGTGCTGCCCGGTCCCGGCCCGGCGGGCCCGCTCGACGACCGGGCCGATCACCTCGAGCAGTGCGTCGACGTCGGCGTCGGTCGAGGTGTGGCCCAGGCTGAACCGAAGCGAGCTGCGGGCCCGGGCGGGGTCGGCGCCGGCGGCCAGCAGCACGTGGCTGGGCCGGGCGACGCCGGCGCTGCAGGCCGACCCGGTCGAGCACTCGATGCCCCGGGCGTCCAGCAGCATGAGCAGCGCGTCGCCCTCCGCACCGGGGAAGGACAGGTGCGCATTGCCCGGCAGCCGCCCCGGACCACCGGCCACCACGTCGTCCAGCGGCGGCCCGTTGAGCTGGGCGTCGGGCACCTCGGCGACCACCCCGGCGACCAGCCGGTCACGCAGCGCGGCCACCCGCGCAGTGCGCTCGGCCCGGTCCGCGACCGTGGCGTGCGTCGCCGCGGCCAGCCCGACGATCGCGGCGACGTCCAGGGTGCCGGACCGGACGTCGCGCTCCTGCCCCCCACCGTGCAGCAGCGGGGTGCACTCGGCGTCCCGGCGCAGCAGCAACGCCCCGGCGCCCATCGGGCCGCCCACCTTGTGCCCGGTCATGGTCAGGGCGTCGACGCCGCTGGCGGCGAAGTCCAGCGGCGACTGTCCGATCGCCTGCACCGCGTCGGTGTGCAGCGGCACCCCGACCTCGTGGGCGACGGCGGCCAGCGCGGTCACGTCGCTGACGGCGCCGATCTCGTTGTTGGCCCACATGACGGTGGCCAGCGCGACGTCCCGCCCGTCGCCGAGGGCGTCGGCCAGCGCGTCGGTGGTGACCCGGCCGGTCGGCTCGACCCGCAGCCAGGTGACCTCGGCGCCCTCGTGCTTCTCCAGCCACTCGACGCTGTCGAGGACGGCGTGGTGCTCGGCCGGGCTGGCCACGATCCGGCGACGCCCCTGATCGGCGGTGCGGCGGGCCCAGTACAGCCCCTTGACCGCGAGGTTGTCGCCCTCGGTGCCACCACCGGTGAACAGCACCTCCGACGGCCGCGCCCCCAGGGCGGCAGCCAGGCGCTCTCGCGACTGCTCGGCCACCCGCCGGGCCTCGCGGCCGCTGGCGTGCAGGGAGGAGGCGTTGCCCACCCGGGCCAACTGCTCGGTCATGGCCGCGAGCGCGGCCGGCAGCATCGGGGTCGTGGCCGCGTGGTCGAGGTAGGTCATGGCACAGCAAGCGTAGGCGCCGGGCGCCGGGGGCAACCCGGTCGTGTCCGACTGGTGGGAGTGCGCACGGCTCCTCCGCCTCCTCGTGCCTGTGGCTGCGACGTGCGTCGAGCGCCGACCCGGAGGCCGGCGCCCGACGCGACGTGCTCGATCACCCCTCCTGCAGCCCACCGAGGGAGCGCAGGAGGGCCCTCGGTGCTACTTGCGGGCGCTGATCTGCTCGGTGGCCGCCGGGACGACGGTGAACAGGTCGCCCACCACGCCGAAGTCGGCCAGCTCGAAGATCGGCGCCTCGGGGTCCTTGTTGACCGCGACGATGGTCTTCGAGGTCTGCATGCCGGCCCGGTGCTGGATCGCCCCGGAGATGCCCACCGCGATGTACAGCTGCGGCGACACCGTCTTGCCGGTCTGCCCGACCTGGAAGGAGTGCGGGTAGAAGCCGGAGTCGACGGCGGCGCGAGAGGCACCGACGGCGCCCCCGAGGGAGTCGGCCAGCCCCTCGATCACCGAGAAGTTCTCCGCACTCGCCACCCCGCGACCGCCGGAGACGACGATCGCGGCCTCGGTCAGCTCCGGCCGGTTGGACTTCTGCTCCACGACCCGGTCGAGCACCCGGGTCTGCTTGGCGGCCTCGGAGACGGCGACCTGCACCGTTTCCTCGGTGCCTGCGGCCGGGGCCGGCTCGGGGGTGACCGAGTTGCCGCGCAGGGTGTAGATCGGGGTGCCGACCGTGACCTGCGAGTGCACGATCGTCGCCCCGGCGAACGCAACCTGGGTGGCGGTCCCGTCGGCGGCGATCTCGGTGACGTCGGTCAGGAAGCCGCTGCCGGTCTTGATGGCCAGCCGGCCGGCGATCTCCTTGCCCTCCGGGGTGGACGGGATGACGACCGCGGCCGGGGACTTCTCCGCGACCAGCTGTGCCAGCACCTCGGCCTTGGGGGCCACCAGGTAGGCGTCGACGTCGTCGGACTCGGCGACGTAGACCTTCGCCGCGCCGTACTCGGCCAGCACGTCCTTGATGCCCGCAGCGGTGCCGGGGGCACCGATGACGACGGCGGCGGGCTCACCGAGCGCACGAGCAGCGGTCAGCGCCTCCAGCGTCGACTTGCGGGGCCCACCGGCGGCGGGGTTGAGCTCGGCAAGGACCAGGACCTCTGCCATGTCTGTTCTCTCCTCAGCTCTGAGTCGCGCCGGTCAGACGATCTTCTGGGCGGCCAGGTAGCCGACCAGCTTGTCGGCACCGTCGCCCTCGTCGGCGACCTTCACGCCCTCGCCCTTGGGCGGGCGGCCGGCGAAGTCGACGACCTTGCTGGTGGCGGTGGCCAGGCCCACGGTCGACGCGTCGATGCCCAGGTCGGCGAGGGTCTTGGTCTCCACCGGCTTCTTTTTGGCGGCCATGATCCCCTTGAAGGAGGGGTAGCGCGGCTCGTTGATCGTGTCCCAGGTGGAGACGATCGCCGGCAGCGGCGCCTCGACCTCCCAGTAACCGCCGTCGGTCTGCCGCTCGATCTTGGCCATCGAGCCCTCGATCGTGAGCTTGCGGGCGCCGGACAGCTGCGGAATGCCCAGCCGCTCCGACAGCAGCGCCGGCATCACCGACACCTGACCGTCGGTGGACTCGGCGCCGCACAGCACCAGGTCGTACTCCAGCTGCGACAGCGCGGCGGCGATGACGGCGCTGGTCTGCACGGCGCAGGAGCCGTGGATCGCCGGGTCGCTGACGTGCACGGCCTTGTCCGCGCCCATCGACAGGGCCTTGCGGATGGCGTCGGTGGCGGTGTCGGGGCCGACGGTGAGCACCGTGACCTCACCGCCCTGCGCCTCCTTGACGGTGAGCGCCTCCTCGATGGCGTACTCGTCCATCTCGTTGATCACGTTGTCGGCGGTGGCCCGCGCGACGGTGTTGTCCGACGGGTCCAGCTTCCGCTCGCTGCCGGAGTCGGGGACCTGCTTGACCAGAACGACGATGTTCATCGTCAGACCAACCTCCGCGGTGGTTCGGGTGGGCGCGGGCGAAGCCCGCCTCGTGCCGATCATCGAGGCTACTTGCGGGTAACACCCGACGGGGAGGGCGGGGTTGAGTGACCCGGCTCACCGGCGGCTCTCCACTCCCCTGTGCGGGCGAAGTGCTCGAGGACGGCGGTGTGCGGTGCGAGGTCCAGACCCTGCGCCGTCACCCAGGCGTCGTCGTAGTAGGTGCAGGCGTAGCGCTCCCCGCCGTCGCACAACAGCGTGACCACGCTGCCCGTGCGGCCGGCGGCGAGCATCTCGGCGATGAGCCCGAAAGCGCCCCACAGGTTGGTGCCGGTCGACCCGCCGGCCCGGCGCCCGGTCACCTGCTGCAGGTGGCGCATGGCGGCCAGCGAGGCGGCGTCGGGCACGCACACCATCCGGTCGACGATGGTCGGGACGAACGAGGGCTCCACCCGGGGCCGGCCGATGCCCTCGATCCGCGAGCCACGTCCGGTGGTGGCCGGATCGGCGTCCCGCCAGCCGGGGAAGAACGCCGAGCCCTCCGGGTCGACGACGGCCAGCCGGGTGGGCAGCCGGCGGTACCGGACGTACCGGCCGATCGTGGCGCTGGTGCCGCCGGTGCCGGCGCCGACGACGACCCACTCCGGCACCGGGTGCCGCTCCCGGCTCAGCTGCTCGAAGACCGACTCGGCGATGTTGTTGTTCCCGCGCCAGTCGGTGGCCCGCTCGGCGTTGGTGAACTGGTCGAGGTAGTGCCCGCCGGTCTCCGCGGCGATCCGCCGGGCCTCGTCATAGACCGTGCCGGCGTCGGCCACCAGGTGGCAGCGGCCCCCGTGGAACTCGATCAGGGCGATCTTCTCGGCGCTGGTCGTCGCCGGCATCACCGCGACGAACGGCAGGCCGAGCATCCGGGCGAAGTAGGCCTCGCTGACCGCCGTCGACCCGCTGGAGGACTCCACCACGGTGCTGCCCTCGTGCAGCTGCCCCGAGCACAGCGCGTAGAGGAACAGCGAGCGCGCCAGCCGGTGCTTGAGGCTGCCGGTGGGGTGCGTCGACTCGTCCTTCAGGTACAGGTCGATGCCCCACTCGGGCGGCAGCGGGTAGACCAGCAGGTGGGTGTCGGCGGACCGGTGCGCGTCGGCCTCGACCAGCGCGACGGCCCGCTCGACCCAGGCCCGTCCGCTGGGGTCGGAGCGGTCGACGTCGGTGGGGCGCACGGCGGTCACCCGGGCATGGTCCCGCATGCCCGTCCCCGGCGGCGCCGGGTGCTCAGCGGCCGGTGAACGTCGCCTTGCCCGGGCCGCTCTCCAGGAACGAGCGCATCCCGGTCGCCTGGTCCTCAGTGTCGAACAGCTCGGCGAACAGCCGGCTCTCCAGCTCCAGCCCGGCCGCCAGGGTGCCGTCCACGCCCTCGTCGATGGCCCGCTTCGCCGCGGCCAGCGCCAGCGGCGGACCGGCGGCGAACTTCCGGGCCATCGCCACGGCGGTCGCGTAGACCTCGTCGTCGGGCACGACGGCGTCGGCCAGCCCCATCTCCAGCGCCTCCTCGGCGCCCACGTGCCGGCCGGTGAACACCAGGTCCTTGGCCTTGGCGGGGCCGACCAGCCGGGCCAGCCGCTGGGTGCCGCCGGCGCCCGGGATCACCCCGAGCTGGATCTCCGGCTGCCCCACCTTCGCGTCGCGGCCCATGATCCGGAAGTCGGCGCACAGCGCCAGCTCGTAGCCGCCGCCGAGGGCGTAGCCGGTGATCGCGGCGATCACCGGCTTCGGGATGTGGGCGACCGTGGTGAACGAGGCGGTCAGCTCCCGGCCCCAGGCGACCATGCTCGCCCCGGTCAGCTGGGACATCGCCTTGATGTCGGCCCCGGCGGCGAACACCCGCTCCCCGCCGTAGAGGACGACGGCCCGCACCTCGGCGTCCTTGCCGGCCTCCAGCGCCGCGGCCCGCACCTCCCAGTGCAGCTGCTCGTCGATCGCGTTCATCTTCGGCCGGTCGAGCCGGATGGTGCCGACGCCGTCCTCGACCTGGAGGGTGACGAACTCGGGCGCTGCCATGCGGGCCTCCGTGTGCTGCGGGACGTCGGTGTCCGGGATCGGTGGTGGGTCAGACCCTAGGTGGCGCGGCGCGCGCTGAACCGCCCGTTCTCGCGCTGGACCTCCAGCGGCAGCCCGAACGCGTCCGACAACAGCGGCGCCGTGAGCACGTCGTCCACCGGGCCGGAGCCGACCACCTCACCACCGCGCAGCAGCAGCGCGTGGGTGTACCCCGGCGGGATCTCCTCGACGTGGTGGGTGACCAGCACCTGGGCAGGCGCGTTCGGGTCGCGGGCCAGGTCCGACAGCCGGGTGACCAGATCCTCACGGCCGCCCAGGTCCAGCCCGGCGCCGGGCTCGTCGAGCAGCAGCAGCTCCGGGTCGGTCATCAGTGCGCGGGCGATCTGGGTGCGCTTGCGCTCCCCCTCCGACAGCGTGCCGAAGGGGCGGTGCGCCATCCGGGCCACGCCCCACTGCTGCATCAGCAGCGCCGCGCGGGTCAGGTCGTGCACGTCGTAGCGCTCCCGCCAGCGGCCGACGACGGCGTACCCGGCGCTCACCACGACGTCGCCGACCCGCTCGCCCGGGTCGATCCGCTGCGCCAGCGCCGCGCTGGTCAGCCCGATCCGCGGGCGCAGCTCGAAGACGTCGACCGCGCCGAGGGTCTCGCCGAGGATCCCCACCTCCCCGCGGGTGGGGTGCAGCTGCGCGCCGACCAGCTGCAGCAGCGTCGTCTTCCCCGCCCCGTTGGGGCCCAGCAGCACCCAGCGCTCGTCGGGCCGGACGGTCCAGTCGACCGCGCGCAACAGGTGCGCCTGGCCCCGGACGACGTCCACTCCGCGGATCTCGACGACCGGCTCAGTCCACACACCTGCCATCCAACCAACCCGCCGCGCGTCGTGGTCACCGGGTGCGGGCCCGTCGTCGGGCACGATGCCGGGGTGACCGCATGGACGAGTGACCGACCGGTCGAGGTGTGGCCCGGTTCGGCGGCGCCGCTGGGCGCCCACTGGGACGGCACGAGCACCAACTTCGCCCTGTGGTCGGCCGGCGCGTCCGCGGTCGACCTGTGCCTGTTCGACCCCGACGGCACCGAGCACCGGCAGCGGCTGCAGGAGACCACCCACCAGGTGTGGCACGGCCGGCTGCCGGGCGTGGGCCCCGGCCAGCGCTACGGCTACCGGGTGCACGGCCCGCACGACCCCGCCTCCGGCGCCCGGTACAACCCGGCGAAGCTGCTGCTGGACCCCTACGCCCGGGCCGTGGACGGCGAGCTCGTCCTGGACGACGCCCTCTTCGGCTGGTCCCCGGCCGACCCGTTCGCCGCCGACCCCACCGACTCGGCGCCGTTCGTGCCCCGCGGGGTGGTCATCCACGACTCGTTCCCCTGGGACGGCGACCACGTGCTGCGCACCTCGTGGAGCGACACGGTCATCTACGAGGTGCACGTCAAGGGCGCCACGATGAGCCACCCCGACGTCCCCCCGGCGCTGCGCGGCACCTACGCGGGCCTGGCCCACCCGGCGTTCATCGAGCACCTGCTGTCCCTCGGGGTGACCGCGGTCGAACTGCTGCCGGTGCACCACTTCGTCAGCGAGCCGCACCTGCTCCGCCGCGGGCTGACCAACCACTGGGGCTACAACACGCTCGGCTACTTCGCCCCGCACGCGGCCTACAGCTCGGCGGGCACGGGCGGTGAGCAGGTCACCGAGTTCAAGGCGATGGTCAAGGCGATGCACGCCGCGGGCATCGAGGTGATCCTGGACGTGGTCTACAACCACACCGCCGAGGGCGACCACACCGGACCGACCCTGTCCTTCCGCGGCATCGACAACGGCGGCTACTACCGGCTGGGCGGCCCCGACAGCGACGACCCGTCGCGCTACACCGACTACACCGGCTGCGGGAACACGCTCGACGTCCGCCGTCCCCCAGTGCTGGCGCTGCTGATGGACTCGCTGCGCTACTGGGTCACCGAGATGCACGTCGACGGCTTCCGGTTCGACCTCGCCTCCGCCCTGGCCCGGTCGATGCACGACGTCGACCGGCTGTCGGCCTTCTTCGACGTCGTGCACCAGGACCCGGTGGTCAGCACGGTGAAGCTGATCGCCGAGCCGTGGGACGTCGGCGAGGGCGGCTACCAGGTCGGCAACTTCCCGCCGCCCTGGACGGAGTGGAACGGCAAGTACCGGGACACCGTGCGCGACGTCTGGTCCGGCGCACGAGTGGGGGTGCGCGACCTGGCCTACCGGCTCACCGGCTCCTCCGACCTGTACCGCTCCGACGGCCGGCGCCCCTTCGCCTCGGTCAACTTCGTGACCGCCCACGACGGGTTCACCCTGGCCGACCTCGTCACCTACGAGCGGAAGCGGAACGAGGCCAACGGCGAGGAGAACCGGGACGGCGAGGGCCACAACCGCAACTGGAACTGCGGCGTCGAGGGCCCGACCGACGACCCCGCGGTGCGCGAGCTGCGGGCCCGGCAGGTGCGCAACCACCTGGCCACGCTGCTGCTGTCGACCGGGGTGCCGATGCTGACCGCCGGTGACGAGCTGGGGCGCACCCAGGGCGGCAACAACAACGCCTACTGCCAGGACAACGAGGTCTCCTGGCTCGACTGGGGCGCCATCGACCCCGACCTGTGGAGCTTCGTGTCCACCCTGGTCGGGCTGCGGCGCCGCTCCCCCGTGCTGCGGCAGGAGGCCTTCTTCGAGGGCACCGAGATCGCCGGCACCGGCGGCACCCGGGACCTGGCCTGGTTCGCCCCCGGCGGGCACCAGCTCACCAGCAGCGACTGGTTCGACACCGGCCTGCAGACCCTCGGGATGTACCTCGACGGCCGGGGCATGCGGCACCGCGACGAGCGGGGGCGGCCGGTGCTCGACGACTCGTGGCTGGTCTGGCTGCACGCCGGCGCCGACCCGATCGACGTCGTCCTCCCGGGAGCGCCCTGGGGTGACGGCTACGAGCTGGTGCTGGCCACCGAGTACCCGACCGGCACTCCGCCGCAGCCGACCGCGCTGCCGCCGGGCCCCGCCCAGCTGCCCGGCCATTCCGTCTGGGCGATGCGGGTGGTCCGCCATGCCTGACGCGATGACCTGGCGACCCTGACGGGCCGCACCGCAGCCAGGGGACGTCCCCCGCTGGGCGGAGCCGCTTCGTCGCTCGGTCGCGGGACCCTCCGGGCCCCACTCCTCACGATCCCCAGGCGTAGCCGGCTACGGGCTCGACCGCCGACCTCGTCCCCGGCCGCTCGAGAACGCGACACGGCCCCGTCCCTCATGGGAACGGGGCCGTGTCGTCGTAGTCGGAGCTACTCCGCGGCCTGCTCGAAGGTGATGACGGTCCAGCCGAGCAGCAGCCGGTCACCGTCAGCCAGCGGGTGCGGCACGCCGGGCTCCAGCTGGGTCCACTCGGTGGCCTCCGGGCCGGCGACGTGGGTGCCGTTGAGCGAGCCCAGGTCGGTCAGGGAGACCTCCCGACCGGCGCGCTGGATGGCCGCGTGAGCCGAGGAGAGCACGTTCTGGGTGTCGGCGATCGGCACCGGCCGGGCGTTGCCGGTGGTCACCAGGTCGTGGCCGTCGGGACGACGACCGAGGACCAGGTCCTCGTCGACGTTGACGACCAGGCCGTCGTCGAAGCGCAGCACCGGCGCGGCCGGGGGCTCGGGCCGCCAGAAGGCGGTCTGCTCCCCGCCCTGACCGACCGGCTGACTGGCGATCCGACCCGAGTTGCCGAAGCCGGCGTCGGAGCCGGCGGTGAAGGACTCGCCGGTGGGCAGCGAGGTGGCCGGCGGGACGGCGACGGACGGCGAGGCGGGCGCCGCCAGCTGCAGCAGGGCACCGGAACCGGGCACGGTCCCCTCGACGAGGTCGAGCGCGACACCCGGGGGCATGGCCGCGGCGGGCTGGCCCGGGCCGACGTAGAGGGTCTGCCCGAGCGCGAACCCGGAGGCCAGCGTGCAGCCGTCGACCGCCGAACCGGAGACCGGGACGCCGTCCACGGCCGGCTGGCCCTTGCCCGACCAGAGCGCGACGCCGGCGCCGCTGCCGCCGGAGGTGTCGGCGAGCACGAGGGCGAAGGACGCCGGCCCGTCGGCGAGCCGGGACACCTGACCGGCGACGGCGCCGAGCACGCGCTCGGCCCCGGGGCCGGAGACCCCCAGGCAGGCGTGCAGGGCTGCCACCAGCGCCGGTGACCCGGGGGCATCGACCCACAGCAGACCACCGCCATGGCGGGCGACGACAGAGTCTCCGGGGAGGACCTCACAGCGGTCGGGCATGACGGCCAGCCTAATGACCGCACGAGGATCCCGTGCCGCTCGGGCGCGTGGCTCGCCGGGACGTCGGTCCATTGCGCACGACCTGCACCAGCCGCCACACCCGTCGCATCCGTGTGGACACCGACCGGGGGCAGGTGACCACCGGGTGCCCCTCCTCAGGCGTTGACGACGACGCCGAGCTCTGCGGGGACCACCAGGTGTGCCGAGTGCGGGAGCACGCGGACGGTGTAGCCGAACGCGCCGGTGCGGGTCAGCGGCACGGTGCCGGTGAACCAGTGCCGCGAGCCCTCCGCGCCGTCGTGCCGCAGCTCCAACGTGGTGATCTGGTGCAGGCCGTCGGC
Source organism: Modestobacter sp. VKM Ac-2978 (assembly GCF_026968025.1). Classification (NCBI taxonomy): domain Bacteria; kingdom Bacillati; phylum Actinomycetota; class Actinomycetes; order Geodermatophilales; family Geodermatophilaceae; genus Modestobacter; species Modestobacter sp. VKM Ac-2978. The sequence continues at coordinate 259,509 of NZ_JAPVBP010000008.1, read as the reverse complement.
GTCGTCGACCCGGCCGTAGGCCGCCTCGACCAGCACGTCGGACGGGACGAGCCCGGGCAGCTCCACCTCGGCCCGCAGGTCGATGCCGCCACCGATCTCCGGGGTCTCCCCCACCCCGGTCGCCTCCACGTGGGCCACCCGGACACCGTGCCAGTGCTCCAGCAGCTTCGCCCGCCAGGCCGCCTCGGCGCGGGCCGGCTCGTAGCCGCCGGCGGCCATCGAGCGGGCGGCCCCCGCAGCCGGCACGTAGAGCCGCTGCACGTAGTCCCGCACCATCCGGGTGGCCAGCACCTTCGGGCCGGTCTCCCGCAGCGTGTCGCGGACCATCTCCACCCAGCGGGTGGGGAGGCCCTCGGCGTCGACCTCGTAGAAGCGCGGGACCACCTGCCGGTCGAGGAGCTCGTAGATCGCCTGCGCCTCGACGTCGTCCCGTCGCTCCGGGTCCTCGACGCCGTCGGCGGTCGGGATCGCCCAGCCGTTCTGGCCGTCGAACCACTCGTCCCACCACCCGTCGCGGATGGAGAGGTTGAGCCCGCCGTTGAGCGCGGACTTCATCCCCGACGTGCCACAGGCCTCCAGCGGCCGCAGCGGGTTGTTCAGCCAGACGTCGCAGCCCCAGTACAGGTAGCGGGCCATGCCGATGTCGTAGTTGGGCAGGAAGGCGATCCGGTGCCGGATCTCCGGGTCGTCGGCGAACTTCACCATCTGCTGGATCAGCTGCTTGCCGCCGTCGTCGGCCGGGTGGCTCTTGCCGGCGATGACCAGCTGGACCGGCCGCTCGTCGTCCAGCAGCAGCGCCTTGAGCCGGGCGGGGTCGCGCAGCATCAGCGTGAGCCGCTTGTAGGAGGGCACCCGGCGGGCGAAGCCGATGGTCAGCACGTCGGGGTCGAACGCGGTCTCGGTCCAGCCGAGCTCGGCCTCCGCCGCCCCGCGGGACAACGCCGTGGCGCGCACCCGGCGGCGCACCTCCTCGACCAGCCGGCCGCGCAGCAGCCGGCGGGTGCGCCACAGCTCCGCGGCGGGGATCCGGTCGACGCCGTCGAAGTGCACGTCGCCGTCCACCTCGAGCGGGTCGCCCTGGCTGGTGGTCTGGGTGCCCAGCTCCACCAGCTCGCGGGCGGTCCAGGTCGGGGCGTGCACCCCGTTGGTGATCGACCCGATCGGGACGTCGTCGGGGTCGAAGCCCGGCCACAGCGGGCCGAACATGTCCCGGCTGACGTGGCCGTGCAGCTCGCTCACCCCGTTGGCCCGCTGCCCCAGCCGCAGCCCCATGTGGGCCATGTTGAACTTGCTCGGGTCCTCCTCGGCGCCCAGCGGGAGCAGCTGGTCGAGCGGGACGCCGAAGCCGGCGAAGTAGCGCTCGATCAGCGCCTTCGGGAAGCGGTCGATGCCCGCCGGCACCGGGGTGTGGGTGGTGAACACCGTGCCGCCCCGCACCGCCTGCAGCGCCTCGGGGAAGGACAGGCCGTGGGACTCGGTGAGCTCCCGGATCCGCTCGACGCCCTGGAAGCCGGCGTGGCCCTCGTTGGCGTGGAAGACCTCCGGCGGCGGGGTGCCGGTCAGCGAGCAGAAGGCGCGCAGCGCCCGCACCCCGCCGATGCCCAGCAGCATCTCCTGGCGGAGCCGGTGGTCCTCGCCGCCGCCGTAGAGCCGGTCGGTGACCCCGCGCTCGGCCGGGCTGTTCTCCTCGATGTCGCTGTCCAGCAGCAGCAGCGACACCCGACCGACCTGGGCCCGGTACACGTGGGCGTACAGCGTGCGCCCCTCCGGCAGCGGCACGGCGATCACCACGGCGTTGCGGTCGGCGTCCCGGACCAACTTCAGCGGCAGGCCGTGCGGGTCGAGCGCCGGGTAGTGCTCCAGCTGCCAGCCGTCGGCGGACAGGCCCTGGGAGAAGTAGCCCGACCGGTAGAGCAGGCCCACCCCGATCAGCGGGACGCCGAGGTCCGAGGCGGCCTTGAGGTGGTCACCGGCCAGGATCCCCAGCCCGCCGGAGTACTGCGGCAGCACCTCGGTGATGCCGAACTCGGCGGAGAAGTAGGCAATGGTGGCCGGCGCCTCGTCGCCCAGGGACTGGTACCAGTGCGGAGCGTCGAGGTACTCGCGGAGGTCGTCCGCGACCGCCGTCAGCCGCTGCAGGAAGGCCGGGTCGTCGGCCAGCGCGGCCAGCCGCTCGGCGCTGACCTCGCCGAGGACCCTGACCGGGTCACCACCGCAGCTCGCCCACAGCTCCGGGTCCAGCGCCTCGAAGAGGTCGCGGGTCTCGGGGTGCCAGGACCAGCGCAGGTTGGTGACCAGCTGCGACAGCGGCATCAGTGCCTCGGGGAGGGAGGCGCGGACGGTGAGTCTGCGGAGGGCTCGCACGTCCGGGACCCTAGCGTGACGGCGCTCACGTCCGAGGTGGGGCGACCATCGATCCGCACCCCTCCGGGACCACTCCTGCCCCTCCCGCCTCTCCCCCTCCCGGTTGAGCCGGTCCCCCGCCGACGTGTGCGGGACAGGGCTTCTGGATAGCGTTGCCCCGATGACTGGCCGCGCTGACCTCCGCCTCGGCATCTCCGATGTCGCCCCCGTCGTGTCCTGCGGGTCGTTCTCGACCCGCGCCGTGGTCGGTGAACACCTGCCGATCACCGCCACCGTCTTCCGCGAGGGCCACGACGCCGTGGCCGCCAACGTGGTCTTCACGCCTCCGGGCGAGGAACCCTCGGCGGCCCCGCTGCTCCGGATGACGAAGTTCGGGCCCGAGCCCGACCGCTGGACCGCCACGGTCGTGCCCGACCGCGAGGGTCTCTGGACCTACCAGGTCGAGGCCTGGGACGACCCGCTGAGCACCTGGCACCACGACGTCGAGGTGAAGGTCGAGGCCGGCCAGGGTCCCGAGGAGCTGGCCAACGACCTGGAGTCCGGCGCCCGGCTGTTCGAGGAGGTGGCCGCTGCGGCCCCCGAGGAGCACCGCGAGGCGCTCACCGGTGCGGCCACCGCGCTGCGGGACGGGTCGCTGGAGCTGACCGCGCGGATCGCCCCCGCCCTCTCCCCCGCCCTGCAGCAGGTGCTGCACGACCACCCGGTGCGCCGGCTGGTCACCGGGTCGCAGCGGCACGAGCTGTGGGTCGACCGGTCGCGTGCGCTGTACGGCTCCTGGTACGAGTTCTTCCCCCGCTCGGAGGGCCCCGTCGTCGGTGGCACCCCGACGCACGGGACGTTCGCCCAGGCCGCCGAGCGCCTGCCGGCGATCGCCGAGATGGGCTTCGACGTGGTGTACCTGCCGCCGATCCACCCGGTCGGCAAGGTCAACCGCAAGGGGAAGAACAACACCCTGGTGGCGCAGGCCGACGACGTCGGCTCACCGTGGGCGATCGGCAGCGACGAGGGCGGACACGACGCCGTCCACCCCCAGCTCGGCACCCTCGACGACTTCAAGGCCTTCGTCGGCCGCACGCGCGAGTTGGGCATGGAGGTCGCGCTCGACCTCGCCCTGCAGGCGGCGCCGGACCACCCCTGGGTGACCTCGCACCCGGAGTGGTTCACCACCAAGCCCGACGGCACGATCGCCTACGCGGAGAACCCGCCGAAGAAGTACCAGGACATCTACCCGATCAACTTCGACAACGACCCCGAGGGCATCTACGCCGAGGTGCTGCGGGTCGTGCGGCACTGGGTGGACGCCGGGGTCCGGGTGTTCCGGGTGGACAACCCGCACACCAAGCCGCTGAACTTCTGGCACTGGCTGATCTGGGAGGTCAAGAAGACCGATCCCGATGTCCTCTTCCTCGCCGAGGCGTTCACCCGGCCGGCGATGATGCACCAGCTGGCGCGGATCGGCTTCACCCAGAGCTACACCTACTTCACCTGGCGCACCGAGCGCTGGGAGCTGGAGGAGTACGGTCGGGAGCTGGCCGAGAACGCGCACTACATGCGGCCGAACTTCTTCGTGAACACCCCGGACATCCTGCACGAGACGCTGCAGGTGGGCGGCCCGCCGATGTTCAAGATCCGCGCGGTGCTGGCCTCGATGATGAGCCCGACCTGGGGCGTCTACTCCGGGTACGAGCTGTTCGAGCACGTCGGCCTCCGTCCGGGCAGCGAGGAGTACCTGGACACCGAGAAGTTCCAGCTGCGCCCCCGTGACTGGGCTGCCGCCGATGCCTCCGGTCGCTCCCTGGCGCCCTACCTGCGCCGGCTGAACGAGATCCGGCGCGCGCACCCGGCCCTGCAGCAGCTGCGCACGCTGCGCTTCCACCCGATCGACAACCCGAACCTGCTCTGCTTCTCCAAGACCGACCCGGGTTCCGACGACTGCGTGCTCGTGGTGGTGTCGCTCAACAGCACCTACACCCAGATCGGGATGACCGCCCTGGACATGCCCGCACTGGGCCTGGACTGGTCGGACGGCTTCTCGGTCACCGACGACATCACCGGGGCCCACTACGACTGGGGCCAGGCCAACTACGTCGAGCTGGACCCCTACCGGGAGCCGGCGCACGTGTTCACCGTCCACCGCAGCCTGTCCGCCTCGCGCCCGCCGCACTGACCCGTCCTCGACAGCTGCGGGTGTGCCGGCCGAGCCCCCGGCCGGCGCACCCGCCGCACCGATCCACCGCCCCCAGCAACGAACGAGGACCGAGTTCATGACCCTCCCCGTCCCCGCACAGACGACCCCCGGCGCGGGCGAGCAGTCGGGCCTGCCCGCCCCTGGCAGCGACCCCGAGTGGTTCAAGCGCGCCGTCTTCTACGAGGTGCTCGTCCGCGGCTTCGCCGACAGCAACGCCGACGGCATCGGTGACCTGCGCGGCATGCTGGGCAAGCTCGACTACCTGCAGTGGCTCGGTGTCGACTGCCTCTGGCTGCCGCCCTTCTTCGCCTCCCCGCTGCGCGACGGCGGCTACGACGTCAGCGACTACACCGCGGTGCTGCCGGAGTTCGGCGACATCGAGGACTTCAAGGAGCTCATCGGCGAAGCCCACTCCCGTGGGATGCGGATGATCATCGACTTCGTCATGAACCACACCTCGGACCAGCACCCCTGGTTCCAGGCCAGCCGCAGCGACCCCGACGGCCCCTACGGCGACTTCTACGTCTGGGCCGACGACGACACCGGCTACGCCGACGCCCGGATCATCTTCGTCGACACCGAGAGCTCGAACTGGACCTTCGACCCGGTGCGCAAGCAGTACTTCTGGCACCGGTTCTTCAGCCACCAGCCCGACCTGAACTTCGAGAACCCGAAGGTGCAGGAGGCGATCATCGACGCCCTGCGCTTCTGGCTGGACCTGGGCATCGACGGCTTCCGGCTCGACGCCGTCCCCTACCTCTTCGAGGAGGAGGGGACGAACTGCGAGAACCTCCCCCGCACCCACGAGTTCCTCAAGAAGGTGCGCAAGGTCGTCGACGCCGAGTACCCCGACCGGGTGCTGCTGTGCGAGGCGAACCAGTGGCCGGCCGACGTCGTCGAGTACTTCGGCGAGGACGGCGACGAATGCCAGATGGCCTTCCACTTCCCGGTGATGCCGCGCCTGTTCATGGCCGTGCGCCGGGAGCAGCGCTTCCCGATCTCGGAGATCATGGCGCAGACGCCGGACATCCCCGACAACTGCCAGTGGGGTGTCTTCCTGCGCAACCACGACGAGCTGACCCTGGAGATGGTCACCGACGAGGAGCGCGACTACATGTGGGGGGAGTACGCCAAGGACCCCCGGATGAAGGCCAACATCGGCATCCGCCGGCGGCTGGCGCCCCTGCTCGACAACGACATCGACACCCTCGAGCTCTTCACCGCCCTGCTGCTGTCGCTGCCGGGCTCGCCGGTCATGTACTACGGCGACGAGATCGGCATGGGCGACAACATCTGGCTCGGTGACCGGGACGGCGTCCGCACCCCGATGCAGTGGACCCCGGACCGCAACGGCGGGTTCTCCACCGCCGACCCGCAGCGGATGCACCTGCCGCTGGTGGCCGACCCGGAGTACGGCTTCCAGGTCACCAACGTCGAGGCCCAGCTGCGGAACTCGAACTCGATGCTGAACTGGATCCGCACGATGATCGCGGTGCGCAAGCAGCACCCGACCTTCGGTGTCGGCAGCTACGCCGAGATCGGCTCGCGGAACCCGACGGTGCTCTCCTTCGTGCGCGAGTTCGGGGACGACGTCGTGCTCTGCGTCAACAACCTGTCCCGGTTCCCGCAGCCGGTGGAGCTCGACCTCCGCCGCTTCGAGGGCTACACCCCGGTCGAGCTGACCGGGCGGGTGCAGTTCCCGCAGATCGGCGTCCTGCCGTACATGCTCACGCTCGGCGGCCACGGCTTCTACTGGTTCGAGCTCTCAAAGCCCACCGCCGCGGCGGGCGAGGAGGACGAGGACTGGGAGACCACCGCGAGCGGCAGCGTGGCGCAGTCGCTGCTCGAGGCCGGGGTGGTCGGCCCCGCCGACGCCACCGCCGGCACCGGCGACCTCGGTGCCGAGGCCCCGACGACCACGACCCCGACCGACGGAGAGTCCCGATGAGCGCTCTGACCGACATGCTGGCCGACTGGATGCCCGGTCAGCGCTGGTTCGGCGGCAAGGGCCGCGAGTGGGCAGGGGTGACCGAGGAGGGCTTCTTCCTCGACCAGTCCGACCCGGCACTGTCGGTGCACCGCGTGCGGGTCGAGTACACCGACGGGGCCAGTGACACGTACCTGGTGCCCCTGTCCTGGCGCAGCGCACCGGCCGAGGAGCTCTCCACGGCCTTCGTCGGCGCGGTCTCCGGGTCCCACGGCGAGAACTACGCCTACGACGCCATGCGGGACCGGGACGCGACCGTGCCGTGGCTGACCCACCTCGTGGCGGCCTCCACCGTCGGGCCGATGCGGTTCCACCCGGCCGGCGTGGCCTACATCCCCGAGGGCCTGCCCGGGGACGTGATCTCCACCGAGCAGAGCAACACCTCACTGGTCTACGGCGAGACCGCGATCCTCAAGCTGTTCCGTCGGCTCGAGCCCGGGCTGAACCCCGACGTGGAGATCCACGACGCCCTGCGGCAGGCGGAGAACCAGCACATCGCGGGGCTGCTCGGGTACATCGAGGTCGACGACCCGAACGGGCTCGAGCCGGCCACCGTGGCCATGCTCCAGACCTTCGTCCCCAACGCCAGCGACGGGTGGCGGCTGGCCACCTCCAGCGTCCGGGACCTGTACGCCGAGGCCGACCTGCACGCCGACGAGGTCGGGGGCGACTTCGCCGGGGAGAGCGAGCGGCTGGGCGAGGCGGCCGCCTCGGTCCACGCCGACCTCGCCCGGGTGCTCCCCTCCGAGCCGGCCGACCGTGAGTGGTACGTCACCGTCGCCGGGCAGATGACCGCTCGGCTGGAGGCGGCCCTGGCGGTCGTCCCCGACCTCGCCGAGCACGCCGACGCGCTGCGCAACCTGTACGCCGCGGTCGCCGACACGACCGAGCCGGTCGTCCGTCAGCGGGTGCACGGCGACCTCCACCTGGGCCAGGTGCTGCGGACGACGACCGGCTGGATCGTCCTGGACTTCGAGGGCGAGCCGGCCCGTCCGCTGGCCGAACGGCGCGAGCTGGACACCCCGCTGCGGGACGTGGCGGGGATGCTCCGCTCCTTCGACTACGCCGCCCGGCACATGCTGGTCGAGCAGCCCGACGACCCGCAGCGGGCCTACCGGGCGCAGGAGTGGGCCGAGCGCAACCGGCGCGCCTTCTGCGAGGGCTACTCAGCCGCCGGCGGCGTCACCCTGTCCAGCGACTCCGCGCTGCTGCGGGCCTTCGAGGCGGACAAGGCGGTGTACGAGTGTGTGTACGAGGCGCGCAACCGACCGCACTGGCTGATGATCCCGCTCAGTTCGCTGTCCCGGCTGGCCGCCGGCAACTGAAGGAGGGCCCCGCTGCCCCCACCGCTCGCACGCTCGCGGCGGGACCCTGCAGAAGGGCCTGACCGGACGACCAGCACGACGACGAGACAGACCTGGAAGGACCACCGATGAGCACCGACGACGCCAGCACCCCGCCGGGCACGGACACCAGCAGCGAGCCCGCCGACAGGGCAGAGCTCATGCGCCGGGTCGAGGAGAAGACCGAGGAGGTCCGCCAGGCGAGCGAGACCGACAGCCCGCCCGCGCCGGCCAAGAAGGCCACCCGCAAGGCCGCCGCCAAGAAGGCGCCGGCGAAGAAGGCGGCGGCCGAGGCCCCCGCCACGAAGCCCACCGCCCGCAAGGCACCGGCGAAGGGCACCGCTGCCGCCGACGCGTCCGACGGTGACCAGGTGAGCGCCGCCGCCGACGGGGCTGCCCCGGCGGCCAAGCGCGCGGCGAAGAAGGCCGCGCCCGGCGAGGCCCCGGCCAAGCGGGCACCGCGGAAGGCGACCAAGAAGGTCACCGCCGCGCCCGTGATCGCGCCGGCGCCGATCGCCGAGCCGGGCGACCCGACGGCCCCGTCGGCTCCCCAGCCGGAGCCGCCGAGCCCCGACCCGGCCGAGCCGAACACGCCGCAGGCCCCCGAGGACGGCGAGCAGGGCGGCACCGGCGGCCACTCCCCGGCGGAGACGGCCTCCGAGCCCGCCCCGGACACGGTCTCCCCCGCCTCCACCGACACCGCCTCCACCGACACCGACTCGGCCGACGGCCCCGCCACCGGCGCCCCGGCCGCTGACGACCAGGCCGGCGCGGCCGTCACCACCGCCGACCTGGCCACCGACCAGGTCACCGACCTGCCTCCCGCGCCGGACGAGGCGCCCGAGCCGGCTGCCGCCGGGCTCCTCGACGCCCTCCCCGAGGGGGAGCCGCCGGTCAGCACCTCGGTGCCCGCCCAGGCGAGCCCGTCCGCGCACGAGGTGAGCCAGGAACAGCTGGCCGCGATCGTCGACGGCTGGTCCTTCGACCCGCACGGCGTGCTCGGCGCCCACCGCGTGTCCGAGGGCTGGGCCGTGCGCACGCTGCGGCCGGACGCCGAGGCCGTCGCCGTCGTCGACCAGGACGGCAGCCGGTACGAGGCCCGCCAGATCTTCCGCGGCGGCGTGTACGAGGCCCGACTCCCGCAGCAGCCGGGCGACTACCGGATCGAGGTCGTCTACCCCGACGGGCAGGGCGGCACCGACACCTTCACGGTCGACGACCCGTACCGCTGGCTGCCCACCCTGGGCCAGCTCGACCAGCACCTCTTCCGCGAGGGTCGGCACGAGAAGTTGTGGACCGTCCTCGGTGCGCACGTGATCGGCTACGACACCCCCGGCGGCCGGGTGGACGGTGTCTCCTTCGCCGTCTGGGCGCCCAACGCCCGCGGCGTGAAGGTCACCGGCGACTTCGACTACTGGCAGGCCCGCGCCTACCCCATGCGGTCGCTGGGCTCCTCCGGCGTCTGGGAGATCTTCGTGCCCGGCGCCCAGGTCGGCACCCGGTACCGGTTCCACGTCCTCGGCGCCGACGGGCAGTGGCAGGTCAAGAGCGACCCGATGGCCTTCGCCACCGAGGTGCCCCCGGCCAACGCCTCGGTCGTGACCGCCTCCACCCACGAGTGGGGCGACGCCGAGTGGCTGGCCGAGCGCGCCAAGGCGAAGTGGCACGAGCAGCCGATGAGCGTCTACGAGGTGCACGCGGCCTCCTGGCGGCAGGGTCTCTCCTACCGCGAGATGGCCGACGAGCTGGTCGCCTATGTGAAGGACGCCGGGTTCACCCACCTGGAGTTCATGCCGCTGGCCGAGCACCCCTTCGGCGGCTCGTGGGGCTACCAGGTGACCTCGTACTACGCGCCCACGTCGCGCTTCGGCTCCCCCGACGACCTGCGGTACCTCATCGACGCCGCGCACCAGGCCGGCATCGGCGTCATCGTCGACTGGGTGCCCGCGCACTTCCCGAAGGACGAGTGGGCACTGGCCCGGTTCGACGGCACGCCGCTGTACGAGCACGCGGACCCGAAGCGCGGTGAGCAGCCCGACTGGGGCACGTACGTCTTCGACTTCGGCCGGCCCGAGGTGCGCAACTTCCTGGTCGCCAACGCGCTGTTCTGGGCCCAGGAGTTCCACGTCGACGGCATCCGGGTCGACGCCGTCGCCTCGATGCTCTACCTGGACTACTCGCGCAACGACGGCGAGTGGACGCCCAACCAGTACGGCGGCCGGGAGAACCTCGACGCCGTGGCCTTCCTGCAGGAGATGAACGCCACCCTCTACCGCGAGGTGCCCGGCGTCATCTCGATCGCCGAGGAGTCGACCGCGTGGCCGGGCGTCACCCGGCCCACGTACCTGGGCGGCCTGGGCTTCGGCTTCAAGTGGAACATGGGCTGGATGCACGACTCGCTCGGCTACATGGCCAACGAGCCGGTCTACCGCAGCTACCACCACGGCCAGCTGACGTTCTCCATGGTCTACGCCTACTCGGAGAACTACACGCTGCCGATCAGCCACGACGAGGTCGTGTACGGCAAGGGCTCCCTGCTGCGGAAGATGCCGGGCGACCGCTGGCAGCAGCTGGCCAACCTCCGCGCCTACCTGGGCTACATGTGGGCCCACCCCGGCAAGCAGCTGCTGTTCATGGGCTCGGAGTTCGGGCAGCTGTCGGAGTGGGCGGAGAGCCGGTCGCTGGACTGGTGGCACCTCGACGACCCGGCACACCGCGGCGTGCTGGAGCTGGTGACCGACCTCAACACGGTCTACCGGGACAGCGAGGCACTCTGGAGCCAGGACGTCGACCCGGCCGGCTTCCAGTGGATCGACGCCAACGACGCCGGCGGCAACACGCTCACCTTCCTGCGCCTGGGCAAGGGCGGGCAGCTGCTGGCCTGCGTGGTCAACTTCTCCGGCCAGCCGCACGAGCAGTACCGGATCGGGCTGCCCCGCGGCGGACGCTGGCGCGAGGTGATCAACACCGACTTCGAGGGCTACGGCGGCTCCGGGGTGGGCAACCTCGGCGGCATCGACGCGGTCCCGCAGTCGTGGCACGGGCAGCCGTGGTCGGCGACGCTGACCGCACCTCCGCTGGCCACCGTGTGGTTCGTGCACGAGGGCCCGGAGCCGGAGCTCCCCGACGCGGGTGCACCGGCCGACCAGGCGCAGATCGCGGCGGCGGAGGCGTCCGGCGCGGCCGAGGGGCCGGGCAGCGGGCTGGAGCCGACCGAGCGCTGACCGGATCGAGTCGATCGGTAACGGGGCGGGGACCTGCGAGGGTCCCCGCCCCGTCGCCGTCCGGCGGCCCGACCGGTCCTCCCCTCCCTGCCGAGGCCGGCACGGTCCGGCAGGATGGACGGCGGTGCTGCCGCCGCAGGCGGCCTGAACGGATTCGAGAACCCATGTCCTCCTCGCCCCGCCGGCTGCTCGCCGGCGCCGTCGCGGGTGCGCTGTTCGGGTCGGCCGTGCTGTCCGGCTGCGCGGTGACCCTGATCGAGGGGCGCGCGAGCCCCGCGGCCGGGCCCCAGGGCGACGTCACGCCCGCGGAGTTCCCGATCATCGGTGCGGCCGACGACGAGGTCGACCGGATCTCCCGCAACGCGCTCGCCGACCTCAACACCTACTGGACCGCGCAGTTCACCCCGACCTTCGGGCAGGCCTTCACCCCGCTGACCGGTGGTTACTACTCCGTCGACCCGGGCGACCTGGACCCAGCGCAGTACCCGAACGGGGAGATCGGCTGCGGGGAACCACCGGAGGCCGTCGTCGACAACGCCTTCTACTGCGGCCCGGGCACCCAGTACCCCAACGGTGACGCGATCCAGTACGACCGGGCGTTCCTCGGTGCGCTGGCCTTCGGCACCGTCGGCAGCGAGGGGTACGGCCGGTTCATCCCGGCCCTGGTGATGGCGCACGAGTTCGGGCACGCCGTGCAGGGTCGGGTCGGCTACCCGGTGGAGCGGTCGATCAACATCGAGACGCAGGCCGACTGCTTTGCCGGCGCCTGGACGGCGTGGGTCGCCGACGGCAACGCCCGGTACAACTCGATCCGCCCGGGCGAGCTGGACGACGTGCTGCGCGGCTACCTGCTGCTGCGCGACCCGGTCGGGACGGGCGCCTACGAGGGCGAGGCGCACGGCTCCTACTTCGACCGGGTGTCGGCGTTCCAGCAGGGGTTCGACGACGGCCCCTCGGCCTGCCGCGACGACTTCGACGCCACCCGGCTGTACACGCAGAGCGGCTTCCAGAGCGACCTCGACTTCGCCACCGGCGGCGACGCGCCCTACGAACAGACGGTCGAGGACTTCGTCCCCGACGGGCTCGGGGAGTTCTGGCAGCTGGCCTTCGACCAGCTGGGCGAGGAGTTCACCCCGCCCGACGTCGAACCGTTCTCCGGCGAGGCCCCGGACTGCGCCGGCGAGGACACCGACGTCGATCTCCTCTACTGCCCCGCCGATGCGACCGTGCGCTTCGACGAGGCCGACCTCACCCTGCCGCTGTACGCCGCCGAGGAGGGCGGGGACTACGCCGTGCTGACCGCGGTGGCGATCCCCTACGCGCTCGCCGCCCGCGACCAGCTGGGGCTGTCGGTCGACGACCGGGCCGCGCTGCGGTCCGCCGTCTGCCTGTCCGGCGCCTTCACCTCCGCCGTGCTCGGCAGCGAGACCACCGTGCTGAGCATCTCCCCCGGCGACGCCGACGAGAGCGTCTCGTTCCTGCTCGAGCACGCCACCGACCCCGCGGTGCTGCCCGACGTGCAGCTGACCGGGTTCCAGCTGGTCGACGTCTTCCGCAGCGGGGTCGTCGACGGCCTGGCCGCCTGCGACATCGGCGTTTGAGGCGCTCCGGCCGGGCCCTCGACGAGGAGCCCGGCCGGAGTAGGGCTCAGAAGAGGGCGGTCATGAGGGCGCGGCGGGCCGGGCCGACGCGCGGGTCCTCGTCGCCCACGATGCCGAACAGCTCCACCAGGTGCTGCCGGGCGGCGTCGCGCTCCTCGCCCGCGGTGCGGCGGACGACGTCGAGCAGCCAGCCGAACGCGGCGTCGACGTCGCCGGTGCCGAGCAGGAAGTCCGCGGCGCGGGTCTGCGCGGCGATGTCGTCGGGCGCGGCCTCGGCGGCGGCCAGCGCATCCGGCCCCGCCTCCTCGGCCCGGCGGAAGAGCTGGACCTGACGCAGCGCCAGCCCGGCCACCGGGTGCTCCGGCTCGGTCTCCAGGATCGCCTGGTAGGCCGCCTCGGCGGCGGCCAGGTCACCCCGGTCGAGCGCGGCCTCGGCGGCGTCCAGGCGCGGGTCCTCCGGCTCCTGGGCCTCGCCGTCGTCCTCGCCCTCCGCGGCACCGGGCACCGCGCCCCCGGAGGTGGCCGCGACCAGCTCGGTCACGAACTGCCGGGCCTGCTCCTCCGGGATGGCGCCGGTGAACTCGGCGACCAGCTGGCCCTGCCAGACGGCCTTGACCGCCGGGATGCCCTGGACCCGCAGGCCCTGGGCGAGCGCCGGGTTCGCGTCGACGTCGACCTTGGCCAGCACCCAGGAGCCGGCACCCTCGGTGGCCAGCCGCTCGAGCACCGGGGAGAGCTGCTTGCACGGCCCGCACCACTCGGCCCACAGGTCCAGGACGACGGGGACCTGGAAGGAACGGTCGAGGACCTCGCTCTGGAAGGTCTCCTCGGTGACGTCGATGACGGCGCTGCCGGGCGCACCGGCCGGGGCGGTGGCGCTCGGCGGCGGGGCGGCTGCGGCGCGGGCTGCCGCCTCGTTGCGCGCCTGGACGGCGGCGAGGTCGACCGCACCGGCCAGCGACGCCGCCATCTGGGCCTGCTGGGCAGCGGCCCGGGGATCGGTTCGAACGGGACGGTTGGGCTGCATGACCTCGATCATCCCACTCGCTGGCGATGGGCCGCCCCGGGTCCGGGTCAGGCCGGTGACCAGACCCCCAACTCGTTGCCGCTCGGGTCGGCGAAGTGGAACCGCCGGCCACCCGGGAAGTCGTAGGGCCCCTGGACGACGCGGCCCCCTGCGGCCTCCACCGCGGCGAGGGTGCGGTCGAGATCGGCCGACCAGAGCAGCACCAGCGGGCCACCCGGGCGGACCTCGGTGCCGACGGCCAGACCACCCACCTCCGCTGCCGGGTCGCCGGAGGGACCGCGGATGCCGGCGTAGGTGTCGCCGTAGGCGGTGAACTCCCAGCCGAAGGCGTCGGCGTAGAACCGCTGCGCCTCCGCGAGGTCGAGGACGGTGAGCTCGACGTAGTCGATGGCGTGGTGACGGTGCCCGGTGTGGTCTGCCATGCCGGGCATGCTGCCCGGCGGGTACGTCAGAACCGGGCGGCCTCGGTGTAGGTGCCCCACTCGGCGCGCAGCGCGTCGCAGATCTCGCCCAGCGTCGCCTCCGCCCGGGCGGCCGCCAGCATCGCCGGCACCATGTTCTCCTCGGTCCGGGCCACCTCGACCATCCGGGCGACGGCGGCGCGCGCCGCGGCGTCGTCCCGGCTCTGCCGTCGGCCGGCCAGCTCGGCCCGCTGGTCGGTCTCCACCTGGTGACTGACCCGGAGGATCTCCAGGTCGTCGGCGGCGGCGCCGGCGCCGGTCAGCGTGTTCACGCCGACGACCTTCTTCTCGCCCTTCTCCAGCGCCCGCTGGTACACGAACGCCGCCTCGGCGATCTCGCCGGTGAACCAGCCGTCCTCGATGCCGCGCAGGATGCCGGCGGTCATCGTGCCGTCGCTGCCCATCTCCCGGATGCGGGTGAACACCTCCTCCGCCTGCCGTTCCAGCTCGTCGGTCAGCGCCTCGACGTACCAGGAGCCACCGAGCGGGTCGGCCACGTTGAGCACCCCGGTCTCCTCGGCGATCACCTGCTGGGTGCGCAGCGCGATCTGGGCGGCCCGCGCACTGGGCAGGGCGAGCACCTCGTCCAGGGCGTTGGTGTGCAGCGAGTTCGTGCCGCCGAGCACCGCGGCCAGCGCCTCGACCGCCGTCCGCACGATGTTGTTGTCCGGCTGCTGGGCGGTGAGCGAGACCCCGGCGGTCTGGGTGTGGAACCGCAACTGCTGGGCCTTGTCGGTGCGGGCGCCGTAGACGTCGCGCAGCCAGCGGGCCCAGATCCGCCGGGCGGCGCGGAACTTGGCGATCTCCTCGAAGAAGTCGACGTGCGCGTCGAAGAAGAACGACAGGCCCGGGGCGAAGACGTCGACGTCCAGCCCGCGGGACAGCCCCAGCTCGACGTAGGCGAAGCCGTCGGCCAGCGTGTACGCCAGCTCCTGCGCAGCGGTCGAACCGGCCTCCCGGATGTGGTAGCCGGACACCGAGATTGGCTTGTAGGCCGGGATCTCCGCGGCGCAGTACTCCATCAGGTCGCCGATCAGCCGCAGGTGCGGCTCGGGGGCGAACAGCCACTCCTTCTGCGCGATGTACTCCTTGAAGATGTCGGTCTGCAGCGTGCCGTCGAGCTCCGCGAGGTCCGCGCCCTGACGCTCGGCCGCGACCAGGTACATGCAGAACACCGGGACGGCGGGGCCGCTGATCGTCATCGACGTCGTCGTCTTCTCCAGCGGGATGCCCTCGAAGAGCACGTCCATGTCCGCCGCGGAGTCGATCGCCACCCCGCAGTGCCCGACCTCGCCCAGCGCCAGCGGGTCGTCGGAGTCCCGGCCCATGAGGGTCGGCATGTCGAAGGCGACCGACAGCCCTCCCCCACCCTCGGCCAGCAGCGACCGGAACCGCTCGTTGGTCTGCCGGGCGTTGCCGAAGCCGGCGAACTGGCGGATCGTCCAGGCCCGCCCGCGGTAGCCGGTGGCGTGCAGCCCCCGGGTGAACGGGAACTCGCCGGGCCAGCCGATCCGGTCGAAGCCGGGGACGGCGGACTCGTCGGCCGGTCCGTAGGCGGGCTCCACCTCCAGCCCGGAGAGCGTGGTGAAGTCCGCGTCCCGCACCCGCCCGGCGGCCAGGGCCGCGTCGTAGCGCTGCTGCCACCGGCTGCGGGCCTCGTTGCCCGGCTGCTCCGTCATGCCCAGATGCTAGGACGTCCAACTACTTTGTGGCCACCCTCCGGGCGGGTCAGTCGTCGGCGACGTCCCCCGCGCCGAGCCGGACCTTCTTCAGCACGTCGAACAGCACGTCCAGCTCGGCGTCGGGCAGGTCGGCCAGCCCGAAGTCCTGACTGCTCAGCGCCTCGGTCGCCCGCGGAACGACGTCCCGTCCGGCGTCCGTGATCGCGGCGAGCACCCCGCGGCCGTCGGCGGGGTTGGGCCGCCGCTCGACGTACCCGGCCGCCACCAGCCGCTCGATCGCGTTGGTGACGCTGGTCGGGTGCACCATCAACCGGCTGCCGATCACCTTCAGCGGCAGCTGCCCGGTGCGGGAGAAGGTCAGCAGCACCAGCACTTCGTAGCGGGCGAAGGTCAGCCCGTGCGGCTTGAGCGCCTCGTCGAAGCGGGCCAGCAGGATCTGCTGCACCCGGAACACGCTCGTCGCCGCCCGCATCGAGGCGGCCGGGCCGAAGTGCTGCTCCCAGCTCTGCGCCGCGCGCTCGATCGGGTCGAAGGGCAGGCCCAGCGGTCGCACCATGACCGGGAGGCTAGTTCTCCGCCGACGCGCGCCCGGTGGTCGCCGGGGGCGCCGCCGAGTGTCGAGTTGTCGACCCCTGTCGATGCAGGGACACGTCGACGAGTCGACACTCGGCGCACGACTGCGGCAGGCCTGTGGACGACGGGCACGGTCACCACCCCGCGTCGGCCAGGCTCGCCCGGTGGTCGTACCCGCGCACCGTCCACCGGCGCTGCGTGGACGCGTCTTCCGCGGCACCGCCGCGGTCGGGGCGGGGCTGCTCACCCCGCGGCAACTGGACAGCAGCGCCTGGCACCGGCTCTTCCGCGACGTCTACGCGTGTGCCGACCTGACCGTCACGCACGAACTGCGGGCCGCCGCCGCCGCATCGGTACTGCTCCCCGGCTCGGTCGTCACCGGGGCCAGTGCCGCCGTCCTGTGGGGCCTGGCCGCAGCCGGCCCGGAGGACGACGTGGAGCTGACCGTGCCGCCCGCGACGCGGACCAGCGTGGTCAGCGGCGTACGGGTCCGCCGCGCAGAGCTCCTCCCTGAGGACGTCACCCGCCGGCGCGGTGCCCCGGTCACCACGCCCGAACGGACCGCCGTGTCGCTGGGCGCCGACCGGCCGCTCGACGAGGCCGTGGTGCTCATCGACCAGTTCGCCGCCGCCGGCCTGCTCGACCTCGGCGTCGTCCGGGCCATGGCCGCGGCGACCACCGGCCGAGGGTGCCGCCGGGCCCGGGCTGCCGCCGGGCTGGCCGACGGGCTGGCCGGCTCGCCCCAGGAGACCCGGCTGCGGTTGCTGCTGCACCGCGCCGAGCTGCCGACGCCGGTCGCCCAGCACTCCGTGCACGACGGGCGGGTGTTCGTGGCCCGGGTCGACTTCGCCTGGCCCGAGCAGCGGCTGGCGCTGGAGTACGACGGGCTCTGGCACGCCGATCCCGGCCAGTTCGCTGCTGATCGCCGCCGGCTCAACCGACTGCTCGCCGCCGGCTGGCGGGTCCTCTTCGTGACCGCGGCCGACCTGCACCGGCCCGATCAGCTGATCACCCGGATCGCGGCCGAACTGGCTCGCTGAGAGTCGACTCGTCCACCCCTCACGCGGGGGCGACAGGTCGACAACTCGACACTCGGCGAGGGCAGCCGAGCAGGGGTCAGGTGGGCGGGGCGGGGCGGAGGGGCGGGGCGTCCCGGATGCCGAAGACCTCGCGCAGGGCGACCCGGGCGGCGTTGTCCCCGCAGTGGCCGTGCACCGCGGGCCCGGGCGGGGTCGCCGAGGACGCCAGGTAGGTGCCGCGGACCGGGGTCTTGTAGGTGTTCCACCGCGGGACCGGCCGGGCCAGCATCTGCCGCAGCGACGCCTCGCCGTTGGAGATGTCCCCGCCGACGTCGTTGGGGTTCCAGCGCTCCATCTCCCCGGCGTGCATGGTGTGCCGGGCCAGGATCGTGTCCCGGAACCCGGGGGCGAAGCGCTCCACCTGTGCCTCGATCGCCTCCGTCATGTCGACGGTCGAGCCGTGCGGCACGTGCACGTACGCCCAGAAGACGTGCCCGCCCTCCGGGGCGCGTGAAGGGTCGACGACCGTGGGCTGGACGGCGAGCACGTACGGCTGGTCGGTGATCCGCCCGGCCGCCGGCGCCGCCTCCCCGGCGATCGTCTCCTCCATCGTCCCGGCGACGTGCACCGTGCCCGCCCGGCGGACGTCGGCGTTGGCCCACGGCACCGGCTCCGACAGCGCCCAGTCGACCTTGAAGACCCCGGGCCCGTGCTTGTACCGCTTCACCCAGCGCCGGTAGCCCGCGGACACCTGGTTGCCGGCCATCGCCACGAACGCGCTGGGCGAGGTGTCCAGCAGCACGGCCGGGACGCCGTCGAACTCGCGCAGGTCGGTGACCTCGTGGCCGGTGACGACCTCGCCGCCCTGCTGCTCCAGCGCGGTGACCATCGCGTCGGCCAGCTGCTGGGAGCCACCCTCGATCAGCGGCCAGCCGTTGTGGTGGCTCATCATCCCCAGGAACATGCCCAGGGCCGCGGTCAGCGGGCGGCTCAGGTCGAGCATCCCGTGCGCGGCGGCACCGGCGATCAGCGCCCGGGCCGCGTCGTCGTCGAAGTGCCGGCGGGCCAGCCAGCCCACGCTGGGCAGCCCCTGCAGCCCGAAGCCGGCGATCCCGGCGAACCCCTTCACCGGCGGCAGCCGCCGGAACGCCGAGGTCAGGAAGAAGTCGGTGATCTCGTCGGCCTGGCGCAGCAGTGGCCCGAAGAGCCTGCGGTAGCCACGCTCGTCCCGACCGAGCCCCGCGGCGGTCTGCTCCAGCGAGTGGTGCGAGACCGCAGCGCGGCCGCCGTCCAGCGGGTGGGCGAAGTTGATCTCCGGCTGCAGCAGCCGGACCCCGCGGGAGGCAAGGTCGAACTCCTGGAAGAACGGCGCGGTCGCGGCCATCGGGTGCACCGAGGCGCAGATGTCGTGCTGGTAGCCCGGCAGCGTCACCTCCTCGGTGCGCAGCCCACCGCCGGCCCGCTCGCCGCGTTCGACCACCCGCACCGACAGCCCGGCCGCGGCCAGCCGCAGCGCGCCCGCCAGCCCGTTCGGTCCGGCTCCGACGACGACGGCATCCGGGGTCCCGTTCACGCCGCCATCCTGCCCGCCGGCCCCTAGAGCTGCGCGATGAGCTGGTCGGCCGCGCGGTAGGGGTCGGTCTCCCCCGCCACCACCTGCTCGGCCAGCGCACCGAGCGCCGCGGAGCCGGAGACGTCGCCCATCCGCTCCCGCAGCCCGGCGACCGCGATCGCCTCGACCTCGCGGGCGGCGCGCTCGACCCGCCGCCGGCGCCCCTCCCCGGAGGAGTCCAGCCACTCGCCGTGCTCGGCGAGCCGGGCCAGGACGTCGTCGACCCCGTTGTCGGTGTCGCGGGAGGCGACCGTCTTCACGATCGGCGGACGCCAGGCCCCGGCCTCGGTGTGCCGGCCGCCGAGGGAGAGCATCGCCCGCAGGTCGCGCACGGTGGTGTCCGCGCCGTCCCGGTCGGCCTTGTTGACGACGAAGACGTCGGCGACCTCGAGGATGCCGGCCTTGGCCGCCTGGATCCCGTCGCCCATCCCCGGCGCCAGCAGCACCAGCGTGGTGTCGGCGAGCGAGGCGACCTCCAGCTCGGACTGCCCCACCCCGACCGTCTCCACCAGGACGACGTCGCAGCCGGCAGCGTCGAGCACCCGCATCGCCTGCGGGGTGGCCCAGGCCAGCCCGCCGAGGTGGCCGCGGGAGGCCATCGAGCGGATGTAGACGCCGCGGTCGCCGGCGTGGTCCTGCATCCGCACCCGGTCGCCCAGCAGCGCGCCGCCGGAGAAGGGGGACGACGGGTCGACCGCCAGCACCCCGACCCGCTGGCCGGCCTGGCGGAAGGCGCGCACGAGGGCGGTCGTGGTCGTCGACTTCCCCACCCCGGGCGGGCCGGTGAGGCCCAGGACCCGGGCCCGGCCGGTGTGCGGCGCCAGCGCGGCCGCGACCTCGCGCAGCAGCGGGCTGGCGTCCTCGACGAGGGAGATCAGCCGGGCCACCGAGCGGGCGTCGCCCTCGCGGGCGCGGGAGACCAGGGTGCCGATGTCGGCCGACCGCCGGCCCCGCCGCCCCGACGGGGCGACGGCGGCCGGCGCCTGGACGGCAGTGCCCTCCGGCTGCGAGGTCACGCCCGGGCAGGTACGTGCAGGACCAGCGCGTCGCCCTGGCCACCGCCGCCGCACAGCGCCGCGGCACCCACCCCGCCACCGCGGCGGCCGAGCTCCAGCACCAGGTGCAGCACGATCCGCGCGCCGCTCATCCCGATCGGGTGGCCCAGCGCGATGGCACCGCCGTTGGGGTTGACCTTCTCCGGGTCGACCGCCAGCTCGCGGGTGGAGACGATGCCGACGGCGGCGAAGGCCTCGTTGAGTTCGACCAGGTCCAGGTCCGCGGGGTCGATGCCCTCCCGCGCACAGGCCTTGGCGATCGCCCGCGACGGCTGGCTCTGCAGCGTCGCGTCCGGCCCGGCGACGACGCCGTGCGCGCCGATCTCGGCGAGCACCGTCAACCCCAGCTCCTCGGCCTTGGCCGCGGACATGACCACGACCGCGCAGGCGCCGTCGGAGATCTGCGAGGCGGTGGCGGCGGTGATCGTGCCGTCCTTCGAGAACGCCGGCTTCAGCCGGCCCAGGCTCTCCGCGGTGGTGTCCGGGCGGATGCCCTCGTCCTCGCGGAACTCGATCGGGTCGCCCTTGCGCTGCGGGATGAGGACCGGGGTGATCTCGTCGTCGAAGAGGCCGTTCTTCTGCGCTGCGGCGGCCTTCTGGTGGCTGGCGGCGGCGAAGGCGTCCTGCTCCTCCCGGGTCAGCCCGTACCGGCTGTTGGCCTGCTCGGTCAGCGCGCCCATGGCGACCTGGTCGAAGGTGTCGGTGAGCCCGTCGTGGGCCATCGCGTCGACGAGCGTGGCGTCGCCGTACTTGACGCCGGTGCGCGAGGTGGGCAGCAGGTGCGGCGCCTGGGTCATCGACTCCATGCCGCCGGCGACCACGACGTCGAACTCGCCGGCCCGGATCAGCTGGTCGGCCAGGGCGATCGCGTCCATGCCGGACAGACACACCTTGTTCAGCGTGAACGAGGGCACCGACATCGGGATGCCGCCGGCGACGGCCGCGGGGCGGGCCGGGTTCTGGCCCGCGCCGGCCTGGATGACGTGGCCCATGATCACGTAGTCGACCTGGTCGCCGGTGATGCCGGCGCGCTCGAGCGCCGCCTTGATCGCGATGCCACCGAGGTCGGCGGCGGAGAAGTCCTTCAGCGAGCCGAGCAGGCGGCCCATCGGGGTACGTGCACCCCCGACGATGACGGAACGGGTGGATGCGGGCTGGCTCATCGAGGCTCCAGTGGCTTCCGGTCACCGCCGTTGGCGACCGTCTCGGCAGGACACCACGCAGTTCCTCGGGCAGTCCCTCGGGGCACCACGGGCTGCCGCCAGGATAGGGCTCGCGCCGTCCGGCGGACCCAGGCCGGTGACCGCGGCCACCGAACGAGCGTGAACCCCGTCACAACCGGCTGCCGGTGGCCGAGCGACGGCGGCAGGATGCGCGGCATGACCTCCGCCGTGCCCGACGACGCGCACACCGGCCTGTTCACCACGATCGACCACGTCGGCATCGCCGTCCCCGACCTGGACGAGGCGATCGCCTTCTACGCGACGACCTTCGGCATCCACTCGGTCCACGAGGAGACCAACGAGGAGCAGGGCGTCCGCGAGGCGATGCTCGCGCTCGGCGACGGCGAGACCCGGGTCCAGCTGCTCGCGCCCCTGACCCCGGAGTCCACCATCGCGAAGTTCATCGGCCGCTCGGGCCCGGGCCTGCAGCAGCTGGCCTTCCGGGTCACCGACGTCGAGGCGGCGAGTGCTGCACTGCGCGAGCGCGGCCTCCGGCTGCTCTACGACGAGCCCCGCCGCGGCACCTCCGACAGCCGGGTCAACTTCGTGCACCCCAAGGACGCCGGCGGGGTGCTGATCGAGCTGGTCGAACCCGCCACCCACGGATGAGTTGCCTGGGTCACATGACCTGGTCAACCGGAGCTACTGGTCAGTAACCTCCGCGCCACCACCTGCACCCTCCGAGCCAACGACGACCCGGGAGCGCACGCATGGACCAGATCAGGGACGCCATCCTCGCCGACGACCTCGACGCGATCGGAGGGCTCCCGACACCGGGGTCCTACCGCGCCGTGCTGGTCCGCAAGGACGAACAGGACATGTTCGAGGGCCTGGCCACCAAGGAGAAGGACCCCCGCAAGGCCCTGCACGTCGAGGAGGTGCCCACCCCGGAGATCGGGCCGGGCGAGGCGCTGATCGCGGTGATGGCCTCCTCGGTGAACTACAACACCGTCTGGACGTCGATCTTCGAGCCGGTCTCGACCTTCGGGTTCCTCGCCCGCTACGGCCGGCTCAACGACCTGACCAAGAAGCACGACCTGCCCTACCACGTGGTCGGCTCGGACCTCTCCGGCGTCGTGGTCGCGGTCGGCCCCGGGGTCAACAAGTGGAAGCCCGGCGACGAGGTCGTCGCCCACTGCCTGTCCGTCGAGCTCGAGGACCCGGCCGGCCACGACGACACGATGATGGACCCGCAGCAGCGGATCTGGGGCTTCGAGACCAACTTCGGCGGCCTGGCCGAGCTGTCCCTGGTCAAGAGCAACCAGCTGATGCCCAAGCCGGCGCACCTCACCTGGGAGGAGGCGGCCTGCCCGGGGCTGGTCAACTCCACCGCCTACCGGCAGCTGGTCAGCCACAACGGCGCGAACATGAAGCAGGGCGACGTCGTCCTGATCTGGGGCGCCTCCGGCGGGCTCGGCTCCTACGCCACCCAGATGGCGCTCAACGGCGGGGCCATCCCGGTGTGTGTCGTGAGCAGCCCGGAGAAGGCCGACATCGTCCGGTCGATGGGCGCCGAGCTGGTCATCGACCGCTCCGCGGAGCAGTACCGGTTCTGGAGGGACGAGGAGAACCAGGACCCCAGGGAGTGGCAGCGGCTCGGGGCGAAGATCCGCGAGCTGACCGGTGGGGACGACGCCGACATCGTCTTCGAGCACCCCGGCCGGGAGACCTTCGGCGCCAGCGTCTACGTCGCCAAGAAGGGCGGCACGATCGTCACCTGCGCCTCGACCAGCGGCTTCCTGCACTCCTACGACAACCGCTACCTCTGGATGAACCTCAAGCGGATCGTCGGCTCGCACTTCGCCAACTACCGCGAGGCCTGGGAGGCCAACCGGCTGATCGACCGCGGCCTGATCCACCCGACGCTGTCGAAGACCTACGCCATGGACGACGTCGGCCAGGCCGCCTACGACGTCCACCGCAACCGGCACCAGGGCAAGGTCGGCGTGCTGACCCTCGCCCCGGAAGAGGGTCTGGGCGTGAAGGACCCGGCCAAGCGGGAGCGGCACCTCACGGCGATCAACCGCTTCCGCGACGTGTGATGACTGGGCACCTGGGAGTTCCCTGGGTGCGGCCCTCGACACGCTGACTGCGGCCCTGGATCAATGCGAGGATGAGGGCATGAGCGACCCCCGCGACGACGAGTTCGGCTTCCGCGACGGCGGCCCCACCTTCGACGTGGTGCGCAAGGGGTACGACCGCGACCAGGTCGCCGAGACCCTGGCCAGCCTGGACGCCGACCTGCGGGTGGCGCTGGCCGACCGGGACGCCGCCGTGTCCCGGTCGGCCGACCTCGCCCGCCAGCTGCAGGCGCTGCACGGCGAGGTCGAGTCGCTGCGGCGCCGGGCCGCCAGTGCCAGCGCGCCCACGTTCGAGAACATGGGCGAGCGCATCTCCAACATGCTGCAGCTCGCGCAGGACGAGGCGTCGGAGATCCGCCGCCAGGCCGAGGAGCAGGCCGCCCAGCTGCAGGCCGCCGTCGCCGCCGAGGCGGAGGCGATCCGGGAGCGGATCGCCGGTGAGGAGCGCGCCCTCGGGGAGCGCTCGGCCGCCAGCCGGGCCGAGGCCGAGCGCCTGGTCGCCGAGGCGCGCCAGCACGCCGAGCAGATCGCCGCGGTCGCCCAGTCCCGCGCCGACGACCTGGTCACCAAGGCGCGGGAGCGGGTGGCGCAGTTGGACGCCGACTCCGTGGGCCGCCGGACCAAGGCCGAGCAGGACTTCGAGATCGCCCAGCGGGCCCGCCGCACCGAGGCCGCCCGGCTGGAGGAGGAGCGCGAGCAGTCCTCGATCGGCGCCGCCCAGCAGCGGATCGCCGAGGCCGACGAGCGGGCGCACCACACGCTCACCGAGGCCGAGGCGTCGGCGGCGGCGATCCGGAAGGTCCGGGACGACCTGACCCGCCGGCTGGCCGACGTGCGCACCCTGCTCGGCCGGCTGCCGGACCTCTCCGACCAGGCGCCGCAGGACGAGGAGCCACGACCGGCGGCTCCGGCCGCGTCGGCCCAGCAGGCCGAGTCCGCCCCGTCGCAGCCCACCGCGGCCGAGTCCGAGCAGGACGGGCCCTCCCGGCCCACCGAGGAGCAGCCCAGCGCGGAGCAGCCCAGCGCGGAGCAGCCCAGCGCGGAGCAGCCCAGCGCGGAGCAGCCCAGCGCGGAGGACCGCCCGGCCGCACCAGAGCCGGAGACCGCCCAGGCCCCGCCCACCGAGACCCAGGCCGTGCCGGTCCAGTCCGTCCAGACGCAGTCGGTCCCGGCCCAGTCGGTGCCCACGGCCGGCGCGCAGCAGCCGGTCCGGACGCCGGCACCGGCCCACCCGAGCCAGCAGCAGGCGCCCGCGGCAGACCGGACGACGGCGGAGCAGCCGGCGGCCGAGCGGGCACCGCAGCAGCGGCCCCAGCCCGGCGTGCGGCAGACGCCGCCGGTACCGGCCCGCGGTCCGGTGACGCGGGTCCAGCCCACCCCGGCCGTGCCGGCCGGCCAGGGCGGGCCGCCCCCGGCGAACCGGAGCTGACCGCGGCCACTGCTCCGCGCCGGCCCCGGTCGTCGCGGACCACGCTCGTCGCCGTGCTCAGCGCGGGCCTGTGCGCTCTCGGGCTGCCCCTCGCCTCCGGGGCGGCGGCCGCGCCCCCGGCGGACAGCGGCCCGGCGGACAGCGGACTGGTGCGGATGGTCCACCTCTCCCCGGACACCCCCTCGGTCGACGCCACCATCGACGCGGTGTCCGAGCCGGACGTGGAGGTCGCGCTGCCCGCGGTCGGCTACGGCGACGTCTCGCAGTACCAGCGCGTGCCGGCGGGCACGTACACCGTCAGCGCCCGCGCGGCCGGGGCCGACCCGGGCAGCCCGCCGGTGCTGGCCACCACGGTCACCGTGGCCCCTGGGAGCGCGACGACGGTCGCCGGCGTGGGGCTCTTCGCCGACCTGGGCCTCGCCGTGCTCACCGACGACCTCACGCTGCCGCCGGCCGGTTCCGCACGCGCCCGGGTCCTCAACGGCGCGTCGACCGGCTCCCCGCTGGACGTCGCCCTGGGCGGGGGCACCGTGCTCGCCACCGACCTGGCGTTCGCCGACTCGACCGACCCCGTCGACCTGCCCGGTGGCGCCGGCACGCTCGTCGTCACCGGCGCCGACGGGACCTCTGCCGAGCTGCCCGTCGACCTCGCCGCCGGGGCCGTCCACACCGTGCTCGTCCTGGACCGCGAGGGGGGCGGGCGCACCGTGACGACCACGCTGGACGCCGCCGGCCCGGGCGTCGTGCCGGTCGGCGGGGTGGAGGCCGGCGGTGGCGGCACCGCGACGGACGACGGGCCGCACGTCGGCCGCACCGCTCTCGCCGCCCTCTCGCTCACCGCCCTGCTGCTGGCCGCCGGGGTGCGCCGGCCCCGCCGTGAGCACGCACCGCCGTCCCCGACGTCCTGACCGACCGACGATGACGACATCGACCGGCCGGCGCGGGCGGGCGGCACTGCGGGCGGGACTGCTCGTGGTGGCCCTCGTCGCCGGCGGTGCGGCGCTCGCCGACCACCTGGACGACGCCGCGCCCGCCGCCGCGGTCGCCTCCCCGCCCGGGCCGGTGGTCCTCGGCTCCGCCACGGCGGTGCCGGCGGAGCAGACCGTCGCGGCCCCGGTCGGGCTGCGCATCGCCGCGATCGGCGTGGACACCGACCTCGTCCCGATCGGGGTGGACGACGCCGGTGCCCTGGTGCCCCCGGCGGACTTCGAGCAGGCCGGCTGGTTCTCCGCCGGCCCGGCGCCCGGCGAGGTGGGCCCGGCGGTGCTGGCCGGCCACGTCGACGACCACGCCGGCCCCGGGGTGTTCGCCCGGCTGGATGAGCTCAGCGCGGGAGACCAGGTGGTCGTCACCGGCAGCGACGGCCGGCCGGTGACGTTCACCGTGACCCGGGTGGCCGCTCATCCCAAGGACGACTTCGCCACCGACGAGGTCTACGGGCCGACGACCGGCGCCGAGCTCCGGCTGATCACCTGCGGCGGCAGCTTCGACCACGGCCGCCGCAGCTACACCGACAACGTCGTCGTCCACGCCGAAGTGACCGGATAGAACGGCCCCGCTGCAGGGGCCCGCCGCGAGCTTGCGAGTGGTGGGGGCAGTGGGGTCCTTCTCAGCGTCGGCGGCCGCGGGCCCGCCAGCAGACGGTGTGCCAGTGCCGTCGCCAGTCGGCGGCGGAGTCGGTGTCCCACGGGTCCAGGTCGGAGTCCCGGGCGTAGGCCGGCCAGGTGACCAGGTGCGGGGTCCGTGGCGGGATCAGCTGGTCACACCCCGGGCAGCGGTAGCTCTTGTCGCTGCCCGACCCGCTGAGCGGCCGCACCACCCAGTCGCCGTCGGAGGCCTCCTCGACCGGCTGCCGGGCCGCCATCGGCGCACGCCCCGGCTGCGCGGTCCGGGCGCGCCCCGGACCACGCCGCGAGCCACCTCGGCGGGGCACCGGCTACCGGTTCGCGTGGTCGCGGAAGCCGCGGCCGGCCTTGCGGCCCAGGTAGCCGGCGGTCACCAGGTGCTCGAGCAGCGGAGCGGGGGCGAACCCGGGCTCCCGGAACTCGGTGTACAGCTCGCGCTCGATCGCCAGGGCGACGTCCAGCCCGACGACGTCCAGCAGCTCGAAGGGGCCCATCGGGTAGCCGCAGCCGACCTTCATCGCCGCGTCGATGTCGTCGGCGGTCGCGTAGTGCGCCTCCAGCATCTTCACCGCGTCGTTGAGGTAGGGGAACAGCAGCGCGTTGACGACGAACCCGGCGCGGTCGGTGCAGGAGACCGCGTGCTTGCCCACCTGCGCGCAGAGCGCGTGCGCGGTGGCGGCCACGTCGGGCTCGGTGGCGATCGTGGAGACGACCTCGACCAGCTTCATCACCGGCGCGGGGTTGAAGAAGTGCAGCCCCACGACGTCCCCGGGGCGCTCACTGGCCTTCGCGCACTCGATGACCGGCAGGCTGGACGTCGTGGTGGCCAGCACCGCTCCGTGCTTGGCGATCTCCCCCAGCGCGGCGAACAGCGCCTGCTTGACGCCCAGGTGCTCGACCACGGCCTCGATGACCAGGTCGGCGCCGGCGAGGTCGTCGAGCTGGGCAGAGCCGGTGACCCGGGCGAGGGCGGCGTCCCGCTCCGCCTCGTCCAGCCGGCCGCGGGCGACCTGCTTGTCCAGCGACCGGGTCAGCGCGTGCTGCACGGCCTCGACCTTGTCCAGCGTGCGGGCCACGAAGGTGACGTCGTAGCCGCCCTTGGCGACCACCTCGACGATCCCGACGGCCATCGTCCCGGAGCCCACGACGCCGACGCTGCGGATCGGGCGGGCCCCCTCGGCGGCGCCGCCGGTGGCCGGCGTCGCGGCGTCCGGGACGACCTCGGCGGAGTCGCGGCCGGCGTAGGTGTAGAAGCCGCGGCCGCTCTTCCGGCCCAGCAGCCCGGCGGTCATCATCTGCTTGATGATCGGCGCGGGAGCGTGCAGCCGGTTGCGCGACTGCTGGTACATCGTCACGAGGATCTCGTAGGCGGTGTCGATCCCGATCAGGTCCATCAGCGCCAGCGGGCCCATCGGCAGGCCGCAGCCCAGCCGCATCGCCGCGTCGATGTCCTCCCGGCTGGCGTAGCGGTTCTCGAACATCGAGACGGCGTGGTTGAGGTAGCCGAACAGCAGGGCGTTGGCGATGAACCCCGCCTTGTCGCCGATCGTCACGTCGATCTTGCCCAGCCGCCTGGCCAGCGCCTCGACGTCCTCGACCACCGA
The DNA here is from genome assembly GCF_026968025.1 of Modestobacter sp. VKM Ac-2978. Classification (NCBI taxonomy): domain Bacteria; kingdom Bacillati; phylum Actinomycetota; class Actinomycetes; order Geodermatophilales; family Geodermatophilaceae; genus Modestobacter; species Modestobacter sp. VKM Ac-2978. Next base: position 231,411 of record NZ_JAPVBP010000008.1, on the reverse strand, counting down.
GGGCTCGGTGACCACGGTGCGCACGATCTCGACCAGCTTCATCACCGGCGCCGGGTTGAAGAAATGCATCCCGATGACCTTGCCGGGGCGGCCGGTGGTGACCGACAGCTCGGTGACCGACAGGCTGGAGGTGTTGGTCGCCAGGATCGTGTCCGGCGGGCAGATCGCGTCCAGCTTGGAGAACAGCTGGGCCTTGAGCTCCATCCGCTCCGGGATGGCCTCGACGACCAGCTCGGCGACGGCGAGGTCCTCCATCGCGGTGGTGAACCGGATCCGGGACAGGATGGCGTCGCGTTCGCCGGGCTCGAGCTTCCCGCGGGCGACGGCCTTGCCGGTGGACTGCTCGACGTGCGCCCGCCCGCGGTCCAGCGCGTCGTCGGTCACCTCGACCGCCGTCACCGACAACCCGGCCCGGGCGAGCACCTCGGCGATGCCGGCACCCATCGTGCCCAGCCCCACCACGCCGACCTCGGTCAGTTCTCTGGCCACGCTGCCGTCCCTCCGCCGTCCGGTGATCACGAGCAGTTTCGCACCAGCGGCCGACCCCGGCGCTACCGGCCGGTAGTTCGGCCCTGTCGCAGGGACCCGCCGCGCGCGGAGCGGGTGGTGGGGGGCGACGGGGTCCTTCTAGAAGAGGCGCTGCGAGGGGTCGTCGGTGCCCTTGAGGACGGCGTAGTCGACGGTCAGGCAGTCGATGCCACGGTCGGCGGCCAGCACCCGGGCCTGCGGCTTGATCTCCTGCGCGGCGAACACGCCCTTGACCGGGGCCAGTCGCGGGTCGCGGTTGAGCAGCTCCAGGTAGCGGGTCAGCTGCTCGACCCCGTCGATCTCGCCGCGGCGCTTGATCTCCACGGCCACCGTCGCGCCGCCGGCGTCCCGGCAGAGCAGGTCGACCGGGCCGATCGCGGTCGGGTACTCGCGGCGCACCAGCGACCAGCCCTCGCCGAAGGTCTCCACGTGCAGCGCGAGCAGCCGCTGCAGGTCGGCCTCCACGCCGTCCTTCTGCAGGCCGGGGTCGACGCCGAGGTCGTGCTTGGAGTCGTGCTCGACCGACTCGATCGTGATGATCAGCTGCTCGCCGGCCTTGTTGGTGACCGTCCAGGTGCCCGTGCCGTCCGTCAGCTCCTCCTTGACCGAGCACGGCGGGCTCATCCAGTTCAGCGGCTTGTAGGCCCGGTCGTCGGCGTGGATCGACACCGAGCCGTCGGCCTTGACCAGCAGCAGCCGGGTGGCCGGCGGGAGGTGGGCGGTGAGCCGCCCGATGTAGTCCACGGAGCAGCGGGCAATGACCAGGCGCACGGACGACGACGCTACCGGCTGTCGACACCGATCTCCGCACCGGCGGGGACCGGGCCCGGACCTGCCCGTGGAACCCCTCGGGCAGCCGAGCCGTGTACTCCCTGTGCGGAACCCACCTGCCCTCCGTCCCGCCGTCGGCCTGGTGCTGGCGGTCCTGCTGCTGACCGCCTGCGCCGAGCAGGGCGGGACCGGGGCCGCGCCGCCCGGACCGTCCGGCGAGACGCCGACGGAGTCGGAGACCGTCTCGTTGCCGGAGGGCGAGGACGCGCTGGTGCTCCAGGTCGCCGACGTCGGCGGCTTCACGACGCCGGAGATGCTGGCCGCTCGGCTGCCGGTCGTGAGCGTCTACGCCGACGGCCGGGTGATCACCCAGGGGCCGGTGCCGGCCATCTACCCGGGGCCGGCCTGGCCCAACGTGCAGGTCCAGCAGGTCGACCAGGCCACCGTGCAGCAGCTCGCCGCCCGGGCCATGGACGCGGGCATCGCGGAGACCGCCGACCTCGGCTCCCCGCCGCTGGCCGACGCGACCTCCACCCGCTTCACCCTGGTCACCGACGAGGGCCCGGTCACCCGGGAGGTCTACGCGCTGCGGGAGTCCGTGGGCGCCGGCGGGCTCACCGAGGAGCAGGAGGAGGCGCGGACGGAGCTCCAGGACCTGCTCGACGACCTGACCGACCTCACCCAGGCCGCCGGCGCCGAGAGCGAGGCGCCGGACCCCTACACCCCGGACGCGGTCGCAGCGCTCGTCCGGCCGTGGACCGAGCCGGCCGACGAGCTGGCCCACCCGGAGCTGCCCTGGCCGGGGCCGGCACTGCCGGGTGAGCCGATCGCACCGGGGGTGACCTGTGTGACGGCGACCGGCGAGGAGGCGCAGGCCCTCGTCGACGCCGCCCGGGACGCCACCACCCTGACCCCCTGGGTGGGTGCGGACGGTGCGCGCTGGTCGATCACCTTCCGCCCGCTGCTGCCGCACGAGTCCGGCTGCGCCGACCTGACCGACTGAGGGCGGGGGTGCTCCCCGGGCGCGTGACCCGGGGAGCACCCGGGCTCAGGCCGGCTGCGGCGAGCGCAGGTCGCCGTCCACCCCGTCGTGCTGCTCGATCGGGGCCAGCGGGTCGGCGGTCCGGGTCGAGTTGAACCGCACCAGGTCCAGCAGCCCCTCGCGCTTGGCCACGATCGTGGGCACCAGCGCCTGGCCGGTCACGTTGGTGGCGGTGCGGCCCATGTCCAGGATCGGGTCGACCGCCAGCAGCAGGCCGACGCCGGCCAGCGGCAGGCCCAGCGTGGACAGCGTGAGGGTCAGCATCACCACCGCCCCGGTCACGCCTGCGGTCGCCGCCGAGCCGACCACCGACACCAGTGCGATGAGCAGGTAGTCGGTGATCGAGAGGTCGACGTCGAAGAACTCCGCCACGAAGATCGCGGCCAGTGCCGGGTAGATCGCCGCGCAGCCGTCCATCTTCGTCGTCGCGCCCAGCGGCACCGCGAAGGAGGCGTAGCTGCGGGGCACCCCGAGGTCGGCCTCGGTCACCCGCTGGGTCACCGGCAGCGTGCCGATGGAGCTGCGGGACACGAAGGCCAGCTGGATCGCCGGCCAGGCACCGGCGTAGAAGCGCACCGGCGACAGCCCGTGGAGCTTGAGCAGCACCGGGTAGACGACCAGCAGCACGATCGCCAGGCCGGCGTACACCGCGCCGACGAAGACCCCGAGCGAACCGAGGGACTCCCAGCCGTAGCTGGCCACGGCCTTGCCGATCAGCCCGACGGTGCCCAGCGGCGCGAGCAGGATGACCCACCAGAGGACCTTCTGCACGATCGCCAGCACCGAGCGGGTGACCGACAGGAACGGGTCCGCGGCGTCGCCGACCTTCAGCGCGGCCACGCCGATGGCGACCGAGACGACGATCAGCTGCAGGATGTTGAAGCTGACCCCGCCGTCTCCGTTCCCCTCCAGGCCGAGGAAGTTGGCCGGGACCAGCCCGGTGAGGAAGTCCCACCAGGAGCCGGTGGTCTGCGGGGCCTCGGCGAGGTCGGCATCGACGGAGCTGCGGTTGCCGGGCTGGGTGAGCAGTCCGAGGCCGATGCCGATGGAGACGGCGATGAGCGAGGTGATCGCGAACCACAGCAGGGTCTGACCGGCCAGCCGGGCGGCGTTGGAGACCTGCTTGAGGTTGGCGATGCTGACGATGATGGCGGTGACGATCAGCGGGACGACGATCGCGCGCAGCAGCCCGACGAAGGTGTTGCCGATGGTGGTGAGGGTGCTGGTCAGCCAGTTGGCGTCGGTGCCGGGAACCAGGATGCCGTCGACGAAGGAGCCGGAGACCGGGCCCATCGCGCGGGCCACCAGGCCGAGGGCGATGCCGACGACGAGGCCGAGCAGGACCTGGACCGCGAACGGGACGCGGCGGAGACGTGCGAGCACGGGAGGGTGCCTCTCTGGGCAGGGCGAGGAGGGGACGACGGGAGGAACGGCGCACCTAGCGCGAGGTGGTCATCCGCCCGTGGTCGATGACGCGCCGCCGCGTCAGCCCCCAGCGATCGGTCACGTGCAGGCGAAGGTCCGCGCTGCCCGCCGCCATTCCGCGGCGTGAGCGGGATCATGATCGAGCAACCGGCCCCGGGAGCCGGGGCGGGCCTGCATCCGTCCATGGGCGGAGTGCTGGTCCCCCTCTCGGGGGAGGTCGTCGGGGACCTGAGGGGGATGTGCGCCGCTCACCCGCCGAGCAGGCTCAGGGCATGCCGTCCCCGGGGAGCCGACCGTGACCGACGCCGTGCTCAGCTGGGTGCAGGAGCTGATGGCCTCGCCGTGGGTGTACCTGGTCCTGTTCTCGCTGGCCGCCCTTGACGGCTTCCTGCCCGTGGTGCCGGGCGAGAGCGTGGTGATCACCGCCGGGGTCTTCGCCGCCACCGGGCAGCCCGACCTGGCGCTGGTGGTCGCGGTGGCCGCGCTGGGCGCCTTCGTCGGTGACCACACCTCCTACCTGATCGGGCACCTGGCCGGCCCCCGGCTGTACGCGTGGGCCCGGCCCGGGAGCCGGCGCCGGGCAGCACTGGACCGGGCGTCGCGGTTGCTGGCCGCGCGCGGCGGCGTCCTGCTGGTCACCGCCCGGTACGTGCCGGGCCTGCGGACGGCGGTGACGCTGACCTCCGGGGCGGTGGGCTGGCCGCTGCGCCGGTTCACGCCCTTCGCCGCGCTGGCCGCCCTCACCTGGGCCGGCTGGTCGGCCGGCATCGGGTACGTCGGCGGACTGGCCTTCGAACGCGACCCGCTCCATGGCCTGCTGCTGGGCATCGGTCTGGCCCTGGCCCTGGCTGCGCTGGGCGAGGGGCTCCGGTTCCTGCTGCACCGGCGACGGGGCTCCGGCGACACCGCGGCCTCCGGTGACACCGCGGCCTCCGGCGACACCGGGGCCGAGCGCGCCCCGGCCGAGGTGGGGGCAGGCTGACCGGGTGAGCACCGCCGAGAGCATCACCCCCACCACCCCGCGGCCGGTGAGCCGCACCGTCTTCACCCAGGGCTGGCGGGACGTCACGTTCCTGCACTGGGCCGTCGACCCGGCCCTGGTCGCCCCGCTGCTGCCGGCCGGCACCCGGCCCGACGAGCTGGACGGCGCGACCTACGTCGGCCTCATCCCCTTCCGGATGCGCCGGATCGGCCTGCTCGGGGCGCCGGGGCTGCCCTACCTCGGCTCGTTCGCCGAGACGAACGTGCGGCTGTACTCGGTCGACGCTCAGGGACGGCGGGGCGTGGTCTTCCGGTCGCTGGAGGCCGACCGGCTGCTGCCGGTGCTCGCCGCCCGCTGGGTCGCCCACCTGCCCTACCTGTGGTCCCGGATGCGGATCGCCCGCGACGGCGACCAGATCAGCTACCGGGCGGCCCGTCGGTGGCCCGGGCCTCGGGGGGCCGGGGGCAGCATCGCCGTCCGGGTGGGCGCCCCGCTGCCCGACCCCGGTCCGCTGCCACGGTTCCTCACCAGCCGTTGGGGGCTGCACCAGCAGACCCTGGGCCGGCTGGCCTACTGGCCGAACGAGCACCCGGAGTGGCCACTGCACGCCGCCGAACTGCTGGACCTCGAGGACGACCTGGTCGCCGCGGCCGGCCTGCCCACGGTGGGCGGCGCCCCGGACAGCGTGCTCTTCTCCCCCGGCGTCGACGTCCGGTTCGGCCCGCGGCTGCCCTGACCGGCACGATGACCCGGCACGCCCCCGACGCGGCACACACGACCCGAGGAGCACGACACTGATGGATCCCGTTCGGTTCGGCCTGGTGGGGTACGGCTTCGGTGGCCGGTACTTCCACGCCCCGCTGCTCGCCGCCGCCGTGGAGTGCGACCTCGTCGCCGTGGCGACCTCCTCGACCGAGCGCCGCGAGCTGCTCAGCCGGGACCACCCGGGTGTGACCGCCGTCGGGTCCCTGGCGGAGCTGGCCGCGGCCGGCGTCGAGGCGGTGGCCATCTCCACACCCGCCGACACCCACACCGCGCTCACCGACGAGGCGCTCGACCTCGGCCTGGCCGTCGTCTGCGACAAGCCCTTCGCGCTGGACGCCCCCTCCGCCCGGTCCAGTGCCGAGCGGGCCCACCGGCTCGGCCTGCCGCTGGCGCCGTACCAGAACCGCCGCTGGGACTCCGACTTCCGCACCGTCCAGGCCCTCGCCGAGGCCGGGACGCTGGGCCGGATCACCCGGTTCGAGTCCCGGTTCGAGCGGTTCACGCCCGACCCCGGCCCGGCACCGTCCGGAGGCGGCACGCTGCTGGACTTCGGCAGCCACCTGGTCGACCAGGCGCTGGTGCTGCTCGGCCCGGTGACGTCGGTCTACGCCGAATGGCGGGTGCGCCCGAACGGGCTGGACGACGACGTCTTCATCGCCCTGACGCACGTCGACGGGGCCCGCTCGCACCTGGCCGGCAGCTGGAGCGAGGGCGCACCGGGCAACCGGTTCCGGGTCACCGGCACGGCCGGCAGCTACGTCGTCGGCGGGCCGATGGACGGCCAGGAGGACGCACTGATCGCCGGGGAGACCCCGGCCACGCTCGGGCCGGACTGGGGCGCCGAGCCGGAGGAGCGCTGGGGCCGGGTCCGGCGGGGCGACCACGAGGACCGGGTGCCCACCCTGCCCGGCGCCTGGGACACGTTCTACCCGGCGTTCGCCGCCGCGGTCCGCGGCCTGGGCCTGGTGCCGGTCGAGCCGCGGGACGCCGTCGCCTCGCTCACCGTGCTCGACGCCGCCCGCCGCAGCGCGACCGAGGGCGTCGTCGTCCGGCTCGACTGACGACCGGGGCGACCCGCCGGTCGATCACCGGCGGGCCGCCTGCGCGGCCAACGGCTCGGCGTGGTCGTCCTCGACCCACTCGAGGAGGTCGCCGGGCTGGCAGTCCAGCACCCGGCACATCGCCTCCAGGGTGCTGAAGCGGACGGCCTTGGCCCGGCCGTTCTTCAGCACCGCGACGTTGGCGGGGGTGAGGCCGACCCGCTCGGCGAACTCCCCGACGCTCATCTTCCGCTTGGCCAGCTCGACGTCGATGCGCACGACGATCGCCATCAGATGACCGCTTCCATGTCGGTCCGCAGCGTGGTGGCCTGCTGCAGCAGCGCGCGCATGACCACCATCAGCAGCCCCACCACGGCACCGACCAGCAGCAGCACCAGCAGGAGCACCGGCGGGCCCGGGTCGTCGCTGACCTCGTCGATGATGAAGTAGTACGAGCTCACGAAGGCGCCCAGGAGCATGAGCCAGCCGACGGCCATCGCCGCCACGATCGCGTTGACCCACGGCAGCGACCTCGCGCTGAAGATGCAGTCCGTCCGGACCATGGTCAGCAGCTGCCAGGTGCAGACGACGACGACCTGGACGCACGCCAGCCCCAGGACCGAGACCGCGAGCATCGTCCACCGCACGAGGGACTGCTCCAGCGACGGGTCGGCCAGGTCCGGCAGCATCCCGGGCACGGCCCAGATCTGGGCAGCGACGAGCGCGGCGAACACCAGGGCGAGCAGGAACCGGATCGGGAACAGCAGCGGATGCGCGGGCGACATGGATCGAGATTCGCCAGCTGTCGATCGATTGTCAATAGACGCGCCGCGTCGGCGCCGTTCGTCCCTCAGACGGGCAGGAGCGCCGGGAGGCCGTTCGCCTCGCGGACGACGGCGACCACCTCGGCCATGATGTCGGTGATCCCGAAGTCCTTCGGCGTGAACACCCGGGCCACCCCGAGGTCTCGCAGCCGCCGGGCGTCGCCGTCCGGGACGATCCCGCCGACCACGACCGGGACGTCGTCCAGGCCGGCCGCCCGCAGACCGTCCAGCACCGCAGGGACCACCTGCAGGTGCGATCCCGACAGCACCGACAGGCCGACCACGTGCACGTCCTCCTCGACGGCCGCGGAGACGATCTGCGCCGGGGTGAGCCGGATGCCCTGGTAGACCACCTCGAAGCCGGCGTCCCGGGCCCGCACGGCGATCTGCTCGGCACCGTTGGAGTGCCCGTCCAGCCCCGGCTTGCCGACCAGGAAGCGCAACCGGCCGCCCAGCTCCGCGCCGGTGCGGCGGACCAGCTCGCGCACCTCGGTCAGGGTGGCGTCGGCCGCGCCGGCGCCCGCAGCGCCGACGCCGGTGGGCGCCCGGTACTCGCCGAACACCGCACGCAGCGCGCCGGCCCACTCCCCCGTCGTCACGCCCGCCCGGGCGCAGCGCAGCGTGGCGGCCATCAGGTTCACGTCGGTGCCCGCGGCCGCGCGCAGCTCGGCGAGCGCCTCGGCCACCGGCCCGGGCGCCCGTTCGGCGCGCCACCGCTGCACCGCGGCCTGCGCCGCTGCCTCGACCGCCGGGTCGACGGTCTGGATCGCGGTCTCGAGGTCGGCCAGCAGCGGGTTGGGCTCGCTGGTCGTGTACCGGTTGACGCCGACGACGACGTCCTCGCCGCTCTCCATCCGGCGTCGGCGCTGGGCCAGCGAGGCCACCAGCTCGCCCTTCATGTAGCCGGACTCGACCGCGGCCACCGCGCCGCCCAGCTCCTGCACCCGGGCGATCTCCCCCCGGGCACCCTCGACCAGCTCGGCGACCTTGCGCTCGACCACCACCGAGCCGGTGAACAGGTCCTCGTACTCCAGCAGGTCGGTCTCGAACGCGAGCACCTGCTGCAGCCGCAGCGACCACTGCTGGTCCCAGGGCCGGGGCAGACCGAGCGCCTCGTTCCAGGCCGGCAGCTGCACCGCCCGGGCCCGGGCGTCCCGGGACAGCGTGACCGCGAGCATCTCCAGCACGATCCGCTGGACGTTGTTCTCCGGCTGCGCCTCGGTCAACCCGAGGGAGTTGACCTGCACCCCGTACCGGAAGCGCCGTTGCTTCGGGTCGGTCACGCCGTAGCGCTCGGCCGTCAGCTCGTCCCAGAGCTGGCCGAAGGCGCGCATCTTGCACATCTCCTCGACGAACCGCACCCCGGCGTTGACGAAGAAGGAGATCCGGGCGACGACGTCGCCGAAGCGCTCGGCCGGCACCTGGCCGGAGTCCCGCACCGAGTCCAGGACGGCGATCGCGGTGCTCATCGCATAGGCGATCTCCTGCACCGGCGTGGCCCCGGCCTCCTGCAGGTGGTAGCTGCAGATGTTGATCGGGTTCCACCGCGGCATCGCCATCACCGTGTAGGCGACCATGTCGGTGATCAGCCGCATGCTCTGCGCCGGCGGGAAGACGTAGGTCCCGCGGGAGAGGTACTCCTTGATGATGTCGTTCTGCGTCGTCCCGGCCAGCTGCGCGACGTCGTGGCCGTGCTCCTCCGCGACCGCCTGGTAGAGCGCCAGCTGCCACATCGCCGTCGCGTTGATCGTCATCGACGTGTTCATCTCGTCCAGCGGGATGCCGTCGAACAGCGCCCGCATGTCGCCGATGTGCGTGACCGGTACGCCCACCTTGCCGACCTCCCCGACGGCCAGCTCGTCGTCGGGGTCGTAGCCGGTCTGGGTGGGGAGGTCGAAGGCGACGGACAACCCGGTCTGTCCCTTGGCGAGGTTCCGCCGGTAGAGGGCGTTGGACTCCGCGGGCGAGGAGTGGCCGGCGTAGGTGCGCATGACCCAGGGACGGTCGCGGTCCTTCGGCGCTGAAGGGAACGGCATGCCAGCGGAGTGTAGGGCGGTTACTGGCCAGTAGCCACGGGTGTCCTCCGGCGGTGGCACACTCGGCTCCGGGCTCGCGGCCGGCCGGCCGCCCCCGCCGCAGGGAGGTCAGCGTGCCGATCGACGCCGGGAGCCTGCACTACGCCGTGGGCCCGGCCCTCGCCCTGGTCATGATCGTGCTGATCGCGCTCTTCCTGCGCTGGGCCTTCGCCTCGGGCTCCTCGTCGGGCAAGCCGGTGCGGCCTGAGGAGCTGCTCACCCCGGTGGCCACGCTCACCCGCCGGGAGTCGGCGCTGGCCCTGCGGGCCGTGCTGAGCGACGCCGGCATCCGGTCCACGATCCGCGAGCCGGCCGCACACCGGGCCGACGTCCTCGTCTTCCCCGAGGACCTCGAGCGCGCCCGCGCACTCGCGCTCTCCTTCGGCGGGCGCTGAGCGAGGACGTCAGTCGGGGCGCTGGGTCCGCTCGATCTGCACGCCCACGCCACGCAGCTGCTCGGTGAAGTCCGGGTAGCCGCGGTCGACGTGGTGCACGTCCTGCACCTCGGTGACGCCGTCGGTGAGGAGCCCGGCGAACACCAGCCCGGCACCCGCACGGATGTCGGTGGCCAGCACCGGGGCACTGGAGAGCCGCTCCCGCCCCCGCACCACCGCGTGGTGGCCGTCGATGCGCACGTCGGCCCCGAGCCGGACCAGCTCGTTGACGAACATGAACCGGCCCTCGAAGACGTTCTCGGTGATCAGCGCAGTGCCGCTGGAGACCGCGGCGAGCGCCACGGCCATCGGCTGCAGGTCGGTCGGGAAGCCCGGGAAGGGCAGCGTGACGATGTCCATGCCCCGCGGCCGGTCCGCCATCGCCACCCGGATGCCGTCGTCCAGGGACTCCACGGTCGCCCCGGCGTTGACGAGCTTCTCCAGCGGCACGCTCAGGTGCTCGGCCACCGCCCGCTCGATCACCAGGTCACCCCGGGTCATGACCGCACCGATCGCCCAGGTGCCCGCCACGATGCGGTCCGGGACAGTCGAGTAGGCCACCGGCCGCAGCTCGCGCACTCCCTCCACGGTGATCGTGGAGGTGCCGGCGCCCTCGATCCGGGCGCCCATCGCGCTCAGCATCCGGCACAGGTCGACGATCTCCGGCTCGCGGGCGGCGTTGTCCACGATCGTCGTCCCCTGGGCGAGGGCGGCGGCCATCACCAGGTTCTCGGTGGCGCCCACGGAGGGGAAGTCGAGCCAGATCGAGGTGCCGACGAGCTTCGGGGCGGTCGCGATCAGGAAGCCGTGCTCGTTGACCACGGTGGCGCCGAGCCGCTCCAGGCCGGCGATGTGCATGTCCAGCCCGCGGGAGCCGATGGCGTCGCCACCGGGCAGCGCGACCTTGGCGGTGCCCAGCCGGGCCACCAGCGGGCCGAGCACGCTGATCGACGCACGCATCCGGCGCACCAGGTCGTAGTCGGTCTCGGTGGAGGGCCGCTCGGGGACGTCGATCAGCACCTGCCCGCCGCCGCTCGGGCTGCCGCCGGGCTCCAGCGGGTAGCGCTCGAAGGTCACGCCGCAGCCCAGGCGCCGCAGCACCTCGCTCATGATCGTGACGTCGAGGATGTCGGGCACCTCGTCCAGCGTCGTCCGGCCCGGGGCGAGCAGCGCCGCCGCCATCAGCTTGAGCGCGCTGTTCTTGGCACCGGTCACCCGAACGCGGCCACGCAGGGACGCCCCGCCGGTCACCTCGAAGCACTCCACGCTGCCCAGCCTAGATGCGGCGGCAGATGTCGCCCGACGGGGCGCGGGGCTGGCACCTCGCCCCCCGGTCCGGCCTAGGCTCGGCACCATGACCGTCCGGCTGACCCGCATCTACACGCGCACCGGTGACGCCGGGCAGACCCACCTCGGGGACATGTCCCGAGTGGCCAAGACCGATCCGCGGCTGGTGGCCTATGCCGACGTCGACGAGACGAACAGCGCGCTCGGAGTCGCCGTCGCGCTGGGCGGGCCGTCGGCCGAGGTCACCGAGCTGCTCCGCAGCGTGCAGAACGACCTCTTCGACGTCGGCGCCGACCTCTCCACCCCGATCCAGGAGGCGCCGGAACACCCGCCGCTGCGGATCACCGCCGCCTACACCGAGCGGCTGGAGGCGGCCTGCGACGCCGCCAACGCCGAGCTGCCCGCGCTCACCTCGTTCGTCCTCCCGGGGGGCACCCCGCTCGCCGCACTGCTGCACACGGCGCGGACGGTGTCCCGGCGAGCCGAGCGCAGCGTGTGGGCGTTGCTGACGGTCGACGCGGAGCGGACCAACGCCGAGACCGCCCGGTACCTCAACCGGCTCTCGGACCTGCTGTTCATCCTCGCCCGCGCCGCGAACCCGGACGGCGACGTGCTCTGGGAGCCCGGCGCCCACAGCGGCGTCCACGCCCAGCGCGCGGCTCGCGAGAGCTAGGACCGGGGAAGGCCCGTCAGGCCCCGTCCCGAGGCTCGCCCCGAGCTCGCGAGGGGTGAGGAGGACGGGGTCCTTCTTCAGCGGTCGACCGGCGGGGCGGACTCGATCCAGGACAGGAACCCGGTCACCGTCGAGGAGTCCATCGCCAGCTCCTGCGGCCCCGCTCCGGTGCGGACGGTGAGGATCACGCTGTCGGCGGGCAGGGACAGGTCCTCGGCGGTCGGGCGACGGCGGGCGTCGACCTGGAACTGGGCGCGGCACAGGCGCCGGTTCGGCCGGACCGACAGCGACAACGCGCGGTACCAGAGCAGCATGTCGCCGGAGTACCAGGCCACGCCCACGGACCACCGGGAGGTGCCAGGGGCGCGCAGCCACATGGTGACCGCGCCCAGCCCGGAGAGCAGGAACCGCCGGCGCAGCAGGAAGGCGGCGACCAGGGCGACCAGCAACAGCCCGACGAGGACCAGGACGACGGTGGTCACCGGGCGGGTCTCGTCGGCCGAGGGCGGGTCGGGACGGACTCAGGCGGCGGTCAGGCGTCCTGGCCGGCGGCGCGGAGCCGGGACTGGGCTCGCCTCGCGGCGGCTACGGCCTCTGGGTCGTCGCGGTCCTGCTCCGCGCGGCGGAGCGCCTCGCGGGCCCGCTCCACGTCGATGTCGGTGGAGATCTCGGCGGTCTCGGCCAGGATCGAGACGCCTCGCTCGGTCACCGAGAGGAAGCCACCGTGCGCGGCGACGACGAGGTCCTCCCCGGACTCCGTGCGGATGGTCACGACGCCACCGGGAGCCAGCTCGCCCAGCAGGGGCGAGTGACCGGGCATGACACCGAGCTCACCCTCGGTCGTGCGGGCGATGACCATGCTGGCCTCACCGGACCAGAGCATCTTCTCCACGGCCACGAGCTCGACCTGCAGGGTCGCCACGTCAGTCCTCCAGGGTCATCGACCGCCCGTGCCAGGCCGGTGATGCGGGCCGCCGGTCCGGACGGACGCGGCAGCGGGTCCCTGACACTGTACCGGCGGCCGGGCCCCGGTCCCGCCACAGGCTGCCGGTCCTCCCCGTCCACCGCCCCGATCGAGGGAGCTCGGTCCTCTGCCGACCACGTCATGGGCCGGCGGGTGGTGGTTCCGTCAGCAGACGGTGCGGCGGTAGACCACCGTCCAGCGCCCCAGCCGCAGCTGCGGGTGCCACACCACCGATGGCGGTGCCCACTCGGCCGTGTCGAACGGCTCGCTGTCCACGGGCAGCGGCGCGTACGGCGGCCAGCTCCACTCGAGGACGTCGCCCGGGGCCACCTGGCCGTCGGTCTCCCCGCAGGATCCCGCCGCGGGCCCGCCGGAGGCGGGGGGCAGGGTGGTGCTTCTGCTGTGCACGAGTCGTTCTCCTGTGCGTGACGCCCGCCGCTCGGACGTACCGGAACTCATGTTCGTCACCTGGCCACCCGAACTTGAGGCCCTGCGCTCCCGGCCACTCGAACGGATGGCGTGCCGCCAGCACAGCGGCGCCGTGCGTACGCAGACCGTCACGGCCGGGAAGCACGACGGCCGGGCACCCCCGAAGGGATGCCCGGCCGTGGCGAGGTGCTGGAACGGCCCCCTCGCAGGGCGAGGGGGTCTTCCTCAGCTCTTCTTGAGCTTGTCGTAGTTCCGCTCGAGGTCCTCGAGGCCACCGCACATGAAGAAGGCCTGCTCCGGCACGTGGTCGTAGTCGCCCACCGTCAGGGCCTTGAAGGCCTCCAGCGTCTCGGTGAGCGGGACGTAGGACCCGGGCTGCCCGGTGAACGCCTCGGCGACGAACATGTTCTGCGAGAGGAACCGCTCGATGCGACGGGCGCGGTTGACGGTGAGCTTGTCCTCTTCGCCGAGCTCGTCGATGCCGAGGATCGCGATGATGTCCTGCAGCTCCTGGTAACGCTGCAGGATCCGCTGGACCTCACGGGCGGTGTCGTAGTGCTCCTGCCCGATGTACTGCGCGTCGAGGATCCGGCTGGTGGAGTCCAGCGGGTCGACGGCCGGGTAGATGCCCTTCTCCGAGATCGGCCGGGAGAGCACGGTCGTCGCGTCGAGGTGGGCGAACGTGGTGTGCGGCGCCGGGTCGGTGATGTCGTCGGCGGGCACGTAGATCGCCTGCAGCGAGGTGATGGACCGACCCCGCGTGGAGGTGATCCGCTCCTGGAGAGTGCCCATCTCGTCGGCCAGGGTCGGCTGGTAGCCCACGGCGGAGGGCATGCGCCCCAGCAGCGTGGAGACCTCGGAGCCGGCCTGGGTGAACCGGAAGATGTTGTCGATGAAGAGCAGCACGTCCTGGTCCTGCTCGTCGCGGAAGTACTCCGCCATCGTCAGGGCCGACAGGGCCACGCGGAGCCGGGTGCCCGGCGGCTCGTCCATCTGGCCGAAGACCAGTGCGGTCGAGTTGATGACACCGGACTCGGTCATCTCGGTGATGAGGTCGTTGCCCTCACGGGTGCGCTCCCCGACGCCGGCGAACACCGACACACCACCGAACTCCTGGGCGACGCGACGGATCATCTCCTGGATGAGCACCGTCTTGCCGACACCGGCACCGCCGAAGAGGCCGATCTTCCCACCGCGGACGTAGGGGGTCAGCAGGTCGATGACCTTGATCCCCGTCTCCAGCAGCTCGGTACGGCCTTCCAGCTGGTCGAACTTGGGCGCGTTGCGGTGGATCGACCAGTGCAGGGCGTCCTCGGCGTAGCCCGGGGTGTCCAGGCACTCCCCCAGGGCGTTGAACACGTGGCCGGTCACCACGTCGCCGACGGGCACCATGATCGGGGACCCGGTGTCGCTCACCGGGGCGCCGCGGACCAGACCGTCGGTCGGGGCCATCGAGATGGTGCGGACCACGTTGTCGCCCAGGTGCTGGGCGACCTCGAGGGTCAGCGTCTTGCCCAGGTCGGCGAGGGTGACCTCGACCTTGAGGGCGTTGAAGAGCTCGGGCATCGCGTCGCGGGGGAACTCGACGTCGACGACCGGGCCCGTGACCCGGACGACGCGGCCTGCGCCGACGGTCTCCTGGCTGGACGGACGTTCCTCGGTGACGGTCATCTGTGCTGCTCTCCTGCCCTCGGGCTCGGTGGTCTCGCGTCTTGATGGTCCCCGTCCGCGGCGGTCGGTGCCGCGGACGGGGCGGGTGGCTCAGTCGTCGGCGTTGGCCGACACGAGTGCGTCAGCACCGCCGACGATCTCGCTGATCTCCTGGGTGATCTCCGCCTGACGGGCCGCGTTGGCCTGCCGGGAGAGGTTCTTGGCCAGCTCCTCGGCGTTGTCCGACGCCGACTTCATCGCCCGGCGGCGCGACGCCGACTCCGAGGCGGCTGCCTCGAGCAGCGCCGCGTAGATCCGGGTGGTCACGTACTTCGGCAGCAACGCGTCCAGCAACTGCTCGGGCGACGGCTCGAACTCGTACGACGGCGTGATGTCGGAGCTGCGCGACTCCTCGACCTGTGCGTCGCGGTCGTCCCGCAGCTCGTCGACCTCCTCCACGACCAGTGGCGCCATGCGGTTGGCCACCGGCACCTGGGAGAGCAGGGACCGGAACTCGGTGTAGACGATGTGCAGTTCGTCCACGCCGAGCACGTCGTCGGCACCGCCGCCGGTCTCGTCGTCGTCCTCACCTGCGGTGAAGGCGGCGATGAGGGTGCGGCCGATGTCCTGCGCATTCTCGTACCCGGGCTGCTCGGAGAACCCGCTCCAGGTCTCCTCCACGTCCCGGTCGCGGAACCGGTAGTACGTCTCGCCCTTGCGTCCGACGACGTAGAGCAGCGGCTCCTTGCCCTCGTCGCGGAGCAGGGCGAGGAGCTCCTCGGTCCGGCGCAGCACGTTGACGTTGTACGAGCCGGCGAACCCACGGTCGGAGGTGACCACCAGGACGGCGACCCGCCGGGGGTTCTCCCGGTCGGTCAGCAGCGGGTGGTCCAGGCTCGCCGAGCCCGCCAGCGCCGACAGCACGCGGGTGATCTCCCGGGCGTAGGGCTTGGAGGCCTCCACCCGGGCCTGGGCACGGACGATGCGCGCGGCAGCGATCAGCTCCTGAGCCGAGAAGATCTTCTTCGTCGACTGGGTGGAGCGGATCCGGCGGCGCAGCGCGCGGAGGGAACCAGCCATCGTCAGCCGGCCCGCTTGACCTGGACGGTCTCCTGGCCCCGCTCACGAGCGTCCATGGCCTCGGCCTCGGGCTCGTTGACCTGCAGCGACTCACCGTCGGAGGTCGTGAACCGACCGTAGAAGGTCTCGACCGCGGACTCGAGGCTGGCGATGGTGTCGTCCTCGAGCTTCTTCGAGGTCCGGATCGAGTCGAAGACGACGTTGTCGCCCCGGTCGACGAACTCCAGGAACTCCGACTCGAAGCGGCGGACGTCGGCCACCGGCACCTTGTCCAGCTTCCCGGTGGTGCCCAGCCACAGCGAGACGACCTCGCGCTCGACCGGGTACGGGGAGTACTGGCCCTGCTTGAGCAGCTCGACCAGACGCTGCCCCCGCTCTAGGGTCGCCCGGCTGGAGGCATCCAGGTCGGAGGAGAAGGAGGCGAAGGCCTCCAGCTCGCGGAACTGGGCCAGGTCCAGGCGCAGTCGACCGGCGACCGACTTCATCGCCTTGATCTGCGCCGAACCGCCGACCCGGGACACCGACACGCCCACGTTGATCGCCGGGCGGACACCGGAGTTGAAGAGGCCGGTCTCCAGGAAGATCTGGCCGTCGGTGATCGAGATGACGTTGGTCGGGATGTACGCCGAGACGTCGTTGCCCTTGGTCTCGATGAGCGGCAGACCGGTCATCGAGCCCGCACCCAGCTCGTCGTTCAGCTTGGCGCAACGCTCCAGCAGGCGGGAGTGCAAGTAGAAGACGTCGCCGGGGTAGGCCTCACGGCCCGGCGGGCGGCGCAGCAGCAGCGACACGGCGCGGTAGGCCTCGGCCTGCTTGGACAGGTCGTCGAACACGATGAGGACGTGCTTGCCCTCGTACATCCAGTGCTGGCCGATGGCCGAGCCGGTGTAGGGGGCGATGTACTTGAAGCCGGCGGCCTCGGAGGCGGGGGCGGCGACGATGGTCGTGTACTCCAACGCGCCGGCGTCCTCGAGCGCGGCCTTGGTCGCCGCGATCGTCGACCCCTTCTGGCCGACCGCCACGTAGATGCAGCGCACCTGCTGGGCCGGGTCACCGGTCGCCCAGGCCTGCTTCTGGTTGATGATCGTGTCCAGCGCGATCGCCGACTTGCCGGTCTGCCGGTCGCCGATGATCAGCTGCCGCTGACCGCGGCCGATCGGCGTCATGGCGTCGATGGCCTTGATGCCGGTCTGCATCGGCTCGTGCACCGACTGCCGCTGCACCACGGTCGGCGCCTGCAGCTCCAGGGCGCGCCGGGTGGTGGTCTCGATCGGGCTGCCGCCATCGATGGCGTTGCCCAGCGGGTCGACGACCCGGCCGAGGAAGCCGTCGCCGACGGGGACCGAGAGGACCTCGCCGGTCCGGCGGACCGTCTGGCCCTCCTCGATGCCGGAGAAGTCACCCAGGATGACGACGCCGACCTCGCGCACGTCGAGGTTCAGGGCCAGGCCACGCACGCCGCCCTCGAACTCGAGCAGCTCGTTGGTCATGACCGAGGGCAGGCCCTCGACCCGGGCGATCCCGTCGCCGGACTCGGTGACGACCCCGACCTCTTCCCGGGAGACGTCCGGGGTGTAGTCGGTGACGTAGTTCTGGATGGCACTGCGGATCTCGTCCGCGGAGATCGTCAGCTCGGCCATGGCTCTGCGTCCTCTTCCTGCTGGTGTCTGTGGTGGTGCGGTGCGGCGGTGCCGGTCGAGCTGGTTCAGCCGGCGAGCCGCCGGCCGCTGGCCTCGAGTCGCGCAGCGATGCTGCCGTTGATGACCTCGTCGTCCACCCGGACGACCAGGCCACCGAGCACGTCGGGGTCGACCTGGACCTGCAGGCCCATCGTCCGCCCATAGAGCCGGCCGAGCACGTCGATGAGCCGCTGCTCCTGCGCGGCCGTCAACGGGACGGCGGAGGTCACGTGGGCGACCGAACGTCCCCGGCGGCGCGCGGCCATCGTGGACAGCCGCTCGACCTCGTTCTCCGGGTTGTGCACGTGCGAGCTGGTCAGTGCGTTCCGCACCAGCCGCTCGGTCACCGGGCTGACCCGGCCGGAGAGCAGCCGGTCGAGGAGGGCGGTCTTGCCCTCCCGCGGCGCGGACCGGTCACCCAGGATGCGGGCGAGGTCGGCGTCACCGGCCACGATGCGGCCGAACCGGAACAGCTCGTCCTCCACCCCCTCCAGCTCGCCACGCGCGTCGGCGGCGTCCAGCGCCGCCTCGGTGCCGAGGGTCTCGGTCGCCTCCACGAGGTCCCGCGGACGGGACCAGCGCTGCCGGGCGACCGTCTCGACGACCGACAGGGTGTCGGCACCGAGCTGGCCGGAGAGCAGCCGCTGAGCCAGGCCGGCGCGGTCGTCGGGCCGCACGGAGGCGTCCGACAGCGCGCGCCGCAGCGACGGCTGGCTGTCCAGCAGGTTCGCCACCGCGAAGAGCTCGTCGGCCAGGGTGAGCAGGACGTCACCGTGGTTGCGGCTGCGGGCCCCCTGGGACTTCTCCTGGAGGCTCGCCCGCGACTCCTCCATCGCGGCCCGGCTGGAGGCGTGCATCAGCGCTTGCCCTCGGGGACGTACACCGAGCTGCCGGTGTTGGCGCCCTCCGCCGGCTGCACCGCGCCGTTGCCGGCGGGGTTGCTCGCGGCCATCTGGTCCAGCTCGTCGAGGAACCGGTCGACGGTCCCGCTGCGGCGGGCGTCGTCGGCCAGGGACTCGCCGACCACCCGGCCGGCCAGCTCGACGGCGAGGCTGCCGATCTGGCCACGCAGCTCGGCCACGACCTGCTGACGGGAGGCAGCGAGCTGCTCCTCGCCGCGGGCCACGATCCGGGCCGACTCCTCCTGGGCCTGGGCGCGCAGCTGCTCGATGATCTGCTGCCCCTCGGCCCGGGCGGAGTCCCGGATCTGGGCGGCCTCGTTGCGGGCCTCGGCGAGCTGGGCCCGGTACTGCTCCAGCGCCGCCTTGGCCTCGGCCTGCATGGCCTCGGCCCGCTCGATCCCGCCCTCGATCGCAGCGCGCCGGGCCTGGAAGACCTGCTCGAACCGTGGCGCGACGAACTTGACCACCACGAACAGCAGGACCGCGAAGGCGATCAAGCCGACGATGATCTCGCCGAAGGGCGGGAGGAGCGGGTTCGCGCTCTCCGCAGCCAGGATGCTCATGCTCTCAACGTCCTCGTCTGGGTGTCAGTGACCGAACTCGTCCGACGAGTGCGGATCAGGTGCCGTAGACGAGGGGGGCGACGAAGCCGATCAGTGCCAGCGCCTCGGCCAGGGCGAAGCCCAGGAAGGCGTAGGTACGGGTCAGGCCGGCCGACTCGGGCTGACGTGCGGTGGCCTGGATGTAGGCGGCCCAGACGAGGCCCACACCGATGCCGGGGCCGATCGTGGCGATGCCGTAGCCGACCGAACCGATGCTGCCCTCGAGCTCTGCGAGTACCTCGATCATTGCGGGGTGTTCCTCCTGTGTCGTCGCCCGGTGGTCACCGGGCGGCTGGCGGGGTCCTGCGGGTGGTGCAGTTCATGGGAGCGGCCCGGCGTGCGGGCCACCGTGGTGCGGGTCAGTGGGCCGCTTCGACGGAGCCGTTGAGGTAGGTGCCCATCAGCATCGTGAAGACGTAGGCCTGCAGGAAGATGACCAGCAGCTCGAAGAACGTCATCACGATCGCCATCAGCGCGGAGATCGGCCCGAACACGGCCGAGAAGTTGCCGACCGACAGCAGGTAGGTGGCCCCGAGGGCGAACGTCACCAGCAGCATGTGGCCGGCGAACATGTTCGCGAAGAGTCGGATCGCCAGCGTGAACGGCCGCACGATGAAGTTCTGCAGCAGTTCCAGCGGCGTGATCAGCAGGTACATCGGCTTCGGCACGCCGGGCAGGAACATGATGTCCCGGAAGTAGGGCCACAGCCCCTGGTTCTTGATCCCGACCACGATGTAGACGACCCAGCAGATGAGCGCCAGCACCAGCGGGAACGCGAACTTCGACATCGGCGAGATCTGGGCGAAGGGGATGATCGCCATCAGGTTGTTCGCCAGGATGAAGAAGAACAGCGAGGCGAGGAACGGGGCGAACGGCAGGCCCTTGGGGCCGACGACGTCCCGGGCGATCCCGTCCCGGATGAACGAGTAGCCGGTCTCCCCGATGAACTGCATCTTGCCGGGGACGATCTCCGGCTTGCGGACCGTGGCCACCAGGAAGGCGATCATGGCCAGCGTGGCCACCCAGGCGATGATCGTGATCCGGGTGATCTCGAAGCCGACACCCAGCACGGAGAAGCTGGTCAGAACCTCGGGGTAGAACTCACCGATGCCCGGGGGCGTGAAGCCGCCGCCGGGGTCGCTCTCCACAGCGAGCACGTCGCCGAGCGCGTGGGCGCTGGAGGTCACCGTTGTCCCTTCTGCGTCCTGGGCCGGCTCCGTCGTCCGCCCGGGGGGTGTCCGGCGTCCCGCCCGGAGGCCGGATCGGGTTCGCCGTATGTCTTGACCACCACGTAGATGGCCACTGCCACGCCGAGGATGATCCCGACCGGGAAGAACACTCGCGTGTCCAGCCACTGGTCGATCAGCCACCCGACCCCGCCCCACACCGCCATCCCGGACAGGAGCGTCCCGGTGACCGCCCAGCCCATGTCGGCCCCGCTGGGCTGACGAGCTGGACGCGCAGGTCGTGGTCGTGCGCCCCCAGGTTCGGAGGTGTCCTCGGCCATCGCTTCGGACACTATCAGCCGCGCGGCGCCGGGTTTTCCGGGGAATGCCGCCGCTCCCCCGGTGGGGTCGGCGGTGGGACGTAGAACAACTGCCGGGTCCAGACCCAGCGCAGCTGCACACCGCTCCACAACAGCGCGCCGGCGACCACCGTCCAGGCCAGCACCTGGCGGTCCGGCCACCCGTCGGCCGGGAGGCCGGTCAGCAGCGGGAAGAGCACCAGCGCCTTGAGCCCGAACGTGCCCAGCGCCGCCGGCATCGTCCACGTGTCGTCCACCTTGCCGGCCCACGCGACGACCAGCCCGGAGACGCAGAAGAACGCCGTCACGACGGTCGCACCGATGACCACGGTCAGCGCATCCGCCCAGGTCAGGGCGACGCCGACGGCGACGGCAGCCACCGCGGTCACCACCGCGGTGACCAGCAGCCCGATCCGGAGGAAGGACAGGTCCCAGGGGGCGTCCCCGGTCGCCCGGGCGCCGCTCATCGGCGCACCCCGGCCGGGGTGGACGGTGCGACAGGGGTCGGGGGGCGCGTCGTCCCGGCGCCGTCCCGGACGGCACGGCTGGCGGGGTGCGCGGCACGGCTGCGCTCCTTCATCGCCGCGAGCTCGGCCTCACGGGCCGCGATCGCCGCCCGGCGGGCGCGTGGGCTCAGCACGACGACGACGCCCACCACGAGCAGCGCGCCCACGATCACCAGGACCTCGACGGTGCCACCGGTGATGGACAGGGCGACGGCGCCGAAGCTCAGCAGCGCGGCCCAGAAGTACATGATCAGGACGGCCCGGCGGTGCGAGTGGCCGATCGACAGCAGCCGGTGGTGCAGGTGCATCTTGTCCGGGCTGAACGGCGACTGTCCCCGCCGGGTGCGGCGCACCACGGCCATCAGCAGGTCGATGAACGGGATGAACAGCACGGCGATCGGCACGAGCAGCGGCAGGGTCAGCGGCAACAGGCTGGCCGCCGAGCCGAGGGTCTGCGAGTCGGTCTGCCCGGTGGCCGAGACCGCGGCGGCCGACAGCATCAGCCCGACCAGCATCGAGCCGGAGTCGCCCATGAAGATCCGGGCCGGGCTGAAGTTGTGCGGCAGGAAGCCCAGACAGGCCCCCGCCAGCACGGCGGTGATCAGCGCCGGTGCGCTGGCCACGTCGTCGAAGCCGACCAGCCCCAGGTGGTAGCTGTAGGCGAAGAAGGCCAGCGCCGCGATCGCCGAGACACCGGCCGCCAGCCCGTCCAGCCCGTCGATGAAGTTCAGCGCGTTGACCGTCAGGACGGTCAGCAGGATCGTCGCCGGCACCCCGACGTCCGGGCCCAGGGAGAGGGTGCCGATGTCGGCGACCGGCAGGAACACGTAGGCCAGCTGCACGCCGAGCAGCACCATCACCCCGGCCGCGGCGATCTGGCCGGTCAGCTTGGTGAGCGCGTCCAGGCCGAACCGGTCGTCGAGCACCCCCAGCGCGCAGATCAGCCCGCCGGCCACCAGGACGGCGATCGTCTGGGTGCTGAACTCGAAGCTGCGCTGCAGCGAGGGCAGCTGCGAGGCGACCAGGACGCCGGCCGCGACGCCGAGGTACATCGCCACTCCCCCGCCCCGCGGGGTGGGGATGACGTGCACGTCGCGGTCACGGACCGCCGCCATCACCCGGAACCGGACCGCCGCCACCCGCACCACCGGCGTGGCCAGGAAGGTGACCAGCGCGGCGGCGAGGAGGACGACGGCGTACTCGCGCACGGCTCAGCCGACGCGCGTGGGCTCGGGGTAGGCAGGGTGGGCGCCGACCAGTTCGCGCACCCCGGCCGCGACCTCGGTCGTCCGGGAGCCGTCGGCGTCCCGGATCGCGGTGCCGATGAGCGAGGCGATCGACTTCATGTCGTCCTCCACCATGCCCTGGGTGGTGACCGAGGGGCTGCCGACCCGGACGCCGGAGGCGACCGAGGCCGGCTGCGGGTCGAAGGGGATGGCGTTCTTGTTCAGCACGATGCCGGCCGCGTCGCAGCGGGCCTCGGCGATCTTGCCGGTGACCAGCTCGCCGGCGGTGTCGGTGACCTCGCGCAGGTCCAGCAGCGCCAGGTGGGTGTCGGTGCCGCCGGCGACCGGCCGCAGGCCCTCGGCGGCCAGGCCCTCGGTGAGCGCCTGGGCGTTGGTGATCACCTGACGGGCGTAGGCCTGGTACTCCGGCTGCAGGCACTCCTTGAGGTTCACCGCCTTCGCCGCGATGGCGTGCATGAGCGGGCCGCCCTGCATCATCGGGAAGGCCGACTTGTCGATGGCCTTGGCGTGCTCGGCCTTGCAGACGATCGCCCCGCCACGGGGGCCGCGCAGCACCTTGTGCGTGGTGAAGGTGACGACGTCGGCGTAGGGCACCGGCGAGGGGATCGCCTTGCCGGCCACCAGGCCGATGAAGTGCGCCGCGTCGACCATGAAGACAGCGCCCACCTCGTCGGCGATCTCCCGGAAGGCGGCGAAGTCGATCAGCCGCGGGATCGCCGAGCCACCGGCGACGATCAGCTTGGGCCGGTGCTCGCGGGCGAGGTCGCGCACCTGGTCGTAGTCGATGTGCTCGGTCGTCTCGTCGACCCCGTACTGGACGGCGTTGAACCACTTGCCGGAGAAGGAGACCTTGGTGCCGTGGGTGAGGTGCCCGCCGTGCGGCAGCGCCATGCCCAGCAGGGTGTCGCCGGGCTGCAGGAAGGCACCGTAGGCTGCCAGGTTGGCGCTGGCACCGGAGTGCGGCTGCAGGTTGACGTGCTCGGCGCCGAACAGCTCCTTGCCCCGGGCGATGCCGATCTCCTCGGCCCGGTCGACGACCTCGCAGCCGCCGTAGTACCGGCGCCCCGGGTAGCCCTCGGCGTACTTGTTCGACAGCGTGCTCCCCAGCGCGGCCAGGACGGCGGGGCTGGTGAAGTTCTCGCTGGCGATCAGTTGCAGGCCGCCCCGCAGCCGGTCGAGCTCGTCGAGGACGACGCCGGAGATCTCCGGGTCGAAGTCGGCCAGGGCGTCGAAGTCCGGGCCCCAGTAGGGGGTGCTCATCGCGGGTGCACTCCTGCTGCTCGGTGCGGGTGCCCGCGTGCACTCGTCGATGAGGGCCGCGCGGCTGTCGCACCACGGTATCGCTGTGGCGCGGCGACGGTCCGCATCGCACCGCGGCCGACTGTCGTTCCCCCGTGAGGTGAGTCGCTCGGGACGGCCGTCGGACGCCCTGCGGCCCGGTGAGGCCCCGTCCAGAGGCTCGCCCCGAGCTCGCGAGGGGTGAGGAGGACGGGGTCCTTCCTCAGTCCGTGATGTCGGGGACGACCTCGCGCAGCTGCTCCAGCTCGATGGCGCCCAGGCGGAGCACCCGAGGGGTCGGGGCCGTGCAGTCGACGATCGTGCTGGGCGCCGAGCCGGTCCGCGGCCCCCCGTCCAGGACCACCGCGGCGTGCTCGCCCAGCTGGTAGGCCGCCTCCGCCGCGGTCGTGCCGGCCGGGCGGCCGGAGCGGTTGGCGCTGGAGACCGCGAGCGGGCCGGTGCGCCGCAGCAGGTCCCGGGTCACGTCGTCGTCCGGCAGCCGGACGGCGACCGTCCCCTCGGCGTCCCCGAGGTCCCACGCCAGCGACGGTGCGTGCTCCACCACCAGGGTCAGGCCGCCGGGCCAGAAGGCCGCGGCCAGCTCGTGGGCCACCTGGGGCACGGTGACGACCAGCCCGGCCAGCGTGGAGGCCTCCCCCACCAGCACCGGGACCGGCATGTTGCGGCCCCGGTTCTTGGCCGCCAGCAGCCGGGTGACCGCGCCCGGGGTGAACGCGTCGGCGGCCACCCCGTAGACGGTGTCGGTGGGGAGCAGCACGAGCTCACCGCGGGACAGCGCCATGGCGGCAGCGGTCAGCCCCGCCTCGCGCTGGTCAGGGTCACTGCAGTCGAAGACGTCGGCCACGGCTCGGGAGTCTGTCACTGTCCCCGCGGGGACGACCGGGCGGTCGTGTAGCGCGGCCGGTCGGCGAGGTCACGGTGGTCGGCGACGTCGGCCCACCGGCCGTGGGCCCGGACCAGCGCCGGCAGCGCACTCCCCTGCTGGTCGGCGTGCTCGATGCCCAGCCAGCCGCCGGGGCGCAGCAGGCGGGCGGCCGTGCCCAGCATCCCGCGGACGACGTCGAGCCCGTCCGGCCCGCCCCACAGCGCCAGCGGCGGGTCGTGCTCGGTGACCTCCCGGGGCAGCCGGGCGCCGTCGGGCACGTAGGGCGGGTTGGAGACGACGACGTCCACGGCGCCGTCCAGCTCGGACAGCAGCGCCGGGTTGGTCATGTCGCCGGCCAGCACCTCGACGGGGGTGTCACCGGCCGCGGCGCGGGCCGCGGCGTTGTGCCGGGTCCACTCGATCGCCGCGGCGTCCCGCTCGACGGCCACGACCCGGGCGCCGGGGTGCTCGTTGGCCACCGCGAGCGCGATCGCACCGGAGCCCGCACCCAGGTCGACGACGGTGGGCGCGGCCAGCCCGGTGATCCTGGTCAGCACCCAGCCGGCGACGAGCTCGGTCTCCGGGCGGGGCACGAAGACCCCGGGACCGACCGACAGCTCGAGGTGCCGGAAGGGTGCGGTCCCGGTGAGGTGCTGCAGCGGGACCCGGGCGGCGCGCTCCTCGACCAGTGCGGCGTACCGGGCTGCCTGCTCGTCGGGCACCTCGCCGAGGGTCAGCAGCGCCGTGCGCGTCACCCCGAGGACGGCGGCCAGCAGCAGCTCGGCGTCCACCCGGGGCGACTCCACGCCGGCCGCGGCGAGCCGCCGGACGGCGTCGCCGAGCAGCGCCCGGCCGGTCGACGGGGTGGTGCTCAGGAGCCGACCGCCAGCAGCTCGGCGGTCGCGGCCGCGGTCAGCGCGTCCAGGACCGGGTCGAGGTCGCCGTCCAGCACCTGGTCGAGGTTGTGCGCCTTGAAGCCGACCCGGTGGTCGGCGATGCGGTTCTCCGCGAAGTTGTAGGTGCGCACCCGCTCGCTGCGGTCGACCGTCCGCACCTGGCTGCGCCGCTGGTCCGACGCGGTGGCGGCGGCCTCCTCCCGCGCGGCGGCGAGCAGCCGGGAGCGCAGCACCCGCAGGGCCGACTCGCGGTTCTGCAGCTGGCTCTTCTCGTTCTGCGAGCTCACCACGATCCCGGAGGGCAGGTGGGTGATCCGCACCGCGGAGTCGGTGGTGTTGACGCTCTGCCCACCCGGCCCGGAGGAGCGGAAGACGTCGATGCGCAGGTCGTTCGGGTCGACGCTGACGTCGACCTCCTCGGCCTCGGGGAGCACGAGCACCCCGGCCGCCGACGTGTGGATCCGGCCCTGGGACTCGGTGACCGGGACCCGCTGCACGCGGTGCACGCCGGCCTCGAACTTCAGCCGGGCGAAGATGCCCTCGTCGGTGCGCGACTTGATCGCCACGGCGACGTCCTTGTACCCGCCCAGCTCGGCCGGGACGGCGTCGAGGACCTCGGTCGCCCAGCCGCGCCGCTCGGCGTAGCGCAGGTACATCCGCAACAGGTCGCCGGCGAACAGCGCCGACTCCGCCCCGCCCTCCCCGGCCTTGATCTCGAGGATGACGTCCTTGTCGTCGTCGGGGTCCTTGGGCAGCAGCAGCTCGGTGAGCCGGCCGGTCAGCTCCCCGACGCGCCCCGTCAGCTCGTCGGCCTCGGCGGCGAAGGAGGCGTCCTCCCCGGCGAGCTCGCGGGCCGCGGTGAGGTCGTCCGTCGCGGCGTCGAGCTGGCGCGCGGTCTCCACGACCGGGGCGAGCTGGGCGTACCGCCGGCCCAGCCGACGGGCCCGGGCGGCATCGCCGTGCACCGCCGGGTCGGCGAGCTCGGCCTCCAGCTCGCGGTGCTCGGCGAGCAGGCCGGCGAGCCGGTCGCTGCCGGCTCCGGTGCTGCTGCTCACGGGCACTCCTCTGGTCTTCGGTCCCGACAGGCCGCGGGCGGGTGGGGCGGACATGACGACGGCGCCCGCGCCGCCCTGGTGCAGGGCGGCGCGGGCGCCGTCGGGGGTGCTACTTGTCGGCCGGGGTGCCGGCGGCGCGCTTGCCGAACCGCTTCTCGAAGCGGGCGACGCGGCCACCGGTGTCCAGGATCTTCTGCTTGCCGGTGTAGAAGGGGTGGCACGCCGAGCAGACCTCGACGGTCAGCTGACCGGACGGCGAGGTGCTGCGGGTGGTGAACGTGTTACCGCAACCACAGGTCACCGCGGTGACGTTGTACTGCGGGTGGATGTCGGCCTTCATGCCGGTACACCCTCTCTCTGGTCTCGTGGTCTGCTGGTCAGTCTGCTGGTCAGTCTGCTGGTCATGGCACCGTCGGGGAACTGGGCGACCCCTGACGGCAGAGGCTCGATCGCCCAGTGTACGGCCCCCCTGCCGGGGCCCCGTCGCGAGCTGGCTCGCGACGGGGCGCAGGGGGCCTTCGTCAGTCCTTCTCGTTCACGCCCAGCGTCGTCTTCTGCACCTGCATCAGGAACTCGATGTTGTTGCGCGTCTTGCGCATCCGGTCGAGCAGCAGCTCCAGGGCCTGCTGGGGCTCCAGGGCGGACAGCACCCGGCGCAGCTTGATGATGATCGCCAGCTCGTCGGGCGAGAGGAGGATCTCCTCCTTGCGGGTGCCCGAGGCGTTCACGTCGACCGCGGGGAAGACCCGCTTGTCGGCCAGCCGCCGGTCCAGCTTGATCTCGGCGTTCCCGGTGCCCTTGAACTCCTCGAAGATGACCGTGTCCATCGTGGAACCGGTCTCGACCAGCGCCGAGGCGATGATCGTCAGCGAGCCGCCGTTCTCGATGTTGCGAGCCGCACCGAGGAAGCGCTTGGGCGGGTAGAGCGCCGTGGAGTCGACGCCACCGGAGAGGATGCGCCCGCTGGCGGGGGCCGCCAGGTTGTAGGCGCGGCCCAGCCGGGTGATCGAGTCCAGCAGGACGACGACGTCGTGGCCCATCTCGACCAGGCGCTTGGCCCGCTCGATCGACAGCTCGGCGACCGTGGTGTGGTCGGCCGGCGGCCGGTCGAAGGTCGAGGCGATGACCTCGCCCTTCACCGAGCGCTGCATGTCGGTGACCTCTTCGGGCCGCTCGTCGACCAGCACCACCATGAGGTGGACCTCGGGGTTGTTGGTCGTGATCGCGTTGGCGATCGACTGCAGCACCATCGTCTTGCCGGCCTTCGGCGGGCTGACGATCAGCGCCCGCTGGCCCTTGCCGATCGGCATGACCAGGTCGATGAGCCGGGTGGTCATGAGGTGCGACTCGGTCTCCAGCCGCAGGCGGTCCTGCGGGTAGAGCGGGGTCAGCTTGGTGAACTCAGGGCGGTTGCGCGCCTGCTCCGGGTCCAGCCCGTTGACCGAGTCCAGCCGGACCAGCGCGTTGTACTTGTCCTTCTTCTCGCCCTCACGGGGCTGACGGACGGCGCCGGTGATGGCGTCGCCGCGGCGCAAACCGTAGCGACGCACCTGGGACAGCGAGACGTAGACGTCGTTCGGGCCGGTCAGGTACCCCGACGTGCGGACGAACGCGTAGCTGTCCAGCACGTCCAGGATGCCCGCCACCGGGAGGAGGACGTCGTCCTCGCTGACGGTGGGCTCGCCCTGGTCGAAGCGCTCGCGCCCACCGGCACTGCCGCCGCGCCGGTTGCGGTCGCGGTACCGACGACCACGGCGACCGCGGCCGCCCTCGAAGTCGTCGTCGTCCTCGTCGTTCCGGGTGTCGTTCCGGGTGTCGTTGCGGCCGTCGTTGCGGTTGGCGCCCGCGTCGCCGCGGTTGCCAGGCCCGTCGTTCCGGTTGCCGGGGCCGTCGTTGCGGTTGCCGTCCCGGTTGTTGCGGCCGGGCCGACCGGACTCGCCGTCGTTGCGGTTGCGTCCGCCGCGCTGCTCCCCGTCACGGTCGGCACCCTCGCGGCTGCCCCGCTCGTCCCGGCCGGCGGAGTCCCGGTTGCGGTCCTCGCGGCTGTTGCGCTCGTCGCGGGTGCCGGAGTCGCGGTTGCGGTCCTCACGCTCGCCGGAGTCGCGGTTCCCCCGCTCCTCGCGGGTGGCGGAGTCGCGGTTGCCGGAGTCCCGGTTGCCCCGCTCCTCGCGCTCGCCGCCTTCCCGGGGCGCGCGCTCGGCGCGATCCCGGTTGCGGCTGCGCTGCGGTCGGTCACCGTCGGGGCGGGTGTCGGACTCGGCCGGCTCGGCCGCCTCGACCGTGGCCGGCTCCGCGGTGTCGTCTGCGGCGACCGGGGCGGCGGGAGCCGTGGCCGGGGAGTCGACGGTGGGCGCCCCGGCCGGACGGCTGGCTCCGCGACGGCGACGGCCAGTGGGGGCCGAGTCGGCGGGGGCCGAGTCGGCGGGAGCGGCATCGGCGGGGGCGGCGTCGGTGCTGGGGACGGTCGCCGGACCGCCGTTCGCACCGCCGCTGACCGGGGCCTCCAGGGGCGCGGCCGGAGCGGCGCTCTCGTCGGCACGGGGAGTGGGCACGCTCGGGGTGCTGGCCGGCGCACCGGCGGACGAGGTCGGTTCGGAGGCGGAGCCGGCGCCCACCTGCCGCTCGGAGATCGCGGCGACGAGGTCGCTCTTGCGCATCTTGCCGGTGCCGGGGATGCCCAGCTCGCCGGCCAGGCGCTGCAGTTCGGGCAGCAGCATGCCGGACAGTCCGCTGCCACGGCGGCGCGAACGGGGAGCCGTCCCGCTGCCGGCAGCTGCCTCGTCGGACGGGGCGGCGTCGCGCTCGCCGTCGATGAGGTCGGTGCTCTCGCTCACGTACAGGTCCTTCCCTGCGGTGACCTGCGCCTACCAGCGCAGGAGGTGACCCGGCCCCGGAACGCGAGAGCCAGTGTTGGACTCGTCGGATCGACCGGGGTGACGCGGATCTGTGGATTGCGAGGGGTTCAACGGCGACGGATCGACCGTCTGCAACGCCCCGCGTGAGGCTCGCCCGGAGGCGGCTACGTCGTCAGCCTAGACACAGGCCGACACACCTTTCAACACAGTCCGTCACGGGTGTGTTCCAGGCGCCTCGGACGATACCGCATCGTGATCACCGGACAGCGGGGTGATGACGGCGCCGGTGGGGTCGACGGGCAGCGGCCGGCACTCCCAGCCCGCCGGCGTCGCCTCGTGCAGGGCTCTCACCTGCACCGCAGCGGCCGGCGCGCCGGCGTCCTCGTCGGGACCGAGCACCGCCAGCGCCAGCACGCACGGACCGGCGCCGGAGACGACGGCGGCGTGCCCGTCGGCCCGCAGCCGGGCCAGCAGGGTGGCGCTCTCGGGCATGGCCGGCGCCCGCTGCGCCTGGTGCAGCCGGTCCTCGGTCCCCTCCAGGAGCAGGGCCGGATCGCGGGTGAGCGCGTGCACCAGGAGTGCGGAGCGACCGGCGGCGTGTGCGGCGTCGGCGTGCGGCACCG
This sequence comes from Modestobacter sp. VKM Ac-2978, assembly GCF_026968025.1. Lineage (NCBI taxonomy): Bacteria > Bacillati > Actinomycetota > Actinomycetes > Geodermatophilales > Geodermatophilaceae > Modestobacter > Modestobacter sp. VKM Ac-2978. The sequence continues at coordinate 201,388 of NZ_JAPVBP010000008.1, read as the reverse complement.
TCTCGGGCAGCAGCCCCCGGGCCAGGTGCGTGGCCAGCGTGGTGGCCGGGACGAAGAGCACCGGGGCGATCCGCGGGTCGACGGCCAGCCGCGCGGCGCGCGCGCCGGAGGCCGTCGTCCAGGACAACGTCGCCCCACCGAGCAGGCACGGGGCGACGTTGTCCGGGTGGCCCTCGAGCTCGGAGCACAGCCGCAGCACGGCCTCGGCGTCGACCTCGGCGACGTCGGGGCACAGCGCCCACGCCGCCAGGACCCCGGCGGTCACCGCCGCGGCGGAGGAGCCCATCCCCCGGCCCTGCGGGATGGTGTTGCGCGCGGACAACCGCAGGCCGGCCGGTGTCCACCCCAGCTCTGCGGAGGCGGCCCGGAACGCGCGCACCACCAGGTGCGACTCGTCGGTCGGCAGCTCACCGGCGCCGGCACCCGCCACCTCGACGGTCAGCCCACCGTCGGTGACGGCGACGTCGAGGGAGTCCCAGCAGGACAGCGCCAACCCGGCACAGTCGTAGGCCGGACCGAGGTTCGCACTCGTCGCCGGGACGCGGATCCGGACCGCGGCGGTCTGCTCCACTCAGAGACCCAGCTGTGCCGCGGCGGCGGCCGCGTCGACCGGGATGGTGACCGGTGCCGGCGCACCGGAGATCGCCCACTCCGGGTCCTTGAGGCCGTTGCCGGTGACCGTGCAGACCACCCGCTGTCCCGGCTCGAGGCCGCCGGCCTCGGCCACCTGCAGCAGACCGGCCACCGACGCGGCCGACGCCGGCTCGACGAAGACCGCCTCGCTGCGGGCCAGCAGCCGGTAGGCGGCGAGGATCGCCCGGTCGGTGACCGCGTCGATCCGGCCACCGGAGGTGTCCCGGGCGTCCAGCGCCTTCGTCCAGGACGCCGGGTTGCCGATCCGGATGGCGGTGGCGATGGTCTCGGGCCGGTCGACCACCCGACCGGTGACGATGGGCGCGGCGCCGGCGGCCTGGAAGCCCCACATCTTGGGGGTGTGGGTGGCCGGGCCGTCAGCCGCGTACTCGCGGTAGCCCTGCCAGTAGGCGGTGATGTTGCCGGCGTTGCCGACCGGCAGGCAGTGCACGTCGGGGGCGTCGCCGAGCACGTCGACGATCTCGAACGACGCCGTCTTCTGGCCCTCGATGCGGTACTGGTTGACGCTGTTGACCAGGCTGACCGGGTAGTCGATCGCCAGCTTGCTGGCCAGGGTCAGGCAGTCGTCGAAGTTGCCCTCGACCTGCAGCAGCTTCGCCCCGTGCACCAGCGCCTGGGCCAGCTTGCCGGTGGCGATCTTGCCGGTCGGGACCAGGACGGCGCAGGTCAGACCGGCCCGGGCGGCGTAGGCCGCCGCGCTGGCGCTGGTGTTGCCGGTGGAGGCGCAGATCACCGCCTGCGCGCCCTCCTCCACGGCCTTGGAGATGGCCATGGTCATGCCGCGGTCCTTGAACGACCCGGTGGGGTTGGCCCCCTCGACCTTGAGCCACACCTCGCACCCGGTGCGGCGGGACAGCTCCGGCGCCGGCAGCAGCGGGGTGGCGCCCTCCTGCAGCGTCACCACCGGGGTCGCGGCGCTCACCGGCAACCGGTCCCGGTAGGCCTCGATCAGGCCCGGCCAGTACGGCGAGACCGGGGCGCGCAGCCCCGTCGGGAGTCCAGCGCTCATGACCACATCACCCGTTCGCCTCCGCGGAACACTCCGCTCACAGCCCCTCCACCCGCAGCACGCTGGTCACGCCCCGGACGGCCGACATCTCCCGCAGCCGGGCGACGGTCGTGGCCAGGGCCGCGTCCGGGGCCCGGTGGGTCACGATCACCAGCGTGGCGGCGTCGCCGTGCCCGTCCTGGCGGACGGTGGCGATGCTGACGCCCTGCGCGGCGAACTCGTGCGCGACGGTCGCCAGCACACCCGGCTTGTCCGCGACGTCGAGGCTGACGTGGTACCGGGTGGGGGTGTCGGCCATCGGCCGCACGGTCAGGCCGGCGTAGCCCGTCGTCCCCGGTCCGGCGACGCCGGCCACCCGGTTGCGGGCCACCGCGACCAGGTCGCCGAGCACCGCGCTGGCGGTCGGCTGCCCGCCGGCGCCCTGGCCGTAGAACATCAGCTCACCGGCCGCCTCCGCCTCGACGAAGACGGCGTTGAACGCGCCGCCCACCGCCGCCAGCGGGTGGGTGGTCGGGATCATCGCCGGGTGCACCCGGACGGCGACGGAGTCGTCGGCGCCGTCACTGCCCGCGACGCGCTCGCAGATCGCGAGCAGCTTCACCGTGCAGCCGATCTCGGCGGCCCGGGCGACGTCGGTCGCGGACACCGCGGAGATGCCCTCGCGGTACACGTCGGCGGCGGTGACCGGGGAGTGGAAGGCCAGCGAGGCCAGGATCGCGGCCTTGGCGGCGGCGTCGAACCCGTCGACGTCGGCGGTCGGGTCGGCCTCGGCGTACCCGGCCTCGGTCGCCTCGGCCAGCGCCTCGCCGAAGCCGGCCCCGGTCTCGACCATCCGGGACAGGATGTAGTTCGTCGTCCCGTTGACGATGCCGACCACCCGCCGGAGCTGGTCACCGGCCAGCGACTCGCGCAGCGGGCGCAGCAGCGGGATCGCCCCGGCGACCGCGGCCTCGTAGTAGAGGTCGACGCCGGCCTCGGCGGCCGCGGCGTGCAGCGCGACGCCGTCGTCGGCCAGCAGTGCCTTGTTGGCGCTGACCACCGACTTCCCGGCGCCGATGGCGGCCAGCAGGAGCGTGCGGGCGGGCTCGATGCCGCCGATCACCTCGACCACCAGGTCGACGTCGGGCCGGGTGACCAGCTCCTCGGCGTCGGTGGTCAGCAGCTCGGCGGGCACCTCGGGGTGCCGGTCGGGACGGCGGACGGCGACCCCGGCGACCTCCACCCGGCGCCCGATCCGGGCGGTCAGGTCATCGGCCTGCTCGGACAGCAGGCGCAGGACGGCGCCGCCCACCGTGCCGCAGCCCAGCAGGGCCACCTTCAGGGAATCGCTCACGACTGGGCTCCTGCGGCGTGCTCGGGCGCCGGCTGGTCGATCGCCGGGCTGGGGGCGGGCACGTCGGCGAGGACGGCATCGAGGGCGAACACGTCGGACAGTGTCTGACGTCGCACGATCTCGGTCGCCACCCCGTCCCGCACGGCGACCACCGGCGGCTTCAGCAGGTAGTTGTAGTTGCTCGCCATCGACCAGCAGTAGGCGCCGGTGGCGGCCACCGCCAGCAGGTCGCCGGGCTGGACGTCCGAGGGCAGCCACAGGTCGCGGACCAGCACGTCACCGCTCTCGCAGTGCTTGCCGACCACCCGGCAGAGCGCGGGTGGGGCGTCGGAGGCGCGGTTGGCCAGCACACAGGTGTAGCTGGCGTCGTAGAGGGCGGTGCGGATGTTGTCGCTCATCCCGCCGTCGACGGACACGTAGTTGCGCACCAGCGGGGTGCCCGGCGCGCCACTGGCCCCCAGCCGCACCGGCTTGATCGTGCCGATCTCGTACAGCGTCACGGTGCCCGGCCCGGCGATCGCGCGGCCCGGCTCGACGGCCAGTCGCGGCACCGGCAGCCCGAGGGCCGCGCACTCGGCGGCGATGACCGACCGCAGCTTCACCGCGACGTCCTCGGGGCTGACCGGGTCGTCCTCGGCGAGGTAGGCGATGCCGAACCCGCCGCCGAGGTTGAGCTCGCCGAGCACCTCGCCGGTGGCCTGGTGCACCTGGCCGAGCAGGCCGACGACCCGGTGCGCGGCGGCCTCGAAGCCGGCCGTGTCGAAGATCTGCGAGCCGATGTGGCTGTGCAGTCCGGCCAGGTGCAGCCCCGGCTCCCGGATCACCCGCACGGCCGCGGTGAGCGCGTCGCCGGTGGCCAGCGAGAAGCCGAACTTCTGGTCCTCGTGGGCGGTGGCGATGAACTCGTGGGTGTGCGCCTCGATGCCCACCGTCGACCGGATCAGCACCGACACCGGCGCGCCACCGGCGGCCACCCGGGCCTCCCCGAGCGGCACCAGCCGGTCGATCTCGTCGAAGGAGTCGAGCACCACGTGGCCGATCCCGGCGTCGACCGCGAGCTGCAGCTCGACCAGCGACTTGTTGTTGCCGTGCAGCGCGATCCGCTCGGCCGGGAAGCCGGCGGCCAGCGCGACCGCGAGCTCGTTGCCGCTGCAGGCGTCCAGGTGCAGCCCGTCGTCGGCGATCCAGCGGGCCACCTGGCCGCAGAGGAACGCCTTGGAGGCGTAGTGCACGTCGGCGTCGCTGAAGGCGTCGGCGAAGTCGGCGGCCCGGCTGCGGAAGTCGTCCTCGTCCAGCACGAACAGCGGCGTGCCGTGCGCGCGGGCCAGGTCGGTCACCCGGCGGCCACCCAGCTCCAGCTCGCCGTCGACCCGCCGGGCCGACCGCGGCCAGACCTGCGGGTCCAGCACGCCGAGGTCGGTCGGTGCCGGGCCGGCCGCCGGGGGCGGGGCGATGTTGCCGTGCAGCGGACCGGCCGGGTGCGCTCTCACATCCGCTCCGGGGCGGAGACGCCGAGCACGGCCAGACCGTTGCGCAGCACCGTCGCGGTCGCCGCGCAGAGCCACAACCGGGCGGTGGTCACCGGGGTGGCCTCCTCGTCACCGCGCGGCAGCACCCGGCACGAGTCGTAGAACCGGTGGTAGGTGCCGGCCAGCTCCTCCAGGTAGCGGGCCACCCGGTGCGGAGCCCGCAACTCCGCGGCCGAGGCGATCACCCGCGGGAACTCCCCCAGCGCCCGCAGCAGGTCGCCCTCCCGCTGGTGGGCGAGCGCCGCGGTGTCCACGTCACCGGCCTCGCCCAGCGGCAGGCCGAGGTCGGCGGCGCCGCGCAACAGCGAGGAGATCCGGGCGTGGGCGTACTGGACGTAGAAGACCGGGTTGTCGTTGGTCTGCCGGCTCCACAGGTCCAGGTCCAGGTCGATCTGCTGGTCGACCGAGGCCCGGGCCAGCGCGTACCGGGCGGCATCGGCACCGACCGCGGCCACCAGGTCCTCCAGCAGCACCACCGTGCCGGCCCGCTTGCTCATCCGCAGCGGCTCCCCGTCCCGGACCAGGTTCACCAGCTGCCCGATCAGGATCTCCAGGTTGACGTCCGGGTCGTCGCCGAGTGCGGCGACCAGCGCCTTGTACCGGCCGATGTAGCCGTGGTGGTCGGCGCCCAGCATGATCACGACCTTGTCGAAGCCGCGCTCGCGCTTGTCCAGGTAGTAGGCGCAGTCGGCGGCGAAGTAGGTCGTCTCGCCGTCGCTCTTGACCAGCACCCGGTCCTTGTCGTCCCCGAAGGTCGTCGTCCGCAGCCAGACGGCGCCGTCGGCCTCGAAGACGTGACCCTGCTCGCGCAGCCGGGCCACCGCCTTCTCCAGCGCACCGGTCTCGTGCAGCGTGCGCTCGCTGAAGTACACGTCGAAGACGACGCCGAAGTCGGCCAGCGTCCGCTTGATCTCGGCGAACATCAGGTCGACGCCGAGCACCCGGAACCGCTCCTGCTGGTCGGCCTCGGGCAGCTCGAGCACGCCGGGCTCGGCGGCCACCACCTGGGCGGCGATCTCACCGATGTAGTCACCGGCGTAGCCGTCCTCCGGCACCGGCCGCCCGTGCGCCGCCGCCAGCAGGCTCAGCGCGAACCGGTCGATCTGCGCGCCGGCGTCGTTGAAGTAGTACTCCCGGGTCACCTGCGCGCCGCTGGCCGTCAGCAGCCGGCCGAGGGCGTCGCCGACGGCGGCCCACCGGGTGCCGCCGATGTGCACCGGGCCGGTCGGGTTGGCCGAGACGAACTCAAGATTGAGCCGCTGCCCGGCCAGCACCTCGGTGCGCCCGTAGGCCTCGCCAGCGGCGACCACCCGGACGGCGATCTGGCCCAGCGCGTCCTTGGCCAGCGTGACGTTGAGGAAGCCGGGCCCGGCGACGTCGACCGCCGAGACGCCCTCGACACCGCGCAGTTCAGCGGCCAGCACCTCGGCGACCTCACGCGGCGGGCGCCCGGCGGCCTTGGCCAGCCGGAGCGCCACGTTGGTGGCGTAGTCACCGTGCTCGGGGTTCTTCGGCCGCTCGATCACGACCTCGTCGGGGACGGCGACGGAGAGCACGCCGCGCTCCACGGCCGCCGCGACTGCGGACCGGACGACGTCGCTGAGCTGCTCGGGTGTCACCGTTCGATCGTACGGAGCCGGGCATCCCCGTTCCGACCTGCCCGCCGGGCTGTGGGCCGCGACACCCCCGCCGGGCCGCCGACGGCCAGGGACTCCACAGGTCCGCGACCTAGACTCGCACCCGCCGGACGGGAGCAGCCCGGGACGGACGAGGGCACGCGCTGGCTCGCGAGACAGCGCGACCCACGACGCACAGCGAGCGAGGAGCGGCAGTGGCCAAGGACCCCAAGCCCGAGAACGGCCGCGCGACCAGCGGCGCTTCCCGTGGGGGGTCACAGGTGCCCGGCAAGGGCTCCGGCGGCCGGGGGCGCACCCGTCCGCCGACCACCGTGGTCACCCAGCAGAAGCCGTGGGGCCTGATCGCCGCCGCCGTCGCGGTGGTCGTCTTCGCCGCGGCGATCATCAGCTACGCCGTCGTCCAGGTGAACGAGTCCAACGCCAACCGGGTCACCGAGGCCAGCCAGATCAGCGGCCTGGAGACCTTCGAGTACGCCGCCGGCCAGGAGCACGTCACCACGCCGGTGAGCTACACCGAGACCCCGCCGGTCGGCGGGCCGCACGACGGCGAGTGGGCCGACTGCACCGGCACCGTCTACGACGTGGACATCCGGCACGAGAACGCCGTCCACTCCATGGAGCACGGCGCCACCTGGATCGCCTACGACCCCGAGCTCATCGCCGACGGCGACCTCGCCACGCTCGAGGAGCTGGTCGAGGGCACGTCGGGCCTCATGCTCTCCCCCTACGCCGGGCTGGGCGCGCCGATCAGCCTGCAGTCGTGGAACCACCAGTTGGCCGTCGACTCCGCCGACGACGTGCGGGTGCAGCAGTACGCCGACTTCATGACCTACAACGCCGACTTCTACCCGGAGGTCGGGGCGAGCTGCGAGAACCCGCTGTTCATCGCCGACCCGCTGGTGGAGGACGACAACAGCCGGGGCTCCGACGCCATGGCCACCGACGCGCCGACGACGTCGACCCCGGCGGCCGAGACCACCTCGGCCCCCTGACCCACCCCGCGCCCGTCGCAGCACCTGCCGCACCACCGGAGAGGACCCGATGACCGATCCCGCGAGCGAGGACGGCCGTGGCGCGACGAGCGCCGGCCGGCCCCGGGGCTGGCTGACCGGCGTCCTGGTGGCGGTGATCGCCGTCGGGCTCCTGCTAGCCGGCGGGGGGCTGGCCGTGGCACTGGGCGTGGGGCGCGACGAGCAGCCCACCACCGACTCGGTCGCCGCCGGGTTCTCCCGGGACATGTCCCGGCACCACCTGCAGGCGGTGGAGATGGCGAACCTGGCGCTCACCGAGACCGAGGACCCGGAGATCCGCCAGCTGGCCTTCGACATCTCCGCCACCCAGACCAACCAGCTGGGCCGGATGCAGGGCTGGCTGTCGCTGTGGGACCTGCCGTTCAACGGCGGGGAGACCATGGCGTGGATGTCGGACGGGGAGATGGCCGGACACGACATGGCCGGCCACGAGACGGCCGGCGCGGCGCTGATGCCGGGGATGGCGACCGAGGCGGAGCTCGCCGAGCTGCGCTCGCTGTCCGGGACGGCGTTCGACCGGATGTTCCTGCAGCTGATGATCCGGCACCACCAGGGCGGGCTGGCCATGGCCGAGTACGGCCGGGAGCACTCCGACGTCGACGTCGTCGAGCGGCTGGCCCGCTCGATCGCGGAGACCCAGGACGCCGAGACGGCCACCATGGCGGCGATGCTCCGGGCGCGTGGCGGGGAGCCCCTGCCGGCACCCTGACCCGGTCGCCGCGGAGGCGGGGCCCCTGCCGGTGACGCATCCGCGGGCTGGTAACGTGCCACGGGCGCCGAGCGGGAGCAGAGCGCAGCACGATCGCAGGACAGCACGACACGCGGACGAGCCCCCGTAGCTCAGGGGATAGAGCACTGCCCTCCGGAGGCAGGGGCGCAGGTTCGAATCCTGCCGGGGGCACACCAGCCCAGCTCGCACCGCGACTTCCCCGCCCGCCCAGGACACCTCGTCCCGGGCGGGCGGCGTCGTCCCCGGCCCGGTCAGCCCTGCTGGACCCGGCCGTCGGCCACCGCGAACCGCCGGGTGGTGCGCACCGCCTCGAGCATCCGGCGGTCGTGGGTGACCAGCATCAGCGTGCCGGTGTAGTCGGCGAGCGCCTGTTCCAGCTGCTCGATCGCCGGCAGGTCCAGGTGGTTGGTCGGCTCGTCGAGCACCAGCACGTTGACCCCGCGGGCCTGCAGCAGCGCCAGCGCCGCGCGGGTCCGCTCCCCCGGCGACAGGGTGCCGGCCGGCCGCACCACGTGGTCGGCGCGCAACCCGAACTTGGCCAGCAGCGTGCGCACCTCGGCATCGGGCAGGTCGGGCACCTCGGCCCCGAACGCCGCGGCCAGCGGCTCGTCCCCCAGGAAGCTGCCCCGGACCTGGTCCACCTCGCCCAGTCGCACGCCCGAGCCGAGCGCCGCCGTCCCCTCGTCCAGCGGCAACCGGCCCAGCAGTGCGGCGAGCAGGGTGCTCTTCCCCGACCCGTTGGCCCCGGTGATCGCCACCCGGTCACCCCAGTCGACCTGCAGGTCCACCGGCCCGAGGGTGAACCCACCACGTCGGACGACGGCGCCACGGAGCGTGGCGACCACGGCGCCGGCCCGCGGAGCCGCAGCGATCTCCATCCGCAGCTTCCACTCCTTGCGCGGCTCGTCGACCACCTCGAGTCGCTCGATCCGCCGCTCGGTCTGCTTGGCCTTGGCGGCCTGCTTCTCCGACGAGGACCGGTTGGCCGCCTTGATGTGCTTGTCGCCGTCCTTGGACTTCTTGATCGAGTCGCGGACGCCCTTGGCCATCCAGTTGCGCTGCATCCGCGCCCGGGACTCCAGCGAGGCCTTGGTGTCGGCGAACTCCTCGAACTCCTCGCGGGCGTGCCGACGGGCCACCTCCCGCTCGACCAGGTAGGCCTCGTAGCCGCCGTCGTGCACCCGCACCAGTTGCTGCGCCAGGTCGAGCTCCACCACCCGGGTGACGGTGCGGGCGAGGAACTCGCGGTCGTGGCTGACCAGCACGACCCCGGTGCGCAGGCCGGCGACGAAGCTCTCCAGCTGCTCCAGCCCGGCCAGGTCGAGGTCGTTGGTGGGCTCGTCGAGCAGCAGGACGTCGTACCGGCTGAGCAGCAGCGACGCCAGCCCGACCCGGGCGGCCTGCCCGCCGGAGAGCCCGACCGTCGCCGCGTCCAGGGCCACACCGGGAGCCACCGAGGCGACCACCGCCTCGGCGCGCTCGGCCAGGTCGGCGCCGCCGAGGGCCAGCCAGCGCTCCAGGGCGTCGCCGTACCGGTCGTCGGCGCCCGGGGCACCCGCGGTGAGCGCCTCGGTGGCCTCCTCCATGACCTGCTCGGCGGCGGCGACCCCGGTCCGCCGGGCCAGCAGGTCGAGCACGGTCTCCCCCGGCCGCCGGTCGGTCTCCTGCGGGAGGTAGCCGACCGTCGCCGACGGCGGGCTGAGCGCGATCTCCCCGGACTCGGCCGGCAGCACCCCGGCCAGGGTCTGCAGCAGGGTGGACTTGCCGGCGCCGTTCACCCCGACCAGGCCGACGACGTCGCCGGGGGCGACGACCAGGTCGAGGTCGGCGAACAGGACCCGGGCGCCGTGACCGGCGGCCAGTCCACGGGCGAGCAGCGTGGCGGACACCCGCACATGGTGCCGCCCGACGGCCGGACGACCGGTGAGCGGCCCCGGCGCGGACCGGGGTCAATCGGCGAAGGGGCCGGCCCCGCCGGGCGGTTCCTCGTCCTCGGGGAGCGCGAGGACGTCGTCGGCGATCTCGTCGAGCAGCTCCTCGAACGCGGCCACCCCGGGTGCCTCGTCCCCCGTGCCGCTCCGGCGGACCAGCCAGGGGCGCAGGTTGTCGTAGCCGCGCACCGACACCCGACGCAGCGGCCGGACCCGGTACTGCCGGACACCGCGCAGCTCGCGCGCCAGCTGCTCGTCGACCAGCACGGTCGAGGGCCGGGCGAGCGAGGTGAGCCGGCTGGCCAGGTTGACCACCGGTGAGTACACGTCCCCGAGCCGGGTGAGCACCGCCCCGTGGGCAGCACCCACCCGCAGCGGTGGCCGGTCCGCGGCGGTCCACTCGTCCGGGAGCAGCAGCGCGATCTCCACGGCGTCCACCGGGTCGGCGCAGGTGAACAGCACGCCGTCCCCGACCGTCTTCACCACCCGGCCGCGGAACCGGGCGATGACGTCGGCGGCCAGCCCCTCGAAGTCCTCGACCATCGCGCCCAGCTCCTGACCGCCCATGCCGCGGCTGCGCGAGGTGTAGCCGACCAGGTCGGCGAAGCCGACCGCCAGCTCCCGCCGGTCCCCGGCCCCCGGGGCGGCGAGGAACAGCCGCCCGGCGTTGGCGGCCAGGTGCCGCCGCCAGACGTAGTCCTGCAGCTCGCGCATCAGCGGCAGCAGCCGCTCGGTGGACCGGACTGCGTCGGCCTCCACCGCCGCGCGGTCCTCCGGGCCGCCGGGGGCGGTGAGCAGGGTGGCCAGCATGTCGGTCTGCCAGTCGGCCAGCCGGGACAGCGACTGCCCCATGGCGCGGGCGATGGACGCCTCGGCGCCGGGCTCGACGAAGCCCGAGTCGATCAGCGCCGACAGCCGGGCCAGGGCGGTCACGTCGGCGTCGGTGAACGCCGGGTCGCCCTCGGGGACGTCGGCGAAGCCCAGCGCCCGCCACAGCCGCTGGGTGCGCTCGGGTGGCATGCCGGCCAGCTCGGCCACCTGCCGGCGGGTGTACCGGCGCGGCCCCTCGAGCAGCAGCCGCTCCAGGGACTCGCGCGGGTCGGGACCGTCGGCGGGACCCGGTTCGGACGTCGGCAGCGCTCAGCCCGCGCGGTGTGCAGCGGCCGGCCGGCCGCTGGTGCTGCGAGAGACGGTCACCGGACCTCCTCGGCGGGCGTTCGTCGGCCGCGTGCACGGCACTGCTGGGACATCCGTCGGTGTGCGAGCTCGCCCACCGCGCGGAACCTACCGAACCCACGACCGATCAGGTGGCACCGCCGCCGTGGTCCTCGCGTTGGAGGGTGCCGGTGCGCTTGGATGGCCCCGGCGCCGGACCCGCCGGCGGAGCGAGGAGGGCGAGATCAGCAGCGGCAGATCGGCCGCCGTCGACCCCGTCAGGGTCGAGGTGAACGGCCTCACGAAGACGTTCGGCAAGGTGCGCGCGGTCGACGACCTGAGCTTCACCGTCGAACCCGGGCAGGTGACCGGTTTCCTGGGGCCCAACGGCGCGGGGAAGACCACCACGCTGCGGATGGCCCTGGGCCTGATCACGCCCGACACCGGCACGACCACGTTCAACGGCGTCGGCTACCCGGGGCTGCCCGAGCCGATGCGCCAGGTCGGCGCGGTGCTGGAGACGGCGTTCCACCCGGCGCGCAGCGGCCGCGACCACCTGCGGGTGTACTGCCGCGCGACCGGCCTGCCGGTCGGCCGCGCCGACGAGGTGCTCGGCCTGGTCGGGCTCGGCACCGCCGGCCGGCGCCGGGCCGGGGGCTACTCCCTGGGCATGCGCCAGCGCCTCGGGCTGGCCACGGCGCTGCTGGGCGACCCGGCCGTGCTGGTGCTCGACGAGCCGGCCAACGGCCTGGACCCGGAGGGCATCCAGTGGCTGCGCGGGTTCCTCCGCCACCTGGCTCACGACCAGGGCCGCACGGTGCTGGTCTCGAGCCACCTGCTGTCCGAGGTCGAGCAGACCGCCGACCGGGTGGTGATCGTCGGCGCCGGCAAGCTCGTCCGCCAGGGGACCCTGGCCGAGCTGCGCTCCGGCAGCGCCGGCAGCGTGCTGGTGCGCAGTCCGCAGAGCACCGCGCTGGCCGACCTGCTGCGCACCGACGGGACGACGGTGGCCCTGACCGACGCGACCCCCGACGGGCTGACGGTCACCGGGCTGAGCACCGACGAGATCGGCCGGCGGGCGTTCGCCGGCGGGATCGAGCTGCACGAACTGCGGTCGCGCACCAGTGGGCTGGAAGAGGTGTACTTCCGGCTCACCGCCGGCTCGGAGCAGTACGCCGCCGTCCACGCCGAGCAGGGAGCTGCCTGATGGGCACCGTCGTGGCGCGACTGGTCCGCGCGGAGTGGACGAAGCTCTTCAGCACCCGGGTGTGGATCGGGCTGCTGGTCGGCGCCTGCGTGCTGTCCGGTGCGTTCGCGGCGCTGTTCACCGCCTTCGCTGGCAACCCGGACAGCGGGTTGCCGCCGCTGGACTCGCCCGCGTACGGCCAGCTGGCCTTCTCCCTGGCCACGAACGCGACGGTGATCTCGGTGGTCCTCGGGATCATCGGGATCACCCAGGAGTACCGGCACCGCACCGCGACGCCGACCTTCCTCGCCACCCCGCAGCGTGGCCGGGTGGTGATCGCCAAGCTGCTGGCCTACGCCCTGGTGGCGATCCCCTACGCGGTCGTCGTCTGCGCCGTGACCGCGGCGGTGGTGCTGGTCTACGGCAACGCCCGCGGTGGCGCTCCGGAGCTGAGCGGCGACAACCTCGAGGTGCTCGCCTTCGCCGGTCTCGCGCTGGTCATCTACACGGTGATCGGGGTCGGTCTGGGCGCGCTGCTGAAGAACCAGGTCGGTGCCATCGTCGCCGCACTGATCTACCTCTTCGTCGTGGAACCGCTGCTGCGCAGCATCCCGGCGACCTCGGGGGCCTACAAGTGGCTGCCCGGTGGCGCGCTGGAGGCGATGACGGCGACCTTCGAGGGCCCGGACCTGCTCGAGCAGTGGCAGGGCGCCCTCCTGCTGCTGGGCTACGGCCTGGTCGCCGCCCTGCTCGGCACGCTGCTGGCCGTCCGCCGGGACGTGGTCTGAGTGCGCACCCGCCAGGCGACACCGAAGGAGGCTGCGTGACCAGTCGGATGACCGTCCAGCGGCTCGGGCGACTGGTCACCGACGGCGAGCTCGACGCCGTCCGGGCGGCCGTGCAGGAGCAGCCGCACCTGTTGTCGGCCGCCGTCGAGCGGGACGGCGCGGACGGCTGGACCGCGCTGCACCTCGCCGTGCTCGCCGGGCAGGCCCCGATGGTCGCCGCACTGGTCGAGGCCGGGGCCGACCCGACCGCCCGGACCGAGGACGGCCGCACCCCCCTGAACCTGGCCCTGCTGCACGCGCCGGCCCTGGTGGAGGTGCTCCGCGAGGCGGGTGCGCCCGTCGACGCCGCCTCCGCGGCGTTCCTGGGCGAGGTCGAGACGCTGTCCCGGGCGCTGGACGACGGCGTCCCGCTCACCGACCCGGCCACCGACACCGACCTGCTGAGCTGGGCGGCGGCCGGCGGCCGACCCGGCACGGTCCAGGTGCTGCTGGACCGCGGTGCGGCGCCCGGCCGGGCCCTGCACGCCGCGGCCGCCGGAGGTGCGCCGGCGGTCGTCCAGGCGCTGCTGGCGGCGGGCGCGGACGCCGACGTCCGTGACCCGGCCACCGGCCGCACCCCCCTGCACGCCGCCGTCGCCGGCGCCGCCTCGGGTGACGGTGCCCCGGCGGCCTCCGGTGGCGATGCCGACGCGGCCTCCGGCGGCGACGTCCAGGCGGTGGTGCGGCTGCTGCTCGACGCCGGGGCCGACGTGGACGCCACCACCCACGACGGTGCCTCCGCCCTGGACATCGCCCGGGTGGCGGCCGCACGGCAGCGCGCCGAGGCCGCCGGGGACGCGCCGGTGGCCGACTCGCTCGCCGAGATGCTGGTCACCGCCGGCGCGAGCGGATGACGCCGCGCCCGGCGGCGGATCGGACCGCACGGTGCCGGTTCTGCCCGGTCCACAGGCCCCAGTGACCCGGGACACGTGCGGCATCTCACGCGGGAGCACTGCACCCCCGGACCGGGGGCGTAAAGTCGGCACCCGGTCCAACGACGTCCACCGACGAAGAAGGCACTCGACCCCGTGTCAAGCGTGAGCTCATCCCAGCCGTCCCCCGCCCACTCCGCCAACCCGGTGGCGGGCTTCGGCACCAACGAGTGGCTGGTCGAGGAGATGTACCAGCAGTACCTCGCCGATCCAGGGAGTGTGGACCAGGCCTGGCACGACTTCTTCGCCGACTACCGGCCCGGCAGCCCCGTCGCCGACGGCCAGGACCGCACCTCCGAGCCGGCCGAGCCCGCTGCGCCGGCCGAGCCCGAGACATCCGAGGCGGCGTCCGCGCCGCCGGCCACCACCTACGCCTCCCCCGCGCCCAGCCGAGAGGTCGCACCGCAGATGACCCAGTCGGGTCCCGCCGCGCCGAAGCCGGCGCCCGCCAGCACGAGCTCCGCCGAGAAGAGCCCCTCCGACAAGAGCGCCTCGGACAAGGGTTCCTCCGACAAGGGTTCCTCCGACAAGGGCGCCGCCCCGGGCCTCAGCGCCGCCGCGAGCGACGCCCGGTCCGAGGGCACCGTGGTGGCCCGGGCTGCCGAGCGCGCCTCGCAGCAGAAGCCGGCGGCACCGGCCAAGCCGGTCGTCAAGCCGGGGGCCGGCCGCGCCACCGCCGACGAGGACGGCGGAGGCCCGAAGCGCACCCCGTTGCGCGGGGCCGCCGCGAGCGTCGTGAAGAACATGAACGCCTCGCTGACCGTGCCGACGGCCACCAGCGTGCGGGCGGTGCCGGCCAAGCTCATGGTCGACAACCGGATCGTCATCAACAACCACCTGGCCCGCGCCCGGGGCGGGAAGATCTCCTTCACCCACCTGATCGGCTACGCGCTGGTCCGGGCGCTGGACGACTTCCCGAACATGAACAGTGCGTTCGCCGAGGTCGACGGCAAGCCGACCCACGTCCAGCCCGAGCACGTCAACTTCGGCCTGGCCATCGACCTGCCCAAGCCCGACGGCACACGCTCGCTGGTGGTGGCGTCCATCAAGGGCGCCGAGGCGATGGACTTCGCCGCCTTCTGGGGCGCCTACGAGGACATCATCCGGCGCGCCCGGGCCGGCAAGCTGACCATGGAGGACTTCTCCGGCACGACGATCAGCCTCACCAACCCGGGCACCATCGGCACCAACCACTCGGTGCCGCGGCTGACCACCAACCAGGGCACGATCGTCGGTGTCGGCGCGATGGACTACCCGGCCGAGTTCCAGGGGATGAGCCCCGAGGCGCTCGCCGAGATGGCCGTCTCGAAGATCATCACGCTGACCTCGACGTACGACCACCGGGTCATCCAGGGCGCGGAGTCCGGCGACTTCCTGCGCCGGATGCACCACCTGCTGCTGGGCCAGGACGGCTTCTACGACGACGTCTTCCGCTCGCTGCGCATCCCCTACGAGCCGGTCCGCTGGGTGCCCGACATGCGGGTCACCCACGAGGGCCAGATCGCCAAGGAAGCCCGGGTCATCGAGGTCATCGAGGCCTACCGGCGCAACGGCCACCTCATGGCCGACACCGACCCGCTCGAGTTCAAGGTCCGCACCCACCCCGACCTGGACATCGTCCAGCACGGGCTGACCCTGTGGGACCTCGACCGGCCCTTCCCGGTCGGTGGCTTCGCCGGCGAGCGCACGATGCTGCTGCGCGACATCCTCGGGGTGCTGCGCAACTCCTACTGCCGCACCGTCGGCGTGGAGTACATGCACATCACCGACCCCGAGGAGCGCCGCTGGCTCCAGGAGCGCATCGAGGTCAAGCACGACCAGCCCAGCCGGGACAAGCAGAAGCGCGTGCTCGGCAGGCTCAACGCCGCCGAGGCGTTCGAGACCTTCCTGCAGACGAAGTACGTCGGCCAGAAGCGGTTCAGCCTCGAGGGCGGCGAGTCGGTCATCCCGCTGCTGGACGAGGTGCTGGTCAGCTCCTCCGAGCACGGCATCGAGGAGGTCGCGATCGGCATGGCCCACCGCGGCCGGCTGAACGTGCTGGCCAACGTCCTCGGCAAGAGCTACGCCAAGATCTTCGGCGAGTTCGAGGGCAACATCGACCCGGGCACCGTGCAGGGCTCCGGCGACGTGAAGTACCACCTCGGGGCCGAGGGCACCTTCGAGCACGAGGGCCGTTCGGTCGCGGTGTCACTGGCCAGCAACCCCAGCCACCTGGAGACCGTCAACCCCGTGCTCGAGGGCATCGTGCGGGCCAAGCAGGACATGATCGACAAGGGCGAGGGCGGCTTCACCGTGCTGCCCCTGCTGCTGCACGGCGACGCGGCGTTCGCCGGCCAGGGCGTCGTCCAGGAGACCCTGAACCTCTCCCAGCTGCGCGGCTACCGCACCGGCGGCACCGTGCACGTGGTCATCAACAACCAGGTCGGTTTCACCACCAGCCCGGCCCAGTCCCGTTCGACGCTCTACTCCACCGACGTGGCGCGGATGATCGGCGCTCCGGTCTTCCACGTGAACGGGGACGACCCCGAGGCCTGCGTCCGGGTGGCGAAGCTGGCGGTCGACTACCGGCAGGAGTTCAAGAAGGACGTCGTCGTCGACCTCGTCTGCTACCGCCGGCGCGGGCACAACGAGGGCGACGACCCGTCGATGACCCAGCCGCTGATGTACGACATCATCGACCGCAAGCGCTCGGTCCGGAAGCTGTACACCGAGGCGCTCGTCGGCCGCGGTGACATCACGCTGGCCGACGCCGAGGAGGCCCTGAAGGACTACCGCGGGCAGCTCGAGCGGGCCTTCGCCGAGACCCACGACGCCCGTGACTCCTCCACGCCCGAGCCGGTCATGGACCCGCGCTCGCCGCAGGAGGCCACGGTCGACACGGCGATCACCCCCGAGGTGCTCAAGGCGATCGGTGACGCGCACGTCGCACTGCCGACCGACTTCACCGTGCACCCCAAGCTGCAGCGGATGCTGGAGCGCCGGGCGGCGATGGCCAGCGAGGGCGGCGTCGACTGGGCGATGGGCGAGCTGCTGGCCTTCGGGTCGCTGCTCATGGAGGGCGTGCCGGTCCGGCTGGCCGGGCAGGACTCCCGCCGCGGCACGTTCGTCCAGCGGCACTCGGTGCTCATCGACCGGGAGACCGCCGAGGAGCACACGCCGCTGCTGAACCTCACCGAGGACCAGGCGAAGTTCTTCGTCTACGACTCGCTGCTGTCGGAGTACGCCGCGCTCGGCTTCGAGTACGGCTACTCGGTGGCCAACCCCAGGGCCCTCGTGCTCTGGGAGGCCCAGTTCGGCGACTTCGTCGACGGCGCGCAGATGGTCATCGACGAGTTCATCAGCTCCGGTGAGGCCAAGTGGGGCCAGCGTTCCGGCGTCGTCATGCTGCTGCCGCACGGGCTGGAGGGCCAGGGGCCCGACCACTCCAGCGGCCGGATCGAGCGCTTCCTGCAGCTGTCGGCCGAGAACAACATGACGGTCGCCAACTGCTCGACGCCGGCGAACTACTTCCACCTGCTGCGCCGTCAGGCGCTGTCGGAGGTGCACCGCCCGCTGGTGGTGTTCACCCCCAAGTCGCTGTTGCGTGCCAAGGCCGCGGTCAGCTCGGTGAGCGACTTCACCGAGCAGCACTTCCGTCCGGTGCTCCCGGACCCGGGTGTGGGCGGGCAGCCCCTGGACGGCTCCGCGGTGCACCGCGTCCTGCTGTGCAGCGGGAAGATCAGCTACGAGCTGCTCGCCCAGCGGGAGAACGAGGGGACCGCCGACACCGCGATCCTGCGGGTCGAGCAGCTCTACCCGCTGCCGGCCGAGGAGATCGCCGAGGCGCTGGAGGCCTACCCGAACGCGACCGACGTCGTGTGGGTGCAGGAGGAGCCGGCGAACATGGGCGCCGCCCAGTTCATGGCCGTGAACCTGCCCGAGCACCTGCCGGCCGGGCGCACGCTGCGCGGGGTGTCCCGGAAGGCCTCGGCGAGCCCGGCCGTGGGCTCGGCCAAGGTGCACGAGGTCGAGCAGCGCCAGCTGGTCGCCCGGGCCTTCGCCGACTGAGCACGGCGCGGCAGGACACGACGATGTACTTCACCGATCGCGGCATCGAGGAGCTGGCCGGCCGGCGGGGCGAGGAAGAGGTCTCGCTCTCCTGGCTGGCCGACCAGCTCCAGGCCTTCGTCGACCAGCACCCCGACTTCGAGGTGCCGGTCGAGCGGCTGGCCACCTGGCTGGCCCGGGGCGGCACGGACGACGTCGACGAGGACTGACGGGCCACCTCCGCGCGCCTCCGCGGGATGACGGCGGCGCGGGGAGACGCTGCGTAGGTGCTCGGTCACTCACACGCTCTCTCCGGTCTGGCGGCCGGTGCCGCGACGCTCCCCTGGGTGCCGGTGCACGGCACGGTCGCCCAGGTCGCCTGGGTGTCCGCCGTCGGCGGGTTCGCCATGCTCCCGGACCTGGACCAGCGCGGTTCGACGATCTCCGGGATGTGGGGCCCGCTCACCGACGTCCCCTCCGGGCTCGTCAACACGATCGCGCGGGGACACCGCTGGGGCACCCACGACGCCGTCCTCGGCTCCCTGGCCTTCGGGCTGCTGGCCACCGCGGCCACCTGGCACCGCTGGTCCAGCCTGCTCCTGCTGGCCCTGGCGATGGGGCTGGCCCTGCGGGCCCTGCACTTCGTCATCCCCGGCCGCGCGGAGAACACCGTCATCGGCAACCTCGCCCTCTCCTGGGGCGGTGCGTGGCTGCTGCTCGCGCACAGCCCGGCCCCCGGGTGGCTCCCCCTGGCCGTCGTCCTCGGCACGCTGACCCACGTCGCCGGCGACTGGCTGACCAAGGAGGGGGTGCCGGTCCCGGTCTTCTGGCTGGTCCGGCGCAGCCGACTGGCGCCGGTGCACCTGCGCACCGGTGCGATCGTGGAGAAGGCGGTGCTCGTCCCGCTGTTCCTGGTGGCGACCGTCGTCCTGCTCTACCTCAACACCCCAGCCCACGAGCTCGTCGACCCACTGCTGCAGCGGCTCGGCTGAGCCGGGCGGTCAGCCGGGCGGCGCCGCGGGCAGCCGCCCCGGCCGGGGCCACAGCCGGGCCACCACCCGCCCGACGACGACCGCCGTGCCGAACGCCCGGGAGTCGTCGGTGACCAGGGGGTTGTCCCCCTCCACCCAGTGCCCGCCGGGCACCCCCCGGCGCACCCGTTTGACCACCAGCAGCTCTGGCCGGGCCGGGAAGCGGGCGAGGACGACGGCGCCGGGCCGTACGGGCGCTCCGGCAGGCAGCCGGCGGACCAGCAGCCGGTCCCCGTGCCGCACGGTCGGGGCCATCGACGGCCCGGCGACCCGGGCCAGCACCCAACGGGTCGGCAGCCCGGGGAGGCTCCCCGGACTGCCGCTGCTCGACGTGTTCTCGCTGATCACCGCGGGTAGGGTCGCAGAAGACCCATCCCCGCGAACCCGGAGGCACACCCATGCGTCTGTTCCGCATGTTCTCCGCCGTGGAGGCCACCGCGCACTGCGACCTCCCCTGCGGCGTCTACGACCCGGCCCAGGCCCGTATCGAGGCCGAGAGCGTCAAGGGCATCCAGGAGAAGTACCAGGGCAACGAGGACCCGGTCTTCCGTACCCGGGCCATCCTCATCAAGGAGCAGCGGGCCGAGCTGGTCAAGCACCACCTGTGGGTGCTGTGGACCGACTACTTCAAGCCCCCGCACTTCGAGAAGTACCCGCAGCTGCACGAGCTGTTCAACAAGGCGACCAAGCAGGCCGGTGCCGCCGGCGGCAAGGGCAGCATGGACCCGGCCGAGGGCCAGAAGCTGCTCGACTACATCGCCGAGATCGACAAGATCTTCTGGGAGACCAAGGCCGCTGCCTGATCAAGGACCCCGTCCTCCTCACCCCTCGCGAGCTGGGGGCGAGGCTCTGGACGGGGCCGGACTGCCGGGTCACCCTCCGGGGTGGCCCGGCAGTGTCGTACCTGTCGCCGGTCCGGGTTGGCAGCTCCCCCGAACCAGGAGGCCAACACACTCGTGAGCCCCCGTTTCGACCTGCGCTCGCTGCTCGAGCGGGTGGAGGCAGCCCCGCCGATCGACGCGGTCACCGCCGTCACCGCAGAGCTCGCCGCCCTGTCCGGCGCCACCGAGGTGTCCTTCCTGATCGCCGACTTCAGCGGGCACGCCCTGGTCCGGCTCGGGAAGGCGACCCACGCGCCGGAGGGCTCCCGCGTCCGGGGCCTCGAGCACGCCGAGACCCTCCGGCTGGCGGGCACGGTGCACGACCAGGTCCTGCGCACCCAGCAGGCGGTCGTGCAGACCGGCGACCACGGCGCCTCCGTGATCGTCCCGGTCACCGACCGCGGCGACGCCATCGGCGTGCTGGAACTGGTGCTCCCCGAGCCCCCCGAGGAGCAGGAGCTCGCCGACATCTCCGCGGCCGGCCACGCCCTCGCGTACGTGATCATCGCCAACCGGCGGCACACCGACCTCTTCGAGTGGGGGCAGCGCACGACGCCCTTCTCCCTCGCCGCGGAGATCCAGCGCCGGCTGCTGCCCAACGCGTTCACCTGCGAGGCCGGGCAGTTCACCCTGGCCGGGTGGCTGGAGCCGGCCGCCACCGTGGGCGGGGACACCTTCGACTACACGCTGGACCGGGACTCCCTCCACGTCTCAGTGAGCGACGCGGTCGGACACGAGGTCGGCGCCGCCCTGCTGGCCACGCTTCTGGTCGGCAGCCTGCGCAACGAGCGGCGCCGCGGGCTCGGCCTCGGCGACCAAACCGGCAACGCCAACGACGCCGTGACCGCGCACTCGGCGCCCGGCGAGTTCGTCACCGGTCAGGTCATGCGGGTCGACCTGCACACCCAGGAGGCCCAGATCGTGAACGCCGGGCACCCCTTCCCGCTCCGGCTCCGCGACGGCCGCGTCGAGGAGGTCGAGCTGGCCATCGACCTGCCCTTCGGCGTCCAGGCCGGCACCGAGTACCGCCTGCAGCGCTTCCCCCTGGAGCCCGGCGACCGGGTCGTCTTCGTGACCGACGGGATGCAGGAGCGCAACGCGGCCTCCCTCGACGTGGCGGCCGCACTGGCCGCCACGGCGGCACTGCACCCGCGCGAGGTCGTGCACGAGCTCGGCCAGGCGGTCCTGCGCGCCACCGGTGGCGTGCTCCGGGACGACGCCTCCGTCGTCTGCCTCGACTGGTACGGAGGCCCGCCGAGGGAACGAGACAGCCGGTCCGGGGCCAGCGACCTGCTCGCCTCCGGCTGAACCGCCTGGCGTCGTGCCCGCCGCGACGCGGCCGACGGCAGGCGTTCGGGCCCGGTCCCGGTAGCCTCGGTCTGCGATGCGCATCGACCGGGCCGGCTGGCCCTTCCTCGCCGTTCCCCTGGCCTCTGCGGCGGTCTCCACCGTCCTGGGTCGGGGCAGCGGTCTCCGCTGGGCCCGCGTCCTGACGTGGCCCCTCCTCGCCCTGTCGGCGTACATGGCCGTCTTCTTCCGCGACCCCGACCGGCGGAGCGACTCGGTCCCACCGTCGCCCGAGGACGTGCTCTCCCCGGCCGACGGCGTCGTCATGGTCGCCGGTGACCCACAGCCGGGCGTGGCCCCCGAGGGCGACTGGCAGCAGGTCAGCGTCTTCCTGTCCGTCGTCGACGTGCACGTGAACCGCGCCCCCTACGGCGGCCGGATCACCACGTCCACGTACACGCCGGGCAGCTTCCTGGCCGCCTATCGTGCGGAGAGCGCGCACCGCAACGAGCGCAGCGAGCTGTGGGTGCGCGACGGCGACCGCACGGTCGTCTTCCGGCAGATCGTCGGCGTGCTCGCCCGGCGGATCGTCACCCGTGTGGTGCCCGGGCAGGAAGTGGCCACCGGCGATCGGATCGGGTTGATGAAGTTCGGGTCCCGGATGGACGTCTTCGTGCCACCCGAGTGCACCGTCACCGTCACGAAGGGGCAGCGGGTGCGGGGCGGGGAGACCGTCATCGCCCGCTGGTCCCAGCCCAGCTGAGGAGCCGGCGGATGCCAGGGAGGCGCACCACCACCGTCGAGTTCGTCCGTGGTTCGGTGCGCGGCGGGCGCCGGCGGGCTCGCTCGTGGCTGCCCAGCCTGTTCACCCTCGCCAACATGATGTGCGGCTTCGGCGCCATCCTGGTCGCGTTCCGCGGCGAGTACCGGCTGGCCTGTCTGCTGATCGCGCTCTCGGTCGTGTTCGACATCGCCGACGGCGCGGTCGCCCGGCTGGTCGGCGCCGTCTCACCGTTCGGCCTGCAGTTCGACTCACTGGCCGACCTGGTCTCCTTCGGCCTCGCCCCGGCCCTGCTCGCCTTCGCCCTCTTCTCCGACGGCCGGGACGAACTCGACGCCCTGGGCTGGGTGGTCTGCTTCCTCTGGGTGGCCTGCGCGGCCATCCGGCTCGCCCGCTTCAACACCACGATCGACCCGACGGCGGACAAGCGCTTCTTCACCGGCCTGCCCAGCCCCGGCGCGGCCGGGGTGGTGCTGGCCAGCGTGTTCGCCTTCGCCGACGCGATGCAGGGCCGCGACCGGCTGTGGGTGCTGCTGGTGGTCATCGTCCCCGGGCTGCTGATGATCAGCAACGTCCGCTACCGCTCGTTCCGGTCCCTGGTCAGCCCGAAGAGCGGCAAGCCCTACGGGCTGGTCGTCGCCGTCGTCCTGGTCGTCGTCGGCCTGATCACCGTGCCGACCGTGACCTGCCTCGTGGTCGCCTACAGCTACCTCCTCTCCCCGCTCGTGATGCCGGTGCTGTCCCCGCTGGGCCGGCTCGTCCCGGCACGGGTGAAGGAGGTGCTGTCCTGAGCGTGCGCCGGGTCCGGCCGGACGATGTCCCGACGGTGCTGCGGCTGGTCCGTGAGCTCGCCGCCTACGAGGAGTCCGAGCACGAGGCCCGGATGACCGCCGACCAGCTGCACGCCGCGCTGTTCGGGGAGTCCCCGGCGCTGTTCGGGCACGTGGCCCTGACCGGTGCGGGCGACGACGCCGAGATCGCCGGCTTCGCCCTGTGGTTCCTCAACTTCTCCACCTGGCGTGGCACCCACGGGCTGTACCTCGAGGACCTCTACGTCTCCCCCGCGCACCGCGGCACGGGGCTCGGCCGTGAACTGCTCCGGACGCTGGCCGACGAGTGCGTGGCGCGCGGCTTCGCCCGGCTGGAGTGGTCCGTCCTGGACTGGAACACCCCGTCCATCGACTTCTACAGAGCCGCCGGTGCGGTGCCGATGGACGGGTGGACGGTCTTCCGGCTCACCGATGACGCCCTGACCCGGTTCGCGGCCGACCGTCGCTGACCCACCCGACCGACAGGAGAACGGCGTGACCACCGAACGCGGCGAGTCCGAGTGCTGGCTGACCGACATGGACGGCGTGCTGGTGCACGAGGGGAAGGCGCTGCCCGGCGCGGCCGACTTCCTGGCCCGGCTGGTCGAGCGCAACCGCCGGTTCCTGGTGCTGACCAACAACTCGATCTTCACCCCGCGCGACCTCTCCGCCCGGCTCTCCCGCAGCGGCCTGGAGGTGCCGGAGGAGGCGATCTGGACCTCGGCCCTGGCCACGGCGGACTTCCTGGCCTCCCAGCTGCCCGGCGGCTCGGCCTACGTCATCGGTGAGGCGGGCCTGACCACCGCGCTGCACGAGGCGGGGTACACGATGACCGACACCGACCCGGACTACGTCGTCCTCGGGGAGACCCGCACCTACTCCTTCGAGGCGATCACCCAGGCGGTCCGGCTGGTCGGCGCCGGAGCCCGGTTCATCGCCACCAACCCCGACGTCACCGGCCCCTCCCCCGAGGGCCCGCTGCCCGCGACCGGCTCGGTGGCGGCGATGATCACCAAGGCCACCGGGGCGGAGCCCTACTTCGTCGGCAAGCCCAACCCGATGATGTTCCGCAGCGCGATGAACCGCATCGAGGCGCACTCGGAGTCCACCACGATGATCGGTGACCGGATGGACACCGACGTCGTCGCCGGCATCGAGGCGGGACTGGACACGATCCTGGTGCTCACCGGCTCGACCCGCGCCGAGGACGTCAGCCGTTTCCCCTTCCGGCCCAGCCGGGTGCTGCCCTCGATCGCCGAGGTCATCGAGCTCATCTAGTCCGAGCCCACCCCCAGGCCGGCGGGGGCCTCCGTCAGCGTTCGAAGAAGGCCAGCCGCGCCTCGGGGGTGGCCAGCAGCCAGAGCTCGGTCGCCACCAGGGCCAGCACCGGCAGGCCCAGCAGCGGCTGCTGCGCCTCGAAGGCCGCGTTGTAGCCGAGCAGGCCCAGCAGGATCTGCAGCACGATGACCGGGCCGCGGGCCCAGCCGGACACCCGCCGCAGCCCGACGGCGGCGGCCGCGAGCAGCCCCGCTCCCAGCCCGACGTAGACCACCTCGGCCAGCGCGCGGCCCACGCTGTCCGGCGAGCCGGTCAGCGTCAGCACCAGCAGCACGAGCGCGAGGACCGTCAGCGCGAGCGCCTCCACGGCGACCACCAGGGCGGCCCGCCGGACGGCGGTCGGTGCCTCCTGGTGCTCCCGCTGCGGGCGCGGTGCGGTCGGCTGCGCCGCCCTCCCGAGCAGGCCCTGCGCCCTCGGCCGACGGCGGCCCGGGGTCTGTCCGTCCTGACCTGACACGCCGTCGAGGTTACCCGCGGGCACCGCGCGAGCCGCCGCACCGGACGTGCCGCACGGCCGGCCTGAAGCCGCTGGATATGTTGGGCGGCATGCGTGCGCTGCTGGTGGCGAACCCGGCGGCCACGACCACCACCCGCAAGGTCCGCGACGTGCTGGTCCGGGCGCTGTCCAGCCAGCTGGACGTCGAGCTGGCCGAGACCGCCCACCGCGGTCATGCCCGGGAGCTCGCCGCCCGGGCCGCCGCGGACGGGGTCGACCTCGTCGTGACCCTCGGCGGCGACGGCACGGTCAACGAGGCAGCCAACGGTCTGCTCGCCGCCGGGCCGGCGCCCGACGGGCCGATGCTGGCCGTCGTGCCGGGCGGCTCGACCAACGTCTTCGCCCGCGCGCTGGGCCGCTCCCGCGACCCGGTGGAGGCGACCGGGGAGATCCTCGACTCGCTGCGCGCCGGCCGCACCCGCCTGGTGTCCCTCGGCACCGCGGAGGCCCGCACCGGCGGGGAGGGGACGACGGAGGGCTGGACCACTCCCCGCTGGTTCGTCTTCGCCGCGGGCATGGGCTTCGACGCCGACGTCATCTCCCGGGTCGAGGCCCAGCGCGCCCGGGGACGGCGGTCCACCGGCAGCCTCTACATCGGGGCCGGGGTCAACGCCTTCGTGCTGGGCCGCGACCGCCGTCGTCCGCCGATGACCCTCCAGCTGCCCGGCGCGCCCCCCGTCGACGGGCTGTTCCTCGCCCTGGTCTCCAACGTCAGCCCGTGGACCTACCTGGGGGCCCGGCCCATCGACCCGAGCCCCGAGGCGTCCTTCGACACCGGTCTGGACCTCTTCGCGATGGGCCGCGTCGGCGTGGTGCGGATGCTGCACCACGTGCGCCAGACCATGGCCGCCCGGCCGGACGCCCGGGGCCGCGGGGTGCACCGCTGGCACGACCTCGGGGAACTGACCCTGACGTCGGCCCGACCGCAGGGGTGGCAGCTCGACGGTGACCACCTGGGGACCACCACCGGGCTCCGCGTGCGGTCGGTCCCGGACGCGCTGCGCGTCGTCGTGTGACCGAGCGCTCGGTCATGAGCCCCCGCTGCGTGATGCAGGGACGCGCCGGGTGCGGTAGGACGAAGTGGCGAGGCCCCGCCCGGCGTGGTGAGGTTGCTCACGAGCCCCGCCGACGCCCGGCGAACTGCTTGACAGTGCGTCTACTCGTGAAAGCATCACAAGCAAGCAACCTGCTGGTAACACAGCAGGCGGTCGTCGTTCTTCGTGCTGACATCAGCGCACGGACCTGCGGGGGCGGTCTCCGGACCGACGACCGGACACCCTGACGAGATCGAGGAGTACACCGCCATGGACTGGCGCCACCGCGCGCTCTGCCGGGACGAAGACCCGGAGCTCTTCTTCCCGATCGGGACGACGGGCCCGGCAGTCGTCCAGATCGAGCAGGCCAAGGCTGTGTGCGGCCGTTGCCCGGTCGTCGAGTCCTGTCTGGACTGGGCGCTGAGCTCGGGCCAGGACTCCGGGGTCTGGGGCGGGTTGTCCGAGGACGAGCGCCGTGCCCTGAAGCGCCGTACCGCGCGCACCCGAGTCCGCACCGCCTGAGGAAAGACCCCGTCCCCCTCACCCTTCGCACGCTCAGGGTGAGCCTCCGGACGGGGCCGAACAGCAGGGACCGCTCCGTGACCGGAGCGGTCCCTGCTGTCGTTCAGCGGCGGGGGCGCCCGGCGCCCGGGAGGCTGAGCACCGCCTCGGTACCCGAGCCGCCGTCCGCCGGCGGTCCCATCTCCAGCGTCCCGTGCAGCTCGCTGGTCACCAGCGTCCGCACGATCTGCAGCCCGAGCCCGGTGCTGGCCGCCGGGTCGAAGCCCGGCGGCAGTCCGCGCCCGTCGTCGCGGACCCGGACCACCAGGTCGTCGCCGGTCCGTTCGGCAGCGAGCACGATCGTCCCCGGCTCGCCCTCGTCGAACGCGTGCTCGGCCGCGTTGTGCAGCAGCTCGGTCACCGCCATCACCAGCGGCGTCGCACACGCCGCGGGCAGCTCCCCGATCGCGCCCTCCCGGGTGATCCGGGCGGCCGGCCCCACCGACGTCACGTCACCGAGCATCGGCAGCACCTGGTCGAGGACGTCGTCGACCTCGACGACGTCGTCCCGACTGCCGGCCAGCGTCTCGTGGACCACCGCGATCGAGGCCACCCGGCGCACCGACTCCTCCAGCGCCGCCCGGGCCGCCGGCTCGGTCATCCGCCGGGCCTGCAGCCGCAGCAGCGCGGCCACGGTCTGCAGGTTGTTCTTCACCCGGTGGTGGATCTCCCGGATGGTGGCGTCCTTGGTCATCAGCGCGCGGTCCCGGCGGCGCACGTCCGTGACGTCGCGGACCAGCACCAGCGCGCCCTCCTCACCGCCGGGGGCCTGCAGCGGCAGGGCACGCACCAGCATGGTGGCCGCGTCGTTCTCCACGTCCATCGGCTCGGGGAACCGGCCGGCCACCGCTGCGGCGATGCTCGCCGCCACGGCCTCACCGGCCACCCGGTCCCCCGACACCTGCCGGGTCACCTCGCCCAGGTCGGACCCGACGACGTCGCCGGTCACCCCCATCCGCCGGTAGGCCGACAGGGCGTTCGGGCTGGCGTAGACGGCGTGACCGGTGCCGTCCAGCCGGACCAGCCCGTCACCCACCCGCGGGCTCATCTCCGCGTCGTCCAGCATCCGCGGCGGGAAGGTGCCGGCCGCCACCATCAACGAGAGGTCCGCGGCGATGTCGAGGTAGGTGAGCTCCAGGGTCGACGGCGACCGGGTCGCCGCCAGGTTGGTGTCCTTGGCCAGCACCGCGACCACCGCACCGTCGTGCCGGACGGGGATGACCTCCCGGCGGCGGGGGCTCGCCCCCGACCAGTCGGGCTCGCCCTCGGTGATCGGCCGCCCCTCCCGCTGCGCACGCACCAGCGGCTCGGCGTCCGCCCCGGTGGCCTCACTGCCCACCAGGTCCTCCGGCTGGCTCGTGGGCGCCGTCAGCGGGCGCACCTGGGCCACGCACCACCAGGCCCCGGTCTGCAGCGGCACCCACAGCGTGAGGTCGGCGAAGGAGAGGTCGGCCAGCAGCTGCCAGTCGGCCACCAGCCGGCGCGCGTGGTCGACCTGGGACGGGCTGGCCGAGCCACGGGTGAGACGTTCGGACAGGCTGCTCATCGTGAGCCGGAGCCTACGGCCCTGTCCGGAGGCTCATCCGAGCTTGCGAGGGAGGAGCGGGACAGGGTCCTCTGTCTACCCTGCTCCGGTGACCGTCCCCCCACCCGTCGTCGGTCCGGCCGGGCCTGCGGACCACGCCCGCATCGCCGAGCTCACCGTGGCCGCCTACGCAGCCGAGGACCTCGCACCGGCCCAGTACCTGCCCCAGCTGGCCGACGTGGCGGGGCGGGCGGACCGCGCGGAGCTGCTCGTGGCCCGCGACCACGACGGGCGCATCGTCGGCAGCGTGGCGCTGGTGCTGTCCGGGGACTTCGGCGAGGTCGTCGAGTCCCCGGACGAGGCGGCGTTCCGGATGCTGGCGGTCGACCCCGGAGCGCGCGGCCAGGGCATCGGGGCGGCGCTCGTGCGCGCCTGCCTGGACCGGGCCCGGGCCGCCGGCAAACGACGGATGGTGCTGTCCACGGGCGAGCGGATGGCCGCAGCGCACCGGCTCTACGCCCAGTTCGGTTTCACCCGGCTGCCGCAGCGGGACTGGGCACCGGTGCCCGACGTCGACCTCCGGGTCTACTCCCTCGACCTGACCTGACGCGCCCCGTCGTCTTCCGGGAGAGGGCGCTACGCCGGGACGACGGTGGCGATCAGGTCGCCCTCCTGGAGCACCTCGCCCTCGACCACGTGCAGCTCGCCGATCGTGCCGGCGCGCTCACTGAGCACCGGGATCTCCATCTTCATCGACTCGAGGATGACCAGCGTGTCACCGGCGGCGACCTCCGCACCGGGGGCCACGAGCACCTTCCACACGCTGGAGACCATCTCGGCGTGGATCTCCTCGACCGCCACCGGCGCCCCCTCTTCCCTGACCTGCAACGACCCGCCTGAGCTGACGGTGTGCTCATGAAAGCACGGGTGCGGGCCGGCACCGCACCGCGCCGAGCACCGGTCAGGTGCCGTCGGGGACGAGCGCACCGGCGATGCGCTGCAGCACACCGCAGACGGCCGCACCGTCGTGCGGGACGCCGGTCTCCGGGAGACCGGCGAGGAGCTCCGTCGCCGCCCGCGCGGCGCTCGCCGCATCGGGGCCAGCGGCACTCACCGTGGCCAGCAGTGCGTCGTACCAGCCGTCGAGCCGGTCACCCGCGTCGTAGCCGCTCACCGCGACCAGCTCGGCGTCCCCGCCCACCCGCCGGTCAGCGACCACGACGTCGGGCAGCCGGCCGGTGACCCGACCCGCCGTGCCCGGAGGCAGCGTCGACCGCAGCTGGACGGCGAGCCCGGCGTACGGCGGCCCCTCGGCGGCGTCCGATGCCCCGCCCGCAGGCGCGCCGGACACCCTGCCCAGCGCGAGGGCGACGGCGTCCAGCCCGTGTGCCCGCTCGAGCACGGCGATGTCCAGGGAGAAGCCCGCCGCCACCTCGGCCAGCTCCCCGCCGGGGTCGATGCCCACCGTGACCAGTCCGCGCCAGCCGAGCTCGGGGAGCCGCCGGGCGGCCGCGGGCAGTGATCCCAGCCCGTCGGGGGGCGTCCAGGAGACCCGCGGGGTGCCGCCGGCGCGGTCACGCAGCACCGGGGTGACGTGGTGCAGCCCGTCGGCGCTCACCCAGGCCAGGAAGCCGCGCTCACTGGCCGGCTCGACGCCGTCACCGCCGAGCCGCTCGAGCACCCCGGCCTCCGGCCCGATCCAGCCCAGCCCGGCGTCGGCCACCGCGGCGGCCAGCCGCGCGTTCCCGGCGAGGGCCGGGGGGACGGGCAGCACCGCGTCGACCCGCGTGCGGCGAGCAGCCTCCACCAGCCGGCGCACGTCCAGGTAGGACTCCGCTGCCGGTGCCGGCCCCAGCAGCACGGACTCGTCGGCCATCCGGACGTGCCGGGCGTCGCGTTCCGTCTCCGAGTACACGGCCACGGCCTTCACGCCCAGCCGGCCGCACGCTCGGATCACCGCACAGGCCATCGGCCCCCGGCCGGCCACGAGCACGCTGTCGACTGCCTGGACCACGTCGTCTCCTCTTCCCGGCTGCGCCGGCGTCCTGCGCTCACCGGCTGCGCCGGCCTCCTGCCGATGGCCCGTGCCACCGCTGGTCCCGACCGCGCACCAGCGCACGGTGCCGGGCCCACCCGTGAGAGCCTTGCAGGGTCAGCTTGGCCGGTACCGGGGTGCTCTGCATCCCGCGCCGGGACCGATCAGCAGCCGGGCGTCCCGCCCGGGTGGAGCACAGAGAGGAGGGGCAGCGATGTCCAAGCGTGGACGCAAGCGGCGCGCCCGCAAGAAGAGCGGCGCCAACCACGGCAAGCGCCCCAACGCCTGACGGCGGGGGGAGCGCCGCGCCGCCCTAGGCGGTGGGGCGCTCCCCCGGCAGCTGGCCGGTCTGGACGCTCGTCGTCTCGAAGGTCGTCGTCTCGATGCTGGCCTTCTCGACGCGCACCTGGGTGCCGTCCTCCTCGAACGAGACGGTCGTCAGCTGCACCTTGATCCGGTCGCGCAGGCCCATCGGCGTGGGGTCACCGCCGCAGCGGCGACGTACCAGCGCCTTGAACTCCTGCTCGATGCCGAACTGGCGCAGACAGGGCGAACAGTCCTCGAGGTGCTCGGCGATCACCGCCCGCCGGGCGTCGTCGGTCTCGTGGTCGAGGAACTCGAAGACGTGGGAGAGGACGTCGTCACAGGAGGTGACGTCGTCACCGTGGAGGTCGTGCCGGGCGCCGTCGTGAGCGTCGGTGCTCATGAGCGGGTCGCCTCCTCAGCAGCTCCGGCCGCGACGAAGCCGCGTTCCCGGGCGTAGTCGGCCAACAGCTTCTGCAGACCGCGTCGACCGCGGTGCAGGCGGGACATCACCGTGCCGATGGGCGTGCCCATGATCTCGGCGATCTCCTTGTACGCGAACCCCTCGACGTCGGCGAGGTAGACCGCGAGCCGGAAGTCCTCCGGCAGCTGCTGCAGCGCTTCCTTGATGTCGGTGTCGGGCAGGTGGTCCAACGCCTCCATCTCGGCGGAGCGCAGGCCGCTGGAGGTGTGCTCCTCCGCGGCGTAGAGCTGCCAGTCCTGCACCTGCTCGGTGGGGTACTGCTGCGGCTGGCGCTGCTTCTTGCGGTAGCTGTTGATGTAGGTGTTCGTCAGGATCCGGTACAGCCACGCCTTGAGGTTGGTCCCCTCGGCGAACTGGTGGAAGGCGGAGTACGCCTTGACGAACGTCTCCTGCACCAGGTCCTCGGCGTCGGCGGGGTTGCGGGTCATCCGCAGCGCCGCCGGGTACAGCTGGTCCAGGTAGGGCAGGGCGTCGCGCTCGAAGCGGGCGTCGCGCTGGGCCCGGGTCTCGGCGAGCTCGGCACGACTGCCGTCGGCGCGCGCCTCCGGCGTCTCATCGGGCTTCGCCGTCTCGATGACGGGGCTGTCGCTCGCGGGCTCCTCGGGCACCGACCGTCCTCTCTGCGGCGCCCGGGAGCGGGCGACCACGTCGCTCGATCCTAGCCGGGTGCGGCCGGGGCGGCCGGGGGGACGGCGGGCGGGCGCGGATCCGCGCGCGATGCGCGCCGGGGCGCCCGGGACTGTGCTGCTCACGGTCGGTGCAACGGCACGCACCCGGGCTCGATTCCCCACCGGGGACGGTCATCGGGGAAACCGCTCCCAGCATCGGTGGGTGGGTTCTAGGCTGCTGCGCCGTGGCGGCGACACCGGCGGTGCGGACCCTGGACCAGGCGCGGGCCGACTACTCCCTGCACGAGTACGACCCGTCCGACGGTGCCGACGGACACGGTTACGGCGAGGTGGCGGTGGCCGCCCTGGGCGCCGATCCGGCCCAGGTGTTCAAGACCCTGGTCGCCCGGGTCGACGGGGCGCTCACCGTCGCCGTCGTACCGGTCAGCGGCCAGCTGGACCTCAAGGCACTGGCCGCCGCCGCGGGCGGACGGAAGGCCACCATGGCCGACCCGGCCGACGCCGAGCGGAGCAGCGGCTACGTGCGGGGTGGGATCAGCCCGCTGGGTCAGCGGAAGGCGCTGCCGACCGTGGTGGACGACAGCGCGCTGACCTTCCCGACGGTGCTGGTCAGCGCCGGACGCCGCGGGCTCCAGGTGGAGCTGTCCCCGGCGGACCTGGTGCGGCTGACCCGGGCCCGGACCGCCGCCATCGCCCGTCTCGGCTGACGGACCTCCGCGCCCCCGCGGCTCGCACGCGCGCCGCGGGCCCCTGCACGAGGCCGGGGAGGGTCAGCCGTAGGGGGTGAGCAGCTGGTCGACCGGCGCGAAGTCGTCGGTGAGGACGTCGGCGTCCCCGATGAACCGGTCGAGCTCGGGCCCCTCGGCCACCTGCCAGGCGAGCCCCCGCTCGGCCAGTGCGGCGGCGATGTCCGCCGACGGCAGCGGACGCTGCGAGGCGACCGCGACCACGTTCCCGCCGTCCTCCCCGGCCAGCACCGGCGCCCGGGCCAGCAGCAGCACGTGGTCGAACACCTGCTGCACGGTCGCCAGCTCCGCCCGCAGGAAGGACAGCGGCGGGTTGTCGATCAGGTTGACCGCGTAGACGCCGTCCTCGGCCAGCGCCTCGTCGACCAGGCGCAGCGCCTCCACGGTGGTCAGCTGCCACGGCACCGACAACCCACCGAAGGCGTCACCGACGACGAGGTCCCGTCCCCCGGCTTCCTCCGCCTCCAGCCCGACCCGGCCGTCACCGACCCGCACCTCGAGCAGGTCGGAGGTCTCCAGCCCCAGTTCCTGCTCGTCGATCGCGACGACGCCGGGGTCGACCTCGAGCACCCGGCTCAGCGTGCCCGGCCGTACCTCGGCCAGGTAGCGCGGCAGGGTCAGCCCCCCGCCACCGACGTGCAACGCCGACAGCGGTTCGCCCGCCGGGGCCAGCGCGTCGGTGACCGAGGCGATGGCCTGGACGTACTCGAACTCCAGGTACGTCGGGTCCTCGAGGTCGACGTAGGAGTGCCGCAGGGTGTCCAGCAGCAGCACCCGCCCGGTGTCGCGCTCGGGGTCGGCCACCACCCGGGCGCAGTGGTAGGCGGTCTCCCGTTCGCAGGGCGTCGGCGCCACCGCGGCCAGCACCGGGGCGGCCACGGCCAGGGCCAGCAGCCCGACGGGCAGCCGGCCGGTCACCCCCGGGGTGCGGCGGCGCAGCAGCACCGCGAGGGCCACCCCGACCAGGACGACGAGCAGCCCGGTGCCGACCAGGATCACGCTGCTGGGCAGCACCGCGATCAGCAGGAAGCCGGTGGAGAACGTCGCCACGATGCCGCCGATGGTGCCGATGCCCGACAGCCGGCCGACGACCGAGCCGGTCTGCGCCAGGCTGCCCAGCTGCAGCGCGACGATCATCGGCGGGACGGCGGACAGCAGCGCGGCCGGGACGACGACGGCCAGCGCGGCCAGCAGCAGCACGTTCCCGGCCGCGGCACCGGTGAACAGCGCACCGGCGAACCGGACCAGGGGCAGCACCGCCACGATCAGGGCACCGCCGGCCACCATCAGCGGCGCGATCAGCCGCCGCGGGTCGGTGCGGTCGGCGGCGGCACCCCCAGCCCAGGCGCCGACGGCGATCGCGGCCAGCGCGAACCCGATGACCGCGGTGCTGGTCTGCACGGTGATCCCGACGTACGGCGCGATCAGCCGCAGGCCGACGACCTCGAGCACCAGCACCGCCCCGGAGGACAGGAAGGTGACGCCGGCGGCGATCCAGTCGGGCAGCGCCCGCGAACCAGGGGTCGTCGTCTCCGCGGTGGTCGACGGGGTCGTCGACGGGGTGGAGGGGGCGGGGTCCAGCGGGCTCACCTCGGGGATCGGGGGACGGTCAGAACAGGGCGGGCTGGTCGGCGGGCTCGCTGACCGACTCCGCCCGTGCGGTCAGCTGCGGCCCGTTGTTGGCCACGTTGCCCACGGCCGCGCCGACCGGGCGGATCTCCAGGCGCTCGACGTACTCCGGCGGCGTCGGGCCGGCCAGCTCGGTGACGTCCTCGCGGGCCGGGTCCAGCCACTCCGCCCAGCGGTCCGGCGGCAGCACCAGCGGCATCCGGTGGTGCACCTCGGTGAGCGCGCCGACCGCGGGGGCGGTGACCACGGTGCAGGTGTACAGCCGGTCCTCACCCCGGCCCCACACCTCCCAGAGCCCGGCGAAGGCGAGCCCGGAGCCGTCCTCCGGGGTGACGTAGAACGGCTGCTTGCCGGGGCGGTCGTGGCGGGGCGCCCACTCGTACCAGCCGTCGGCCGGGACCAGGCAGCGCCGGCTCGCCGCGGCGGTGCGGAACGCGGGCTTCTCGGCCAGCGACTCGACCCGGGCGTTGAGCATCCGGTTGCCGACCGAGACGTCCTTGGCCCAGGAGGGCACCAGGCCCCAGCGCACGGCCCGGAGCTCGCGGTGCCCGCCGCCGGTGAGCGCGCCCTCGGCGTCGCGCTCCTTCTTGTGCCGCACCACGTACACGTCCTTGGTGGGGGCGACGTTGTGGTCGGCCGGCAACGGCGCCTGGCCCTCGACCGGGACGGCCTCGAACTCCAGTGCCAGGTCCTCCGGACGGCGACTGGCGGCGTAGCGACCACACATGCGGGGCTCCTCCCGGACGACGACCTCACCGAGCCTAGGTGCGCCCACCGACGGCCCGCCGTGCGTCACCTGGCAGAAGAGGGGTAGGACGGGGACACAGACCCGACGCACCGCGACGAAGCACGACGGAGGGCACAACACGTGACGACCACCCAGGCTCCCTCGACAGAGCAGCCGAAGACCGCCAGCGACGCAGGCGCACGCCCGTACGCGACGGTGAACCCCTACACCGGGAAGACGGAGAAGGAGTTCCCCTTCCTGGAGACCGACGCCATCGACGGCGTCGTCGAGCAGGCCCACACCGCCTTCGGCGACTGGCGCCGCCGGTCGGTGGAGGAGCGCGCCGCCGTCGTCGGCCGGGCCGCCGAGCTGATGCGCGAGCGGCAGGACGAGTTCGCCGCCCTGATCACCCGGGAGATGGGCAAGCGGATCCAGGAGGCCGCCGGTGAGGTCCAGCTGGCCGCCAGCATCCTGGAGTACTACGCCACCAACGGCCCGCGGTTCCTGGCGCCGAAGCCGATCGACGTGATGGGCGGCGGCGAGGCCGAGGTGCTCAACGAGCCGATCGGCGTCCTGCTGGCGATCGAGCCGTGGAACTACCCGCTGTACCAGGTGGTGCGGGTGGTCGGCCCGAACCTGACCCTGGGCAACACCGTCCTGCTCAAGCACGCGGAGAACAACCCGCAGTGCGCGCTGGCCCTGGAGCAGCTGTTCCGGGACGCCGGGGCCCCGGAGGGCGTCTACACCAACCTGTTCCTGCGGATCGCCGACGTCGAGCAGGTCATCGCCGACCGGCGGGTGCAGGGCGTGACGCTGACCGGCAGCGAGCGGGCCGGGGCGAGCGTGGCCCAGCTCGCCGGCAAGCACCTCAAGAAGTCGGTGCTGGAGCTCGGCGGCAGCGACCCGTTCATCGTGCTCGACGCCCCCGACCTGGGCCGCACGGTGAAGGCCGCGACCATGGCCCGGATGGCCAACACCGGCCAGGCCTGCATCGCGGCGAAGCGGATCATCGTGCTCGACGAGGTCTACGACGACGTCGTCGCCGGCCTGCAGCAGGCCTTCGGCAGCTTCACCCCCGGCGATCCGGCCGACCCGGCCACGACGCTGGGCCCGCTGTCCACCGAGCGGGCCGCGCAGGACCTCGCCGCGCAGATCCAGGACGCCGTCGACAAGGGCGCCACCGTGCTCGCCGGCGGCAACCGCCCCGAGCACGACGGCGCCTTCGTCGAGGCCACGCTGCTGGCCGACGTCACCCCGGAGATGCGGGCCTACCACGAGGAGCTCTTCGGCCCCGCGGCCGTCGTCTACCGGGTGAAGGACGCCGACGAGGCCGTCGCGCTGGCCAACGACAGCGACTTCGGCCTGTCGGCAGCCGTCTACAGCGGCGACACCGAGCGCGCCCGGGCGGTCGCCGACCGGCTGGAGTCCGGGATGGTCTGGATCAACCAGCCCTCGGGCTCGTCGGCCGAGCTGCCCTTCGGCGGGGTGAAGCGGTCGGGCTACGGCCGTGAGCTCTCCGAGCTGGGCATGTTCGAGTTCGCCAACCGGCGGCTGGTCCGCACCATGCCGCCGAAGAAGCAGGCAGCGCCGGCGCAGCACGTCGGAGGCTGACGCACGGGCGCCCCGGCCCCGGGCAGCTGCCCGGGGCCGGGGGTCGCCGTCACGGCGCCGGCCGAGGACGTCGGCAGGGCAGGATGAGCCCATGACCGAGGTCTGGACGACGCCTGCCCGCCGCACCCCGGTGGACGCCGTGGTGACCCTCCCCGGGTCCAAGTCGATCACCGCCCGCGCCCTCGTGCTGGCCGCCATCGCCGACGGGCCGAGCCGGCTCGTGCGCCCGCTCCGCGCCCGGGACACCGACCTGATGGCCGCCGGGCTGCGCGCGCTCGGGGTCGGCATCGCCTCCGACGGCACCGACTGGCTGGTCACCCCGGGCTCGCTGCACGGGCCGGCCGAGGTGGACGCCGGGCTGGCCGGCACGGTGCTCCGGTTCCTGCCGCCGGTGGCCGCGCTGGCCACCGGGCCGGTGCGGCTCGACGGCGACGCCCGGCTGCGCGACCGGCCCAACGCCGGGCTGATCGCCGGCCTGCGCGACCTCGGTGTCCGGGTCGACGACGACGGCCGCGGCCGGGCTCCGTTCACCGTGCACGGCACCGGTGCGGTGCGCGGCGGTGCGGTCACCGTCGACGCCAGCGAGTCCAGCCAGGTGGTGTCCGGTCTGCTGCTGGCCGCGGCCCGCTTCGACACCGGCATCGAGCTGACCCTCGCCGGGAGCCTCCCGTCCCTGCCGCACGTGGAGATGACCGTGCGGACGCTCGCCGAGCACGGGGTGCAGGTGCGCCGGACCGACGGTGGCTGGCACGTCGCCCCGGGCCCGATCGCCGCCCTCGACCGCGTCGTCGAGCCCGACCTGTCCAACGCCGCCCCGTTCCTGGCCGCGGCCCTGGTCACCGGCGGCCGGGTGACCGTGCGCGACTGGCCGACCGACACCACCCAGCCCGGCGCGCAGCTCGACCGGCTGCTCACCGCGATGGGCGCCGCGGTGGCCCGCACGCCCGAGGGGCTGCAGGTGACCGGGGGCGCCCGGATCGCCCCCCTGGAGGCCGACCTGGGCGAGGTGGGTGAGCTGACACCGGTGCTCGCCGCACTGTGCGCCCTGGCCGACGGGCCCTCCCGGCTCACCGGCATCGCCCACCTGCGTGGCCACGAGACCGACCGGCTGCAGGCGCTGGACGAGGTGCTCAGCGCCGTCGGCGCCCGGGTCGAGCAGCTGCCCGACGGGCTGGTCATCACCCCGGGGCCGCGCCGGGCAGCGCGACTGGACTCCTACGCCGACCACCGGATGGTGCACGCGGCGGCGGTGCTGGGCCTGGCGGTCGACGGCATCGAGGTCACCGACCCGGCCGCGGTGACCAAGACGCTGCCGGACTACCGGGAACGCTGGGCCGGCCTGCTCGGCGAGGGTGCCGGGGTGCCCGCGTGAGCCGGAAGATGGACAGCCGGTCCGACGAGGACGACGTCCGCGTCCGGGCCTCGCGGCACGGTTCCCGTCCGCGCACCCGCACCCGCCCCACGCACGAGGAGGCCGTGCCCGGGCTGGTCATCGCGGTGGACCGCGGCCGGATGACGGTGCGGGTCGAGGGCCCTGGGGGCTCCCCGGTCGACGTGACCGCGATGCGCGCCCGCGAGCTGGGCAAGCACGGCGTCGTCGTCGGTGACCGGGTGCGGCTGGTGGGCGACACGACGGGGCGCACCGACAGCCTGGCCCGGATCGTGACCATCGCCGACCGGGTCACCTCGCTGCGCCGCACCGCCGACGACACCGACCCCACCGAGCGGATCGTGGTGGCCAACGCCGACCAGCTCGTCGTCGTCACCTCGATCGCCGACCCCGAGCCGGCGCTCGGCTTCCTGGACCG
Source organism: Modestobacter sp. VKM Ac-2978 (assembly GCF_026968025.1). Classification (NCBI taxonomy): domain Bacteria; kingdom Bacillati; phylum Actinomycetota; class Actinomycetes; order Geodermatophilales; family Geodermatophilaceae; genus Modestobacter; species Modestobacter sp. VKM Ac-2978. The sequence continues at coordinate 163,693 of NZ_JAPVBP010000008.1, read as the reverse complement.
ATGCCTGGTCGCCGCCTACGCCGGCGGGCTGTCGCCGCTGCTGGTGCTGACCAAGTCCGACCTGGCCAGCCCGCAGCCACTGCTGGACCGGTACGCCGGACTGGAGGTCGACGCCGTCCCGATGTCCCGCGAGGCGCCGCTCGATGAGCTGGTGACCCGGCTGCGGGACCAGATGAGCGTGCTGGTCGGCCAGTCCGGGGTCGGCAAGTCGACGCTGTTCAACCGGCTGATCCCGGGCGCCTTCCGGGCCATCGGCGACGTGAGCAAGATCGGCAAGGGCAGGCACACGTCCTCCTCGGCGGTGCTGCTGGACCTGCCCGGGGGCGGAACCCTGATCGACACCCCGGGCATCCGCTCCTTCGGGCTGGCGCACGTGACCCCGCAGGACGTGCTGGCCGCCTTCGACGACCTCGCCGAGGCCGCGGTCGACTGCCCGCCCGCCTGCGGGCACACCGCCGCGGACCCGGAGTGCGCCCTGGACCCCTGGGCCGCCCAGGGCCCACCCGCAGCGCGGGAGCGGCTGGGCAGTTTCCGCCGACTGCTCACCGCCGTCGGCCAGCTCACCCCCGGCCATTGAGGAAGGACCCCGTCCTCCTCATCCCTCGCGAGCTCGGGACGAGCCTCGGGACGGGGCCGAAGGGCCCGCGCCGAGCTTGCAAGGAGGGCCTCTCAGATCTCGCGGGGGGTGATCGCGCGCTCGGTCCAGCCGCCGCGGTCGTCGGGGTCGACGCGGTACGCGCGGGCGCCGGGCCGCACCGTGACCGCCTCCGCCAGGTCGGTGCCCCGGTAGTGCAGGCCCACGCCGTCCTCGGTCGCGTAGCCGGCGGGGAGGGCCCCGACGGCCACCAGCCGGCGATAGGTCTCCCGGCGCGGCTGGACGGTCAGGTCGTCGTGCACCCCGTTGCTGAACGGCAACAGCGCCAGGCCCTCGGTGAACGGGTCGAGCCGGTCGGACCACGAGTCGGTGGGCCCACCCACGTGCCAGCACAGGCTGCCCGCGCTCGGGCCGGCGAGCACCACCCCGGCCTCCCAGCACGCGCGCAGCACCGCCGGCAGGCCGTGTGCCCGCCAGACGGCCATCAGGTTCACCACGCTGCCGCCCTCGACGAGCACGACGTCCTGGGTGAGCAGGTGACCGCGCACGTCGGGGACGCTCGGCTGCGGGAACAACCGCAGCACGCTCAGGACGACGTCGTCCCGGCCACCGAACACCCGCTGGTACGCCGAGACCGCCGCCGGGTCATCGCCCACCGCCGTCGGGACGTAGCACAGCCGCACCGGCCCACCGCTCGTCCGGCGGGCAACCCCCAGCGCCAGTACGTGCTCCAGGAGCGGGCGGTTGCCCCGCTCCCCCGGCTGCGGCTCGATGACCCCCGAGAACGCGAACACCTGCCGTTGCACCGTCACACCTCCACGTAACCGCCGCTGCGCCAGTAGACGCCCGACTCCCGGGTCAACAGCGCCTCGTCCACCAGGTATCGGCGGAGCGCGGCCACATCCGGGTGCCAGGCGGCCAGCAGTGCGTTGACCTCCCGCTCCGGGTAGCGGACGCCCGGCTCGAACACGTGCACGAGGTGCTCGAGCACGACCCGGCGCTTGCTGTGCTGCGCGGGGACGGAGACCAGCCTGCCGTCCCGGACGAACGCGCGCAGCACGGCGTCCGCACCCGGGTCGTCGGACAGCCGCGGCACGGGCGGGGCGGTGGCGGCCGCTGCCCGGGCCGCCTCCCCGAACCGCTCGGTGTGCAGCGCGAGCAGGTGACCGTCGCGGTGCACCAGGCCGGCCCGGGACAGCCGCCGTGCGGCCAGGGCAACGTCCTTCAGGGGCAGCCCCGACGCCTCGGCGACGTCGGTGAGGGTCCCCGCGCCGAGCGCGAGGGCGGCCACGACCTTCAGCCGCGCCGGATCGGCCAACAACCCGACGATGGTCCCGGCCTCCACTCCCCGACGGTATCCGTGCATCGCCGGCACGGCTGCGGGTACCCGGGGGCCCATGGTGAGCCCGATCGACATCCAGAAGGCCCTGTCCGGCATCGACTACCCGGCCAAGAAGGACGACGTGGTGAAGCACGCGGAGTCCCAGGGGGGCAGCGCGGAGGTCATCGACGCCCTCAAGGGGATCGACGACCAGGAGTACGACACCCCGGCAGCGGTCAGCAAGGCCGTCTTCGACTAGAAGGACCCCTTCTCCCCCCACCCCTCGCGAGCTCGGGGCGGGCCCCTGAGAAGGGGCCGTTCCAGTTCGTCACCACGCTCGGCGCGGGCCCCTGAGAAGGGGCCGCTCCAGCACGTCGCCAGGCTCCGGGCGGGCCCGGACGGGCCCGCCCGCTAGGTTCGGGCCATGACGGCTGGCCAGCGGGGATACAACGAGGACATGCGCCTGGCGCACGTACTGGCCGATCAGGCGGACGCGATCAGCCTGGACCGGTTCCGGGCGCAGGACCTGCGGGTAGACACCAAGCCCGACCTCACCCCGGTCACCGACGCCGACCGCGCGGTCGAGGAGCAGCTGCGCAGCACGCTGGCCCGGGCGCGCACCCGGGACGCCGTGCTCGGCGAGGAGTTCGGCAGCACCGGCCGCGGCGACCGGCGCTGGGTCATCGACCCGATCGACGGCACCAAGAACTTCGTCCGCGGCGTCCCGGTGTGGGCGACCCTCGTCGCCCTGCTCGACGGCGACCTCCCGGTGGTCGGCCTGGTCTCCGCACCCGCGCTCAACCGCCGCTGGTGGGCAGCCGCGGGCACCGGCGCCTGGACCGGACGCCGACTGGAGAACGCCACGCGCTGCACGGTCTCCCAGGTGGGCGCGCTCGCCGACGCGAGCCTGTCCTACTCCAGCCTCTCCGGCTGGGAGGAGCAGGACCGGCTGGAGCCGTTCCTGGACCTGACCCGCTCGGTCTGGCGCACCCGGGCCTACGGCGACTTCTGGAGCTACATGATGGTCGCCGAGGGCGCCGTCGACGTCGCCTGCGAGCCGGAGGTCTCGCTGTGGGACCTGGCCGCCCTCGACGTGATCGTGCGCGAGGCCGGCGGCGCGTTCAGCGACCTGGCCGGCAACGCCGGGCCGGCCGGCGGCAGCGCCGTGGCCAGCAACGGCGTCCTGCACCCCGACGTGCTGACGGCGCTCGCTCCCCGGGGGGAGTGAGCGCCGTCGGCGTGGGTCGAGCTGGTCAGTGCGTGGTGCCCGGCCCCGTGCCGGAGCCGCCGCGGCCGCCCTGCACCCGGCGCCGGACGTCCTGGAGCTTCGCCAGGGTCTTCGGGTCGCTGGCCAGCTGCTGGGCCTTGTCCGTCGCCTGACGGATCACCTGCCTGCCCTTCGGGCTGTTCGCGACCTTGTCGAACTTCGCCCGGGTCTTCGGGTCGTTGGCCAGCTGCTGGGCCTTGTCCGCCGCCTGGCGGAGGACCTGCTTGCCCTTCGGGCTGTTCGCGAGCTGCATGACCTTGTTCATCAGCGACGCCATGGTGCGCCCACCCCCTTGCTCTCCTGCGGTTCCCGGTCGGGCCGCTCGTCGACGTCAACGGTGCCAGCAGCACCGACGTTCCGCGCGACGGGCCGGCATCAGCCCCGGGCGGCTGCCCAGCGTGCGCGGACGGCGCCGGACTCCGCCGCCCGCCCCGGCTCGACGACCGGCCCGGCCGCCCGCGCGGGCACCAGGTCCAGTCCCACCCCGCGGGCGGCCAGCACCGCGGCGCCGGCCGCCGATGCGCTCCGGACCTGCACGTGCTGCACCGGTCGGGCGAGCACGTCGGCGAGCAGCTGCTGCACCCCGGCGTCCCGCGCTCCCCCACCGGTGAGCACGACCGGCCCACCGGCGCCCGGCCCGAGCAGGTCCAGCGCCGCCGCCACGGCGCACGCCACGCCCTCCAGCGCCGCGCGGGCGAGATCTGCGCGGGTGGTGTCGGCCGACAGCCCCGTCCAGCCACCACGGTCGGTCGGCCCGGCCACCCCACCGCGCTCGCCGGTCAGGAACGGGGAGAACACCACTCCCCCGGCCCCCGGACGGGTGGTGGCGAGGGTCGCGGCGAACGTCGGCCAGTCCAGGCCCAGCACCTCGCAGACCCAGGCCCAGGCCGTGCCCGCGTTCTGCAGCGCGGCCATCGCGTACCAGCCGTCCCCGGCGTCGGCGTCGGCGTAGCAGTGGACGGCGGGCTCCGCGGCCGGCCGGGGCGCCACACCCGGCCGGATCACCTGGGCCCCGGACCCGAGGTTGACCTGGACGCCGGTGCGGGTGCCGGCGGCCAGCAGGGCGAGCGGCGTGTCGGCACCGCCGACCACCACCGGCACTCCCCGGCCGAGCACCCGCGCCGTACCGACGACGGTCGACCCCGGCCGGACGGCGGGGAGCAGGGCCGGGTCGACGCCGGCCGCGGCGGTGGCCGCGGTCGACCAGCGGTCACCGGGCACGTCCCACAGCAGGGTCGCCGACGCGTCGCTGCGATCGGTGACGGCGGGGTCGGCGCCGGGCACGAGGGCGGCCCGGACGGCGTCCTTGGGCAGCAGCACCGTCGCCGCCCGGGCCACCAGCTCCGGGTGGTGCACGCCGAGCCAGGCCAGCAGCGGACCGGTCATCCCGGCGGCCAGCGGGTTGGCCAGCGCGGCGCGGTCGGGCTCGGGGAGCTCCCGCCAGCGGTACAGCTCCGCGGTCGCCCGCTGGTCGGGCCAGAGCAACGCCGGGGCGAGCGCGGCGCCGGACCGGTCCACGAGCACGGCACCGTGCATCTGGCCGGAGAACCCGAGGGCCGCGACCGGCCGGTCGCCCAGCGTCGCGGCCACCGCGGTGAGGGCGTCGTCCAGCGCGCGCCGCCAGACGGCGACCTCCGTCTGCGCCCAGCCCGGCCGCGGACGCGCGACCGGGTAGCCGACCTCGCTCTCCGCGACCACCACCCCGTCGAGGTCCAGTGCGGCGAGCTTGAGCCCGCTCGTGCCCAGGTCCGCGCCGAGCACGACGGTCATCGGGCGCTCAGCCCCGCTACAGGTCTGCGCTGGGTCACGCCCTGATCCTGGCCCCGTCCGCGAGCGTGCCGCCAGCCGCGGTCAGCTGCCGCGCAGCAGCCCGGTGGCGGTGAGCTCCTCGGCGATGTCGCGCAGCTTGACGTTGGTGCGCTGCGAGGCGTGCGTGAGCAGCGTGAACGCCTGCTCGGAGGTGACCTTGTAGCGCTCCATCAAGATGCCCTTGGCCTGCTCGATGACCGCGCGGGAGGCCATCGCCTGGCGCATGTTGGCCACGTCGTCGGTCGCCCGGGCGGCCGCCTCCGCGTTGCCGACGGCGATCGCGACAAAGGCCGCCACCTCCTCCCCGGCGACGACGTCGACGTCGCCGAAGGCACCGGGGTGTCGGGCGTAGTTGTTCAGCGCGCCGATGTTCGCGCCCTGGAAGGGCAGCGGGATCGACAGCGAGCTGCGCACCCCCAGCTCCGCGACGTGCCGCGCGTAGTCGGGCCAACGGTCCTCGTGCCGCATGTCCTCGACGAGGAATACCTCCCCGGACCGCCCTGCGTCGAGGCACGGGCCGTACCCGCGCTCGTACTGCAGCTCGTCGGCGTCCATCGCGATCTGCCCGTCGAAGGCAGCGGTGAAGGCGCGGTCGTCACGGATCAGCGTGATCGAGGTGGCCTCGGCACCGGGGATCGCGCGGTGGGAGATCTGGACGATCTCGGTCAGCACCTCGGGCAGCTCCCGTCCCGCGAGCACGACTCCGGCCAGCTCCTGGTGCAGCGCGCCAAGGCTCTCGGTCATCGTCTCGGGGGTTCCCTCTCCAGTCCGGCGGGTGGGCCGTCGGTTCGACGTCCGCCTCCGGCGGGTGGCATGCCCGACCGGCCGACCGAGCGTATACGCCGTAAACGCGTCTGCCGCACAGCCGGGCACCGAATCCGGCCCCGGAACTCGGTTGCCCCGCCCCGACGTCCGCGCCAGGGTCCGGGGATGACCGCGACGGCAGCAGCGGAGCAGCTCCTCCCCGGCGGTCTCCTCCTGCGGAGCTGCCGCCCCGGCGACCTGGCGCAGGTGGGCGCACTGTTGAGCGACCGTGGCGAGCCGGCGGACGCGCTGGACCAGCGGCTGGTCGTCGAGGACCCGGACACCGGCTGGGACGCCACCGCCGTCGTCGTCGACGGGGACCGGGTGGTCTCCACCGCCACCCTGCTGGCCGAGTCCGTTCGGCTGGAGGACGTCGTCCTGCCCGCCGGTCAGGTCGAGCTGGTGGCCACCGACCCCGCCTACGAGGGCCGGGGCCTGGTGCGTGCGCTGATGGCCTGGGCGCACGACCGCTCCGCCGCCCGGGGCGACCTGCTGCAGGTGATGATCGGGATCCCGTACTTCTACCGGCTGTTCGGCTACGAGTACGCGATCGACGTCCCCCCGGCCCGGCCGGTGCGCTCGCTCCTTGCCCCGGCCCCCGGGCTGCGGCCCGCCACCTCGGCGGACCTGCCGACGCTGGCCCGGCTGCAGGACGCCGCCCAGGCCGGCGCGGACGTCGCGATGCCGCACCCGGCTGCCCGGCTGCGCTGGCTGGTGGCGCAGGAGGCGAGCACCACCTGGGTGCTGGAGCGGGACGGCGCGGTCGTCGCCTCCGCCCGGGTCCCCGAGCCCGACGACGACGTGCTGGTCGCCGAGCCGACCGCGGTGGACGACGCCGCGGCCACCGGGTTGCTGGCCGGGGTCGCCGCCCTCGCCGCCGGCCGGCCGGTGCGGGTCACCGACCGCCCGGGCAGCCTCCCCGGCCGTGCGTGGGCCGACCGGCTGGGCGACGGGAGCGACCTGGCCGAGCAGTACTACGTGCGGGTGCCCGAGCCGGGTGCGCTGCTGGAGGCGCTGCGGCCGGTGCTCGGCCGCCGGGTCGCCGCCGCCGGAGCCGATCGCGGTGGACACGACGTCGTGGTCTCCACCTACCGGGCCAGCTGGCGGCTGCCGGTCACCGACGACGGGCTGGGTCCGGTGGTCCCCGGCGGGCGGCTGCAGGCCCCCGGCACGGTCCGCGGCGCGGGCGTCGCCCCGGACCAGCTGGGCGCCCTGCTCTTCGGACCGCACGGCATGCACGGGCTCTCCCGTCGCCGACCGGACGTGTACCCGGGCCGGGACGCCGACTTCTACGCGGCGCTCTTCCCACCGCTGCGTGCGGACCTGCTCACCTACTACCTGCCGTCCTGACGCATCCCCGCGGCGTCTGGTGGGATGGTCGGGTACGCCGGTGCGCGCGATCCGCCGCCGGCCCACCCGCAGAGCAGGAGCCCCCGTGCAGTACGCCGAGTCCGTCGTCGAGCTCATCGGCAACACCCCGCTGGTCCGGCTCAACACCGTGACCGCCCACCTCGGCCCGGACGCGCCGCTGGTGCTGGCCAAGGTCGAGTACGTCAACCCGGGCGGCTCGGTGAAGGACCGGATCGCGCTGCGGATGGTCGAGGCCGCCGAGGCGTCCGGGGCCCTGCGGCCGGGCGGGACGATCATCGAGCCGACCAGCGGCAACACCGGCATCGGCCTGGCCATCGTCGCCCAGACGCGCGGCTACAAGTGCATCTTCGTGTGCCCGGACAAGGTGGGCCAGGAGAAGATCAACGTGCTCAAGGCCTACGGCGCCGAGGTGCACGTCTGCCCCACCGCCGTCGACCCGGCCGACCCGCGCTCCTACTACTCGGTCTCCGACCGGCTGGCCCGGGAGACCCCCGGCGGCTGGAAGGCCGACCAGTACGCCAACCCGAACAACCCGCGCTCGCACTACGAGACCACCGGGCCGGAGATCTGGACGCAGACCGACGGACGGATCACCCACTTCGTCACCGGTGCGGGCACCGGCGGCACCATCTCCGGCGTCGGCCGCTACCTCAAGGAGGCGAGCGAGGGCCGGGTGCAGGTGATCGGTGCCGACCCGGAGGGCTCGGTCTACTCCGGCGGCACCGGCCGGCCGTACCTGGTGGAGGGCGTCGGCGAGGACTTCTGGCCCGAGGCCTACGACAAGTCGATCGCCGACGAGATCGTCGCGGTCTCCGACGGCGACTCCTTCGCGATGACCCGGCGGCTGGCCCGCGAGGAGGGCCTGCTGGTCGGCGGTTCCTGCGGGATGGCCGTCGTGGCGGCCCTGCGGGTGGCCGAGCGGCTGACGAAGGACGACGTCCTGGTCGTGCTGCTGCCCGACGGCGGCCGCGGCTACCTGAACAAGATCTTCAACGACGAGTGGATGACCGACTACGGCTTCCTGGACGCCGGCGGCGGCGAGACCGTCGGCGAGCTGCTGGACGCGAAGTCCGGCAGCACCCCGACGCTGGTGCACACCCACCCGAACGAGACGGTGCGCGACGCGATCGACATCCTCCGCGAGTACGGGGTGAGCCAGCTGCCGGTCGTGAAGGCCGAGCCGCCGGTGACCGCCGGTGAGGTGGTCGGCTCGGTCGCGGAGAAGACCCTGCTGGACGCGCTGTTCACCGGCCGGGCCACGCTGGCCGACCCGGTCGAGCGGCACATGTCCGCCCCGCTGCCGATCATCGGCTCCGGCGAGCCGGTCTCGGCCGCGGTCGGGGCGCTGGGCGACGCCGATGCCCTGCTCGTGCACGTCGACGGCAAGCCGGCCGGCGTCGTCACCAGGCAGGACGTGCTGGGCCACCTCGTCGGCATCCCGGCGCCTACGGTGCAGTCGTGACCGGTTTCAACACGCGCGCCATCCACGCCGGGCAGGAGCCAGACCCCGCCACCGGCGCGGTCATCCCGCCGCTGCACCTGACCACCACCTACAAGCAGGACGGCGTCGGCGGGCTGCGCGGCGGCTACGAGTACAGCCGCAGCGCGAACCCCACCCGGGACACCCTGCAGACGGCGCTGGCCTCCCTCGAGCAGGGCACCCGCGGGCTCGCCTTCGCCTCCGGGCTCGCCGCGGAGGACACCCTGCTGCGCACCGTGTGCCGGCCCGGTGACCGGATCGTGCTGGGCGGCGACGCCTACGGCGGCACGTACCGGCTGATCTCCCGGGTGCTCGAGCCGTGGGGCGTCACCCACCAGCCGGTCGACCTCAACGACCTGGACGCCGTCCGCGCCGCGGTCGCGCCGGAGACGACCCGGGTGATCTGGTGCGAGACGCCGAGCAACCCGCTGCTCAACGTCTCCGACATCGCCGCGCTGGCCGAGATCGCGCACGCCTCGGGCACGCTGCTGGTCGTCGACAACACCTTCGCCAGCCCCTACCTGCAGCAGCCGCTGACCCTGGGCGCCGACGTCGTCGTCCACTCCACGACCAAGTACCTGGGCGGGCACTCCGACGTCGTCGGGGGTGCCCTCGTGGTCGCCGACACCGAGTTGGGTGAGCGGCTGGCCTACCACCAGAACGCGATGGGTGCGGTCGCCGGCCCGTTCGACTCCTGGCTGGTGCTGCGCAGCCTGAAGACGCTCGGGGTCCGGGTGGACCGGCACAGCGCGAACGCCGGCCGGATCGCCGAGTGGCTCCTGGAGCACCCGGCCGTCGGCGACGTGCTGTACCCGGGGCTGCCGCAGCACCGCAACCACGACATCGCGGCCAAGCAGATGTCCGGCTTCGGCGGGATGATCTCGTTCCGGTTGAAGGCGGGCGAGGAGGCAGCGCTGCGGGTGTGCGAGCGCGCGCAGCTGTTCACCCTGGCCGAGTCGCTCGGTGGCGTGGAGTCGCTGATCGAGCACCCGCACCGGATGACCCACGCCAGCGCCGCCGGCTCCCCCCTGGAGGTGCCGGCCGACCTGGTGCGCCTGTCCGTCGGCATCGAGGACGTAGAGGACCTGCTCGCCGACCTGGACCAGGCCCTCAGCTAGGGGAAGGACCCCCTCGCCCTCGGCCCCCTCGCAGGGACCCGCTGCGAGCTTGCGAGCGGTGGGGGGCGAGGGGGTCCTTCAGCAGCGAGGGGCGGTGAGGATGCGGGGGCCGTCCTCCGTCACAGCCACGGTGTGCTCGACGTGGGCGGCGCGGCTGCCGTCGGCGCTGCGCAGCGTCCAGCCGTCGGCGTCGACCCGGTAGTCGTCGCTGCCGCCGGCGAGGAACCACGGCTCGATGGCGATCACCAGCCCGGCGCGCATCTTCAGCCCGCGACCGGCCCGGCCCTCGTTCGGCACGCTGGGCGCCTCGTGCATGGACCGGCCGACGCCGTGGCCGCCCTGGTCGGTGTTGATGCCGCAGCCGCCGGCCCGGCCGACCGCACCGATGGCGGCGGAGATGTCGCCGATCTTGTTGCCGACCACCGCCGCGGCGATCCCGGCGGCCAGCGCACGCTCGGTGGTCGCCACCAGCTGGACGTCCTCCGGCCGGGGCGTGCCGATCGGGTAGGTGCGGGCCGCATCGCCCACCCAGCCGTCGAGGGTGGCTCCGGCGTCGACGCTGAGCAGGTCGCCGTCCTCCAGCTCCTGGGCGGTGGGGATGCCGTGCAGCGCGACGTCGTTGACCGACAAGCAGAGCACGCCGGGGAACGGCGGCGTGCTGTGCAGCGGCGCGTAGCCGAGGAACGGCGAGGTGGCGCCGGCGTCGGCGAGGACCTGGCGGGCGACGGCGTCCAGCTCGGTCAGCCGCACCCCTGGTGCGGCCAGCGCGTGCACGGCGGCGTGCATGTCGGCGACCACCGCCCCGGCGGCGCGCATGGCGTCGATCTCCCCGGGTGTGCGCAGCTCGATCATCTGTGGTCCTTCCGGGATTGGTATCCCGGTATTACTATCACGCCCATGGTCCGACCACCGCTGAGCCCCGAGGAACGCGAGCGCGGCCGCCGACTGGGTGCCCTGCTCCGCGCGGCCCGCGGCGACCGGTCGCCCGCCGAGGTCGCCGCCGCCTCCGGGGTGAGCCTCGAGGCGCTGCGGAAGATCGAGTCCGGCCGGGTGCCGACCCCCGCGTTCTTCACCGTGGCCGCACTGGCCGGCGCCCTCGACCTGCCACTGGACTCCCTGGTCACCGCGCTGCACACCCCGACCGAAGGCACCGCCCTCATCGCCTGAGCCCCCAGGGGGCAGGCCCGGTGGCCGGTCCCACACCGCGACCACCCGTGCCGTGCCGGGCAGCCGGGTAGGGGGCTCGTCGTGAGCGAGCCCCGGGTCAGCGTCGTCATCGCCACCATGGACCGACGTGAGTCGCTGCTGCGGTCGCTCGACCGGCTGGACTCCCCCGGCTGGCCACCGGTGATCGTGGTGGACAACGGCTCCACCGACGGGACTGCCGACGCCGTCCGGGCCGGCCACCCGCGGGTTCAGGTGGTCGAGCTGCCGGCCAACGCCGGGGCGGTCGCCCGCACCCACGGGGTGCAGCGGGCCACCACCCGGTACGTCGCCTTCGCCGACGACGACTCGTGGTGGGAGCCGGGTGCGCTCGCGGCCGCGGCCGACCTGCTGGACGCCCACCCGGGGGTGGCGGTGGTGGTCGGCCGGGTGCGGCTGGCCTGTGACGGCAGCGAGGACGCCGTGACCCGCAAGCACCGCGCCGCGGTGCTCGGCCGCTCCCCCGCCGGGCCCGACGTGCTGAGCTTCCCGGCGTTCGCCGCCGTCGTCCGCCGCGACGCCCACCTGGCCGTGGGCGGGTTCTCGCCGCTGCTGTTCTTCGGCGGCGAGGAGCACCTGCTGGCCCTCGACCTCGGCGCTGCGGGCTGGCAGCAGGTGTTCGCCGAGGACGTCGTCGCCTGGCACGACCCCGCCGGGCCCGACCGGCCGAGCCCGGCCCGCTGGGCGCTGCAGACCCGCAACGACGTGCTCGTCGACTGGCTGCGCCGCCCGCTCCCGGTGGCGCTCGCCGCGACCGGGCAGCTGGCGCGCCGCGCCGCGCGGGATGCCGCCGCCCGCCAGGCGCTGGCCGGGGTGCTGCGCCGACTGCCTGCCGCACTGCGCCGGCGCCGGCCCGTCCCCGCCGAGCTGGAACGCCGGTTCGCCACCGCCCTGCGCCCGCTGGACCAGGCGGGTTGAGCGGTCAGTCCTCGTCGACCAGGGTGAGCGCACCGGTGGGGCAGGCGCGCACCGCGGTCTCCACCGCCGTGAGGTCGGTCGGCTCACCGACGTGGAGCACGCCGTCGGCGTCGAGCTCGAACACCTCCGGCGCCTCCATCTCGCACACCCCCGCGCTCATGCAGACCTCCCGGTCGACCACCACGCGGATCATCGGGCGCCGGTCAGCCGCGCCGGCAGCCGCTTGAGGCCGTTGACGAACGAGGACTCCAGCCGGGCCGGCGGACCGACCACCTCGAGGTCGGGCAGTTGGTCGGCGAAGGCCCGGAAGGCCACACCGATCTCCCGCCGGGCCAGGTGCGCGCCCAGGCAGAAGTGCGGACCGCGGGAGCCGAACCCGACGTGCGGGTTCGGGTCGCGGGACAGGTCGAACCGGTGCGGGTCGGCGAAGACGGCGGGATCACGGTTGGCCGCGCCGTAGAACAGCAGGAACTTCGACCCGGCCGGGAAGGACTGCCCGGACAGCTCGACGTCCTGGGTGGCCGTCCGCCGCATCCAGGTGATCGGGCTGGTCCAGCGCACGACCTCCTCCACCGCGGTGCGGGTGAGGCCGGGGTCGGCGGCCCACCGGTCACGCTCGGCCGGGTGCTCGGACAGCGCGAGCACGCCCTGGGAGATCGCGTTGCGTGTCGTCTCGTTGCCGGCGACCAGCAGCAGGATGAAGAACGAGGCGATCTCCTGATGGGTCAGCCGTTCACCGTCGACCTCGGTGCTGACCAGTGCAGTGGTCAGGTCGTCGGCCGGGTGGGCGTGCCGCTCGGCGGCCAGCCGGGCCATCAGGCCGGCGAGCTCCTCCCCCGCCTTCAGGAAGGCGGTGACCATCTGCTCCTCGTCCTCGACGAGCTCCGGGTCGCCGCCGGAGAGGATGACGTTCGACTGCCGCAGCACCATCGCCCGGTCGCCGTCCGGGATGCCCATCACGTCGCAGATGACCCGCAGCGGGATCGGTGCGGCCAGGTCGGCGACCACGTCGATGGTGCCGTCGCCGTCCTCGGCGGTCCGCCGGGCGCGGGCGACCACGTCGTCGGCCACCGCCTGCACGTTGCCCACGAGCTTCTCCAGCACCCGGGGCGTGAACGCCTTGGCGACGATGCGCCGGATCTTGCCGTGCCGGGGGTCGTCCATGCTGATCAGCGAGCCGTAGAACTCGTTGAGGTCCGGCGGCATGTCGGCGATGGACACCGCGCCGGACCCGGAGGAGAACAGCGCCGGCTGGCAGCTGATCGCCTCGACGTCGGCGTACCGGGTCACCGCGTGGTAGCCGGGGCCGGGCTCGATGTAGGGGATCACCGGCTCGGCGAAGAAGGCGAACGGGCGCTCGCGGCGCAGCTGGTCGTACACCGCGTGCCGCTGCTCCGGCGGCACGCCCCAGAACGTCCGGTCGGACAGGTCGACGGTGTCCAGGTCCAGCGTCGGTGGGCTCACGGTCGGCCTCCAGGGCGGACGACGGGGACGCAGCACCCCGACGCTAACCCAGCCGTGACCGGCGTCACAGACCCCGGCTCACCCGCCCGCGAGCTCCCGGAGGAACCACTCGCGGGCCGCCGCGTTGCCGGCCGCCCCGCGGCGGCGGGCCTCGGCCAGCTCCTGGGTCAGCGTGCCCGACAGCGCGTGCTCCAGCGCTGCGTCGAGGGCGTTGGCGTCGACCTGCTCCGCGGGCAGCACGACCGGCCAGCCGAGCGCCGCGGCCTGGGCGCTCACCTTGGCCCCGCCGCCGATCGCGTCGCACGCGATCACCGGGACGCCGTGCGCCAGACCGAGGACCAGCGCGTGCAGCCGCATGCTGACCACGACGTCCGCCCGGCGGACCAGCGCCTCGACCTGCAGCGGGAACCGCTCGTGCGGCTTCTCGTACAGGTCCATGGTGAGCTCGAACCACGGGATGGCCCGGGCACCCAGCCAGCTCTCGATCGCGGCCCGCACCTGGGCGGCCCGGCTGCGGTCGCCGTACTCCTCCTGCGGCGGGGCGAAGGCCACGGCGACCACGGGGACGTCCGGCGTGGTCGTGCCGATCGCCAGGTCCGGCCGGGCGATGCCCGGGGCGTCCCGCTCCCAGACCCGGTGGAAGAGGCCACGCCCGGCGTCGGAGACCACCGAGACGTTCACCGCCCACCGCTGGGCGTCGGCGAAGGCCGCGGTCAGCTCCCGCAGCAGCGGGGTGTCCGACAGCGGACCGCTGACGAAGACCAGGTGGGTGTAGTCGGCCGGGTCGAGGTCGCGCCAGTTCGCGCCCCGCTGGAGGTAGGGCGCCCAGGCGACGTCGTGGTCGATGCCGGCCTCGGTCAGCCAGCCGACCACCGCATCGGCACCCAGCTCGTCGCCGATGGTGGCGATCACCTCGTCGAAGCTGAACCAACCGGTGACCAGGACACGCATGTCCCCAGCTTCTCAGGCGCGCCGCACGCGCCCGCAGCGGCCTCAGGCCTCGTCGGCGACCAGGTCGCGGTACTCGGGGTGCCGCTCGATCCAGCCCTGCACGAACGAGCACATCGGGACGACCGTGCCGCCCTTGCTCCGGACGTCGTCCAGGGCGGCGCGCACCAGCGTGCTGCCCAGCCCGGAGTGCCCGGCGTCGCTGTCCACCTCGGTGTGGGTGAACACCACCTGGTCACCGCGGCGCTGGTAGACGGCCTGCCCGAGCAGCTGGTCGCCGTCCCGGATCTCGTAGCGGCTGTCCTCGGGGGCGTCTCTGACGGTCGGCTCCATGCTCTGCCGAACCCCCGTCGCGGCCGGGGTGTTCCCCCTGCCGCGACGGGTCAGGACAGCCGGCGGGCCGCCGGACCGGAGGTGACGGTGAGGACGCCGGGGGTGGTCAGGTCCTGCGCGCGGCAGGCGGCCACGACCGCCTCCTCGACGGCCGAGGCGTCCGCGGACCGGATCAGCGCGATCGCCGACCCCCCGAAGCCGCCACCGACCATCCGGGCGCCGAGTGCACCCGCCGCCCGGGCCGCCGCCACGACGACGTCGAGCTCCACGGCCGACACCTCGTAGTCGTCGCGCAGCGAGGTGTGCGAACCGTCCAGCAGCGGCCCGATCTCGGCCACCCGCCCGGCCCGGACGAGCTCGACGACCGCGTCGACCCGCTGGTTCTCGGTGACCACGTGCCGGGTGCGCGCCTGCAGTCGCGGGTCGCTGAGCCGCTCCACGTCGGCCGGCGTGGCGTCGCTGAGCCATTCCAGGCCGAGCTGGCGGGCCGCCTCGTCGCAGTCGGCGCGCCGCTGGGCGTACTGGCCGTCGGCCAGCGTGTGCTTGACCCGGGTGTCGATGACCATCAGCTCCAGGCCGGCCTCGGCCAGCCCGAGCTGGACCGGCTCGGTGCGGGAGTCCCGGGTGTGGATGAGCAGGGCCGAGCCCTCCTCGGCCAGCAGGGCGACGGTCTGGTCCATCCCGCCGGTGCCGGCGCCGACGACCTCGTTCTCCGCCCGGATCGCGGCCTGGATCAGCAGGTGCCGCAGCTGCTCGTCGTCGGGCCGGCCGGCCAGCTCGGCCGCCGACAGCGCCACCGCCGCCTCCAGCGAGGCCGAGCTGGACAGGCCGGCGCCCAGCGGGACGTCGCTGCTGACCGCCAGGTCCAGCCCGGGCACCGCGACCCCGGCCTGCTGCAGCGACCAGAGCGTCCCGGCGGCGTAGGCGGCCCAGCCGGAGACCGCGCCGGGGCCCAGGTCGGCCAGCGTCCCCTCGAACGGCGCGGCGTCCGGGTCGGTGCTGCTGATCCGCACCCGGTCGTCGTCCCGCCGGCGCACGGCCGCGGCCGTCACCCGCGTCAAGGCGAAGGGCAGGCAGCGACCGCCGGAGTAGTCGACGTGCTCACCGATCAGGTTGACCCGGCCGGGCGCGGTCCAGACGCCGTCCGGCCGGCTCCCCCAGGCCTCGCGCAGCTCGGCCACCGCGAGGTCGGCCTGCGACCGCCCGTCGCTCACGACGCCACCTCGCGCAGCCGCTCGGCGATCCGCTCGGGCGTGGTGTCGTTGATCCAGGCGCCCATGCCGGACTCCGAGCCGGCCAGGTACTTCAGCTTCCCGGGCGCCCGCAGCAGCGAGAACAGCTGCAGGTGCAGCCGGCCCAGGTCGCGCTCCTCCCCGGTCGGCGCCTGGTGCCAGCCGGAGATGTAGGGCACCCGCTCGACGCCGGGGTGGAAGCGGTTCACCCGGCGCAGCAGCTCCTGGTAGACCACCGCGAGTTCCGCACGCTCGGCGTCGTCCAGCGCGGCCAGGTCGGGCACGTCGCGGTGCGGCGCGAGGTGCACCTCCACCGGCCAGCGGGCGGCCCGCGGCACGTAGGCGGTGAAGTGCTCACCGGCCAGCACCACCCGGGTGCCCTCGGCCTGCTCGGCGGCGAGCACGTCGGCCAGCAGGCTGCCGCCGGTCGCCTGCCGGTGCCAGCGGGCCTGCTCGAGCAGCTGGCCGGTGCGCGGCGCGACGACGGGGTAGGCGTAGACCTGCCCGTGCGGATGGGTCAGCGTCACCCCGATCTCCTGGCCGCTGTTCTCGAACACGAAGACCTCGGCGACCCCGGGATCGGCCGAGTGCGCCGCCGTCCGCTGCGCCCAGGCCTCCACGATCGTGCGCATCCGGGTCGCCGGCAGGTCGACGACGGCGGCGTCGTGGTCGCTGGAGAACACCACCACGTCACAGTGGCCGTACGCCGGGGCGTCCGGCGGGCCGAACGGGACGGCGGGCGCCCCCTCGGCCGGGCCGGCGGTCAGCGGCGCGAAGCTCGGGAACCGGTTGGCGAAGACGGCGACGTCGTACGCGCTGTCGGGCACCTCGGTCGGGCGGGCCGGGTCGCGGGTCGGGTCGAGCGGGCAGTCGGCCGCGCTGGGCAGGAACGTGCGGTTCATCCGGTGCCCGGCGATCGTCACCCACTCACCGGTGAGGACGTCGTAGCGGACCTCCCCGGCCCGCGGCGCCTCGAGCAGCGGACGGTCGTCGGCCGTCTCGTGCACCGGACCGGCGGTCGCCTCGTCGTCGAAGTAGAGGATCGGCCGCCCGTCGGCCAGCGTGCGCTCGGTGACCTGCCCCGGCCATCGCTGTGCCGGGTCGGCGATCGGTCCCGCGTCCATCTGGAGGTCCTCCTCATCGCCCGGCGCCCACCGCGCAGCAGCACGAGTCTGCCCAACCGGCTCAGCGCACACAGACGGAGGGCCCGGTCACCGTGACGGTGACCGGGCCCTCCGGTTGGTAGCGGGGACAGGATTTGAACCTGTGACCTCTGGGTTATGAGCCCAGCGAGCTACCGAGCTGCTCCACCCCGCGTCGCAGGGAGAACACTACCGCACCCCTCAGACCACCTGCACCGGGGGGTCAGAGGGCGATCTCGGCGGCCGGCACCGGGGGCGCCGCCGCCTCCAGGGCGTCGGTCAGCAGGGCGACGAGCGCCTCGAGCTGGACGTCGGTCGACGACCCGACCTCCTCGTCGGACCCGTCCAGCGCGCGGGCGGCGAGACCGGCCTTGCTGTCGATCAGCTCGGCGATCCGGGCGTCGATCGTCTGGGCGGCGATGATCCGCCAGGCGGTGACCGGCTCGGTCTGGCCGATCCGGTGGGCGCGGTCGATGGCCTGGGTCTGCTCGGCGTCGGTCCAGGAGAGCTCGGCGAGCACCAGGTTGGAGGCGACCTGCAGGTTGAGCCCGACGCCGGCCGAGGTCAGCGAGCAGACCGCGACGGCGACGTCCGGGTCGTTGACGAACGCGTCGATGTTCCGCTGCCGCGCCCCCGGCGTCTGGTCGCCGCGGATCGAGGAGAAGCGGACCCCCTGCTTGGTGAAGACCTCCTCGGCGGTGTCCATGACGTCGATGTGCTTGGCGAAGAAGACGACCTTGCCCGCGCTGCGGGCGAGCTGGGCCGCGTAGTCGGCCGCGAGGCCCGCCTTCGCCTCACCGATCCGCCGCATCATGCTGAAGACGTTCTCCCCGGCCTTGGCCGTGGTGGCGTCCTTCAGCTCCCAACGGGCCACCTGGCGCACGAGGCCGGCGTCGATGCCCTCGACGACGGTGGCGGACTCCCGGGCCGCGATCGCCGACTCGTACCGCTTCACCAGCCGGCGGGAGAGGTCACGCTCGGCGGCGCGGATCGACCGCCCGGCCGGCCCGTCCAGCTCGACCGGCAGGTCGGCGACCCGGCGCGCGGGGATGTCGGCGGCCACGTCCACCTTGCGGCGCCGGACGATGCCCAGGTCGATGACGCAGCGGCGGGCGGCGCTGTAGAACCCGGCGTCGGCGGGCGTCAGCGCGGTCTCCTCCAGCGCGTCCATCAGCTCGGCGAGCGGCTTGGCGTCGTCGATCCAGCCGAGGAACTGCCAGATGGCCCGGAAGTCCTCGATGTCGTTGATCAGCGGCGTGCCGGTGAGGGCCATCAGCAGGGGCCGGGGGTTGCGGGTCCGGATCCGCTCGGAGAGCTCCAGCACGTGCTGGGAGCGCTGGGAGGTCTTGTTCTTGATGAAGTGCGCCTCGTCGACGACCATGCCGCCGAAGCCGAAGTCGCCGAGCCAGCCCACGTGGCGGTCCAGGACCTCGTAGTTGACGACGACGATGTCGGCGAAGCCGTCGATCGTGTCCCCGTTGCCGTGGATCACGGTGGCCGAGCGGTGCGGCACCCAGAGCCCGGCCTCACGTGCCCAGTTGGTCTTCACCACGTTCGGGACGACGACGAGCAGCGGGTAGGCGTCCGCCGCCTCTGCGGCGAGCAGCGCCTGCGCCGTCTTGCCCAGGCCGGGTTCGTCGGCGAGCAGGAACGTCCGGTGACCGGCGGCGGCCGCGGCGACCAGCTGGCCCTGGTGCGGCATCAGGTCCAGGCCGGCCGGGGTGAACCGGCTGGTCGGGAAGGGCAGGTCCAGGCACGCCGGGGCTCCCCCGGAGGCGCGCTCGAACGAGTTCAGCAACGGGCCGAGCAGCTCCCACCCGGCCAGGCGGCGCGGACGGGGGGCGGCCGGCCGGACGGCCGAGAAGTCCGGAGCCAGGAACGGGTTGGCCATCTGCCGCGAGACGACCGACTGGGGCACCACCTGACGTTCCGGGGCGACGGGGGCGGCAGCGGGCTCCGGCGGCGGGGCCTCGTCGGCGGTCGGCTCGACCCCGACGGACTCCAGCACCTGCCGCTTGAGCGACCTGGCTGCCTCCGACACGACCGCGTCCTCGGCGAGGAGCGCGAGCAGGCCGGAGTCCCGCACGGCGGTCTTCGCCAGGATCGTCCCGATCCCGTCCAGCCGCTTGAGCTGCTCGGTCCGGCGACTGTCGCTGCCGGCCTCCTCCGCCCGGACCCGGGCGTGCTCCTCGCGGACCAGCAGTGCCACGACCTGGAACTTCGCGCGCACGGCCGGGGTCACCCGGCCGCGCTGGGCGGCCGCCTCGACCTCCCGGACGGTGCGGGCGAGCACGGCGATCAGGTCGCCGTCCTCGCGGTCGCGGGCGCGTCGCTGGGTGCGCGGGGCGCCCCGGCGGGTGCCCGCCTGGGCCTGGCCTCGTCGAGCCAAGGATCCTCCTCTGGAACGCCCGGCACGGTGCCGCGGCGGGTGCCGCACACAGGTCCGCGGTCGCCGGTGACGGCGGTCGCGAGGAGCGCCCAGGACGGGCACTCCGGTCCACGACCCGGCCCCACGGATCTGCAGGAGATCGACGCATCGGGGCCGGACAGCCCACCTGCGGTGGGGACCTGCAGCCACCACTCGGTGACCGGGACACCCACCACACGGGAGAAGTCGTCGCCGGACGTGCGACAGGTCCCTGCGGCAGGTGCTGCACCCATGCTAACGGCCATTCCCCCGACCGGGGAGGTCGGCGGGGCAGGCCACGCTCCTGCACGAACGGGAACGGCCCTCACAGTGACTGTGAGGGCCGTTCCGTCGTCGTAGCGGGGGCAGGATTTGAACCTGCGACCTCTGGGTTATGAGCCCAGCGAGCTACCGAGCTGCTCCACCCCGCGTCGGTAGACAGGACAGTACCAGCTCTGCGGGGAGGGGGCCGGAGGGCCCCCTCCCCGCCTGAGCTCAGCCGCCCGGGGACGCCTCGGCCGCCGCCTGCGCCGCCTGGTACGTCTCCACCGCGACCTGCAGGTCCTCCAGGGCAGCACCCTGGCCGGCGAAGTCACCGCCCTGCTGGGCAGTGCGGAGCGCCTCCAGCGCGGCGTTGATGTCCGAGACCGCGTCGGCCATCTCCGGGGTGCCGTTCGCGTCGCCCCCACCCACCGGCACCTCAGGATCCGGTACCGGCTCCGGCACGACGTCCGGGGTGGCGTCCTCGTCGACGGTGTCGGCGATGTCGTCGCTGTCGGTGGCCGACTCCCCCGCTCCGGCGCCGAAGACCTGGTCCAGGGCCTCGGAGAGGGTGTTGGCGTAACCGATCCGGTCCCCGAAGTTGACCAGCACCTTCTGCAGCAGCGGGAACCCGCCCTCACCCGACGACCGGACGTACAGCGGTTCGACGTAGAGCAGCCCCTCGTCCCCGATGGGCAGGGTGAGCAGGTTTCCGAACACCGCCGTCGAACTGTCGCTGTTGAACAGGGTCAGGTCGGGCCGGATCAGGTTGTTGGTCTCGAAGGCGTTCTGCACCTGGCCCGGTCCACGGAACGGCGTGTTCCCGGGCAGCTGCAGGACCTGGATCTCCCCGTAGGTCTCCGGCGCGCTCGAGGCGGAGATGAACGCCGACAGGTTCTGCCGTTCGAAGGCGTTCATCGGGCTGGTCAGCTGGAAGCTGGCCTCCGCGTCACCCGGCCGCTGGGCCAGGATGTAGTACGGCGGCTGGTCCTGCGTGGTGTCCTGGGTCGGGTCGTCCGGGATCTGCCAGCGGTCGTTCTGGTTGTAGAAGTCGACCGGGTCGTCGACGTGGTAGCGGGTGAGGATCTCCCGTTGGACCTTGAACAGGTCCTCCGGGTACCGCATGTGGCTCTCCAGCTCGGCACTCATCGAGTCCCGCGGCTCGACGACGCCCGGGAACGCCTGCATGTAGGTCTGCAGGACCGGGTCGGACTCCCACTCGTACAGCGTCACCGAGCCGTCGTAGGCGTCGACCGTGGCCTTCACGGAGTTGCGGATGTAGTTGAACGTCTCGTTGGGCAGCGCGGTCGTGCCGGTGCCCGTGAGCGCGTCGGTCGCGGCCTCGCCCAGCTCCATCTGCTCGGCGTAGGGGTAGGAGTCCGAGGTGGTGTAGCCGTCGAGGATCCAGACGATCCGCCCGTCGATCACCGCCGGGTAGGGGTCGCCGTCGACCTCGAGGAACGGTGCGGCCTTCTGCACCCGGTCCCGCGGGTTGCGGATGTGCAGGACCTTGGACTCCTCGTTGACCGCCTCGGAGAGCAGGAAGTTCCGCTCGCGGTAGAAGATGGCGAAGGTCAGCTGCCGGAAGAAGCTGCCGGCCGCGATCCCGCCGGTGCCGTCGTAGGTGTTGTTGATCTGCCCCTCGTCCGAGCCGCCCTCCGGCTGGTCGAACTCCCGCGGCTCGGCTGCCTCGGGTGCACCGACCACCGAGTAGTCGTTCATCAGCTCGCCGTAGTAGACGCGGCTCTGGTCCACCGGGATGTTGCCGGTCGTGGGCAGGTTGCCGGTGGTGAAGTTGGGCTCGCCGCCCTCCCGGCCCGCGGTCACCTGGTTGGCCGGCGCGGCCACGAAGCCGTTGCCGTGGGTGTAGACGGTGTGCCGGTTGATCCAGCTGTCCTGGTTCTCGCTCAGGCCGTCGCTGTCCAGCTCGCGGACGGCGACCACGTAGTCCTGGGTCTGGCCGTCGATGGTGTACCGGTCGATGTCGAGCTTCTCCGGGAACCCGTACACGTTGCGGATCTGCTGGCGCGCGGTGAACGTGTCGCTGAGCACGTTGGGGTCCAGCAGGCGGGCGTTGGGGATGGTCTGGTCGTCGTTGCGCAGCTCGGACAGGACGGCACCGACGTTGGGATCGCCGGCAGTGTCCTGCGCGTAGTCGACGTACTCGACGTCGTCGAGGCCGTAGGCGTCGCGCGTGGCCTCGATGGCCCGCTCGATGTAGGGCGCCTCGCGCTGGTTGGCGCTCGGGTTGACGACGAACTGCTGCACGATCGCCGGGTAGGCCACGCCGATCACCAGGCTGGAGGCCAGCAGCAGCACCAGCGCCGCGGCCGGCAGCAGCGTGTTGCGCACCAGGATGTTGGCGAAGAACGCGATGGCGCAGATCGCGGCCACGACGACCAGGATGTTCTTCGCCGGCAGCAGGGCGTTCAGGTCGGTGTAGGAGGCACCGGTGTAGACGTCACCGCGGTTGGAGTAGACCAGCTCGTAGCGGTCCAGCCAGTAGGCGATCGCCTTGAGCGCCACGAACGCCCCGACCAGGACCGACAGCTGCACGCGCGCCGCGCCGGTGAGCTTCTGGCCCGGGGTCTGCAGCCGCAGACCGCCGAACACGTAGTGGGTCAGCACCGACCCGATCAGCGACAGCAGGACGATGGCGAAGCCGAAGCCCAGCAGCAGCCGGTAGAACGGGTAGTCGAAGACGAAGAACGAGATGTCCAGCCCGAACTGCGGGTCGACCGTCCCGAAGTCGGTGGAGTTGCGGTAGGTCAGCCAGGTCTGCCAGCTGCCCTGGGCGGTGATGCCGGCGAACAGGCCCAGGACGACACCGATGCCGGCGAGCACCAGCTTGCGCCGCGGCTCCACCGACTGGCGGTAGCGCTCGAGGTTCTGCTGCTCCAGCGACATCGGCCGGAAGGTCGGGCGGAACCGGTAGGCCAGGTACACCGCGAGGGCGACCAGCCCCCCGGTGGCCACCGCGGCCACGGCGAACAACAGAGCACGGGTCTGGAGCTCGGTCCAGAACACCTCGGTGAAGCCGGTCTCGTCGAACCAGAGGTAGTCGACGTAGACGTTGGTGAGCGTGCCGATCACGGTGAAGAGCACCAGCAGGACGGCGACGACGCCGATGACCAGCTTGGCGCGCCGGGACAGCGTCGGCACCGGCACGGGGGGCCGCATGGCCACGGTCGGTCTCCTGTCTTCTTGCTGCTTCGAGATGGCGCGGGCTCAAGGGCCCGGCCGGGGAACACGATCACAGGGGACCCGGGAACCGCCAGTGGCGGGAGGCGGGACCGCTGGGGTCCGCTCCCTCAACTGTTGTCGACGGCGCCGGGTTCCCAGCGGGTCACGGGCAGGTCACGGCGGGCTGACAGTCGGTGCCACACGGGGCGGTGAGCACTGCAGGGGCACCGTCAGCACGGCGTGGGGGTCCGCCCGGCACGCAGGTCCGCCAGGGCGGTGAGCGCGTCGTCCAGCGTCGCCACCCGGGCCGTCGGCAGCCCCTCCTGGGCGTTCTGCACCGCCTCGGCACAGTTCTCGGCGGGCACCAGGAAGAGCTCGGCCCCGATCTCCCGGGCCGCGACGAGCTTGAGCGGGATGCCACCGATCGGCCCCACCACGCCCTCGGTGTCGATCGTCCCGGTACCGGCGATCACCGCCCCCTCGGTGAGGTCGGTGTCGCCCACGAGGTCGATGATCCCCAGGGCGAGCATCAGGCCGGCGGACGGGCCACCGACGTCGGCGACCTCGATCCCGACGTCGAACGGCGCGTACGGGGTCTGCAGCACCAGCACGCCGAGCGCCGACCCCTCGCCCTCGGCCGCGGCGGACGTGGTCACCGTCGTCGACCCGGGCTCACCCCGCCGCCGGTAGTCGACGACCACCTCGGAGCCGGGCGGGGTGGCCGCCAGCACGGCCGACAGGGCGTCCAGGTCGGAGGTGGGCGTGCCGTCCACCGCGTCGATCGCGTCCCCGGCCTCCAGCCGCCCCTCCGACGCCGACTCCTCGGCCAGCTCCTGCACGACGACCGCCTCGGAGTACCCCAGCTCGCCCAGCGCAGCGCCCCGGGCGGCCTGCTCGGAGGTGAGGAAGGCCTGCCGGTTCTCCGCCTGGGTCTCCTGCACCGATCGGCCCGAGGGGTAGACCTGCTCCCTCGGCACGACCACGACCTCGCTGTCGAACCACCCCTGCACCGCGCCCACCAGCGTCAGCTCGTCCTGCGGGATGCCGACGGTGGTCAGGTTCAGGTTGCCCGAGACGTCGTTGGGCTCACGGCCCTCCACGCTGATGATCGGCGTGCCGTCGATGTCGCCCAGGGTGTTGTAGGTCGGGCCCGGCACCTGGGCCACGAAGGGCACCGGGAGCAACGTCCCGAGCACGCCGAACACCAGCAGCAGCAGCGTCCCGGCGACCAGGACGGTGGTCCGCCGGGTCACCGGTGCACCGCGCCCGCGGCGGACGGCTCCGTCCGCGACGTCGCCGTGTCCACGCCCGTGCCCTCGACCACGACTCCTCCTCGCTGGCGGTCGACCGCCCTCGGCGGGCCCTGCCACCGTCGTCGGGCCCGCGGCCCGGCGGGCGGGCCCGTCGAACGGCGAGCGTAGGTGACCAGCGCAGGTCGCCGGTCCGACGCAGGTCAGCGGCCGGCCGGGGCGGAACGACCGGTGCCGGGTCCGGACGGCGGTCGACCGGCGTCCAGCGCGGTTACGGTGGGGACATGAGCGATCTCCCCTTCGGCTTCGGGCCCCCTGACCGTGACCCCGAGCGCCGGGGCGAGCCCGGCGGGCAGGGCGGCGACGGGCCGGCCGGCAACGACCCCTTCGGCCTCGGTGCACTCTTCGGCGCTGCCGGGGCAGGCGGCGGCAACCCCGCGGAACTGCTCGGCAAGATGCCGCTGTTCGCCGAGCTGCAGAAGCTGATGAACTGGTCGGGCGGCCCGGTGAACTGGGACCTCGCCCGGCAGGGCGCGATCAGCCAGCTGGCCCCCGGCCACCAGCCCACCTCCGCCGGTGAGCAGGCGGCCGTCACCGAGTCGCTGCGACTGGCCGACCTCTGGCTGGACCAGGTCACCGACCTGCCCTCCGGCGTCGACCGGGGCCTGGCGTGGTCCCGGGTGGAGTGGGTCGAGCAGACGCTGCCGGCCTGGACCGCGCTGATCGACCCGCTGGCCGAGCGCGTGGTGGCGGCCATGACCAGCGCGCTCCCGGCCGAGGCCGCGTCCATCGCCGGCCCGCTCGCCGGGATCATGGGCCAGATGGGCGGCGTCATGTTCGGCGCCCAGGTCGGCCAGGCGCTGGCCCGGCTCGCCGACGAGGTCACCACCAGCACCGACGTCGGCCTGCCGCTGGGGCCGCAGGGCGCCGGCGTCCTGGTGCCGCAGAACGTCGCTGCCTTCGGTGAGGGTCTGGACCGTCCCGAGGACGAGATCCGGCTCTTCCTGGCGCTGCGCGAGGCCGCCCACCAGCGGCTGTACGCCCACGTGCCGTGGCTGCGCCAGCAGCTGACCGACGCCGTACACGCCTACGCCCGTGGCATCCACGTCGACCGGGAGGCCATCGAGCGCGGCCTCAACGACGCGATGAGCGGCATGGAGGGCGGGCTGGACCCCAGCGACCCGGAGAGCATCCAGAAGCTGCTGGGCAGCGGGCTGCTGGAGCCGGAGGAGACCCCGGAGCAGCAGATGGCGCTGCGCCGGCTGGAGACGCTGCTGGCCCTGGTCGAGGGCTGGGTGGACAGCATCGTCTCCGCGGCCGCCGCCGAGCGGCTGCCCGGCCACTCGGCGCTGGCCGAGACGATGCGCCGGCGCCGGGCCTCGGGCGGGCCGGCCGAGCAGACCTTCGCCACCCTCGTCGGGCT
Source organism: Modestobacter sp. VKM Ac-2978 (assembly GCF_026968025.1). Lineage (NCBI taxonomy): Bacteria > Bacillati > Actinomycetota > Actinomycetes > Geodermatophilales > Geodermatophilaceae > Modestobacter > Modestobacter sp. VKM Ac-2978. Next base: position 138,164 of record NZ_JAPVBP010000008.1, on the reverse strand, counting down.
CGAGCTGCGCCCGCGGCGACTGCGGGACGCCAGCACGGTCTGGGGTGCGATGGCACAGCAGCACGGCCCGGCCGAGCGCGACCGGCTGTGGTCGCACCCGGACCTGCTGCCCACCTCCGACGACCTCGACGAGCCGTTGGACTTCGTCTCCCGCCAGGGAGCGGGCGACCCGTTCGCCGAGCTGACCGGCGGCATGGACGAGCAGCCGGACGGCACGCCGCCCGAGCAGGGTGAGACCACCCCGGACGACGAGGACGGCGGAGCAGAGCCCCGCGCCTGACCTCCCCCTGGCGGCGGGGCTCGTGCCGTACTGGCACGGCCCCGCTGCCAGGTCCCCCCGCGAGCGTGGTGACGCGCTAGAACGGCCCCGTCCCGAGGCTCGCCCGAGCCTGGTGACGTGCTGGAACGGCCTCGCTGCAGGGTCCCGCCGCGAGCGTGGTGACGCGCTGGAACGGCCCCGTCCCGAGGCTCGCCCCGAGCCTGCGAGGGGTGAGGAGGACGGGGTCCTTCCTCAGTCGACGGCGCCGGGCTCCAGCTCGTCGCCGTCGGTGGCCTGGTCGCCCGTGGAGCCGTGTTCGAAGCCCTCGAGGAAGCCCAGCGCCCGCTCGGCCTGCGGGTAGGCGTGCACCAGCGCCCAGAAGCGCTGGTCGTGGTTCGCTTCGAGCAGGTGCGCCAGCTCGTGCACCAGGACGTAGTCGACGACGAACTCCGGCATGCCCCGCAGCCGGCTCGACAGCCGGATGGTCCGGTCGGCCGGGGTGCACGACCCCCAGCGGCGGTTCTGGTTGTCCACCCAACGGACGCTGGCCGGCACCGCCCGCCCGCCCAGGTGCGCCCGGGACAGCTCCAGCGCCCGGTCCATCAGCTCGTCGTCGGAGGCGAGGGTGCGGCGACGCCGCTCCTCGCGGGTCTGCAGCTTGGCGACCATCTGGTCCACCCAGCGCCGCTCCTCGGCAGCGCTGAAGGCCGCCGGGATGAGCACCACGGTGCGCCCGTTCTCCCGGTAGGCCGTGACGGTCCGGCGGCGTCGGGCGCTGCGGCGGACCTCCACCTCCGGCACCGGACGGGCAGCCGTGCGGACAGCGGGGACGGCCGTCGACGGCGCGCGGCGGTCGGGTCGCTTCTCCACGCACGCACCGTATCGGGCCGGGCGGCGGACGCTGAGGGTGAGGACACCCGGTCGTGGACAGGTGCACACGGACAGTGGACACCGGTCGGGCAGCTGTCCCCCGATCGATGGACGGCGGGTGGTCACTCCACAAGTCCGCCTGGGCGTTCCTGCAGGTGAGTGGAGCGGACGGCGTCCTCTGCCCGGCGTCGTCCCCGCCCACTCCCCCGGTCGTGCACAGCGACACGCCAGCCGGTCAACACCGTGTCCACACCGCCGTCCACAGGTTGTGGGGGAAGGCCGGCGGCCCCGCTCCCAGGCCTGTGGACGACGGCTGCGGGCCGGGCCGCCGCGCTGGCACCCTCCCTCCGATGACCGAGAGCCCACACCCGCTGCTGCCCGCCGCCACGCCGCTGCTCCGGCTGGACCCGGAGCTGCTGCAGATCGGCGGGGTCGACGGGCGCGACGGGCTGCGGGTCCACCCGGCCGGCAAGGAGGTCGCCGCCCTGCTGCGCCGGCTGGACGGCCGCCGCAGCGAGCGCACGGTGCGCGCCGAGTCGGTGGCCGCCGGCGTGCCCGGTGACGTGGTGGACGACCTGCTGGCCGGGCTGCGCGGCACCGGCCTGCTGCACGACCTGGCCGCCGCCGACCTGCTGGCCACCGACCCGGGCCCGGCCGCGGTCGCCCGGGCCGGGCTGGAGCTGCCCGCTGCGGTCCCACGGGCCGGCACGGGCGGACGGTGGCGCGTCCGCCGGCAGAGCGCGGTCGTCGTCGACGGCGCGACCCGGGTGGGCGCGCCGCTCGCCGCGGTGCTGGCTGCGAGCGGGGTGGGGTGGGTGCACGTCCGGGACCGGGGCGCGACCCGCGCCGAGGACGCCGTCGTCGGTGGGGTGACGGCGGCCGACGAGGGGCGCCCCCGGGCGCTGGCGGCGGCCGACGCCGTCCGGCGGGCCAGTCCGCTGACCGACCTCCGGCCGCTCCCACCGGACCGGGCACCGGACCTGGTGGTGCTGTGCCGCCCCTGGGCAGCTGCCGATCCGCTGTCCGCGGCCCTGCACCAGGCGGGCACCCCGCACCTGGTCGCCACGGTGCGCGAGGAGACCGGCGTCGTGGGCCCGCTCGTTCTGCCGGGCAGCCCTGGAGGCGGTTGCCTGCGTTGCGCCGACGCCTGGCGCCGGGACGACGACCCGGCGTGGCCCCGGCTGGCCGCCCAGCTCGCCGCGGTCGAGCCGGCCCCCAGCGGCGCCACCGTCACCTGCCTGCTCACCGCGGTCACCGCGGCCGTCCAGGTGCTGGCCCACCTCGACGGCGACGACGACCCGGTGACCGTGGGCGCGGCTCTCGAGCTGCACCCGCCCGACCTCCTCCCCCGCCTGCGCCGCTGGCCGCCACACCCGGGATGCGCCTGTCGCGGGGGCGGTCGGGGCGCGCCACCGCCGTAGAGGGGACACTGGTGTGGTGAGTGACACCGGACGGGACATCCCGCGGGGGGCGGTGTCACGAACGGCACGGCTCGCCTCCCTGCCGCTCGGCGCCGCTGGGCGCGCCACCCTGGGCATCGGCAAGCGACTCTCCGGGGTCTCGTCCGAGGAGGTCAGCGCGGAGCTGCAGCAGCAGACTGCCGAGCAGCTGTTCGCCGTGCTGGGCCAGCTCAAGGGCGGCGCCATGAAGCTGGGCCAGCAGCTGTCGATCTTCGAGGCCGCGGTGCCCGAGGAGATGGCGGGGCCCTACCGCGAGGCGCTGGTCAAGTTGCAGGAGGCGGCTCCGCCGATGCCGGTGCGCACCGTGCACGCGGTGCTCGCCCAGCAGCTGGGCGGGAGCTGGCGCGAGCGGTTCCGCGAGTTCGACGACACCCCGGCCGCGGCGGCCAGCATCGGTCAGGTGCACCGGGCCACGTGGCGGGACGGCCGGGACGTCGCGGTGAAGATCCAGTACCCCGGTGCCGGCACCGCGCTGATGGCCGACCTCAACCAGCTCGCCCGCTTCGCCCGGATGTTCGCGGTGCTCTTCCCCGGCATGGAGGTCAAGCCGCTCATCGCCGAGCTCAAGCTGCGCGCGGAGGAGGAGCTGGACTACGGGCTGGAGGCCGACGCCCAGCGGGCGTTCGCCGCCGCCTACGCCGGCGACGACCAGATCGTCGTCCCCCGGGTGGTGGCCAGCGCACCGAAGGTCATCGTCTCCGAGTGGCTCGAGGGCATCCCGCTGTCCCGGGTCATCGCCGATGGCACCCGGGAGCAGCGCAACCGGGCCGGGCTGCTGATGTCGGTGCTGCACTTCTCCGGGCCGCAGCGAGCCGGGCTGCTGCACGCCGACCCGCACCCGGGCAACTACCGCCTGGTGCCCGACGGGCGGCTCGGGGTCATCGACTTCGGTGCCACGGCCCGGCTGCCCGGCGGCCACCCCGAGCCCATCGGCCGGCTGGTCCGCTGGGCGCTGGAGGGCCGCGCCGAGGACGTGCTGGCCGACCTCCGCGCCGAGGGCTTCGTCCGCGAGTCCATCGAGGTCGACGCCCAGGGGGTGCTGGACTTCCTGCTGCCCTTCCTGGCTCCGGTGTCGGCCCCGTCGTTCCAGTTCAACCGGGCGTGGATGCAGGAGCAGGCCAACCGGATCGGTGACCCGCGCAGCGACGCCAGCCGGCTGGGCCGCCAGCTCAACCTGCCGCCGGCCTACCTGTTGATCCACCGGGTGACCATGGGGTCGATCGGCGTGCTGTGCCAGCTCGACGCAGAGGCGCCCTACCGCGGCGTCTGCGAGGAGTGGCTGCCCGGCTTCGCCGCATGACCTGTCGTCCTCACGGACGACACCGCGGCCAGCTACCGTCCCGGCTCAGGCGGCAGCCGCTGGGTCCGTCCCGACCGGGAGCCTGCGGCCCCGCGGTCGGGACGGACAGCGGCTGCCGCCGCACGGTGGTGCTGTCCTGTGACGCCGTCCTGTGCTCGCGTCGCCCCCGCCGTCGTCACCAGACGGCGGAGTTGGCGCGGGCGGCCCGCTGGGAGGCCCGCTCCGCCCGGCGCGCCCAGCGCCGGGCGGTGATCAGCCGTCGGGCCCGGGCGGACGTCTCCGCCTCGGCCATCCGCCGGGTCATGTGGGATCTGGTCAGGTCGTGGTCGAACGAGTGCATCGTGGTTCCTCAGGGTGTGCCGGCACCGCTGCGCGGTCGCCGGGTGGAGGTACATCGGGTGGCCGGTCGCCCCGGGTGGGGACGCCGGACGGGCGGGAGCCCGCTGCTCCGGTGCCGCGGCCTCATGCCGCGGCCTCGGTCCGGACCTTGGGCGGGCGGCCCCGGGGCCGCTTCCGGGCGATGACGACCCCGTGGTCGAAGATCTCCCCGCCCCAGACGCCCCAGGGCTCGGCCCGGTCGAGCGCCCCGGCCAGGCAGGCCGACCGCACCGGGCACGTCGCGCAGTGCGCCTTGGCCTGCTCGAGCTGAGCCGGGCTCTCGGCGAACCACAGGTCGGCGTCCTGCACCCGGCAGGGCAGCCCCCGACGGGCCACCTCCCGGGCCGGCGCCTGGGTGGACACGTGCGTGCGGTCGAGCCCGGATCGGCGATGGGACGTCGCGGGGTCGATCGTGGTCTGCACGGCCGCTCCTCCTCTTCCTTCGTCTGTGCGGCCGGTCGGCGGGGCCCCGCCGACCGGTGTGGTCGGGGTTCCGCGGCGGCTCGTCGAGACGCTGGAGCAAGACGAAGGCCGCGGTACCCGGTGTCCGGGTTCCGCGGCCTCGAGGAGGACCTGCTGGGCGTGCTAGCCCAGTGGGTCTTCCGGGGGCAGGTCACCCGGGGTGTTGCTGGTGTGCCGAGCAGGGGCGCCGATGACGGCGTTGCCCTTCAGGGCGGTGGTCTGGACGGACGGCAGGGCATCGGTGCCGAGGCGCGCACCGGTGGTGGACAGGCCGGTCGTGCCGGCGGCGGCGGTCAGGCCGCGGAGGCGGACAGCAGGCACCGAGCCGGCGAAGGACAGACCGGTGCCGTACTGCGGAGCGGCGGCGGGCGCCATCGCGACGACCCACTCGGCCGGGACGGAGCAGCGCAGGCCGACGGCCGGCGAGGTCACGGTGCGCACGCCGGCGTTGGTGATGTCGGTGGTGATCACGGGGCCCCTCCTTCCGAGGGTCGGAGTCCGGCCTCCCGGCCGGTCTCGCTGCGGTCTGCTGCGGGGTGGTGCGCTGCTGCTGGTGCGGTGGTGCGTCCTGGATCACTCCCAGGTGGTGGAACGAAGGCTAGGGGAGCTGCCGGAGACGGGTCAATCGAATTAACCGAGATTCCTCAGGACGTGTGTTCGCCCTGGTCGGGGCCGTGTCGGCCCTCGACCGTGGCGATCACCTCGGCGCCGTAGAGGTCGAGCTTGCGGGCTCCCACACCCGGCAGCGCGGACAGCTCGCGCGCCGTGGTGGGACGCGTCTCGGCGATCGCCTGGAGCGTGGCGTCGGTGAAGACGACGTACGCCGGCACGGACGCGGCCTCGGCGGCGGTGCTGCGCCAGGCCCGCAGCTTCTCGAACAACTCCCCCGCCTCGCCCTCGAGGACGACCTTCGGCCGCTTGGCCGGACGGCGCGGCGTGGCAGCCGCGTCCGGCGTCAGGCCGTCGAGGAACCGGCTGCGCGGCCGGGAGCGGCGGCCACCGGGGTTGCGGGCCAGCGACCAGGACAGGGTGAGCTGCTCGCGGGCCCGGGTGACCGCCACGTACAGCAGCCGGCGCTCCTCCTCCACCGCCTCGGGGCGGGACTGCGACTGGGCGATCGGCAGGACCCCGTCGACCAGCCCGACGACGAACACGGCGTCCCACTCCAGGCCCTTGGCCGCGTGCATCGAGGCCAGCGTCACCCCCTGCACGGTGGGGGCGTGCTGGGCGTTGGCCCGCTCGGCGAGGTGCGCCACGAAGCCGGCCAGGTCCAGCGTGGGCTGCTCGGCCACCAGGTCGACGGCGAGGTCGACCAGCGCGGCCAGGGACTGCCAGCGGTCCCGCGCGGTGCCACCGGGAGGTGGCCGGTGCTCCACCCAGCCGGTGGAGGCCAGCACGTCGCGGACGGCGGGCACCAGGGCGCCCGGGTCGTTGCCGCCGGCCGCGGCCCCGCGCAGCAGCAGCACCGCCTCACGGATCTCCGGCCGCTCGAAGAACCTCTCGCCGCCCTTGAGCACGTAGGGCACCCCGAGGTCGGCCAGCGCGGACTCGTACACCTGCGACTGGGCGTTGATCCGGAAGAGCACCGCGATCTCGCTGGCCGGCAGCCCACCGTCGATGAGCTCGCGACAGGCTCGGGCCACCGCTGCGGCCTCGGCCGGCTCGTCGGGGTGCTCGACGAACCGGGGAGCCGGCCCCTCGGCCCGCTGGCCCAGCAGCCGCAGCCCGGGCAGCCCCTTGCGGGGCGGCGCCTGGCCGATCAGCTTGTTGGCCAGCCCGACGACCTGCGGCGTGGACCGGTAGTCGCGCTCGAGCTTGACCACCTCGGCGTCGCCGTAGCGGTCGGCGAACCCCAGCAGGTACTCCGGGTCGGCGCCGGTGAAGGAGTAGATCGTCTGGTTGGGGTCGCCCACCACGCAGACCTCGGCGCGACCGCCGAGCCAGGCGTCCAGCAGCCGCTGCTGCAGCGGGTTGACGTCCTGGTACTCGTCGACGACGAAGTGCCGGTACTGGGCGCGCACCTCGCGGGCGACGTCGCGGTGCTCCTCGATCGCGTAGGCGGTGACCAGCAGCAGGTCCTCGAAGTCCAGGGCGCCGTCGCGCTGCTTGGCCGCCTCGTACCCGCGGTACACCTCGGCGACGGCGGCGGCGTCGAACGGCAGGTCGCGGGCGGCGGCCGCGGCCCGGGCCGGGTAGTCCTCCGGGGTGGCCAGCGTCGTCTTCGCCCACTCGATCTCACTGGCCAGGTCACGCAGGCTGGTGCGGTCGGTGGTCAACCGCGCCCTGGTCGCCGCACCGGCGACGACGCGCAGCTTGTTCTCGATCAGCTCGGGCATGGGCCCGCCGAGCACGCGCGGCGCGAAGTACCGCAGCTGGCGCATCGCCGCGGCGTGGAAGGTGCGGGCCTGGACACCGCCCACGCCCAGGGCCGACAGCCGGCCGCGCAGCTCGCCGGCCGCCCGGGCGGTGAAGGTGACCGCCAGCACCTGTTCCGGGACGTACTCACCCAGGTGGACGCCGTAGGCGATCCGGTGGGTGATGGTGCGGGTCTTGCCCGTCCCGGCGCCGGCGAGGATGCACACCGGCCCGCGCACCGCCTCGGCCGCTGCCCGCTGCTGCTCGTCCAGGCCCGCGAGCACGGCCTCCGGCCCGGTCGGCCCCTCGGCGGTGCTCCGCTCGTCCTCGATCCGCTGCATCGCCACGACCCGATCCTCCCAGCCGCCTCCGACGGCCGGGGGAAGGATCCCCAGGCCGGGTGCGTTCCGCCAGCGGCAGGCCCCGGGGCACGAGGCCACCCTCCCCGGGTGGCCTCCCGGGGGACACACGAGGGAGGATCCACCCGATGAGCACTCCGACGGCCGCGGTCACGATGTACACCACCAACTGGTGTGGCTACTGCATGCGCCTGAAGAAGCTGATGGACCGCGACGGGATCGACTACGCCGAGGTCAACATCGAGGTCGAGGAGGGCGCTGCCGACATCGTCATGCAGGCCAACGGGGGCAACCGCACCGTCCCGACCCTGGTCTTCGCCGACGGCTCGGCGCTCACCAACCCCAGCATCGACCAGGTGAAGGCCCAGCTCGCGCAGCTGCCCGGCGCGTGATCGCTGGTCCGTGGCCCCCGGGAGCGATGATCGTCCGCCCGGGAGCTGCGGCTGGTCTCCCGCCGACCGGGCCCCGGCACCGAGAGAGGCCGAGATGGAGCCGATGACCGGGCCGTCGCTGCCCGGGAGCCGGCCGGTGGCGGTCGCGCTGCCGACCGACGTCCTGCTGAGCCCGTCCGGAGGGCCTGCGGCCGTCGTGGTCCGCACGAGGCGCGGCTGGTCGGTGCTCAGCCCCTTGCACCCCCTCGGGGGCGCGCCGGAGGGGCCGGTCGGCGACTCCGGCGGCGGCTGGGGCGAGATGGTCGACGGGCTGGCGCTGGTCGAGGCGATGACCCTGGCCGATCTCGTGGCCGGCGAACTGGGCACCACGCCGGAGCCGGACCGCCAGGCGCGGCGGGCGGCCCGGACGGCCGGTCCACCGGCCCCTGCCGCGAGCGGTGCGGGCGCGTGCGGCGACCCGCGGGACGAGGAGATCGCCGCGCTGCGCCGCACCGTCTCCCAGCTGGAGCACGCGTTGGCCGCCCGGGTCTCGATCGAGCGGGCCATCGGCGTCCTGGCCGAGCGGCACGGCACCAGCCCCCGGGAGGCGTTCGAGGAGCTGCGTGGGCAGGCCAGGTCCCAGGGCCGGCCGGCCGCGGAACTCGCCGCGGAGGTGCTCGACGCCCTCCCTGCGCGCGACGCCGTCTCCGGGGCCCCCAGCTGACCGCTCCGCTCCCGCTCTCCCCCGACGCGCTGGCCGACCGGCTGGCCGAGCTGCTGTCGGGACTGCCGCCCGAGCCCGGCGCCACCTCGCTCCGGGTCGCCGTCGACGGACCGGAGCTGCCCGGCGCGCCGGGGACGACCGGTCCGCAGGTGCTGGCCGATGCCGTGGCCGAGCGGCTGCCCACGTTGAGCCGGCCGGCGGTCGTGGTCCCGGCCGAGGGCTTCTACCGACCCGCCTCGCTGCGACTGGAGCACGGTCGTACCGATCCCGACGCCCGGTACAGCGACTGGCTGGACGCCGCCGCCCTGGCCCGTGAGGTGCTGGACCGGTGCGGCCCGCGGGGCACCGGGGAACACCTGCCCGCGCTGTGGGACCTCGAACGGGACCGGGCCGCGCGGGCGGAGTACCGCCCCGCCCCCGCCGGTGGGGTGCTGCTCGTGCCGGGCTCGCTGTTGCAGGGGCTGGGGCTGGCGTTCGACGTCGTCGTCCACCTGCGGGTCAGCCCGGCCGCCCGACGGCGGCGGGCGCCCGCCGACCGGGCCTGGGAGCTGCCGGCCTTCGACCGCTACGACGACGAGGTGGACCCGATGGCGCTGGCCGACGCAGTGGTCCTGGCCGACCACGCCGACCGGCCGGCCCTGGTCCTGCAGGGGCGCTGGAGCTGACGACTCCGCTGCCGGCGCCCGCCGCGAGCTCGCGAGGGGCGCCTCCTAGAGCTCGCCGGCCACCCAGCGGTCGATGATGTGCCGGGCGATCGAGACCGTCGGGGGCAGCGCCTGCGGGCCGGTGCCCGAGCGCAGCTCCTCCCGGCTGAACCACCGGGCCTCCTCGATCTCGTCGTGGTCGATGCGCAGCTCCTCACTCGTCGCGCGGGCGACGAAACCGAGCATCAGCGACTGCGGGAACGGCCACGGCTGGCTGGAGACGTAGCGGACGTCGGTGACCGCGATGCCGACCTCCTCGGCGACCTCACGGGCGACCGCGGCCTCGGCGGACTCGCCCGGCTCGACGAAACCGGCCAGGATCGAGAACCGGCCCGCCGGCCAGACCGCCTGCCGGCCCAGCACGCACCGGTCGCCCCCGTCGTGCACCAGCATGATCACCGCGGGGTCGGTGCGCGGGAACACCTCGCGGCCGCTGTCCGGGTCGCGCTGCACCCAGCCCGCGCGCTCGATCGTGGTCGCCGCACCCGTGATCGGGGAGAACCGGTTGCGCTCGTGCCACTCGATGATGCCCACCGCCTGGACCAGCAGGCCCGCGTCCAGGTCACCGAGTGCGCCACCGACCTCCCGCAGGCCGGCCCAGGAGTCGACCGGCCGGCCGGCCACGGTCAGCGAGCGCGGGGTCCGGAGCGCGCCGTAGGCGACCCCGTCGGCCTCACCGAGGTAGATGGCGCCCTCCGGCCAGGCGGGCTGCTCCTCGTAGACGAGCTCCGGGCCGGCCGGCCCCTCGTGCACCGGCGCCGTGCGCCGCTCGTCGACGCGCAGCACGCGGACGGGGCGGCCCTGCGCCGGGTCGGGCAGCGACCGGGCCAGGTGGCCCCGGTCGTGGGCGGCGCGGGACAGCAGCGGGACCTCGGTTACGGCGCCGGCGTGCCGGTCCTCCGGCCAGTCACCGCGGGCCGGCGGCGGCGGGTTGTCGGCCGGGGTGCTGCCGCCGGGTGGGACGCTCACGCGAGCGACTCGGGCACCGGCTCGACGGACGGGGCGGTGACCTCGATCGGGCCGAGCACGCGCAGCTGGTCGGCGACCTCCTCGGCGTCCCCGACGACGACCGCGGTCAGCCCGGCCGGCGACAGCCACCGCCGGGAGGCCTCGGCGACCTCCTCGACGGTCACCGCGGCCAGCGCCTGCTGGTGGTCGGCGAGCCAGTCGGCGGACAGGCCGGCACCGAAGAGCGCCGAGAGCGTGCTGGCGAGCCCGGCGTGCGTCGCCGTCCCGAGGGCCAGCGTGCCCAGCAGGTAGCGGCGGGCGGAGTCGAGCTCGGCCTCGGTGACCGGCGTCAGCGCCATCCGGCCCAGCTCGTACACGGTCTCGAGCAGGGCGGGGCCGGTGACACCGGTGGCGACGTCAGCCTCCACGGTGAACGAGGAGCCGGCCATCAGGTGCTCGACCGAGCTGCGCGGGCTGTAGGTGTAGCCCCGGCGCTCGCGGATGTTCTCCACCAACCGGGAGGAGAAGTAGCCACCGAAGACCATGCTGGCCAGCCGGAGCGCGGGCAGCTGCGGGTCGGTGCGGCCCGGCGCCGGCCCACCCAGCCGGACGTTGGACTGCACCGCACCGGCCCGGTGCACCAGCTCCAGGGGGCCGGGGGCGAGCGTGGGCACCGGCGCGGCCGCGACCGCCTTGCCCTCGGCGACCCAGTTGGCCAGGGCGGTGCCGACGACGTCGACCGCCGCTGCGGGATCGACGTCGCCGACCAGCACGAGCGTGCTGCCGGCGGGCAGGACCCGCTCCCGGTGCAGCTTGCGCAGCGCCGCCGGGGTGACTGCCGCGACCAGTTCGGCCGCGGGCAGCTGCTGGGCGTACGGGTGGGCACCGAACCGGCGGGCGGCCAGCGCAGACCGGGCGATGACACCGGGCTGGGACCGGGCGATGAGGATGCGCTCCCCCACCCGGGCCCGCTCGGCGTCGACCGGGCCCGCCGGGTAGGTCGGCGCGGTGAGCAGCTCGGCGAGGACGTCCAGGACGGCGCCGAGCCCGTCGGGGAGCATCGTGGTGGAGAACAGCAGCCGGTCGGCGTCCGCCGAGACCGACAGCTCGCCACCGTGCGTCTGCAGCAGCTGGGCGATCTCCAGCTGGTCGTGCCGGGCGGTGCCCAGCAGCACGGCGCTGGCCAGCAGCGCGGTGCGGGCCGCGTGGGTGGCCGCCGCCCGGGGCGCGGAGGCGGCGAAGGGGACGCGCAGGCGCAGCTCGACCAGCGGCACGCCCGGCCGCGGGACGACGACCAGCCGCAGCCCGTTCGGCAGCGTGGTCTGGTGCACCTCGGGCGCCACGGCGGGCCGCGGTTCGCCCAGCGGCGGGATCAACGAGAAGTCCAGCACGGGTGCACTCATCGGGCTGCTCCTCCGGTCGCGCGCAGTTCGAGGACGGCGGCGGTGTCCGGCGAGAGCCCGCGGGCCGCCGCCTGCACCTGGTCGGGCGTGACCGCGGCCAGCCGGGCGGCGAGCTCGCCGGCCAGCTCGGCCCGGCCGTGGATGAGCTCGGCGGAGGCGAACCCGAGGGTGCGGCCGAGCACGGAGTCGGCCTGCTGGAGCAGCTGCGCCTCGGTGCGCGCGGTCACCCGGGCCAGCTCGTCGGCGGGGACGCCGTCGGTGGCGACCTTGTCGACCTCCTCGTGCACCGCGGTGAGCACCCGGTCGACCGGGACGTCGGCCGGGTGGTGGACCTGGCTGACCAGCAGCGTGGCGTCACGGACGTCGAAGGGGTCACCGAAGAGGCCGAGGTAGGTGCTCTGCGCCACCGCGAGCCGGTCGGTGTGCAGCAGCCGGCGCTCGAGCCGGGAGGCATCGCCCTCGCTGAGCAGCTCAGCCAGCAGCACGGTGCCCAGGTAGGTGTCCAGGTCACCGACCGGGTCGGGCACCCGCCAGCCGATCGCCACGGCCGGCGCAGGCGCCAGGCGGTCCTCGACCACACCGCGGCGGACCGTGGTGGGCGAGGGCTCACCGACGACCGGGGCCGGCGGGGCCGGTCGGGCGGGGACCGGGTCGAACCAGCGGCGGACCAGCACCTCGGTCTCGGCCGGGTCCAGGTCGCCGCCGATGCAGAGCACCGCGTTGGACGGGGCGTAATAGCGGGAGAAGAAGTCCGTGGCGTCGTCGACGGTGGAGGACTCGAGGTCGACGAAGGAGCCGTAGCCGTCGTGCGTGTTGGCGAAGCTCTCGAACGCGATCTCCGGCAGCTGCAGCCAGGGGAACGCGCCGTAGGGCCGGTTCAGCACGTTGACCCGGATCTCCTCCTTGACCACGTCGATCTGGTTGCGGAGGTTCTCCTCGGTGATCGCCGGGGCCGCCATCCGGTCGGCCTCCAGGAAGATCGCCCGCTCCAGCGCCTCGGCGGGCAGGGCCTGGAAGTAGTTCGTGTAGTCCTGGTGGGTCGACCCGTTGAACGTGCCGCCGGCGGCCTGGACGAGGCGGGCGTGCTCCATCTTCGGCACGTTCGCCGAGCCCTGGAACATCATGTGCTCGAAGAGGTGCGCGAAGCCGGTGCGGCCCGGCGGCTCGGATCGCATGCCGACGTCGTAGAAGACGCTCACGGCGACGACGGGGACACTCCGGTCCGGCGCGAGGACGACCCGCAGCCCGTTGTCGAGCGTGAACCGCTCCACCGGGTGCCGCAGGGTCAGGTCGGGCCCAGCTGCTGTCACGCCACCGACCCTAACCGCGCCGGACGACACGCCGCAGACGGGGACGGCCGAGCCACCCCGGCCGGGCCAGTGGCACCCGGGTCGGCCGGGCAGGCGACCCGGGGCCAGCTCAGCGCGGCCGGCGCACGCCACCTGGCCGCGGTCCGGCCCGGAGGACCACGGCCGTCAGAGCACGTCGACGTCGGCGAGCACCCGGTCGATGACCCCGTACAGCTCGGCGTGCGTGTTCGGGACGGACAGGTAGAGCAGGGCAGGCGCGGGCCGGCCGACGTCGATCAGCAGCAGGGCGGCCCGCTCGCCGCTGGCGTCGTAGCCCTCGGCGTCCCAGGTGAGGTCGAACTCGACGACCCAGGCCGCCGCCCCGTCGACGGTCACCGCCTCGTCCCGGCGAACCGTCCGCTCGTTGGGCTCCGGGTAGTAGCGGGCGCGCACCGAGTCGGCCACGGCGGTGGCCGTGGACTGCAGGGTGTCGGGGCCGGCCCACCCGTAGAAGGGGGCGAGCGGCCCCGAGGTGCACTGGGCGATGAAGACCCCGCTCTCGCCGGGCAGGTCGTCCTGGGTGACGAAGTACTGGCCGGCGACCGCGGCCATCTCCAGCTGCACGCCCCGGTCCCACTCGAACCAGCCGGCACCGAGGAAGGGGTAGGAGATGCCGGCGGCCTCGTCGATGATCCGCACCGTCCCGGGCGGGAACTCCCGGCCGGGCGCAGGGGCAGCTGCGGCCACCGGCGCCTCGTCGTCCGGCTCCGGATCGGTCCCGGAGCTCCCGATCAGCAGCCCGGCCAGCACCAGCACGAGCACCAGCAGGAACCCACCCAGCCCGAGCAGCAGCGGGTTGCGGCGCGGCCGTGCCGGCTCGGGGCTCCCCCAGGAGTCCCAGGACGACGGCGGGACCTGCGCCGGCGGGGCCTCGAACGGCCGTCCGACGGCGACCCCCGGGCCGGCCGGGGTGGTGACGTCGGACCAGGTCAGTCCGTTCCACCAGCGGACCAGCCCCGGGGCGCCGTCCGGGTCGGGGTACCAGCCGGCCGGGGGCGCGCTGCCCTGACCGGTCGGCTGCCCGGCCACCTCGGGGCCCGGCCCGCTCATCGTCGGCGCTCCCCCCTCGTGCTCAGCGCGCCGGGAACGGGACGGTGGCGAGCTCGCGCCACAGGTGGGCGGCGGCCTCGGCGCCGCGGTACAGCATCGGCAGCAGCACCCGCTCGTTCGGCGAGTGGATCCGGTCGGTGGGCAGGCCGGCGCCGAGGAACAGCAGCGGGGCGCCGAGGATGCCGGCCAGGTCGGCCTCCGGGCCGCTGCCGCCCTCGCGGGTGAACAGCACCTGGTCGGCGTCGGTGTCGAACGCCTGCCCGATGGAGCGCAGCAGCGCGTCCATGGCCGGGTGGTCGATGTCGCTGCGGCACGGGGCGACGCCGCCCGGCGGGACGTGCACGTCGGCCTCGATGCCCGCCGGGGTGTTCGCCTGCACCCAGGCGCGCACCTGCTCGCCCAGGTCGGCGGGCACCTGGTCGGCGACGAGCCGGAAGGTCACCTTGGCGTGCGCCTCGGCCGGGACGATCGTCTTGTGGCCGGGGCCGGTGTAGCCACCCCACATGCCGTTGACCTCGGCGGTTGGGCGGGCGCCGATCCGCTCCAGGGTGCTGAAGCCCGCTTCGCCGATGGCCACGCGGGAGGCGGCCGGGCCGGCCAGCCACGCCTGCTCGTCGAACGGCACCCGGGCCATCAGCTCGCGCTCGCGGTCGGTGAGCGGCCGCACCTTGTCGTAGAAGCCGGGCAGGGTGACCCGCCCCGACTCGTCGTGCAGCGCGGCCAGCAGCTCGGCCATGGCGTGCAGCGGGTTGGGCACGGCGCCACCGAAGGAGCCCGAGTGCAGGTCGACGGCGGGTCCGCGGAGGGTGATCTCGGCGTCGGCCAGCCCGCGCATGGCGGTGACGGCACTGGGGACGTCGGGGCCGGCCATGCCGGTGTCACTGACCACGACGACGTCGCAGGCCAGCCGGTCGGTGTGGGCTCGCAACAGGTCGGCGAAGTACGGCGACCCGGACTCCTCCTCGCCCTCGATGAGCAGCTTCACCGTGACGGCGGGGGCGTCCCGGCCGGTGGCGGCCAGGTGGGCGCGCATGCCGAGCAGGTGGAAGGCGACGTTGCCCTTGTCGTCGATGGCGCCGCGGGCGTGCAGCTCGGGGCCGTCGCGGCCCTCGACCCGGGTGGGCTCGAACGGCGGCCGCTCCCAGAGCTCCAGCGGGTCGACCGGCTGGACGTCGTGGTGCCCGTAGACCAGGGCGACCGGCGCACCGGCGTCGGCCGAGGGCCACTCGGCGAAGACGGCCGGAGCGCCCTCGGTCGGCCAGATCTCCACGGTCGGGAAACCGGTGCGGCGTAGCGCCTCCGCCAGCCACTCGGCACTGGCGGCCACGTCGCCGGCGTGTGCCGGGTCGGCCGAGATCGACGGGATCCGCAACCAGGCGTCGAGGTCGGCGTGCAGGTCGTCGAGGTGGGCGGTGACGAAGTCGCGTTCGGCGGAGCTGCTCACGCCGTGGACGGTATCCCGCCGTGCCGACGCGACCGGCCAGGTGCCGGGCTAGGTTGCCTGCATGGCCGTGGGGATGCTGCAGGTGGACGTGGGCGACCTGACCTTCGACGTCCGGACGGACGGGCCGGAGGACGGTCCGCCGGTGCTGTTGCTGCACGGCTTCCCGGAGACGTCGCTGAGCTGGTCGGCGGTGACCCCGCTGCTGGCCGAGGCAGGGCTGCGCACCTACGCACCCGACCAGCTGGGCTACTCCCCCGGCGCCCGTCCCGGGGAGGTGGACGCCTACGCGCTGACCAACCTGGTGCAGGTGACCGCGGACCTGATGACCGCCCTGGACGTGCCGGTCGCCGACGTCGTCGGGCACGACTGGGGCGCGAACGTGGCCTGGGGCCTGGCCGGCTGGCACCCCGACCGGGTCCGCACCCTGACCGCCGTCTCGGTGCCGCACCCGACGGCCTACACGCTGGCCTTCCGTGCCGATCCGGAACAGAAGGAGCGGTCGGCCTACATCAAGCTCTTCTGGCAGGCCGGCAAGGCCGAGGAGGTGCTGCTCGACGACGACGCCCGACGACTACGGCGGATGCTCGACGCCCCGGCCGTGCCTCCCGAGGCGGTCGACGTCTACGTGCGGCAGCTGTCCGCGCCGGGCGCGCTGACCGCGGCGCTGAACTGGTACCGGGCGATGAGCTCGGCCACCCGGGTCGACCCGGTGGAGGTGCCGACGACGTACGTGTGGAGCGACGGCGACGTGGCGGTGGGCCGGATCGCCGCGGAGGCGTGCGCGGACCAGGTCACCGGCGACTACCGCTTCGTGGAGCTGCCCGGGGTCACCCACTGGGTCCCGGAGCAGGCACCCGAGGACCTCGCCCGGGCGGTGCTGGACCGGATCGCCCGAGGGACGGCGGCCGGCCGGGCGACAGACAGCGGGTTGGCACGGAGCGAGCAGGGGTAGACGCGACGCCGTGACCGTGCCGCCGCGCTGCCCCGACCGGGCGGCGGCCACCTGCCCGGGTGACGACTGACCGGTGCTCCTCGCCCTCGCCCTGCTGGGCATGCTCGCGCTCGCCGTGGCCGCGCCGCTGCTGGCCCGGCGCCTCGGCCGGCGGACCGGGTACCCGCTGGCGGCCGGCTACCTGGCGGTCGCGGCGCTGCTCGCCTCGGCCGCCCCGCGGGTGTGGGCCGGTGAGACCGAGACCGCGTCGTGGGAGTGGCTGCCGTCGCTGGGCGTCTCGCTCTCGCTGCGGCTGGACGGGGTCGCCGGCGTCTTCTGCCTCATCGTGCTGGGCGTCGGCGCCCTGGTCATGGCGTACTGCCCCGGCTACCTCGGCGACGAGGAGCCGCACGGGACCGTCTACCTGCTGCTGACCCTCTTCGCGACCAGCATGCTCGGTCTCGTCCTGGCCGCCGACGTGGTGCTGCTGTACGTCTTCTGGGAGCTGACCACGGTCTGCTCCTTCTTCCTGATCTCCACCGCGGGGGCCGCCGCTGCCCGCCCGGCCCGGCAGGCCCTGCTGGTCACCGCGGCCGGCGGGTTGGCGCTGCTCGCCGCGGTGGTGCTGCTCACGGTCGCCGCCGGGACGACGGACCTGGCGACGATCCTCGCCGAGCCCGACCGGGTGCTGGAGTCCGGGCTGGCCTGGCCGATCGGGGGGCTCCTCGTCCTGGCGGCGTGCACGAAGTCCGCGCAGCTGCCCTTCCACTTCTGGCTGCCCGGCGCGATGGTGGCCATGACGCCGGTGAGCGCCTACCTGCACTCGGCGACGATGGTCAAGGCCGGCATCTACCTGCTGCTGCGCTTCTCGCCGCTGTTCGCCGACGAGGCCGCGTGGTCCACGGCGCTGATCGGCGTCGGCCTGCTGACGGCGGTGACCGGGGCGTTCCTGGCCCTGCGCGAGAACGACCTGAAGGGGATCCTCGCCTACTCGACGGTGAGCCAGCTCGGCCTGCTGGTCGCGGTAATCGGCGTCGGGACTCCGGAGGCACTGGCGGCCGCCGTCCTGCACACCTTCGCCCACGCGCTGTTCAAGGCGACCCTGTTCATGCTCGCCGGGATCGTCGACGAGGAGACCGGCACCCGCGACATCCGGGAGCTCTCCGGCATGTGGCGGGCCATGCCGGTCACCGCGGCGACGACGGTGCTGGCCGCCCTCTCGTTGGCCGGGGTCATCCCGATGCTGGGCTTCGTGAGCAAGGAGTACCTGTTCATGGGGCTGCTCGAGGCCGAGGGCGCCCCGTGGGCAGGCCCGGTGGCCCTGAGCCTCGGCGTCACGGCGTCGGTGCTGACGTTCGCCTACGCCGCCCGGATCGTGCACGGCGGTTTCGGTGGCTCCGAACAGCACGCGGACGTCTCCGAGCCCCCGGCCGCCTTCCTGCTGCCCGGGGCCGTCGCCGCGGGGCTCGGCCTGGTGCTCGGTCCCGCGGTCAGCGTGCTGAGCCCGATGATCGTCTCGGCCGCCCGCGACGTCGCCCCGGCCGGGGACCCCCCGGAGGTGTACTTCTGGCACGGGCTCAGCCCGGAGCTGGCCATGTCCGCGCTGACGATCGTGCTCGGCCTGGTCCTGTTCGCGTTCCGCGCCCCGGTCGACCGGTCCCTGCAGCGCCTCCGCCTCCCCGACGCCGGGCAGCTGTTCGACCGGGCGCACGACGGGGTGATCGCGCTCGGGCACGTGGTGGGCGGTCCGGAACGCACCTCCTCCCCTGCCGCCCACCTCAGCCGCCCGTTGGTGGCGTTGGTCGCGCTGGGGGTCGTGGGGACCGTGCTCGTGGGCGGACTGCCCGCCCGCGCCGACACCGACCGCCCCCTGGACTGGGTGGTCGCTGCGCTGCTGACCGTGGTGGTGCTCGCCGCGGTGCTGACCGGCTCGACCATGGCGGCGGTGGGCCTGGTCGGCGTCACGGGCCTGCTCGTGGCGACGTGGTTCCTGCTCGCCGGCGCGCCCGACGTCGCGCTCACCCTGATGCTCGTCGAGGTGATGACGGCAGTGGTGGCGGTCCTGGTGCTGCGGGACGTGCCGGGCCGGCTCGTGCGCACCCCGCGGCGCGAGGCCGTCCCGGCCGCGGCGCTGGCGCTGGGCGCCGGCGTGGCCGCGGCGCTGGCCACCCTGGCGTTCACCGGTCGCCGAGAGCTCTCCGCGGTCGGGGAGCACTTCCTGACCTCCACGGAGGAACAGACCGGCGGCACCAACGTCGTCAACACGATCCTGGTCGACTACCGGGGCCTGGACACCCTCGGCGAGGCCGTGGTGCTGGGCACCACCGCGCTGGGCACGGCCCTGGTCCTCGGCCGCTCCGAGCGGCGCCGCACCCCCGCGCCGGGGACGCCGGCCGGCCACCGGCGGGACGCCGTGCTCGAGGTCAGCAGCCGGGTGCTGGTGCCGGGCATGTTCGCGCTCTCGGCCTTCCTGCTCTGGCGGGGGCACGACGAGCCCGGCGGCGGCTTCATCGCCGCCCTGGTCGCCGGGGCCGCGATCGCACTGAGCCAGCTGACCTCCGGGCCGGACACGCTGCTGGGCCGGCTGACCCGGCCGGACCGGCTCGCCGGCGCCGGCCTGGTGCTCACCGTGGCCATCGGGGCACTGCCCACCGTGCAGGGCGAGGCGTTCCTGACCCCGGTCGAGCTCCCGCTGCTGCACGCCCTCGGGATCGGCTCCACGTTCCTGTTCGACCTCGGCGTCTACCTGCTGGTGCTGGGCCTCCTCGCGGCCGCCGTCACGCGGCTCGAGCACCCGGACCTCGCCGATGACGACGACGAGCCGGGCCCGCCGGGCACCAGCTCCTCGGCCGCCCGTCCCCTGGTCACCGACCGGGTCCCGGAGCGGGCGCCGTGACCGCCGCGCTCGTGGTGGGCCTCCTGGTGGCCTCCGGGGTCTTCCTGCTGCTGCGCCGGGGGCTGCTCCGCGTCGTCCTGGGCTTCGTGCTGCTCGGGCACGCGGTGAACGTCCTGCTGGTCTCCGCCGGTGGCATGCAGCGACGCGGCGTCCCGCTGCTCGGAGAGGCCGAGGCCGACGGAGCCGCCGACCCGCTGCCCCAGGCCTTCGTGCTGACCGCGGTGGTCATCACCTTCGGGATCACCGTGTACATGCTCGCCCTGGCCCGGGCGGGCGACCCGGGTGCGACGACCGGGGAGCCGTTCCCCGGGGAGGACGCGGACCGGGACGGCGAGGCCTCCGACCAGCGCACCGAGGGTGGGCCGTCGTGACCGGCGGGCTCCTCGTCCTGCCCGTGGCCGGGCCGCTGCTCTTGGCCGGACTGCTGGCGCTCGTGCACCACCGGTGGCCGCACACCACCCGGCTCGACCGGGTGGTCGGGCCGGCGGCCGCCGGCGGGGTGCTGGTCTTCGCGGGGTTCCTGCTGGCCGCGACGTCGGACGGTGCGGTGCCCGTGCTCCAGCTGGGCGGCTGGCAGCCGGGCATCGCGATCGTCCTCGCCGCGGACACCTTCAGCGCGGTGATGCTGGCGGTCACCTCACTGCTGGTGCTGGTCTCGCTGCCCTTCGCCGCGGCCCTCGGTGAGGACGAGGACCCGGCCTTCGTCCCGCTCGTGCTGGTCCTGCTGGCCGGGGTCTCCGGCGCCGTGCTCACCGCGGACCTGTTCAACCTGTTCGTCTTCATCGAGGTCATGCTCGTGCCGAGCTACCTGCTGTTCGCGGCGGGCGGCGGGGCCGAGCGGCTGGCCGCCGCCCGGCTCTACGTGAGCATCAGCCTGATGGCCTCCACCGTCCTGCTCGCCGGGGTCGGTCTCGTCTACGGCGTCGCGGGCACGGTGAACCTGGGTGAGCTGGCCGGGGCCGCCGAGTCGTCGCCGGCCGTCGGGTTCGCCGCGGCGGTCGTGCTGCTCGCGCTGGGCGTGAAGTCGGCGGTCGTCCCGCTGCACGGCTGGCTGCCGCAGACCTACTCACGGACCGGCCCCGCGGTCGCCGCGCTCTTCTCGGGGTTGCTCACCAAGGTCGGCGTCTACGCGGTCATCCGGCTGTACTCGGTCGTCTACGGGGGCGCACCGCGGTATCTCTGGGTGATCATGGCCGTCGCCCTGCTGACCATGGTGGTCGGCGTGCTGGGCGCGGTCGGCGAGCACGCGATGCGGCCGGTCCTCACCTTCCACATGGTGAGCCAGATCGGCTACGTCTTCGTCGGGCTGGCCCTGTCCACGGCCGCCGGGCTGAGCGCCACGGTGTTCTTCCTGGTCCAGTACGTGCTGGTCAAGACGGCCCTGCTGATGTGCGCCGGGGTGGTGGAGCACCGCTACGGCACCGGCGACCTCGACCGGCTCGGCGGCCTGGCCCGGCGGGAACCGCTGCTGGCCGGCGTCTTCGCGGTCTCCGCGCTCACGCTGGCGGGCATCCCACCGCTGTCCGGGTTCGTCGCCAAGCTCGGGTTGGCCTCGGCGGCCGCCACGGCGGGGCAGCACCTGGCCGTGGCCCTCGTCGTCGGGGTGAGCCTGCTGACCCTGCTGTCGATGGTGAAGCTGTGGAACGGCGTCTTCTGGGAACCGCCCGCCGAGCAGCCCGGCGCGGACGGGGACGCCGAGCCCGGTAATGCCTCGGCCGCGGACGGCGGTGCCTCGCCCGTGGCCAGCGCCCTCGGGAACCGGGTGCGGCCGCTGGTGCTCGCCCCGCCGCTGTTCCTGGCTGCGGCCGCCGTCGTGCTCGGGCTCTGGGCCGAGCCGCTGCTCTCGCTCAGCACCGTGGCCGGTGCCGAGCTGGCCGACCCCGCTGCCTACGTGGCGGCGGTGACCGGGCGATGAGCGCCGACCCCGGGGCCGGTCCGGCCTCGCTGCTGCAGCGCGGTGCCCTGCGTGCCTGGCGGGTCACCGCCTTCGCCGGGCAGTTCCTCCTCCGGTTCCTGCGCGCGAACCTCGCGGTCGCCCGGGAGGTCCTGACCCCCGGGCTCCAGGTGGCGCCGGCCGTGGTGGTCATCCCGGTGCGCAGCCGGACACCGTTCGAGGTGGCGTCGTTCATGAGCCTGATCGCGCTGACCCCCGGCACGCTGCCGATCGAACTGGACCGGGAACGGCGGCTGCTGACCGTGCACGGGATGCACGCCGGGGACCCGGACGCGTTCCGCGCCGAACTGAGCGACCTGGAGGACCAGATGCTGACTGCCTGGCGGCCGGTGACCGAGCAGCCCGAGGACCGGGCCCCCGACGACGACCGCCGGAGCTGAGCGGTGTTCGTGCTGGACGGAGCGCTCGTCGTGCTGGCCCTGTGCCTGCTGGTCGCCACCTGGCGGCTGTGGACCGGACCCACCGACGCCGACCGGGCCCTGGCCGTCGACTACGGCTTCGTGGTCGTCGTCGCCGGCATCGCCGTGCTGGCCGTGCGGCTGCGCACACCGGCGCTGCTGGACCTGGTCCTCGTCGCGACGCTGGTCGGCTTCCTCTCCACGGTGGCCTTCGCGCGGCTGGTCGCGGAGCGGTCCCGATGACCCTGCAGAGCGTGCTGGGCCAGGGCCTGGCGATCGTCGGCGTCCTGCTGATCGGTGCGGCGGGGGTCGGCCTGGTGCGGCTGCCGGACGTCTACAACCGGGCCAACGCAGCCACCAAGGCAGCGAGCCTCGGGCTGGTCTGCGTGCTGTTCGGCGTGGTCGTGCTCGCGCCGGGGGTGTCGGCGGTGGTGACCCTGCTGGTCGCCATCGCCCTGCAGCTGTTCACCGTGCCCATCGCGGGCTACAAGATCGCCGAGGCCGCGCACCTGTCCGGCGCACCGCTGGCACCGTCGACCGTCCGCGACGAGCGGGACGGTCCCGGCCCGGAGGGCGAGGCCGACCGCAGGTGAGGCACCGAGCCGCGCGGCCCCTCAGCCGGCCGGGCGCCCGGTGACCAGAGTGAGCAGGCCGTCCTCGTCGAGCAGGTCGACCGGGCGCAGCGTGACCCCGGCGGCGACGTGGTGGAACCCGGCGCTGACCCGCTCCACCGGCACGCCGGTCAGCCGGGACCAGCCGAGCCGGTAGGCGGCCAGCTGGACGCCGGCGGCAGCGAGCTCGGCGGCCCCCGGCACGGGGCCGGTCTTCCAGTCGATGACCTCGAAGCCCCCGTCGGGCGTGGCGTAGACGGCGTCGATCCGACCGCGCAGGGTGAGCGGCCCCAGCGGTGTCTCGAACGGCGCCTCGACGTCCACCGGCTGGCGGTCGGCCCACTCCCCGGCCAGGAAGGCCTCCTGCAGCGCGGTGAGCGCGGCATCGGGGGCCGCGCCGGCGTCACCGCTGCCGGGCAGCTCGTCCAGGTCGATCAGCCGGGCAGCACCGAAGCGCTCCTCCAGCCAGGCGTGGAAGGCGGTGCCCCGCCGGGCCAGCGGTGCCGGCGCGGCCGGCATCGGCCGGCGCAGCCGGCGGGCCAGCTCACCGGGGTCGCGGCGCAGCGCGACGAGCGCGGAGACCGACAGGTGCGCGGGCAGCGGGACGTCGACGGTGCCGCGGGAGTGCTCGGCCCGCTCGCGCAGCAGCAGGTCGGCGTCCCGCAGCCACTCGGCGACCAGCGGGTCGTCGGTCGCGCCGAGCGCCTCGGTGGTCAGCGGGTGCGGCTCGGTGCCGGCGACCAGGTCGGCAGCGGCGGTGAGCGAGCGGCGGCGGCCGGTCGACAACGGGTCGGTCGGCCACACGCCCACCGGCCACTCGGCCAGGGCGGGGTTCTCCGCGTCGTCCGCCGGGGGCTCGGCCCACGCGTCGACGACACCGGCGCCGTCCTCGCAGGCGCCCTTGACCGCCAGCAGCAGGGACGACGGCCCGCAGACGGTCTTGCCGTCGCGCCACCAGCTGCCCGAGCACAGCAGCAGGTGCTTGGCCCGGGTCACCGCTACGTAGCCGAGCCGGATCTCCTCGGCCAGCCCGAAGTCCTTCCACTCCTCGACGTAGTCGGCCAGGGCGTCGCGGACCACGGCCTGGTCACCGGAACCGGGGACCGGCAGGTGCAGCCGCGGCAGCTCGGCGCGGTCGGTGGCCCGCAGGTCGACCGGGACCGCGCCGGGATCGCGGATCCAGGAGTCCGAGGCGTCGCCCTTGGCGGGGAACTGCCCCACGGTCATCCCGGGCACCGCGACGACGTCCCACTCCAGGCCCTTCGCCGAGTGCCCGGTGAGCAGCTGGACCGCCTCCGGGTTGACGGCCACCTCGCCGGGCTCCAGGCCCCGCTCCCGCACCTCGGCGTCGGCGAGGTAGCCGAGGAAGGCCGGCAGCGAGGGCAGCTCGGCGAGCTCGGAGAACTCGGCGGCGACCTCGTGCAGTGCGTCGAGGTGCGTGCGAGCGCCGCCGGGGGTCACGTCCGGGTGGCTGGCCAGCTCGGTCTCCAGGCCGAGGCTGCGGACCACCTCGTCGACCAGGTCGGGCAGCGACTCACCCAGCCGGGAGCGCAGCCCGGACAGCTCGTTGGCCAGCCGCCGGAGCCGCCGGTGCCCCGCGGGCGAGTACGCGTCGGGGCGGCCGAGGTCGTCGAGCGCCTCGACGATGCTCCCGCGCTCCCGCGGCAGGACCGGGCTCGCCGGGGCGCCGGCCGCCGGCGGGGTGCTGTCCTCGACCGGCTCGGGGGACGGCGTGCGGCGCTCCCGCACCAGCGCCCGGGACCGCGCCTCCAGCGCCGCCAGGTCGCGCGGCCCGATCCGCCAGCGGGCGCCGGTGAGCAGCCGGCCCAGCGCGTCGCCGGCGCTCGGGTCGACCAGCACCCGCAGGGTGGCCACCACGTCGGAGACCTCGGGCACGTCCAGCAGTCCGCCCAGCCCGACCACCTCGACCGGCAGGCCCCGGGCCCGCAGCGCGGCGGCGATGCCGGGCAGCTGGGCGCGGCGCCGGGCGAGCACGGCGATCGTCGGCCGCGCCGCGGGAGCCCCCGGTGCGGCGTCCTCGGAGCCCTTCCAGCACCGCTCGAGCCGGTCGGCGAGCGCCTCGGTCTCCTCGGCGACCGTGTCGTACAGCCCGCAGTGCACCGCACCCGGACCGGCGACCGGGGAGGGCTGGAGGTCCGGCAGCGGCTGCTCGGGCTCGGGCAGTGCGGCGGCCACCGTGTTGGCCACGGCCAGCACCGCCTGGTCGTTGCGCCAGCTGGTGGACAGGGTGAGCCGCTCGGCCGGGCGCTCGGGGGTGCCGGGGAAGGTGCGGGCGAACCGCTCGATCGTCCCGGCCGAGGCGCCGCGCCAGCCGTAGATGGACTGCCGCGGGTCACCGACGGCCAGCACCGGGTGCCCGCCCGGGCCGCCGAAGAGCGACTCGAGCATCCGCAGCTGGCCGACGCTGGTGTCCTGGTACTCGTCGAGCAGCACGACCCGCCACCGGGCGCGCTCCCGCCGGCCCACCTCGGCGGAGCTGACGGCGACCCGGGCGGCCAGGGACACCTGGTCGGCGTAGTCGATCGACCCGGCCGCCCGCTTGCGCGCCTGGAACGCCTCGACCATCGGCAGCAGGGCGACCCGGGCCCGCTGCCGGGCCACCAGCTTGAGCACCTCGGCGTACGGGCCCTTCTTCCGCCCGGCGTCCGCGTAGCCGCGCAGCTGGGACTCGAACCGCGCCGTCCAGGCCCGCAGGGCGTCGGGGGTGATGTCGTGCTCCCCCAGCTCGGCGGCGAGCTGCAGCACGTCCTCGGTGGTGGTGACCAGGCCCAGGGCGACGTCGCTCATGTCGCCGGTGTGCGCGGCCACGGCGGTCGCGGCCTGGCCCCAGCACATGGCCGGCCCGAGCACACCGGACCCGGGCTCGACGCCGATCCGAAGCCCGTGCTCGGCGACGATGCTGGCCGCGTAGCCGTGGTAGGTCGCCACCGTCGGTGCCGCCACGGCGAGCCGTTCCCGGAGCGCCGGGTCGGTGTCCGGGTGCTGGGCGAGCGCGGCCAGCCGCTTGCGCACCCGGGCGTTGAGCTCGCTGGCCGCCTTGCGGGTGAACGTCAGGCCGAGCACCGCCTCCGGCGCGACGAGCTGGTTGGCGACCAGCCAGGCGACCCGGGCGGCCATCGTCTCGGTCTTCCCCGACCCGGCGCCGGCGACCACCACCAGCGGCCGGTCGACGGGAGCGGCGACCACGCCGGCCTGCTCCGCCGACGGCGAGTGGCCGACCCCGCTGCGAGCGGCGGTCTCGGCCGGGGTCAGCAGCCGCGGCGGCTCCGGCGCGACGACCGGCACCATGCCGGGGAGGTCGAAGCTGAGCTGTTGAAGGACCCCGTCCTCCCCTCCGCTCGCGAGCTCGCGAGGGAACCCGGGACGGGGCCGGGAAGAACCGGCAGAAGGCGTCATCGGGTCACCTGCCGGCCGGACTCCTGCATCGGGCAGCTGCGGCGGAAGGCACACCGCTCGCAGTCGGTGTCGGTGCGTGCCACGAACTCCCCCGCTCCCATGCCCGCGCCGACCTCGGCGATCAGCTCGCCCGCCCAGCTCTGCCGCGGGTCGACGTCGACGGGCAGCGGCGGCTGCACGTGCTCCTTGGCCGCCTTCTGCGCGCCGCCCACCTGCAGCAGCGCCGCGCCGCCGGTGGCGGTGCCGTGCTCGGCGAAGGCGCCTTCGGTGACGGCGAGCTGGTAGGCCGCCAGCTGCCCGTGCTCCGCCACGTCCCGGGGCGCGGTCTTGCCGGTCTTCAGGTCCACGACGACCAGCCGGCCCTCGGCGTCGCGTTCCAGCCGGTCGACCTGCCCGCGCAGCCGGGCCCGGCCGACGGTGACGTCGAAGTCCTCCTCCGCGGCGATCAGCTCCCGGTCGGCGCGGGTGTGCCAGGCCAGGAACTTGGTCAGCATCTCCTGGGCCCGGTCGCGCTGGCGCTGGTCGAACCAGCCCGGCCCCAGGTCCAGGCCGTCGAGCTCGGTGTCCAGCACGGCGGGGGCGTCGGCGGGCGGCAGCCCCTCGGCCACCTGCTGGGCCACGTCGTGCACCGCGGACCCGACCGTGCGGGTGGCCTCCGGGGCCGCCTCCGCGCCGACCGCGCCGAGCACCCAGCGCAGCGGGCACCGCTGGAAGGTGTCGATCGCCGAGGGCCGCACCGGCACCACCTCGGCCGGGTCGACCAGTGGCGCGTCGTCCGACAGCGGGGCCAGCCCCCACCAGCCGGCCGGGTCGGCCCCGGGCACCCGCTCCTCGGCCAGCCGGCGCAGCACGGCGGCAGCGCTGCTCCGGCGGGCCGGCGGCGTGTGCGGGTCGGTGAGGTGCCGGCGCAGCTCGGCGACGAGTGCGGGCAGGGTCAGCTGCCGGGGCAGCGGGGTGTGCGGGCGCGCGCCGTCCCCCTCGGCCGGGGCCGGCACCACCAGGTCCAGGAAGCGCGAGGCGGTCGCCCCGGCGTCACCGCCGTCCAGCGCACCGTCGACGGCGGTGACCAGCAGCCGGCGCCGCGCTCGGGTGCAGGCCACGTAGAACAGCCGCCGCTCCTCGGCCATCGCCTGGGTGCGCCGGTCCAGGGTGGCCGGGTCGGTGCCACCGGCGGCGTCGACCAGGTCCTCGGCGCCGAGCAGGCTGACCCGGCTGCGCAGGTCGGGCCAGATCCCCTCCTGCACCCCGGCGACGCAGACCAGGTCCCACTCCAGGCCCTTGGCCGCATGGGCGGTGAGCAGCCGCACCGTCTCCCCCATCGGTGCCCGCGCGGCGCCGCTGTCACCGGGCAGCTGTTGCGCCCCCAGGTGCTGCACGAACGCGGCCACGGGAGCGTGCGGGAGGCGGTCGACGAAGCCGGCGGCGGCGTCGAACAGCGAGACGACGGCGTCCAGGTCACGGTCGGCCACCGCACCCGAGGGGCCCCCGGCCGCGCTGGCCCGCGCCCACCGGTTGGCCAGCCCGCTGGCCTGCCACATCGCCCACAGGACGTCCTCGGCGCTCCCGTCGGCCGCCAGGGAGAGCCGGCCGGCCGACAGCACCCGGGCCACCCGAAGCGCCGGCCGGGCCAGGTGCTCGGGCAGGGCGTCGAGCAGGGTGGCATCGGCCAGCACCGCCGCCAACGGCGCGCCCCGGACCGCCGGGTCCTCACCCCGGGTGGCCAGCTCGCGGCGGACGGCCCGGCGCAGCCGCCGCAGGTCCAGCACCGTCGCCCCACCCAGCGGGGAGGCGAGCAGGGCCTCGGCGCCGGGCTCGTCCAGCCCGGTCTCCGTCGGCGGCTCGGCGTCCGCGGCCGTGTCGGCAGCGGCCGGCAGCAGTGCGGTGAGCGCGGCCAGCAGCGGCTGGACGGCGGGCTGACCGGCGAGCGCGACGTCGTCGGCGGAGACGGCGACCGGCACCCCGGCCTGGCTCAGCGCCCGGCGGACCGGACCGAGGCCGGCGGCGGCCGACCGGACCACCACCGCCATCTGCGACCACGGCACGCCGTCCAGCAGGTGCGCACGGCGCATGGTGTCGGCGAGGAAGGCGGCCTCGGTGGACGGGGAGTCGAAGACGTGCACCTCGGCAGCGCCGGGGGCGGTATGCTCCCCCGCCTGCAGCCGGCGGTGCTCCCACGGCCCGGGCAGCCCCTCGGCGACCCGCCGGCTGACGGCGAGCAGCTCGGTGCCCGAACGGCGGCAGACGCCCAGGGAGAGCCGGTCGGCCGGCCGGCCGTCGCGGTGCCGGAAGCGACTCGGGAAGTCGATGATCCCGCGCGGCTCGGCGCCCCGGAACGCGTAGATCGCCTGGTCGGGGTCGCCGACGACGACCAGATCACCCCCGCCCCCGGCGAGCAGCTCGACCAGCTCGACCTGCGCCGGGTCGGTGTCCTGGTACTCGTCCACGAACAGCCAGCCCGCCCGCTCCCGCTCGGTGCGCAGCAGCTCCGGGTCGTCGTGCAGCTCGTCGATGGCGGTGCGGACCAGCTCGGCCGGGTCGTAGCCGGACGCCCCGCCGCGGGCGACGGTGGCGAACCAGGAGACGTCCTGGTACTGCCGGAGGAAGTCCGCGGCCGCCTCCCAGTGCGGCAGCCCGCGCTCCCGACCCCAGGCGGACAGCCGCCGGCTGTCGATCCCGCGTTCGGTGGCCCGCAGCAGCAGCTCGCGCAGCTCGTCGCGGAAGCCGTCGGTGCCCAGCGCAGCGGCCAGGTCGGCGGGCCAGCGGACGGCGCCCTCCTCGTCGGCGTCCCCGCGCAGCAGCTCGGCCAGCACGGCGTCCTGCTCGGCGGAGGTCAGCAACCGCGGCGGGGGCTCACCGCGCAGCACCGCGGCCCGGCGCAGCACCCCGAAGGCGTAGGAGTGGAAGGTGCGGGCCACCGGCTCCCGGATGGTGCGCCCGACCCGGGCGGTGATCCGGGTGCGCAGCTCGGCGGCGGCCTTGCGGCTGAAGGTGAGGACCAGCAGCCGCTCGGGGTCGGCGCCGGCGTCGATCCGCGCGGCGACGGCCTCGACGATCGTGGTCGTCTTCCCGGTGCCGGGGCCGGCCAGGACCAGCAGCGGACCGCCCCGGTGGTCGACCACCGCCTGCTGGGTCGGGTCGAGCTGGGGGCGGACCACCGGCTCCGGCTCCGACTGCACCAGCCGGTACACCGGCCCGGAGACGCCCGGCGACGACTCGGCCGTGACCACCGCTGGACTGCCCGCCTCCCCCCGCACACACCGATGAGACCACGGGGGTACGACAGTCCGGCTCAGGCAGTCCGGCTCAGCCGTCGTCCGGCCAGCCCACGGCGGCCAGGTCGACCCGGGCACCGCGCAGCGGCACGCCCTCCCCGGCCAGCAGCTCCAGCTGCCGCACCCGGACCGGTTCGGCCGCCGTCCCGTCGGCGCGCACCACCCGGTGCCAGGGCACGGCCGCGCCACCGGCGGACAGCGCACGGGCGACCCGGCGCGGTCCCACCCCGACCAGGCGCCCGATCGCGCCGTAGGTGCTCACCCGCCCCGGCGGGATCGCCTCGACCACGTCGTAGACGGCCTCGTCGACGTCCTCCGCCGAGCGCGGCTCGGGTCCGAGAGCTCGCACGGTGCCGGCCTCAGCCGGTGAAGTCGCTGTTGACCGTCCACCACTCGTACAGGTCGGCGACCTCGTCCTGCGTCGTCCCGGGGGCGTGGACCGCTCCCTCGACCAGGTACTCGTCGTCGGTCCAGACGATCACCGCGTCGCCGTCGGGCAGCAGGGCGCAGGCCACCAGGCCACCGGTGACGCCGTCGGGGTAGGTCCACTCGCCGTAGCCGGTGGTGGTCGAGCAGTCGTCGTCCCCGGACCACTCGCTGAGCCCGAGCTCGACGGCGTCGGCGGCGAAGACCGAGTCCAGCGTGGGCACGTCCGGGTACTGGTGGTAGACCGCACCGGCCGGGCCCGGCTGGGTGAGCGCGGGCCCGCACTCCGCCGCCGCGAGGTCCCCGTCGCCGCGGAGTCCGCGCTCCTGGCAGTCGGTGAAGTCGCTGGGCAGTTGCGCCAGCAGGCCCTCCGGCGCCGGCGCCGGAGGGGCGGACGGCGACGCGGACGGCGACGCGGACGGCGCGGACGACGGCGCGGACGAGGAGGCCGACGACGACGAGGTGGTCCCGGCGGCCGTCGGCTCGGGGCCCTCGTCGTCCCCGATCAGGGTGAGCGTGAGGACGACCGCGACGACCACGAGCAGCAGCAGCGCCGCGATGATCACGAGGACGGTGGTCCGCTTCTTGCGGTCGTCGTCACCACCGGAGGCACTCGACCCGCCCGGGGCGCCCCACCCGGGGCCGCCGAACCCGCCAACCTGGGTGGGCTGGTCACCGTAGCCGGGCGGGCGGGGCGCACCCCATCCCCCGGGGCCGGGAGGTGGGCCGTACCCGCCGGGCGGCTGCCCCGGCCCGGGCTGGCCCCAGCTGCCGGGCTGTCCTGGCGCCGGCTGCCCCCAGCCGCCTGGCTGCCCCGGCTGCTGACCCCAGCCAGCGCCCTGCGGCGGCCGGCCACCCGACGGCGACGACCCGTCCGAGCCGTACGGGGGCGGGCCCTGGGGTGGCTGGCTCATCGTGGGACCTCCGGCTCGGCTGTGTCGGGACGGCAGCCTAGGCCGCGGGTGTCCCGTCCGGCCCGGGTGTCCGCACCGACGGCGAGTCCGGCAAGGCGGTCAGGCCCGGCGGCCGAACCGAGCCAGCAGGCGCGTCTGCAGGTCCGCGCCCGGCGGCACCTCGACCGGGGCGTCGAACACCCCGGGCACCCCGTCCTCGCCGAGGTGCTCTTCGGCGTAGCGGAACGCCTCGGCCACGAGTTCGGGGTCCAGTTCGGTGTCCCCGTCGACCGCCCGGGCGAGGTCCCAGGCGTGCACGGTGAGGTCGACGGTCATCTCGATCAGGTAGTCGCTCGCCGGGGCCGGACCGGAGGACAGCCGCACGGTGCGGGACAGCGCGTCGTCGGCGGCCCAGGCGGTCAGCGCGGCGTCGGCCGCGGACTCCCAGGCCGACAGCGGGTCCTCGCCCAGCAGCTCGGCCGGGTCGGTCGGGACCCGGGGACCGACGACGTCCGTCGACTCCCCGGCCAGCAGCAGCGGGGCCCACAGCTGCTCACCGGTCAGGTGGGCCACCAGGTCCACGACGCTCCACTCCGGCAGCGCGGGGGCGTCCCACTCGCCGGGCTCGACGGCGTCCACCCGGTCGGTGAACTGCGCCTGGGCGCGCTGGTACCGCATCAAGAGGTCGGCACGGCGGGGATCGGGCATGCCCTCAGTAGAACGCAGCCGGGCCCCGGCACGCGCAGTGGCGTACCGGGGCCCGGCTGAGGTGCTGGAACGGCCCCCGAGCGAGGGGGTCCGCTCAGTAGGTGGGGAGCGCCTTGTCGATGCGCGTGGCCCACGCGGTCACGCCGCCCTGGACGTGCACGGCGTCCTTGAAGCCGGCGTTCTTGACCGCGGCGAGCGCCTCAGCCGAACGGACACCGGTCTTGCAGTGCAGCACGATCGGCTTGTCCTGCGGCAGCTGCGCCAGCGCCCGGCCGGACAGGATCTCGTCCTTGGGGATCAGCTTCGCGCCCGGGATGGAGACGATCTCGTACTCGTTGGGCTCCCGGACGTCGATCAGCTCGAAGTCCTTGCCGGCGTCCATCATGTCCTTGAGCTCGTCGACGGTGATCGTCGAACCCGCGGCGGCCTCCTGGGCCTCCTCGGACACGACGCCGCAGAACGCCTCGTAGTCGATGAGGCCGGTGATCGGCTCGCCCTCCGGGTCCTTGCGGACCTTGATCTCCCGGAAGGTCATCTCCAGGGCGTCGTAGACCATCAGCCGGCCGAGCAGCGTCTCGCCGATGCCGGTGATGAGCTTGACCGCCTCGGTGGCCTGGATGGCGCCGACGGTCGCGCAGAGCACGCCCAGGACACCGCCCTCGGCGCAGGAGGGGACCATCCCCGGCGGCGGCGGCACCGGGTAGAGGTCGCGGTAGTTGGGCCCGTGCTCGTTCCAGAAGACCGAGACCTGGCCGTCGAACCGGTAGATCGAGCCCCAGACGTACGGCTTGTCCAGCAGCACGCAGGCGTCGTTCACCAGGTAGCGGGTGGCGAAGTTGTCGGTGCCGTCGACGATCAGGTCGTACTGGCTGAAGATCTCCTCGACGTTGGAGGAGTCCAGCCGGGTCTCGTGCAGCCGCACGTCGACCAGCGGGTTGATCTCCTTGATCGAGTCGCGGGCGCTCTCGGCCTTGGACCGGCCGACGTCGGACTGGCCGTGGATGATCTGGCGCTGCAGGTTCGACTCGTCGACGGTGTCGAACTCGACGATGCCGAGCGTGCCGACACCGGCCGCGGCCAGGTACATGAGCACCGGCGAGCCGAGGCCACCGGCACCGACCGCCAGCACCTTGGCGTTCTTGAGCCGCTTCTGCCCGTCCATCCCGACGTCGGGGATGATCAGGTGGCGGCTGTAACGGCGGACCTCGTCGATCGACAGGTCGGCGGCGGGCTCCACCAGGGGTGGCAACTGCACGGAGCGCTCCTCACGGCTGTGGTCACAGGGCTGACCGGCTCCAGAGGCCGGTGTCCTGCACTGCCCAACAGCGTGGCACGCCGCCCTCTTCCCGCGTCCGCCTCGGGGGTCATCCCCGCAGGTCGCGGCGCCGGTAGCCGGCCAGCCCCCCGGCGGTCAGCGCCGCGGCGACGGCCAGCAGCCCGACCAGCCCCGGCACGTCCACCGGTTCGGCGGGCACGGCCGCCAGGTGGGCGAACGGCGACAGCCCGCGGACCCAGCCCGGCCAGCTCAGCGTGTCGGCGAGCACCAGCAGCAGGTAGCCGCCGGCAGCCGGCAGCACCCCCAGCGGCAGGACGGCGCCCGGCGCCCACGCCAGCGCCGCGACCGCCGCACCCAGGCACACCGCCACGACCGGCAGCACGTTGAGCACCCCCGCCAGTGCGGCGCCCGCGGACAGGTCGGCCCCCACCCAGGTGGCGCCCAGCCAGGTCGCCAGCCCGGCGGCACCGGTGAGCGCCACGGCACCGACGGCCACCCCGGTCAGCTCGGTGGCCAGCCAGCGGACCCGGCGCACCGGCAGCGAGTAGAGCAGCGTCAACCGGCCGGCGACCTCGTCGGCCGCGGTGGTGGCGACCCGGCTGGCGACGAACGCGCCGACCGGCACGGCCAGCAGGGTGAACAGCGAGGCGACGTAGCCGCGGACGCTGCCCAGCTCGGCGAAGCCGGCCTGGGCGGCCAGCTCGGCGAAGCGCGGGTTCTCGGTCAGGAAGTCGGTCATCGTCGTGGCCAGCAGCCCGATGAGCAGGAAGTAGGCCACCACCGCCGCACCCCAGCCCAGCACCGGCCGACCGGTGTGCCGGGCCGCCAGCCCGGGGAGGGACCGCAGCGGCCGGGCGCCGGGCTGGACGGCGCCGGGCCGGCGCCACGGTCCGCTGCCGACGTCCCGCCGTGCGGAGACCGTCGCTGCCGCCGCGACGAGGACGGCGACCGCAGCGGCCAGCACGAGCAGCGGCAGCACCCGGTCGGCGGCGAACGGCGCGCTGCGGCCCAGCAGCCCGAACGGGCTCAGCCAGTGCAGCCAGCCCAGCGCGGGCACCCCGTCGGCGACCATCCGCGCCAGCAGACCGGCCAGCAGCACCCCCACCGCCAGACCGGCCGCGGCCCGGCGCTCGGCCAGCAGCTGGGCGGCGAGCGCGCCCAGCGCCGCGCCCACCATCCCGGTGCCACCGATGAGCGCGCCGAACAGCACGGCGCCGGTCGTGGCGGTGCCGGCCAGCACCAGGCCGGCGGCCGCCGCGACGCCGACGAGCGCGCTCGCGCCCAGCAGCACGGTGAGGTGCCGCAGCAGCACCGCCGGCAGCCGCGACGGGCCGGCGAGGAGGAGGTCCCAGCGGCCGGTCTCCTCCTCGCCCCGGGTCACCCGGGTCGCCGCGAGCGCCGCCCACACGCCGACGAGCACCGCGATCGCCGTGCCGGTGCGCCACACCGTGAAGCCGCCCGGGTCGTCGAGGGCGACCGGCGGGCCGAACAGGGTGCGGATGGCCGGGTTCTCCGCCAGCGCCGCCAGCGACGCCCCGGCCAGCTCCTGGTCCAGCTGCCGGTGCTGCACCGCGACCAGCGCGGGCATCCCGGCGGCGACCGCGGTGACCAGGACGGCGCCGCGACGGACCGCCCGCACGGCCAGTGCGGTCACCGCCCGGCCGGCCGGACCGGGCTCCGGCGTCCACCCGGCCGCGGACGCCGTCGGGGCGGGCGCGGTGCCGGTGGTCATGCCCGCACCTCCTCGCCGGCGGACCGGCGGTCGCCGGCGGTGTCCCCGTAGAAGTCGAGGAAGAGCTCCTCCAGGGAGGGCTCCCGCACGTCGAGGGCGACGACGTCCAGGTCGGCCAGCGCACGCAGCACCGGGGCGGGCGGGCCGGCCAGCGTCATCGTCAGCTCGAGCGGTGAGCTCCACCGCAGGTCGGCGACGCCGTCGACCCCGGCCAGGCCGGCTCCCGCGGCAGCCGGACGCGCCAGGGTGACGCTGATCTCCGAGCGGCGCAGCCGCCGCAGCTCCGGCAACCCGGCGACCTCCACCAGCCGGCCCTGGCGCAGGATGCCCACCCGCGCGCAGACCGCCTCGACCTCGGCGAGCTGGTGCGAGCTGAGGAACACCGTCTGGCCGCGCCCGGCCGCCTCGGTCACGCAGCGGCGGAACTCCCGCTCCATCAGCGGGTCCAGCCCGCTGGTCGGCTCGTCCAGGACCAGCAGCGGGGCGCGGGTGGCGAAGGCGGCGATCAGCGCGACCTTCTGCCGGTTGCCGGTGGAGTAGGTGCGCGCCCGCCGGTCCGGGTCGAGCGCGAACCGCTCGACGAGCTCGGCCCGGTAGTCCAGGTCGGTGCCCGGACCGACGCCGGCGAGCAGGTCCAGGCACTCCCGCCCGGTCAGCGCCGGCCAGAGCGCGACGTCCGCGGGGACGTAGGCCAGGTGCCGGTGGGCTCGGCCGACGTCGTGTGCCGGGACGCCGAACACCTCGACGTGGCCACCGGACGGGCGCAGCAGCCCCAGCGCCATCCGGATCGTCGTGGACTTGCCGGCCCCGTTCGGGCCCAGGAAGCCGAAGACCTCCCCGGGTGGCACCGACAGCGACAGGTCGTCGACGGCGACGGTCCGGGAGAAGCGCTTGCTCAGGTGCTCGGCGCGCAGCGCGGGCACGGCAGTGGGAGAGGTGGGCATCGGGGCCCTCCGATCGCAGTCGGGAACACGACTGCCGACCAGGCTTCCCGGCGCACCGGCAGTGACCCTAGACCCGCGGGAGCCTCTCCGGAACGGCCTTGGGCGCGGGGTGATCCGCCCGGCTGCGCACGTCTCGGCGCTGCCGACGGACGGCCCCTGGCGGCAGGGTCACGAGGGGAACGGCCAGGCGTTCTTCACGCAGCTCTGCAGGCCGAGGGTCTGCTGCTGCATCACCGGGGCCAGTTGCCCGGCGCCGGGGCACTGCTCGTGGCCGTTGCCGAGGGCGTGCCCGACCTCGTGGTTGACCACGTACTGCCGATAGGTGGGGACGTCCCCGCCGTAGTCGGGGACGGCGGTCTCCCAGCGGGCCAGGTTGATCACCGCCCGCTCGCCGTAGCGGCAGGACGTGTAGCCGCCGGTGCCGACGCCCGGGCAGTAGATCTCCATGCTGCCCGGGCTGACCAGGCTGACCCGGAACTCGTACGCGCCGGCCGCGGCCTCGGCAGCACCCACCCGCTGGAAGGACAGCCGGCCGCCGGCGCCCCAGGACCGGGGGTCGCCGAGGATGTCCTCGACCGCGGTGGCGAACGCGGCGCCGTCGACGCCGATCCCGTCCTCGACCTCCACGACGAAGCGCTCCAGCGGCCCGGTGCCGTACACCGCGGACGTGCCGTCGACCACGCTCACGCTCCCGGTGCCCTGCTCGACGTAGGTCGGCGCCGCGGGCACGGTCTCCGCCGGGGGCGCCGTCGGGGTGCCGGACACCTCGGCCGGCACCCCCTCGCCCTCGGCCTCGGTGACCTGCGGGGCGATCGGCGTGGCCGGCGCGGACGCGTCGACGGCGGCCTCGGCCGTCGGCGTTGGGGTGGGGCTCTCGCCACCACCCGGCCGGACGACGTCGATCAGGGCGATCACGGTCGCGATGGCCAGCAGCGGCACGGCGTAGGCCCGCCAGCCGTACCGGCGGACGAACCTGCGGAACCGGCCGCGCGGCAGCACGGCGGGACGTGCGGACGGGGCCGGGTTCCGGCGGGCGACCAGCGGCTCGCCTCCCGGGCGCCGTCCGGACGGGCGGGGTCCCGAGCTCGTCACGGCGGCCAGGCTCTCACGACGCCCCGACCTCCGGGAGGACGTCGGCCGGGCGCGGCGCCGTTCCCGGACCGCCGGTCACACCTGTCCGGCCGGGAGGTCGTCCCCGCCGACGGGGTCGGTCGCGAGGTCACCGGCGGCGTCCTCGGCCAGACCGAGCACCGCGCGGGCCGTGGGCTCCGGTGCCTCGAGCATCGCCAGGTGCCCGATGCCCGCCTGCACCTGCAACCGGGCGTCGGGGAGCACCTCGGCCAGCCGCGGTGCGAGCTCGGGGTCGACCAGCCTGTCCCGGTCACCCCACACCACCAGGGACGGCGCCCGCACCGACCGGGCCATCCGCCAGGCGTTCGCCCGTCCCACCCGCAGGTAGGAGCTCATCAGACCGCGCAGGCTGCGGGTGAGCGCCTGACCCGCCCAGGGCTGCTCGTCCCGCCGCCGGGTCTCCTCCACCGCCTCCGCGACCCGCTCCGGCGGCACCCGGCTCGGGTCGCCGAAGCACATCTGCAGCAGCCCGCGGACGCGCTGCTCGGGGCTCGCCCCGGCCAGCCGCCGTTCGGCGAGCGCGGGGACGCCGGGCAGCAGCACCAGCGCGATCGCCCGGTCGAACGCCGCCGGCACCCGGTAGACCGGCATGGCCGCCGAGATCAGGGTGAGGGTGGCGACCAGGTCCGGCCGGCGGGCGGCGACCCACACGCTGACCAGGCCCCCGAGCGAGTTGCCCACCAGGTGCACGGGACGACCCTGCCCCGGGCCGGGCCGGGCGATGATCCACTCCAGGACGTCGACGACGGCCTGGACGTGCCGGTGGATGGAGTAGCGGGGCGGCGGCGCCGACTGGCCGAACCCGGGCAGGTCCAGCGCCCAGCCGTCGAACCGGACGGCCAGCAACGCCGCCAGGTCGGTCCAGTTGGTCGAGGCGCCACCCAGGCCGTGCACGTAGAGCGCCCGCTCGTGCGGCACCTCCCCCTCGACCGGGTCGCTGCCGGGCAGCGGGCCGCACCAGGGCGTGTGCCGGACGAAGACCTCGCCGCCGGTGACCGGCACCATCGCACCGGGCCAGGGTGGGAGGAGGGCACCGGGCCGCGGCAGCGGCACCGAGGACAGCCGGGCGTCGGTCACCTACCCGACGGTAGAACACCGCGCCGACCTCCCCTGCCGCGACCGGCCGGGGTGGGACGTCCTCCGCCCGGCGCGCCGGTAACATCGTCGGGCCATGCGACCCAGCCGACCCGTACCCGTGCCCGCGCCGCCGGCCGCCCGTCGCACCGCCCGCCTGCCGCGGGGTGCCCGGCGGCTGCAGCTGCTGCGGGCCGCGCAGGACGTCTTCGTCGCCCAGGGCTTCCACGCCGCGGCGATGGACGACATCGCCGATCGGGCCGGGGTCAGCAAGCCGGTGCTCTACCAGCACTTCCCGGGCAAGCGGGAGCTCTACCTGGCGCTGCTGGAGCAGCAGGTCGACGAGCTCACCGACCGGGTCCGCGAGGCCATGGCGGGCACGGAGGACAACCGCGAGCGGGTGAACGGCGCCGTCGGTGCCTACTTCGACTTCGTGGACGCCGACGGCGAGGCGTTCCGGCTGGTGTTCGAGTCCGACCTGCGCAACGACCCCGACGTCCGGCGGATCGCCGACCGCGGCGCCCGGCAGTGCATCGAGGCCATCGCCGAGGTCATCGCGATGGAGACCGGCGCGGACCCCGAGCGGGCGCTGCTGTTGTCCGCGGGGATGACCGGGCTGGCCGAGACGAGCGCGCGGTGGTGGCTGGCCCGCAAGGGCACCTTGTCCCGGGACGAGGCCGTGGCCCTCGCGTCGTCCCTGGGCTGGCGCGGCATGTCGGGCTTCCCGCTGCGTGAGGACACCGACTGACCGCCGACGTTCGCTGACGGCGGACCCGCTGGACCGGCCGCCTCCCGCCGGGCTGGACTAGCGTGGGTGGCCAGTAGCCGGACCTGAGGAGGCATCCCCGCGTGGAAGTAAAGATCGGTGTCCAACACTCCCCCCGTGAGCTGGTCATCGACAGCCCCAAGAGCCCGGACGAGATCGCGGCCGAGGTGTCCAAGGCCATGACCGGGTCCAAGGACGGCCTGCTCACGCTGGTGGACGAACGCGGTCGGCGCATCGTCGTCCCGACCGACCGGATCGCCTACGTCGAGATCGCCGAGGCCGACCAGCGCCGGGTGGGCTTCATCAGCAGCTGATCGACCGCACGGACGCCGACAGGGCGTCGCCGCACCCGCGGCGGCGCCCTGTCGCACGTCCCGGGCCCCTCAGGGGTTGAGGCCGAGGGCCTGCATCCGGACCGAGTGCGCGGCGGTGAGCCGCTGGAGCAGCCGGGCGACCCCGGTCAG
This sequence comes from Modestobacter sp. VKM Ac-2978, assembly GCF_026968025.1. NCBI lineage: Bacteria > Bacillati > Actinomycetota > Actinomycetes > Geodermatophilales > Geodermatophilaceae > Modestobacter > Modestobacter sp. VKM Ac-2978. Next base: position 99,835 of record NZ_JAPVBP010000008.1, on the reverse strand, counting down.
GTCCCCGGTGCCGGCGATGAGCAGGTCGGCCAGCTGGTCGTGCTCGGCGATGACCGCCTGGGACTGGGTCAGCGCCTCACCGACCAACCGTCGCGCCCACAGCGCGAGCCGGCCACCGAGCGTGGGGTCGGCCGCGATGGCGGCCCGGACCTCCCGGAGCGCGAAGTCGGCGTGCCCGGTGTCGTCGAGCACCTCCTCGACCAGCGCGCGGTCCGGCTGCGGCAGGAAGGCCGCGACCTCGCGGTAGAAGTCGGTGGCCAACCCGTCACCGACGTAGGCCTTCACCAGCCCCTCCAGCCAGGTGCTGGCCCGGGTGCCGTCGTGGAAGGCGTCCAGCGCGGCGACGAACGGGGTCATCGCCTGGGCCACGTCCACGCCGAGCTCGCGCAGCCGCTGGGTGAGCCGTTCGTGGTGCCCGATCTGGGCCGCCGCCATCCGGGCGAGGGCGGCCCGGCCCTCGAGGGTCGGCGCCAGCCGGGCGTCCTCGGCGAGCCGGTCGAACGCGGTCAGCTCGGCGTAGGCCAGCACGCCCAGCAGGTCGATCACCGCCGGCTGACCGGCCGGTCGGCCGGAGCCCTCCTCGACGCTGATCACGGTTCCCCCTCCTCGTGCCCATCGGCGCTCCGAGCGCGCCGCCGGCGGCCGCTCGACGCCCTCGGCGCCCGTGTCGCACGGCAGCGCAGCGAGGTTAACGGGCAGGTCACGCTAGGATGGAATCGGCGAGCCGCCAGGCTCGTTGTTCCTGCGCAACCTCCGTGTGCGCTGATGACCGCCGGATCACCTCCTCGAGGCCGGCCCCCCGAGGGCCGTCTCCCGGGCAGTCTGCACTCGACGCCCGGTCTGCTGGCCGCGTCGGCGCTTGGATCGAACATCCCGGAACCGACCCCGGGACCGGCGAGCGAGTCGGGCAACGCCGGAGCTCGAGACCGAGCTCAGGCACCGACGACGCACCGCGGTCCCCCACCAGACCGAGGCGAGAGAACTGACCTCCACCGAGAACACCCCCACCGCCAGCAGCACCCCCGCCGCTCCGGAGCTGGAGCACGCCGAGACCGGCGCGCCCGCCCCCGAGGAGCTCGAGCAGCAGGTCGAGGAGCTGGGTGGCGCGCCCGTCGCCCCCGACAGCCCGCTGTTCAGCGACTTCGACGTGCACCCCGACATCGTGGCCGCGCTGGCCGAGGTCGGGATCCACCGCACGTTCGCCATCCAGGAGCTGACGCTCCCGCTCGCCCTGGCCGGCAACGACCTCATCGGGCAGGCCCGTACCGGCACCGGCAAGACGCTGGGCTTCGGCGTCCCGCTGCTGCAGCGCGTCGTCCCCTCGGCCGAGGGCGGTGACGGCGTCCCGCAGGCGCTGGTCGTCGTCCCGACCCGTGAGCTGTGCGTGCAGGTCTCCCGGGACCTGGCCGCGGCCGGCGCCAAGCGCGGCATCCGGGTGCAGGCCATCTACGGCGGGCGTGCCTTCGAGCCGCAGGTGGCCGCGCTGCAGGCCGGCGTCGAGGTCGTCGTCGGCACCCCCGGCCGGCTGCTCGACCTCGCCCAGCAGGGCCACCTGATCCTGGGCAAGGTCCGCGGCCTGGTGCTGGACGAGGCCGACGAGATGCTCGACCTGGGCTTCCTGCCCGACATCGAGCGCATCCTGGCGATGGTCCCGGACAAGCGGCAGACGATGCTGTTCTCCGCGACCATGCCCGGCCCGATCGTCACGCTCTCCCGGTCGTTCATGAGCCAGCCCACGCACATCCGGGCGCACGGCAACGACGAGGGCTCGACGGTCCCGCAGACCACGCAGTTCATCTACCGGGCGCACAACCTGGACAAGCCCGAACTGCTGTCCCGGGTGCTGCAGTCCCGCGACCGCGGCCTGGTGATGGTCTTCTGCCGCACCAAGCGCACCGCGCAGAAGGTCGCCGACGAACTCGTCGACCGCGGGTTCGCTGCGGCCGCCGTGCACGGTGACCTCGGCCAAGGCGCCCGCGAGCAGGCGCTGCGCGCCTTCCGGGCCGGCAAGGTCGACGTGCTGGTCGCCACCGACGTCGCCGCCCGCGGAATCGACGTCACCGGCGTCAGCCACGTCGTCAACTACCAGTGCCCCGAGGACGAGAAGACCTACGTGCACCGGATCGGCCGCACCGGCCGGGCCGGCAGCACCGGCGTCGCCGTCACCCTGGTCGACTGGGACGACATCCCCCGCTGGCAGCTGATCAACAAGGCGCTGGACCTCGACTTCGCCGAGCCGCCGGAGACCTACTCCACCTCGCCGTGGGTGTACACCGACCTCGACGTCCCGACGACGGCGACCGGGCGGCTCCCCCGCGCGCAGCGGACCCGCGAGGGCCTGGGCGCGGAGACCCTCGAGGACCTCGGCGAGACCGGCAAGCGCCAGCGCACCGGCGGCACCTCCGCCGGCCCCGGCCGCACCAGCCCCACCGCCGAGGACGACAAGCCCACGGTCGGGCCGCCCAAGAGCCGCCCGCGGCAGCGCACCCGGGGCAATGGCGCCGCCGCCGCGGGTGCCGCGGCGGCGATGGACGGTTCGGCGACCGACGGGGACGCCCCCGCCGTGACCGGGTCCACGGACGGCGGCGAGGGCGGCGGCCGGCCGCGGCGACGTCGTCGGCGCGGTGGCCGCGGCGGCAGCGGCGGCTCCGAGTCCGCAGCCTGATGAAGGACCTGCCTTCCCCCCGACCCTCGCTCCGCTCGGGTCGGGCCCCTGAAGGCAGGCCGTTCCAGCAGATCCTCAAGCAGCGACGCCCGCCCCTGCGGGTGTGGGTCTGGGCGGCGGTCACCCTCGTGGTGGCCGCCGTCGCCGTCCTGCTGTGGCGCACCTCCGACGTCTCGGCGACCTCCCGCACGACGGCGGAGCCGGCCGCCGTCCCCGATGAGGCACCGGCTGTCGAGCTCGCCCAGGCGTGGGCGGCGCCCACCGGCCCGGCACCGCGGCAGGCGGTGCAGAGCGGCCGGGTGCTGGTCACCGACGAGCGCGGGGTGGCCGTGCTGGACGCCGCGACCGGTGAGGAGGCGTGGCACTACCGGCGGGCCAACGCCACCCTCTGCGACGCGACCGCGGTCGACGGCATCGTGGTGGTGGCCTTCCGCACCACCGGGCGCTGCAACGAGCTGACCGGTCTGGACGCCTCGACCGGCGCCCGGGAGTGGTACCGCAACGTCCGGTTCCGCACCGACGTCGACCTGGCCGCCACGAATCAGATCCTGCTCGCCAGCAGCCCCACGGGGATCGTCACGATCGACCCGGTCGGCGACAACACCCGCTGGCGGTACGCGCCGCCGGAGGGCTGCCGGATCGTCGGGTCCGACGTCGGCAGCTCCGGCGTGGTCGTGCTGCAGCGGTGCAGCGGCCTGGCTGCGGTGCAGGTCCGTCTGCTCGACGGGTTCGCCGGCGACGTCGTCTGGACCCGCGACCTCGAGGTCGGCAGCGACAGCGCCCGACTGGCCGGGGTCGACCGGCTGGTCGACGTCGTCGTCGGCGACCGGGTGCACGTGCTCTCCCCCGCCGACGGCGCGCTGCTGACCGAGGTGGAGCTGCCGGCCCTGCCGGCCGGCCAGGACGCCGGCACCGAGCCGCTGCAGCAGGTCGGCGTCGCCGACGTGGCCCTGCTCTGGGCACGTGGCCAGGTGCTGGCCCTGGACCAGACGACCGGGCTGCCACGGTGGCAGGTGCCCGCCCTGGGGCTGCCCGCCACCGGTGAGGAGGCCGTCACCGTGCCCGAGGCGGGGGCGTTCGTGCAGCGCAGCCTCGCCGACGGGACGGAGCTGCAGCGCTGGTCCACCGCCGACGAGGTCCCGGCCGGGGGGCGCACGTCGCTGGTCGGCCCGGTCGTCGTCTACGCCACCGACACCGCGGTGCTCGCACACACGTAGTCACGCACTGCGGCGCGGGGCCGCACGGCGAGGCACACTCGGGGCATGGTCCTGCCTGGAGGCTCCGAACACACCGCCCCCGACGACCTCCGCCAGCTGGCGGTGCACGAGGCAGCCCGGGTGACCTTCCCCGGTCGTTCCGGCCCGCTGGCCGCCCTGGACACCGGCGCCTGCGACGGGCCGACGGTGCTGCTGGTGGCCGGCTACACCGGCAGCAAGGAGGACTTCGCGCCGTTGCTGTCCCCGTTGGGCGAGGCCGGCGTGCGGGCCGTGGCGATGGACCAGCGGGGGCAGTACGAGTCGCCCGGCCCGGACGACCCGGCGCAGTACTCGGTGGCCGACCTCGCGGCCGACGTGGTCGCGGTCGCCCGGCAGCTGCACACCGAGACGGGCAGCCCGGTGCACCTGCTCGGGCACAGCTTCGGCGGCATCGTCGCCCGGGCGGCGGTGCTCGCCGAGCCGGCGCTGTTCGCCACGCTCACCCTGCTGGGCAGCGGCCCTGCCGCGCTGACCGGCCCCCGGGCCGAGATGCTGGACCACCTGTCCCCGCTGCTGGAGGCCGGCGGCGTCCAGCTGGTCAGCGACACCCTGGACCAGTTGGCGATGACCGATCCGCGGGCGCAGGCGGTGCCCGCGCCGACCCGGGAGTTCCTCACCCGCCGCTTCCTGGCCAACACCGCCGCCGGGCTGCTGGGCATGGCCGATGCGATGCTCGCCGAGCCCGACCGGGTGGCCGAGCTGGCCGCGACCGGCGTGCCGGTGCTGGTCACCCACGGCGTCGGCGACGACGCGTGGAGCCCCGCGGTGCAGGCGGAGATGGCGGCCCGGCTGCGCGCCCGGCACGAGGTGATCCCGCAGGCGGTGCACTCCCCCGCCATCGAGAACCCCTCCCGCACCCTGCAGGTGCTGGTCACCTTCTGGAGCGACCCGGACGGCTCGTCGGCCGCCGCCGACGACGACACCGCCGGGGCCGTGCGATGAGGCCGACCCCGTCGATCAACGACTTCACCGAGCGGGAGGACCTGCTCGGCTTCTTCGGGCCGGACAGCGTCACCTGGCGGGTGCACAGCGACCCGGCGTTCTCCGTGGGCGGCATCCGGGCGCTGCTGCTGCAGGCCCTGCACCCGGTGGCGATGGGCGGCGTCCACCAGTTCTCCACGGCCTTCGCCACCGACCCCTGGGCGCGCCTGACCCGGACGGCGGAGTACGTGGCGACGCTGTCCTTCGGCACCCGACGGGACGCCCTCCGGCAGGTGCGCCGGGTGCGCGGGCTGCACCGGGGGAAGTCCGGGGTCGAGGAGACCACCGGACGGCACTTCAACGTCGACGACGCCGACCTGCTGCTGTGGGTGCACAACTGCGAGGTCGAGTCACTGCTGTCCACCGCCCGCCGGGCCGGGGTGCCGCTGACCGACGCCGACGCCGACCGGTACGTCGAGGAGCAGGTGGTCGCCGCGGTGCTGGTGGGCTGCGAGGAGGCCGACGTGCCGCGCACGGTCGCCGAGCTGGACGCCTACTTCGACCGGATCCGCGCCCAGCTGGCCGTCACACCCGCGGCGCGCACCGCCTCCCGCTTCATCCTCCTGCCACCGATGCCCGGCTGGGTGCAGGTGCTGACCCCGGCCCGGCCGGCGTGGAGCACGCTGGCCTCGCTCGGCGCGGCGACGCTGCCCGGCTGGGCACGCCGGCTCTACGGCCTGCCCGGGTTCGGGCTCACCGACGCCGCGGCGACGGCCGGCCTCCGGGCGTTCCGGCAGACCGCGCTGGCCGTGCCGGCCCGGGTGCGCGAGTCGCCGATCGTGCGGGCGGCCCGGGAGCGGGTGGCCGCGGTGGAGCCGCTCAGCGCCTGAGCGGGCGGCTCCCCGCCGGGTCCTGCCGAGCCGGGTCGTCCCGGGCAGCGGCGGCCGCCAGCACGAACGCCACCGGCAGGAAGAACAGGCCGATCCCCAGGCCCAGCACCAGCGACCAGCCGAGCACGACCGCCGCGGCAGCCCAGGTGACCCACCGGGCGTACCGGCTGCGCGACGTCAGCACCGCGACCAGGCAGACGACGACCGGCAGCCCGAGCAGCAGGAACGCGAACGCACCCGCGTCCCGCCAGACCTCGGCGGCCAGCCACGCGGCGATGAGCGCCGCCAGGCCGAGCGCGGACCAGCGCAGCACCGCCGACCTCCTCGTCTCGTCCTCCCGCAGGTCACCGAGTCTGGTCACCGTCCGGGACCCGGGCAAGCCGGTCAGCTGCGGCCGGGCACCAGCACCCGGCGCGCGGCAGCCAGGACGGCGTCGGCCACCCGGTCCAGCGACGGCGACCGCAGCCGCCACTGCTGCCAGTGCAGGACGACGTCCACCGCGCCGTCCGGGTCGAGCACCATCAGGTCGCCGTCGGTGTCCTGCAGGTCGGGGACCATGCCCCAGCCCATGCCGAGCCGCACCGCGGTGAGGAAGTCGGCCGAGGAGGGCACGAAGTGCATCGGCGGCCGAGCCGGGTCGACCCCCCGGGCCCGCAGGTGCGCGTGCTGCAGGTCGTCGCTGCGGTCGAAGACGACGACCGGCGCCCGGGCCAGGGACTCCGCCGTCCCGCCGTCGGCGAACCAGCACCGGGCGAAGGCAGGAGCGGCCATCGGCCGGTACCGCATGCTGCCCAGCCGGGTCGAACTGCAGCCCGCGACCGGGTCGGCGTCGCCGGTGACCGCGGCCATCACCGTGCCGGTCCGCAGCAGCGCGCTGGTGTGCGCCTGGTCGGCGCGGTGCAGGTCGAGGACGAGGTCACCGGCCAGCGGCGCCAGCGCGGGCAGCACCCAGGTGGCCAGTGAGTCGGCGTTGACCGCGATCGGCAGGGCGACCGGACCGTGCCCCGAGCTGTCCAGCTCCCGGGTGGCGTCGGCGGTGAGCAGGTCGATCTGCCGGGCCAGCCGGAGCAGCGCCTGCCCGGACTCGGTGGGCTGCACCGGCCGGCTGCGCACCAGCAGCACCCGGCCGGTCGCGGTCTCCAGGGCCTTGATCCGCTGGCTGATCGCCGAGGGGGTCACGTGCAGGGCGCGGGCAGCGGCGTCCAGCGTGCCGGTGGTGACGGTCGCCTCCAGCGCCCGCAGCTGCGCCAGGTCGAGGTCCACAGCGACCATCAGACACGCTTCAGGTACATCAGGGAAGTGAGCTGGTCTTCCGGTGCACGGCGGACCTAGCGTGGTCGTCGTGTCCCCCGCCCTGCTCGCCGCGGCCGCCGGACTGGGGCTCGGGCTGTCGCTGATCGTCGCGATCGGGGCGCAGAACGCCCTCGTCCTGCGGCAGGGGCTGCGCAGCGAGCACGTCGCCGCGGTGGTCGCGGTCTGCCTGCTCTCCGACGTCGTGCTGATCACCGCCGGGGTCGCCGGTGCCGGCGCACTGGTCACCCGGGCGCCGGGGGTGGTGACCCTCGTCTGCTTCGCCGGGGCGGCCTTCCTGCTCGTCTACGGGCTGCTGGCCGCGCGCCGGGCGCTGCGGCCGGCCGCCCTGCTCCCCGACGCCTCCGGCGCCCGCACCGGGCTCGCGGTCACCGTGTCCACCGCCGTGGCGCTGACCTGGCTCAACCCGCACGTCTACCTGGACACCGTCGTGCTGCTGGGCTCGCTGGCCAGCACCTACGACGACCGTCGCTGGTGGTTCGGCGCCGGTGCCGCCCTGGGCAGTGCGGTCTGGTTCCTGGGCCTCGGGTACGGCGCGCGGCTGCTGCGCCCGGTGTTCGCCCGCCCGCGCGCCTGGCAGGTCCTCGACGCCGGCATCGCCGTCGTCATGGTCGTCCTGGCGATCTCCCTGGCGGTCCGGGGTGCGGCCGGCAGCTGAGCGTTGTGCGCGGCCGGCTCGCGGCGCTACGGTCGCCGCCATGACTGCCGGGTCGGCCTCGAGCCGTGAGCGAGTCGGGTACCCGGCCCGCACGTGACCCCCGGGCGGCCCCGCGGGCCGCCTCCGGCGCAGCACCCCGCGCACCGTGTCGATCCCGGTGGCACCACGACCTGAACCCGGCCCCCGAGCCGGCCCCCACTGTGCAGTCCCCGGCCCCTCGTGCGGCCGGTCCCTCACCCCTCGGAGCACCCGTGCCCACTGCTGCCCTGCACCACATGATCGTCCCGGTCACCGACCGGGACGCCGCCGTCGACTGGTTCGTTGACCTGCTGGAACTCCGCGAGCCCTACACGGACGGCTTCTTCCGGTCCGTGCAGCTCGACGACACGATCGTGCTGAACTTCGCTGCCGCCCCGGCCGCGGAGCCGCTGCACCTGGCCTTCCTGATCGGCGAGGAGCACTTCGACCGCGTCCGCGCCCGGTTCGACGCCGACGGGACGCCGTACACCGCCGACCCGCCCGGGCGCCGTCCTGGCGAGGTCGGCGAGGTCAACCCCGACGGCAGCGGACGGCGGCTGTACTTCCGCGGCCCGGACGGCCACCTGCTGGAGGTGCTGACGGCCCGCTACACCGACGTGCCGGCCGGCTCCGCAGCAGGCTGACTCACTCGGCCGCCGCCACCGGCTCGGTGGGCAGGAAGCTCCACGTCTCCCGGGCCGGGGCGGCCGCCTGACCGGTCGGGCAGCTGGAGCGGAAGTCGCACCAGCTGCACTGCTGGCCGGGCACCGGCGGGAAGGCCTCGTCGACGTCCGCGCCCGCGGCCAGCGCCTCGGTCGCGGTGCCGATGTCGGCGGCGATGTCCTCGGCCCGGCGGACGTGGTTGGCCAGCGACCGGTCGGTGTGCTCGAAGGCGGCGACGGTGCCCGACGGGAGGTGGTGCAGCTCGACCCGGCTGCACGGACGGCGCAGCGTGCGCCGGACGCCCAGCACGTACAGCGCCAGTGCCGGCGACCCGCGCGCCTCGTCCTCGGTGCTGGGGACGCGGCCGGTCTTGTAGTCGACGACGACCAGCTCGTCGCCGCGGCGGTCGATCCGGTCGACCCGGCCGGAGAGGGCCAGGGCCTCGGTCGTGGCGCCCACCGTGCGCTCGGTGCCGGCCGGCTCGTCGGTGGGGTCGAGCTCGGCCACGTAGTCGGTGATCCAGGCCGCGGCCCTGGCCCGCCACTGCGCGGCCTGCTCGTCGTCCCGGAAGCCGGCCCGCGACCAGCCGCTGTAGAGCAGCTGCCGGGCCGCGGCCGGGGTGCGCTTCTCCACCGGCAGCTCCCACCACGAGCGCAGCGCCGCGTGCACCGCCGAGCCGACGGTGTTGTGCGCCCACGGTGGGCCCTTCGGCGGGCTCGGCCGGGTGAGGTAGGCGAACCGGTACCGGCGCGGGCAGTCGGCGAAGGTGGCGAGCTTGCTCGGTGTGCAGGAGAACAGCCGCTTGGGCATGCCGGGCATCTCGAGCTGGTCGCTCACCGGTCCCCCTCCGTCGCCACGCCGCCACGGTAACCGGGGCCACCGACAGGGTCAGTCGGAGAGCACGGCGCTGCCGGTGCCGGCGGCCAGCAGCGCCTGGTACTGCTCGGGGTCGGTGGTGCAGGCGCCGATCGCGGTGCGCTTGTTGGTGCCGTGGTAGTCGCTGGAGCCGGTCTGGATCAGGCCCAGCCCGGTGGCCAGGGCACGCAGGTACGCCCGCTGGTCGGGCGTGTGGTCGGGGTGCTCGACCTCCAGGCCGAGCAGCCCGGCGGCGACCATCTCGGCGATCGCGTCGTCGCCGACCACCCGGCCCCGCTTCGTCGCCAGGCCGTGGGCGAACACCGGCACCCCGCCCGCGGCGCGGACCAACCGGATGCCGTCGAGCACGTCGGTGTCGGCCTTGGCCGCGTAGTAGGGGCTGCCGTGGTGCAGCAGCGTGCCGAAGGCGTGGTCGACCGAGTCGACCACGCCCGCCTCGACCAGCGCCCGGGCCACGTGCGGCCGCCCGACCACCCCGCCCTCGCTGCGGGCGACGATCTCCGCCCAGACGACCGGGTAGCCGTCGGCGGCGAGCGCGGTGACGATCCGCTCCCCCCGGCTCAGCCGCTCCTCGCGCAGCCGTACCCGCTCGGCGGCGAAGGCCGGGTGCAGCGGGTCGAACAGGTACGCCAGCAGGTGCACGCTGATCGGCGACCCCCCGGCGGGGAAGTACCGGCAGGACATCTCCATCCCCGGCACGAGCGTCAGCCCCGGCGGGCGCGCCTCCTCGGCCCGGGCCCAGCCGGCCGTCGTGTCGTGGTCGGTGAGAGCGACGACGTCGAGCCCGGCCGCGGCCGCGGTGGCGATCAGGGCGGCGGGGCTGTCGGTGCCGTCGGAGACCGAGGAGTGGGTGTGCAGGTCGATGCGCACGCCCCCAGCCTGCCGCACCGGCGCGGGGCCCGCCGCAGGGCGGTCGGGTGGACCGGTCAGGACGGCGGGCGGGTGCGTGGGATCGGGGCGGTGTCGTGCCCGCGCCCCGACGTCAGCGGTGGTGGCATGTGCTGTTCGGGGGCCTCGCCGTCCCCCCGGTCGTCGGCGCTCATCGACCCCTCGGCGTCCTCGTCGGAGCTCACCGGGTTGGTGGAGAAGTCGGAGCCGAACATCAGCTCGGACAGCCGCTTGTACAGCGCCTTCGCGTGCGGCAGGTAGGTGATCTCGTCCAGGCCCTGCGCCTGCCCGGCGGACTCGAAGCGGAAGGTGCCGTAGCCCAGCACCTGACCCCAGAAGGTCTCCTTCCAGGTCAGGTCGGTGATCCGGCGCAGGGGCATGACCGCGACGGTCCGGATGATCACCCCCGACGTCATCAGCACCCGCCGGCGGGTGATCAGGAAGTGCCGCACCCACCACTCACCGATGTGCAACCCGAGGTAGCCCAGCGCGCCCAGCACGACGAGCAGGCCGACGACGGCCCCGGCCCCCGCGTTGTCCAGGTCGAGCTGCAGCACCCACACCCCGACCACGAGGGCCGGGACGCCCCGGGCCAGGGGGCGCGCCAGCACCGCCGGGTGACGGCGGGTGGCGATCACCGGTGGCTCGTCGGGGAGCAGGTACTTCTCGGCGTCCTTGCCCCAGCGGGGCCGCCGGGTACGGGCGCCGGACACGGCCGGGCTAGACCAGGGATTCCACGAAGGCCGACAGCGAGCCGGCCGCGTCACTGAGGGCGCCGCCGGCGCTGCGCACGATGCCGGCCGCATCCTCGGGTCGCTGGATCACGTAGAAGACCACGAACGCGATGGCCAGCCAGGTGAGCACCTTCTTCAGCAAGGTCGCACCGTTTCCCTTCCTCAGGTGGCCAGGCGGACTCGACGGCGACCGGGCGAGCGGGCCGACGGCAGTGCACCACGACGGCCGTCTGGACCGCGTCCCATGAGTAACAGCAGCCCCGCCCGGAACACCACTCGCCACGCCGACCACGTGTCGAACGGATCCACACCGGCCGGTTCGTCACCGCCCGGTCACCGGCCGGGCAGCAGCCGATCGGTCATCGGGCCGAGCGGGAGGTCGGGGTAGACCCGGTCGCGGAGGTCGAGCAGGGAGAGGTCCTCGGCCAGCAACCAGGCAGCCGACGCCGGCCAGGTGACCAGCCACAGCCAGACCCCGTGGGCCTCCCCGACGTAGGCGGCGCGGTCGTCGCCGACCGGGACCAGCCACAGCGGCACCCGCTGCCCGGCGGCCTCGACCGCGACGGTGGAGGGGCCGCCGACGAGCTCGCCCGGGTCGACGCCGGGCAGCCCCGCGTAGCCGCAGCCCAGGCCGGTGCCGGGCTCCTCGGCCACGAGCACCAGTTCGGCCGAGCCGCCGAGCGGGGCCGGGCCGGCGCAGGCGACGACGATCGCCCGGGCCCCGGGCTCACCGCCCCAGGCAAGCCCGGTGACCGCCCACCCGCCGGGCATCGGGTCGGGCACCCAGGCCGGCACCCGGGCATCGGCGCACACCGCACTGATCGCGTCGTGGGCGACCACGGCGGTGTGGTGCAGCGGGGTGACGGCTGCGTGCACGTGACACCAGCCCTCGTCGGCCGAGCCGGGGCGGACGACCAGCACCTCGCCGCAGCGCGGGCACACCGGGGAGACACTCATCGCCGCTCACCGTCCTGTTCTGCCGTGGGTTCGTCAAGCATCGCCGCCGCGTCCCGCCGTCCCGGGCACCGGGTCACCGGCCGCCCGTAGGCTCGCCGACGTGGGCGACCTGCGGCCGGAGGTGGCGTGTGTCGGCGCCGTGGTGCACGACGCGCGGGGCCGGTTGCTGCTGATCCACCGGGGTCACGCCCCCAGTGCGGGCCTGTGGTCGGTGCCGGGCGGGCGGGTGGAACCCGGTGAGTCCGAGGCCGACGCCGTCGTGCGGGAGACCGCCGAGGAGACCGGGCTGGCGGTGCGCCCGGTGCGGGTGCTGGGCCACGTCCGGATCGACGGGGACGGCGTCGTCTTCACCGTCACCGACTGGCTGTGCACCGTGGTCGAGCCCGAGCCCGAGCCACAGCCGGTGGCCGGGGACGACGCCGACGACGCCGTCTTCGTGGACGCCGCCGGGCTGACGGCGCTGGCGATGGCGCCCGGCGTGCTCACCGCGCTCTCCGGCTGGGGCGTGCTCCCCCACTGAGCTCGCGAGCACCCCGAGCCGCGCTCACCTCGAGTCCGACGGCGGCAGCAGGGGCGGTGAGAACACCTGGTCGATGGGGAGCGGCCCGACGTACCGCTGGCAGGTGCACGGGACCTGCTTGAACGCGGTGGGCTCCTTGTCGGAGTCGTACTTGAGCGGGTCGCCGTTCATCATCCCGTGGCACCGCCCGGTCTCCGCGTTGTGCATCGACATGCCGTGACCGCACCCGCAGATCGCCTGGATCGGCTTGGGGGCCCGGTGCCGGCGCCCCTGCACGTAGCCGATGGCCTGTCCCAGCAGCACCGCCCCCACCCCGACGAGGACCGAGATCGGGTCCATCACCCACCGCCCTCTCCGCCGTCGCGGTGGCCGGCGGCGTCCGCCGGCACGGGGTGCCCGGGGCCGGTCACCGACGGACGGGCTCGGGACGCCCGGGCTGCTCCCCGCCGCGGGCCTCGCCGTAGGAGCGCTTGGGCACCATGACCTTGCGACGGAAGACGCAGACCACGGTGCCGTCCTGCTTGTAGCCGATCGTCTCGACGTGGACGACGCCGCGGTCGTCCTTGGAGCGGGACTCGGTCTTGTCCAGCACGGTGGTCTCGCCGTAGATCGTGTCGCCGTGGAAGGTCGGGGCGACGTGCTTGAGCGACTCGACCTCGAGGTTGGCGATCGCCTTGCCGGAGACGTCGGGGACGCTCATGCCGAGCAGCAGCGAGTAGACGTAGTTGCCGACGACGACGTTCTCGCCGAAGTCGGTGGTCTCCGCGGCGTAGTGGGCGTCCAGGTGCAGCGGGTGGTGGTTCATGGTGAGCAGGCAGAACAGGTGGTCGTCGTACTCGGTGACGGTCTTGCCGGGCCAGTGCTTGTAGGTGGCGCCGACCTCGAACTCCTCGTAGTACCGGCCGAACTGCACATTTCCTCCCGTTTCTGCAGGTCAGCGAGCTACTGACTGCAGGGATGGCACGGTGATGGCACACCACGCCTCGTCCACCGCCCGTCGGGTGCGGTCCTCCGAGTCCGGCATCAGGTGCCCATAGGTCTTGAGCACCAGCGTGGCGTTCTCGTGGCCGAGCCGTTCGGCGACCGCCACCACCGACTCACCGGCCGCCAGCAGCACACTCGCATAGTGGTGGCGCAGGTCATGACTGGTGGTCCCGGCCGGCAGCCCGGCGCGCTTGACCGCCGCCGTGAACGTGGCCCCGTAGTGCTCCCGGCCGTAGACCGTTCCGATGCCGGTGGTGAACAGCGACCCGTCGGCGCCCGGCGGGTACGTGGCGATGTGCTTGGCCAGCGCGTCGGCGACGACCTGGGGCAGCGGAACGGTCCGCCGGGAGCGCGGCGTCTTGGGTTCCGTGCGCTCCTTGGTCCGCGGGGCGATTTGGAACTCGACCCGCGCGGTCCTTCGCAGGAAGTCGACGTCCTGCACCCGCAGCGCCAGCAGCTCGCCGATCCGCAACCCCAAACCCGCCTGCGTGAGCACCATGGTGCGAGTGCGCGCCGGCATGGCGTCGGTAAGAGCCTGCACCTGCTCGACCGTCAGAGGCACCACCCGATCCCGGTCATCGGACGGCAGCTGCACCCGAACCACCGGCGACGACGCCACCAGTCGGTCGAGCACCGCACTGCTGTAGATCGAGCGCAGCAGCCGCACCTGGGCGCGCAGGGTCGACGGTGCCAACACCCGCGCCCGGTCGGTTGCCCAAGCCTGCACCTCGGAAGGGCGGACGTCGGCCAGGCGTCGGCCACCGAGCCGCGTGCCGGCGATGTGCACCTCGATCTGGCTCGACACGCGTTCAGCGGTGCTCGCACGGTGCGGTCGGGCAGCCGCCCAGGTGCGCGCGTACTCAGCGACCGTCGTCCGGTCGGAGTGGTCGACGTACTGCCCGCGCAGCTTGTCAGCCTCGACGGTGGAGGCGAACCGGTCGGCCTCGCCCTTCTTGCCGAACGTCCTCTTGCGCTGCCGGCCGTCGGGGTCGCGGAACCGGACGTCGTAGACCTTGACCGGCTTCCCGTTTCGGCGGCTCTGGCGCGGCTCAATGCTGGCCATCGCGGACCTCACCGTCGCCCAGGACCGCGCGCAGCGGGGCAGGGACCGGGGGGAGGCACTTGAGGCCCGTGGCCTGCATGAGCGCGCGGTGCTCCTGCAGGTAGTTCTCGATGCCACGTCGGCGATCCGCCGCCACCCTGGCGTCCTCACCAACCGCCCGCCGTAGGTCGTCATCGGCGCGCAGCCAGTCCTCACAGAGCTGGTGGTGAGTGCGGTACTCCCGCACGGCCAGGTCAGGCCAGGAGGCCAGGCGCGCAAATGGGCCGGGTGAGGGGACGGGGGACCTGAGGCCGGCGGGCAGTGTGGCGTCGCCCGAGAACCAGCGGACAGCGTCCCAGGTGTCGACCTCCTGGCCGGGCGACACTTCGACGGTCGGCTCGTGGCCGATAGGGAAGATCAGCAGCAGTGGTGGCACGTCGAGCGCCCGCGCCAGTGCAGCCAACTCGTCCAGGTCAATGCCGCGGTTGCCTCGCTCGATCTTGCTGATGGCGTTGAGGGACAGCGGTTGACCGAGTGCCGTCATCCGTTCGGACACGTCGGCCAGGTGAAGGCCTTGGGCCTCCCTGATCCGGCGAGCGTTGCGGGCGATCTGTTGCGCAAGTGACCCCTGAGTGCCCATAAGCGATAACCGTACGGCAGCCCTTGACGCATGTCGATATCGGCTGAGACCGTCGGCGTAGCGATAGCAGAGAGCAGTCGCTGCAGAAGTAGCAGAGAGCGAGAACGCCATGGCCGACCGGTTGCTCAGTGCTCAGGACGTCGCCACCTACCTCGGCGTGCCCGTGCAGACGCTCTACCAGTGGCGAGTCCGTGGCATCGCCCCGCGCGCAGTGAAGGTGGGCCGGCACCTGCGCTTCCACCGCTCCGACCTCGATGCATGGGTCGAGCGCCACACCGACCAGCAGGCCGGCGCGGCTTGAGCGCGGGGGGTGCCCTCAGCCCTCCCGCACCCCTGACAGCAGCGAGGCCGGGGTGCCCGCCCCGGCCATCGCCCACCACCAGACCCAGCCACTACTGGAGCCAGAGCCATGATGATCCACCAGCGCCGCGGGGCACAGCCTCCGTCGGCGCCCATGCCCCGCGGCGGGGCCGCCGCTGTCCACAACGTCTGGCGCACGCCGGCCGGGTTCGGCGTGCTGGTCACCTGCAGCCGGTGCAGGGCGCTGCACGCCCACCGGGTCGGTCCCGACGGCGACCTCGCCGTCATCCGCCGTGGCCAGTTCGGTGCCACCTACCTGATCGGCGGGGCCGCCTGATGGCGCCCGCGACCGACTTGACCCCGATCGCCTGGCCGGCGCCCATGGCGCTGGTCGAGCAGGCCGCCGTCGTCGACGTGACCGGCGAGCTGATCGGCTGGTGCCTGCCCGACACCCCCGATGACGCCCCGCACGACGTCCGCGAGGGCATCACCGTCCGCCGGCTCGCCGTCCTGCAGGGTCGCTGTCCGGCCTGCAGTGCCGCCCTGGTGTGGGGCAACCGGTCCACCCGCCGCCGTGCTGCCGCCGGTGGCCGTGCGCCGGCCGGCGTCCCGCACGTCCCGCACCGGCCGACCTGCGCCGGCAATGACCTGGTGCTGACCGAGGCCATCGCCTGGTGGCGGGGCGCTGGTGCCCGGTGACCACGCCGGCGGTCCTCGACACCAGGCTGGGTGTCCCAGCTCTGGCCGGTGACGTGGACACCCTGACCGCCGCACTGGCCTACGCCAAGGCGGGGTTCTACGTCCTCCCGGTCAAGGCCGGGACCAAGGAGCCGGGCGGCGTGATCGGCAAGGGCTGGCAGCGGCACAGCTCTCGCGACCCCGAGCAGATCGTGGCCTGGTTCGCTGGCACCAATTACGGCATCGCGCTGCACGCCGGCCGGTCCGGTGCGGTGGTGATCGACGTCGACGATCCCCAGCAGCTGCCCTCGCTGCTCGTCCAGGCCCTGATTGACACTGCGCCGCCGATGCAGGCCACCCGCCGCGGCGACACTCTCCGCGGGCACTACCTGTTCGCCATGCCGCCGGGTCGCCTGATCGGCAACAGCACCGGTCGGCTGGGTCGGGGTTGGGGCGACGTGCGCGGTCGGAACGGCGTCAACCTGGTCGTCCCGTCGCAGCACCCGGCCGAGGACGGCGACTACCGGTGGCTGCGGACCGGCGAGCTGCCCGAGCTGCCGGTCGCGCTGGCCGACGCGCTCGACGACGCCCTCGACGCCACGGACGCTGCCACCGATGCCCAGGTTGCGGGCTTCCTGGCCGAACACACCGCAACCACACGACCGCGGCTGCTCGACACCAAGCTGCGCAGCCTGAGCGGGAAGCTGGCCGGTGGCGACAGCCGGCACCAGGCCATGGTCGGGTTCGCCGTCGGGGCGATGAAGGAGGCCCGCGCCGGCTATTACGCCGCGGCCGACGCCGCTGACCGGCTGCGCCAGATGTTCATCGACGTCATGACCAGCGCACGCGTCGGCGACGCTGGCGCTCGGGTGCTGTCGGGGTCAGCCGCCTCGGTTGAGTTCGACGGCATCCTGGCCTGGGCCGTCGGCCAGGCCGTGGCCGCGGACCTGGCCGACGTGCACGCGAGGGTCGCCGACCTCGGCCGCGCCCTGCCGGTGTTTGTCGCGCCGGCGCCGGCGCCGGCCGTTGGCCGGTCGGCCGGGCTGCAGGCGCTGGCCGGCTTCGTCGAGCAGCTGCGCGGCTGGCAGGACCTGTCCGATCCCGGTCATGTGCTGCTCGCCCTGGCCGCTGCGGTTACCCGCGACCTCGACGGCGAGCCGGTATGGCTGCTGCTGGTCGCACCGCCCAGCTCCGGCAAGACAGAGACGGTCCGGCTGCTCGACGACGTGGCCGACGGGCACCTTGACGACGTCACCGCGGCCGGCCTGCTCAGCTGGTCCAAGCACAAGTCGCCCGTGCCGGCCGGGGTGCTGGTCAGGATTGGCCGCCGCGGGTTGCTCACCTTCGGGGACCTGTCCAGCCTGCTGGCCAACTCCAACCAGGGCGGCCGGGACCAGGTGTTCGGCATGATGCGGCGGGTCTACGACGGCCACGTCAGCCGCGACGTGTCGCCGCCTGGACGGGTGTCCACCGACCAGACGCTGACCTGGGACGGTCGGGCGACCGTCGTCGCCGCGGTCACCGGCGCCATCGACCGACAGGCCGTGCACAACGACCAGCTGGGGCCGCGGTGGGTCTACGTCCGACTGCCCGACCGCGACACTCCTGCCAAGCGTCGGGCAGCCGCACTGGCCCGCCGGGGCGAGTTGGCCGAGCACCGGGCCGCCGCCCGCGCCACCGCCGCCCAGCTGGTCACCGACGCCGCCCGGCGGGCACCTGCGGTGGTCATCCCTGAGACCGTGCACCAGGCCGTCGAGGACGCCGCCCTGGTGACCTGCTGGGGCCGGGCAGCGGTGCCCCGCAGTGGCTACGGCAGCCGGCAGATCGAGGACCTGCCCACCATCGAGGAGCCGATGCGGCTGATCCGCCAGTTGCTCGGCCTCGCCCGCGGCCTGAGCGCCCTCGGGCTGTCCGATCCGCTGGTGATCAGCCTCCTGCGCCGGGTGGCACTGGACTCCATGCCGGCCGCTCGTCGGACGGTGCTGGCAACTCTGGCGCTGGGCGAGCCGTTGACCACCGCCGGGCTGGCCCGCGAGGCGTCGATCGACCGCAAGGTGGCTCGGTTCCAGGCCGAGGAGCTGCAGGCGATCGGCGTGGTGCACGGCCACCGCGAGGGTGACCAGGACGTCGAGGACGACAACGACAAGCGCCCGATCACCTGGCGGCTGGCCAGTGACGACGGGGCGCTGATCGCCGACGTTCTCGCAGATCACCGCCGCGATCTGGGGTGGGACGAAATCGAGGTTTCTATCCCCCCCTCCCCCCAGGAGGGGAGTGCTTACGGGGTCGCAGTGCAGCTTTCGTCCCATTACCCCACCCCGTTCGTCTCCCCGTTCACCCCGCTGTCCGCCGCCAGCTGACCCACCGTGTCGACGCCCCGACCACCACCACACCCGACCACCAACTGACAACCAGAGGACGCCCGCCAGCCGCAGCTGGCCGAGGTGTCTGCGCAGAGCCAGCCGTGCCGGCGTCAAGCGCACCCAGCCCGCTGATCCATGGCCAGCGGACCGGGACGTATGGCGGGGAGCCAGCGTCATCCTTCGCGGCTGCGATCCGACCAGCGCCGGCACGGCACCCCACCCGGACACCCCAGGGGTGTCCAGTTCTCCCCCCGATCCCCCCGAGAGGACCGACCAAGATGCCCAACCGCCAGCCCTGGCCGACCAGAAACGACAGCAGCCGCGACCGGCTCGCCGACGGCTACGACACCGCGCCGAACAGCACCGGCCGCCACCCGACACCGCGTGCCGGCGACCAGCAGAAGGCCGACGCCCTGCTGGCCGCCGCCGACCGCGGCGCCCAGCTGTCCCCCCGCCTGCGCCTGCAGCTCGGGTTCGCCGAGCTGGACCGCACCCGCACCGACAAGCAGGAGGACTGACCCATGACCAAGACCACGACCTCCGCCCCGCTCGACCCCGACGCCGCCCGGCAGCAGCTGGCCGACGCGGAGGACCAGGCCGCCCGGCTGCGGGCGCAGCTGCAGGCCCACACCGCCGAGCAGGCCGTGGCCCGCGAGCGCCGGCTGACCGAGTTCGACCAGGCCGCCCTCGCCCAGCTGGCCCAGCGGGTGGAGACGGCCCGCGCCGAGGAGGCGGCCGCAGCCGAGGAGTTCCGTGCCGCGGTCATCGCCGATGCGGTGTTCGGCGCCTACGTGCGGCACCGGGCCGCCCGGCACGCCCGTGCCCAAGCGGCCGACCAGCTCGGCCAGACGCACCGCCGGCTCGGCCAGGAGCCGCCCCGCCAGCCGCTGCAGGGCGGCGTGGACAACAACCTGCTGGCCGACCTGGTGAAGATCGTCGAGGCCGAGGGTCGGCGCCTCGCCGCCGACGAGCTGGACAAGTTCCATCAGCGCCGCGATGCCGCCGGCGACGGGGTGACCTCGTGACCGGCCGCGACCGCCCTGACGGCCGCCGGGTGCCCGACGTCTACGAGACGACCACCCCCACCGGTGTCCGGGTCCGGGTGGTGCGCGACCCGGACACCGCCGCCCAGGTCGTCACCGATCTGGCCACCGGCCGGCCCTACGAGCCGCCGACCCGCCGGGCGCCGGTCGACGACGGGGTGACCGACGCCCAGCTGGACCGCCGGTGGGTGTCCAGCGAGTGGTGGGCGATGCAGCCGGTCCTCGACCTGTAGCCGCTGTGGCCGACCACCGCCGTTGCCTGGTGCACCCGCCGGGCAGCGGCGGTCGGGGTCAGCACCTCTGCACGACCGAGACGAGCAGGCCGGCCAGCCCGACCAGCGTCCCCGTGCGGGGATCGACCAACGCCTGCGACGCGGCGTCGAACAAGCGCCGAATGAGCCTCTCGATCTTGATACGTGTGTTCACAGAGATTAGGTCTGCGAGTCACCGCCGTGTTGCTCGCCGCCGGGCGACGAGCGGCCGACCACCTGGGGGGACACCCCTCCCCCACCCCTCGACCCCGACCGTCCATGAGGCGCCAGGACCGTCTGACGGGTTCAGAACCTCGCATCACTGCGCGGCGAGGCAGCAGCTGGCGGGCAACGCATCAACGCCCGAGGCCCCCGACCAGATACCTGGTCGGGGGCCTCGGGCGCCTGACTACGTCAGCTGTCCAGCGACGACGTCAGCAGCTCGGAGAACAGTCGCTCATCCGAACGCATGAAGTAGTGACCGTGAGTTTGCATGATGGTCTGGATGCTGTCGGAGCCGACCAGCACGATCTCGTACCCGCTCTTCTCGCGGAAGGCTTCCTCCGCGGCGTTGTACGCCTCCGTAGCCTGCCGCCGGTCCGAGAACTCCTGCTGGCTCATCAGCTTGCCCTCGGCGTAGCTGTACACCAGCAGGACGTGCACCGTCTTGCCGCTCATATCGTCCCTCCGCCCATCACTGTCGATAGTAGCCAGCGGCCACCACCGCGCTCCGAGCTGCCTGGAACCGTGAGACCAGTTCCTCATCCAAGGGCACCTCGTACTCCTGCCGGTAGATCACCTCACCACTGAGAGCGAAGTAGTTCATCATCTCGGCAGGTCCGGTGCCGTCCTTAAGCGTAAGCCCCCGGCGGCTGTCTGCGGACTCTACGGCGTCCGCCCAGAACTGCTGCCTGCGCGTGCGGATCTGCACCTCGATGAGCCGATCGTCCCTCCGCACGATGAGGTGCACGGCCCTGTAGCCCGTGTCCTGGGGGTTGGCGACGTAGTCCGTCGTCTTAACGATCGCCTCCCCCCACTGACTCTGCAGGCGAGTCAACACACGCTTCGCCTCGTCGGGGTCCGAGCACACCGCACGCACGCCACCTACGTCCTGGAGGCGTGCCAGGCTGCTGTTCTGCATCCGGCTCAGCTTGCGGACGATGCGATCGAACCGCTTCAGACGCTGCGTAGGAGGTAGCTCGCACTCCAGCGTGCGCATCATGCTGCGAACGCCCATCTGCACCTTGGTCAGCGGGTAGCTGTGCGCCGACCGGAAGAGGTTCACCACCTCCACGGCCTCCAGCGCCTCATCGGTACGCGGTGCGCGCACCCTTCCGGACACGGGGTCGACGTGCTGCTGCAGGAGGGCGCCGCACTTGTTGATCTTCGTCTTGCTCGGCAGCGCGATCACAGCGGACGGCACGTTCCACATCCTACGAGCCCGCCCCGGCTGCCCATGGCTCGCGGCTCGGCGGCGCAGCGTGAGGCGCCGCGCGGTGCTGATCGGTCACGCCACCCGACCGCCGGCCGAGCTGCGAGCGTTCGACCCCCGCGACTGGGACGGCGACAACGCCGGCGACCACGCCCTGCGGGTTGCCCATGCCCATCAGCGCCACCTGGCGGCGTGCACGGCGTGGACGGCAGCCACCGGCCTGCCGGTGCACCGGCCGGCGAGTCCCGGGGCCGGTGCCGGGCACGCGTCGGCCCACCGCCGGCCGGCAACGCGGCGGCCATGCGCGCGCGGCTGACATGCCCCTGAGCAGCACGACGCCGGCGGGTTTCGCTGCGCCAGACTGACCGGGTGACGTCTCGATCGCACGAATCCAGTTGCACCCTGTACGTCGTTCACTGGCTCAGGCACGCGGTCACGGCCGCTGGCCGGCTGGCCACAATGGAGGCGGAAGACCTGACAAGCACAGACCGCAAGTCGGCCGAGCTGCTCGCCGACACGCTGGCGCACTTCGCTGAGCTGCCGAACTGGGAGACCGTCACCCTGCTCGACGTCGCCGAGCACGCCACCCCCATGCCCGCGAACGAGAACTTCGCGGTGTACTGCACCTGCGCTCCGGCATGATCGAGGACGTCACGGCCGATGCCGAGCGGGCGGCCGTCCAAGCCTTCTTCTCCGAGCACTTCGACAACATCGCACCGAACGCCGTCCCCATGGCTGACGTGGACTACCTGTACGCCCCGCTGATCCTGCGCTACGTCGACCAGGCCACGGGTGAACTGCTCGGCGCCGGGCTTAGCAACAGGGCCGCCGTCGCGGTGGCCAGTGCCACCGCCCAGCAGATGATGGGAAGCGACCCCCTCGGCTACGCCAAGGTGCTCGACGCGCACAGCGAGCTGGACCTACTGGCCGTCCGACGCGACGTCAGAGGGCGCGGGATCGGCGCACAGCTGATCGACGACATGGCCCAGCGACTGCGTGCTCGGGGTGTGAGGGCATGGTTTGGCAACGTGACCCCGAACCTCGACGTCGAGGGCCTGTCGCGCTTCTACGCGCGCAACGGCTTCCGCGTAGGTGCACTCGATGCCCCGATACCCCCGCTGCTCGGGAAGGACTGGACCATGCCCGCCACCGAGGCCGCCGCCTTCTACTTCTGGCGCCGCCTGTAACCGGGGTGCGGTGCTGGCCTCACAAGGTCAGGAAGTTGCCCACCGTGCCGGCCACAATGCCGAGGACCAACAGCAAGGCAGCGGTTGCCACACGTACCCGTGCGTCCAGCAGCTCCGGCACTGTCCCCTGCAGCACTGCCATCTGGCTGTGGGTCTGTGTGTACAGGTCGCCCATGGTCACGGGGGCGCGTTGCTCGTGGACCTCGTATAAGGGCGGTCGGTTTCCCTGCCATACCTCAAGGCCGTGCTGGTATCGGCGGATGGCATCTGCCGCCCTTCGTGCCTCGCGGACGATCAGGATTACACCGCCCAGCTCCGCCAGACAGGCGACGATGAACAGGACGGCGGCGGCTTTGTCCGTGGCGGTCACGTCGTGATCTGGCCGGTGACCACGCCGCCAGCGACGTCGACCGCGAAGTCCCGACCGGCGGCCACGACGCCATCGAGAATGCGCCGGGCGCGGTTCTTTGCCTCCCCCTCGGGAGCCTTGTCCACGGCCGCCTGCAGGGCCGCCAGGAGCCGGTCAGCGGCCGTGTCCGGGCTAGGCCATGCACCGGCCTCCCGGTACGCCTCCGGCGACACGTTCTTGATCGTGTCGCCGGGCCGGGAGGCCATGGTCGCCCGCTGTTCTTTGACGTAGCCGCCGCGACTGAGCGCCCGCACGGCCGCCATGACCTCCTCGACGTCCCATCCCAGCCGCTCGGCGACCGTGTCAGCGGCGAGCGGGTCGGTGTAGGTGTCGAAGTGGCGCACAGCCTCGACGAGAACCGGCAGGTCTCGGCTGAACCAGCGGTCGGGCATCATCCCGGGGCGTGTCATGACGCGGACGGTAAATGCCGGTGCCGACAAATCGGCTCAGCACTCGGGCAGCCGCACCCTGTCAGCCAGCTGCCGCACGTGTTTGCCCGGTCCCCAGTCGTACTGAACCGAGTAGGCGACCCGTCCGGGGTGCCCGCGCCCCGGCGGCCTGACCGACCCCGCAACGTTCCGGCCATGGCACACCGATGGCACATACATGGCACACGACGGCGGCACCGAGCAACGAACGGTGATAGGTGCCGATAGGTAATCATGCAGGTCAACGCGGAATACCGAGGTCCACAAGCAGGTCAGCGGCGAGGCAGCATCAGTTCTGGCCGAACTGCATCTGGCTGCTCCCGCTGGTCGACATCGGGTGACGGACGACGCAGGTGGGACTGCCGGGGCGGCCGGGTGCACGCGTGCGCCCGGCTGCCCGCCACGGAGCGACGATGACCCGTCTGGACGGGCGCCGATCCTACGATGACCCGGTGCCCCTGCAGTCCGCCCCTGAGCTGCCCGCCGAGGCCGAGGTCGAGCGCCTGACCCCGGGTGGGCGGCGCGCCCGACTGGCCGCGGCCGCGATCGTGCTGGCCCTGCTGCTGGCCGGCACGGTGTGGGGGGACGACGACACCTTCCCCTTCGGTCCGTTCCGGATGTACTCCACCCGCGCGAACCCCGACACCCCGGTCGTCTCGACCCGGGTGGTCGGGCTGACCGCCGCGGGCGAGGAGGTCCGCCTCTCCGGGGGTGAGGTGGGGCTGCGCCGGGCCGAGTTCGAGGGTCAGCTGCCCCGGATCCACGAGGACCCCTCGTTGCTCGGGCTCCTCGCCGACTCCTACGCCGAGCGCAACCCCGCCGCCGAGGAGCTGGTGGAGGTGCAGGTCGTGCAGCGCCGCATCGACCTCGAGGGCGGCCAGCGGACCGGCGACGTCACCGACCAGGTGCTGATCGAGTACCAGCTGGAGGACGGCGAGTGAGCACCGCAGCGACCACCCCAGGCACTGCCGCGCCGGTGCGCCCGGAGGTGGCGCCGGCCGTCCCCGGCACGCCCCGCTGGTGGTTCCGCCCGGTGCCGCTGGCCCGGATCGCGGTCTTCCGGGCCATCGCCTACCTGTTCATCCCGGTCGACGTCTTCCTGACCACGGCGTGGGTGCGCGCCCACGCCGACGTGCCCACCGACTGGTACGCGCCGCTGCTCATCGGCCGGCTGCTGAACCTGCCCACCCCGACGCACACCCTCGTGCTGGTCGTCCAGTGGGCGCTGGTGATCGCCGCGGTGGCCGCCGCCACCGGCCGGGCGCCACGGCTGCTCGGCCTCGCCGTCTTCCTCCTCTACTCGGAGTGGATGGTCATCGCGATGAGCTACGGGAAGGTCGACCACGACCGGATCGCCTTCCTGGTCGCCCTGGCGGTGTTGCCGACGATCGGGCGGGCGCGGCTGCGGGACCGGCGCTCCTCGGAGGCCGCCGGGTTCGCGATGGCGGCCGTGCTGGTCACCGTGATGCTCACCTACTTCCTCGCCGCCTGGGCGAAGATCCGGTTCGGCGGCTGGGACTGGGCGACCGGTGCCACGCTGACCCGCGCGCTGGTCCGCCGGGGCACCGACCTGTCGATGTGGACGCTGGACGTGGCCTGGCTGCTGCCGACGGTGCAGTGGGTGATGATCGGGCTCGAGCTGGCGGCACCGCTGATCCTGCTGGTGCGCACCGACCGGGCCCGGATCGGGCTGGTGCTCTTCCTGCTCGGCTTCCACGCGATGGTCTACGCCGGGGTCACGATCATCTTCCTGCCGCACTGCGTCGCGATCCTGTCGATCCTGCCGTGGGAGCGACTGACGGTGCTCCAGCGCCGCGACAGCCCGGCCGGACTGCCGGCGGTGCCCGGGACCCCCGCCCCAGGCTGACCCGCCCGACCGGCGGCTGCGCTGTGCCGCGCCGGCGTCAGAGCATGGCACCGATCCGGGCGGCCATCTCGGCCTCGTGCTGCTGGTAGGCCGAGGAGACGCTGGTGAGCAGCTGCCCCATGCCGGTGAGCGCCTCGCTCACCCCCTGACTGGACAGCCGCCACTTCTCGTAGAGCTCGCTGAACTGCACCGCGGCCTGACTGTCGGTCCAGCCCTCCAGCACCGAGCTGTTGATCCCGGCGGACAGCGTCGCGTGCCGGGCCGAGGTGTCGGCGGCCTCCGCCCGGCACCGCCCTGCCATCGTGTCCAGCGTCGCGATGTCGACCTTCATGACCCCTCCTCAGCTGCCGGGGACGTCCCGGCGGGGTCCGAACGTAGGGCCGCCGCGGCGCGCGCGACCGCGGCTGTCCACAGCCCACCCGGTCGTCCACAGATGTCGATCGAGACCCCCGCGACCGCGTCGGCCACCGGCA
Source organism: Modestobacter sp. VKM Ac-2978 (assembly GCF_026968025.1). Taxonomy (NCBI): domain Bacteria; kingdom Bacillati; phylum Actinomycetota; class Actinomycetes; order Geodermatophilales; family Geodermatophilaceae; genus Modestobacter; species Modestobacter sp. VKM Ac-2978. The sequence goes on along the minus strand of NZ_JAPVBP010000008.1, from coordinate 74,381 downwards.
CCATCACCGGGTGGTCAGGTCCCCGGTGCGGTGTCCCGCATGACGTCGACGCCCGGCGAGCACACCGCCCGCTGCTGGACGCTGCAGGCGCCCGACGGCGTCCTCGACGTCGAGGTACGGGCACCCGAGGAGGCCGTGCTCGGCGACGTCCAGGCGTGCCTGTCCGACCGGCTCCGCCTCCCCCCGGCCCAGCTGTGGTCCGGGTCGAGCGCCCTGCCGGCCAGCACCCCGCTGACGTCGGAGGCCCTGCGCCACGGCGCGCTGCTCGGGTGGGGCCGCCCCGGCCCCCGCGACCCGGCCGACGGCGGTGCACTCGAGCTGCACGTCGCGGCGGGGGCCGATGCCGGCCGTACCGTCGCGCTCGGCCAGGGGGCGCTGGTCGTCGGCCGCGGCGCGGCCTGCGGGCTGACGCTCGAGGACCCGGACGTCTCGCGACGTCACGTCGTCGTGTCCGTGGCCGAGGGCCGGGTCACGGTCGCCGACCTCGGTTCCTCCAACGGCACCACGATGACCGACCGCTCCGGTGCGACCACCCCCGTGGGTGCCGATGCGCAGGAGTGGCCGGTCGACTCGACGCTCCGGGTGGGTGCCAGCGCTCTCCGGCTGACCGGCCCCCGCGGCGCCGGTCTGGAGTGCGCCGCCGCACCGGCGGGGCGTGTGCACGTCCGCCCTCTCCCGCTGACCCCGCCTGCTCCGGGGAGCACGACGGTGCTCCGGCCGACGCCCCCGTCCGAGCCGTCACGGCGACGGCTGGGCTGGGTCGCCGTCGCGCTCCCGGCGTTCGGCGGGGTGCTGATGGCCTGGCTCCTCGCCACGCCGCACTTCCTCTTCTTCGCCCTGCTGAGCCCGGTCGTCGCCGTGGCCAGCTGGTCGTCGGACCGGCTGTCCGGCCGCCGCGGCCACCGCCGGGAGGTCGCCGAGCACGCCGTGGCGCTGGCCCTGGCCGATGCCGAACTCAGCCGTGCGGTCGCGGCGCACCGCGCGGCACAGGAGGCCGAGCACCCCGACCTCGCCCTGCTGGCTGCCGCGGCGCGTCGGCGCAGCAGCCCGTTGTGGTCCCGGAGCAGCGCGGCCGCCGCCCTGCTCAGCGTGCGGCTGGGCACGGGTCCGGGCACCACCACCGTCACCACCGCCGAGCCCGGCGGGAACCGTTCCGCCGTCCTGGCCGAGCACCTGCCGGTGGCGCTGCCGCTGCCCACCGGGACGGGTCTGGGGGTCGTGGGGCCGCGGCCGGCAGTCCTGGGCGTGGCGCGCGCACTGGTCTGCCAGCTGGCCGTGCTGACCCCTCCGGCGGGCCTGCGGATCGTGCTCGTGAGCGGCCAGCCCGAGCTCGCGGACTGGCGGTGGTGCCGCTGGCTGCCGCACCTGCAGGGGGTGGTCGTCCCGGGCGAGCCCGTCCCCGACCGGCTGCTGGCCGTGCTGTCCGGCGCCCCGACCGCGGGAGCCGACGCCGAGCCCCGGACGCTGGTCGTGCTAGACGGGCCGGTCGACCAGGCGACCGCAGCCCTGGTCGCGCGGGCGGGCGAACGGGCCGTGTGGCTGGAGGTGGCCGGGTCCGAGGCCGCCCTCCCGCTGCCGGCGCTGGCCCGTCTCCAGGTCGCCGGGGAGACCGGCACCGGAGGCCGGTTGCGACTGCCCGGCGCCGACCAGGAGCGGCTCGTCGACCTGGACGCGGTCGGCCCGGCGACGGCCGACCGGATCGCGCGGGACCTGGCCCGGCTCGCCGTCCCGGCGTCCGCCGGTGAGCTGCCCAGCGCGGCCCGACTGCTCGACCTCCCGGCCTCCGGGCTCCGGCTGGACCCGGGCCACGAGCAGGTGTCCGGCGCCTGGGACCGGGTGCGCAGCCGCCTCCTGGCCACGGTGGGCGTCGCCGGCGACGGGCCGGTGGGGATCGACCTGGTCGCCGACGGCCCGCACGCGCTCATCGCCGGCACCACCGGCGCGGGCAAGTCGGAGCTGCTGCAGACCCTGGTGGCCAGCCTGGCCCAGCACCATCCGCCGGACCGGTGCAGCTTCCTGCTGATCGACTACAAGGGCGGAGCGGCCTTCGGGGAGGCGGCGGCGCTCCCGCACACGGTGGGGTTGCTGACCGACCTGGACCCCCAGTCCACGGCGCGGGCGCTGCGGTCCCTGTCGGCGGAGCTGACCCGCCGGGAACGCCTGCTGGCCGAGCACGGCGTGCGGGACCTCGCCTCGCTGCCGGTGCCGGTCGCCGCAAGCCGCCTGGTGATCGTGGTCGACGAGTTCGCCACCCTGGCCGAGGAGCTCCCGGGCTTCGTCAGCGGCCTGGTGGGCATCGCCCAGCGCGGCCGGTCGCTCGGCGTGCACCTGGTGCTGGCCACGCAGCGCCCGGCCGGTGTGGTGAGCCCGGAGATCCGGGCGAACTGCTCGCTGCGGATCTGCCTCCGGACCACGGACGAGGGCGACGCCAGGGACGTGCTCGGCAGCACCCTGCCCGCGCACCTGCCCCCCGACCGTCCGGGCCGGGCCTACCTGCGGGCCGGCAACGGGCCGGCCGTGCTCCTGCAGGTGGCGCAGGTCTCCGGCCGGTCGGCGCCGACCGTGGCACCGCTGACCGTCGCCCGGCGTCCGTGGCCGCCACGGCCAGGTCCACCGCAGCCCGGGGAACCGGGCGGCGGCGAAGGCCCCAGCGACCTGCAGCGGCTGGTCCGGGCACTCGCGGAGCGGGCGCGGGCGGACGGGATCAGCCCGCCGCACCGCCCCTGGCTCCCCCCGCTGCCCGACGAGCTCCCCGCCGCCGCTCTCGACCGCTGGTCGTCGGGGGCACCGGCGTCCCGGCTCCGGCTCGGCCTGCGCGACTCCCCCGACACGCAGCTGCAGACCCCGCTGGAGCTGGACCTGGCCACCGGTGGCGGCTGGTTGGTGGTGGGTGGCCCCTGGAGTGGGCGGACCACCGCGCTGCGCACCGTGCTGGGCGAGGCGGTCCACCACCTGCCGCCCGGTCGCCTGCAGGTGCACGTGCTCGACCACGGCGGCGGGAGTCTCGCGGGGCTGGCCCGCGGCCTGCCGCACACGGGCACGGCCGTCGGCCGGGACGACGCGCACCGCACGGTGCGGCTGCTGGCCCGCCTGACCGAGGAGGTGGACCGACGCCGTGGCGGTGGCGGTGGCGGTGGCGGCGATGAGGGGCACCACGGACCGCACCTCCTCCTGCTGGTCGACGGCTACGAGAGCGTGGCCGCACAACTGGAGGCCGCCGACCCCGCCATCGGTGCGGCGGCGCTGCTGCGGCTCGCGCGGGACGGCGCCGCCGTCGGCCTGACCGTCGCACTCACCGCCGAGCGCGCCGTCCCCGGTGGCCGGCTGGCCGGCGCTGTCCGCGAACGCCTGGTGCTGCCGCTGCCCGACCGGGCCGACTACGCGGTGGCCGGCGTGGCCGGGCGGGCGGTGCCCGGCCACCGCCCGCCCGGGCGCGCCCTGGTCGGCGAAGAGGCCGCCGAGTGCCAGCTGGCGCTGCCCCGCACTCCACTGGTGCCCGCCGTCGACCCGCCGGGCGCACCGTGCCCGCCGCCCGTACGGGTGGTCGAGCTGCCCGACGACCCGCGTCTCCCGCTGCCCGGCCCGACCTCCACCGTCGCCGGACAGGCCGGTGCCGGACCCCGGACGTGGTGGTTGCCCATCGGCCCCGGCGGCGACGCCGGTGCGGCGGTCGGCGTGGACCTCGCGCGCACCGGCGGCCTGCTGGTGGTCGGTCCTCCGGGCAGCGGCCGGTCCAGCGCACTGCGGGCCTTCGGCGCGCACGGCCGGTCGGCCGGGGCCGCCGTCCTGACCCTGGTCTCCGAGCCGACCCCCGCGCCGCTCACCGCGGAGAGCCCAGCGGCCGACGGTCGGCCGCAGCCCGCCTGCGCTCAGCTGTCGAGCACGGACGCCGCAGGGGTGCGCAGCTGGCTGGCCCGGCACGAGGAACGCCGGGTCCTCGTGCTCGCCGACGACCTGAGCTCGCTCTCCGACGAGGTCGGCGACGTGCTCACCGCGCTCGGCTCCACGCCCGGCCGGACGGCGGTCGTCGGCGCCGGGACCGCGGCGGAGGTCGCCGGGGCGTTCCGCGGTCCGGCTGCCGCGCTGCGCCGCGGCCGCACGGCTGTGCTGCTGCGGCCGGCACCCGGGGACGCCGAGCTGCTCGGGCTCCGGCTGCCCCGCACGCCGCTGCCCGCGCGGCCGGGTTCGGGCTGGCTGGTGACGCCGCAGGAGGTCACCCGGGTGCAGGTCGCCCGGCACCGCCACGAGCCGGTCGACGCGTGAGGGAGGACCGACCGGTCAGAGCAGCTCGAGCGCCGGGCCGATCTCCTGGGTCGCGTACCAGGCCAGCTCGTGCCCCTCCGCCTGGTCGACGACGAACTGCGCCTCCTCGCTCCCCAGGTCGGCCTCCAGCACGACGGCGGTCGCCGCGCGGACGTCCGCCTCCGCCTCGGCCCCGTCGATGAGCGCACTGGCGATGTCGGAGGTGGCCAGGTCGGCCGTGGTGCGGGCGGCACCGGCGTCGGCCCCCTCGTCCTGGATGGGGGTCACCGAGGTCTCCGGGACGTCCGCAGCGAGCACCACCCGGCGGCGGGCGGCCAGCGGGTCGACGTCCATCAACCGGAGACTCGCCCGCGCCGCCGCGAGCAGGGCCGCGTACTCCAACTCCTCGGCGTCGTCGCTCAGTTCGTAGAAGTCCCGCAGCTGCGGGGTGACCGTGAAGACCGTGTGCGGTCCCTCCAGTCGGCCCTCGTCGAGCAACCGCTGCAGCACGGTCGTCGTGGCCGGCAGGTACACGCGCACCGGTTCGCCTCCTCCAGGTCGAGAGTTCCAGCGACATCAACGCCGCTGACCCGACGATCTTCCCAGTCCCGCGTCAGCTGAGCGCCGCGAGCCCGCGGGCGGTGGGGACAGCGGAGCCCTCCGTCAGCTCGACGCCTCCACCAGGTAGGCGATCTCCTGCTCGATGAGGTCGGCGAGGACGTCGACGTCGCTGACGCTGTCCCGGTCCGCGTTCAACCCGAAGTAGACGGTGCCGTCGTAGCTGGTCAGCCCGATCGCCAGCCCCTGACCACGGACCAGGGGGACCACCGGGTAGACCTCGACCATCCGTGCGGTGCCCGCGTAGAGCGGCACCTGCGGGCCGGGCACGTTGGTGACCACCAGGTTGAACAGCCGCCGGGAGAGCCCGCTGGCGGCGCGGGCACCGAGGGCGTGCAGCGTCGGCGGGGCGAAACCCGACAGCGCGCTGAGCGTGTCCGCACCGACCGACTGCCCGCTGGGCGCCAGGCCGCGCATGGCGAAGCTGATCCGGGCCAACCGCACCCGCGGGTTCGGCTCCCCCACCGGCAGGTCGACCAGGAACGACCGGACCTCGTTGGCCGCACCGTCCTCCTCGGCCCGCACCGACACCGGGACCAGGGCCCGGATCGAGGTGCTGCCCACCACCGGCTCCCCCCGGGAGAGCAGCCACTCCCGCAGTGCGCCGGTCACCGAGGTCAGCAGGACGTCGTTGACCGTGCCGCCGTGCGCCTTGCGCACCGTCCGCAGGTCGTCCAATGAGGCGCGGGCGACGGCCACCCGGCGCTGCCGCCCGATGGGTGCGTTCAGCGGGCTCACCGGCGCCGGGGACACCGCCGTGCGGGCGACCGCAGCCACCAGCCCGCCGGCCACCCCGGCCCAGCGGGTCGCGGTGGCCCGCAGGTCACCCGCTGCCGTCCGGGCGGTCTCGAGCACCGCCGAGGGGCGCTGCAGGTAGTCCTCCACCGCCTCCCAGACCAGGGCGGCGGACCCCGGCGGACGGCGCGGGCGCCACTCGTCCGCTGCCGTCGGAGCGGGATCAGCGTCCGGGTCCGGGTCGAGGATGACCTGCCCGATGTCGATGGCCCCGAGCCCGTCGACGAGCGCGGGGTGGGTCTTGGTCACCACCGCCGTGCGGTCGCCGGCCAGCCCCTCGACGAGGTACATCTCCCACAGCGGCCGGCTGAGGTCCAGCGGCCGGGCGGTGAGCCGGGCGACCAGGTCCAGCAGTTGCTCCTCGGTGCCGGGACGGGGCAGCGCGGACCGCCGGACGTGGTAGCTCACGTCGAAGTCGGGGTCGTCGACCCAGGCCGGGTTGGCCAGGTGGCCGGGCACCTCGAGCACCTTCTGCCGGTACCGAGGCACCAGGGGCAGCCGGGCGCGCACCAGTTCGATCAGCGCGTCGTGGTCCAGCGTCCCGGACGGGCACTCCAGGACCAGCACCGCACCGACGTGCATCGGGGTGCCCGGTTCCTCGAGGTACAGGAAGGACGCGTCCAACGCGGTGAGCCGTTCGACCAACGTGACCTCCCTCACTGGTGCTGCGTCCACGCTACGGGCCGGGCCCACGTCCGCTGACCCCACCCCCTGCCCGGCCCCGCGGGAGCACCGCCGCCCGGCCGGCGCCGCTCAGCGGGAGCGCCGCCGCCGACGACCGCCCGGCTCGGTGGCCCCGCTGAGCTGCGCGGCCAGCGTGCGCAGTCCGGTGCGCAGTGCGGAGGCGGGTGCGACCTCGGCCAGCGTCCGCCCGGCTGCCAGGACGGCGTCGGTGGCCCGCCGATCGGACGGGAGGAAGGCGCGGACCTCGCGGCCGGCGAAGCGGCTCAGCGCACCGGCGATCTCCTGCCGCGCGTCACCGGGCACCGGACCCCGGCGGAGCTGGTTGACCACCACGACCGGCTCCACGTCCGGCAGCACCTCGCGCAGCTCGGCCAGTGCCCGGACGGTGCGCTGCAGGGCGACCGGGTCGGCGCCGCTGACGCAGAGCACCTCGTCGGCCTCCTCCAGCACGGTGAGGGTGGCCCCGTTCCGGCGCGGAGCTGCGGTGTCGAAGGAGAGCTCCTCGTCCGCCTCCAGACAGAACCCGCAGTCGACGACGGTCAGCGCTGCCAGGCGCCGCGCCTCCTCGAGCACCACGGCGACGGCCTGCGGCCGCAGCTCGGGCCACCGGTCGGCCCGGGCCAGGCCGGTCAGCACCCGCAGGTGCGGGTCCACCGCCCACGCCAGACGCGCCAGCGCGGCGACGTCCAGGGTCCCCGCCGCCGCCTGCCGGGCGGCTGCTGCGACGCCGGGTGACTCGTCCAGCAGGCCCAGCACCTGGGCGACCACCCCGCCGTAGACGTCGGCGTCCACCAGCAGCGTGGACACCTCCAGCCGCGCCGCCTCGTCCGCGAGCCCGACGGCCACGGTGGTGCGGCCGGGCGCCCCGGTCGGGCCCCAGACCGCGACCACCCGTCCCCGACCGGCCGGGCGGGTGGACTCCTCGGGCGGGAGCCCCAGCACCGGCAGCGCCGACCGTGGGTCACCGACGTCGTGGCCACCCACCGGCCCGCCGCTCACCGCGTCCCGCAGCGCGCGGGCGATCTCCTCGGCCGGGGCGTCGGCGGACAGCACCCGGACGACGCCGAGCTGGCGGAGCCGGTCGGCCGCCCGGGTGTCGCCGGGTTCGACCAGCCCGACGACCGCGATGCCGGCGGCGGTCAACCGGGCCACCGCCGCGCCGTCCAGCCGGCGCAGCTCGGCCGACAGGAGCGCCGCCTGGCCGGTGCCGGTCGTCGCGGCGGCCAGCAGGTCGGCGACGTCGACGCAGCGCCGGACGACGGTGACCCCGTGGTCCTCACGGTCCAGCGCCCCGACGAGCTCGGACTCCCAGGACGCGCCGGTGACCGCGGTGAAAACCTGCAGGGCCATCAGTCGGTCGGCCCGGCCGGGACGGCCCCGGCCGCGGCGCCGCCGGGGCCGGCCGTGGCCTCGACGGAGTTCCGGACGACGACCACCAGGCCTCGCCCCCCGATGGAGGCGAGCACGTCGGCAGCGTCCTCGGCGGCCACGGCGACCACCACCTGCACGGTCGAGGTGGCGGTGGAGAGCACGCCGTCCCCGCGCCCGGTGACCGCCTGCACCGGTGCACCGGACACCACGACGTCCACCCCGCCACCGGTCGGCGCGGAACCGCCCACCACCGGGTCGGCCACGGCGTAGACGTCCACCACCTGCCCGCGGTCGAGCCCGGGCGGGACGTAGCCAGCCTGCACCGGCAGCGCGAGCTGCACCAGGTCACCGGCCTCCTCGAGCACCGATCGCGGCAGGAGCTCGCCGGCCCGGACCGCGCGGGCGAGCACCCGGCCGGCGGGTCGGGTGCTGGTGGCCAGGTAGGCCTCCGCGACGTCGTCCAGACGGACGGCGACCGGCACGAGGTCGGCGTCGGACAGCACGGTGCCGGCCGCCAGGTCACCGGCCGCCGACCAGACGGGCACGGTCGCGTCCGCGGCCGTCACCACCCGGGCGCCCACCAGCACCGAGCCGAGGACCAGCAGGACCCCGAGCACCAGCCGCAGGTCCAGCCAGCGGGGCGGGCGGACCCGGCGGGCCGCCGGGCCGGGTGGAGCCGTGTCGGTGCGCGCGCCGGACGGCGCCGCGGTGGGCGCGCTCATCGGTCGGTCATCCCTCGCCCGGTCATCCCTCGCCTGCCTGTCCGTCTCCGGCCGGTCACCCGGCTGACCTCGCCGTACGGGGTCGCGGGGGGAGATCATGACCGAGGGGCGAGCCGGTGCGCAGCCGTTGTCCACACCTTCGGGTGGACCGTCCGGGCCGCTGTCACCCGACTGCCACACTGGCGGGCACCTTCGACGGGAGAACACCGACCCCATGGCCACCCAGCGCTTCCTGACCCTCGACGACGTCGCGGAGATCCTCAACGTCTCCTGGTCACAGGCCTACGCACTGGTGCGCCGCAAGGAGCTGATCGCCATCCAGATCGGCGGGCGGGGCCAGTGGCGGGTCGAGAAGGACGAGCTGGAGCGGTTCATCCAGCAGAAGTACGCCGAGGCGCGCTCCTCGGCCGTCACCGAGGAGCCGGTCCCGGACGACGCCGAGGTCGACTCCACCCGCTGAGCCGATCGCCGGGTGCTCAGCCGAGCGCCGGCCCGGCCGTCCGGAGCGCGACGAGCGCGCCCAGTGACACCGCCCGCACCCCGGTGACCACCCCACGACGGCGGGGCTCGTCGACGGGGTGCTCGGCCAGCTCCAGGAAGTCCGCGCCGACCCGGTCGACCGTGCCGGCCAGCACGGCGCCGTCCGCCAGCAGGCAGTGCAGGGCGGCCCGGTCCCGGGCCAGCGCCCGCGCCGCCCGCCGCAGGTCCAGCGACCGGTCGACGACGCCCTCCGCGGCAGCCGCGGCGGTCACGGCGGTGAGCCCGGACACCGCGCGCACCGCACCCAGCGCGACCAGCACCTCGCGGTGCTGCTGATCGACCAGCAGCACCCAGTCGACGCCCACGTCGACCAGCCGCCCGGCCAGCTCACCGGCGCCGCAGCTGAGGGAGACCTCCTGCCCGGTCGCGCCCCGCAGCCGGTCGGCCAGCCGGATCCGGCCGTGCTCGGCGCGCGCCCGGGAGGCCTCGTCGGCCTGGTCGACGGCGGCCTCCTGCTCCGCCATCTGGGCCTCGAGGTCGGCGAAGAGCTGCTCCCAGCGCATGGACGGAGGCTAGCCCGTCCACAGATCCTTGCGTTTGGTTGCATTTGCTTTCGTTGATGGTGTTTGGTCATCGCTGTGACCGGAGTGGGCATGTCCGTGGTGCGCTGGACGGCGACGACGACGACGTTCGTCCTCGTCGCCGGCGGCCTGCGCTGGCTCGGCCCCGGGCCGGGAGCGGTCCGCACTGCGCTGGCCGACCCGCAGCGGCTGGTCGACACCGCCGGTCCGGACGCCCTGGTGCTGGTGGCGGTGACCGCGCTGGCCTGGGCGTGCTGGGCCTGGGGCGCGCTCGGCCTGCTGCTGACCGCAGCGAGCGCCGCCCCGGGCCTGGCCGGCCGGACGGCCGGGGTGCTGCTGCGCGGCGTGCTGCCCGCCGGCGCCCGGCGGGTCGCGGCCATCGCGATCGGCGTGGGCCTCAGCACTGCAGCGCCCATCGCACTGCCCGCCGGAGCGAGCCCACTGGTCACCGCCTCGGCCGAGACGAGCGCTCCCGGGACGGACTGGTCATCGGGCTCCCCCGCGCCCGTGGTGCAGGCCGACTGGCCGGGCGGACCGGGGACCGACCTGCCCGGTCCCCCGCCCCCGGTCCCCGACTGGCCCGGACCAGCGGCCGGGGAGCACGTCGTCCTCCGCGGCGACTGCCTGTGGGACATCGCCCGCGACTGGCTCACCGGTCGCCGGCCCGGGCACCCGGTCGCCGACGCCGAGATCGCCTCCGCCGTGCAGGCGTGGTGGCAGGCCAACGCCGCCGTCATCGGCCCCGATCCGGACCTGCTGCTGCCCGGTCAGGTGCTGCGGCCCCCGACCTGACCGCGCCGCCCGCCCCGATCCGCCGTTCCCCGTCGTCTCGAGGAGACACCGATGACCGCCTCGCCGAGCCTCGCCCCCGCACCACCTGCGCCCCCGTCGCTGACCGCCGCTCCGGCGCCGGCGCCCCGGCGGCTGCACCTGGTCGCCGTCCCCACGCCCGGACCTCCGCTGGAGGACCCGCGCGTGCCGGTGCGGCTGCTGGTCCCGGGCCGGCGTACACCACGGCCGACACCTCCGCCCGGTCCGCGGCCGCGGCTGGACCAGCCGGTCCGGCCGGCCGGTGATGCGGCGGACTTCGGTCCGGCCTGGACGCGCCGGGCCGAGCTGCCCGACCCGCAGGCCGCCGGACGGCGCCTGGTCACCCTCACCCTCGAGGCGTTCGCCGGCCGCCGGCCGATCGGCCAGTTGCAGTCGCTGGTGAGCCCGGCGCTCTTCCAGGCCCTCAGCGGTCGCCGCCGGCCGCGCTGGTGCACCGAGGGGACCGCACCGCTGCTGCTGGGGTCGGTGCGGGTCTGCGAGCCGGTGGACGGGGTGGCCGAGGTCAGCGCCGTGGCCCGACGGGGAGGGCGGGCGCACGCGGTCGCGGCACGGCTGGAGGGGATCGACGGGCGCTGGCGTTGCACGGCGCTGCAGATCGGCTGACGGAGGTCCGGTCCCCGCGCCCGCCGAGCGAGGCCGTGCCCACACGCCGACGCCCCGCCGACCAGTGGTCGGCGGGGCGTCGGTGGGTTCAGTGCGTCAGCCGGCGACGCCGTGGCACTGCTTGTACTTCTTGCCCGAACCGCACGGGCAGGGGGCGTTGCGCGGGGTCTCCTTGGTGCCGGTGACGGTCGCGGTCTTCGCGGCCTTCGCCCGGCCGCTGTCCTTGGCCGAGGTGTCGAGGCTGGGCGCGCTGTAGGTCAGCTCCCCCTGCTCCGGCGCCTCCAGACCCTTGATCTCCAGCTCCGGTGCGGCATCCGCCGGCTCCGCGGCAGCCGTCCCGGCAGGCTCCGGCGCGGCGGCCTCCGGTGCGGCGGCCTCCGGTGCGGCGGCCTCCGGTGCGGCAGCGGCGACGGGGGCCGGCTTGCGGGTGCGCCGGGCCGAGCTCGTCGTCGTCCCGCTGCCGTTGCCGTCGGACGTCGGCGCAGCCGCCGCCGGCGAAGGGGCAGCCGGGGCAGCACCGTTGCCGTCGGCGGCAGCCGGGGCGGCAGGAGCGGCCGGCTCGGCAGCGGGAGCGACCGGCGCCGCGGCCGCCGCCTGGGCTGCGGCCTGCCGGGCCAGCACCCGCTCGGTGCCGGCCTGCGCCCGGGCGAGCGCCTCCGCCTCGGCGGCGGCCTGCTTCTGCGCGGCCTCCGTGGCCTGCTGCTCCTTGGTCTTGACCTCGAGGTTGAAGAGGAAGCCGAGGGACTCCTCCTTGATGCCGTCGAGCATCGCGTTGAACATGTCGTAGCCCTCGCGCTGGTACTCCACGACCGGGTCGCGGTTGGCCATCGCGCGCAGGTGGATGCCGGCCCGCAGGTAGTCCATCTCGTAGAGGTGCTCGCGCCACTTGCGGTCCAGCACCGTGAGCAGCACCCGCCGTTCGAGCTCACGCATGACCTCGGAGCCGAGGGACTCCTCACGGGTCGCGTAGGCGGCGTGCACGTCGGCGAGCAGCTCCTCCTTCAGCACGTCCGCCGTCAGCGCGGCCTGGTCACCGTCGGCGACCCGGTCCAGCAGCTCCTGCCGGTCCAGGCCCACCGGGTACAGCGCCTTGAGGCCGGCCCACAGCTGCTCGAGGTCCCAGTCCTCGGCGTAACCGGTCTCGGTGGCACCGCTGACGTAGGCGATGACGACGTCGTCGACCATCGTCTGCACCTGCACGTGCAGGTCCTCGCCGTCGAGCACCTTGCGCCGCTCGTCGTAGATGACCGTGCGCTGCCGGTTGAGCACCTCGTCGTACTTGAGGACGTCCTTGCGGACCTCGTGGTTCTGCTGCTCGACCTGGGTCTGCGCCGACAGGATCGCCCGGCTGACCATCTTCGACTCGATCGGCTGGTCGTCGGGGACCCGCAGCGTGGTCATCATCGACTCGAGCATCGGGCCGTTGAACCGGCGCATCAGGTCATCGCCCAGCGACAGGTAGAACCGCGACTCCCCCGGGTCGCCCTGGCGCCCGGACCGCCCACGCAGCTGGTTGTCGATCCGCCGGCTCTCGTGCCGCTCGGTGCCCAGCACGTACAGGCCGCCGGCCTCGGTCACCTGGTCGTGCTCGGCCTTGACCTGCGACTTGGCCGATGCCAGCGCCTCGTCCCAGGCGGCCTCGTACTCCTCCGGGGTCTCCGCCGGGGACAGGCCCTTGGCGCGCAGCTGCTCGTCGGCGATGAACTCGGCGTTGCCACCGAGCTGGATGTCGGTACCGCGGCCGGCCATGTTGGTGGCCACGGTGACCGCGCCGAGCCGCCCGGCCATCGCGATGATCGACGCCTCCCGGGCGTGGTTCTTCGCGTTGAGGACCTCGTGCGGGATGCCCCGCTTGAGCAGGTACTTGGCCAGCAGCTCGGACTTCTCCACGCTCGCGGTGCCGACCAGCACCGGCTGGCCGGCCTCGTGCCGCTCGGCGATGTCCTCGACGACGGAGTCGAACTTGGCCTTCTCCGTCTTGTAGATGACGTCGGCGCGGTCGGCGCGCACCATCGGCCGGTTCGTCGGGATGGGCACGACGCCGAGGGAGTAGGTCTGGGAGAGCTCGGCGGCCTCGGTCTGGGCCGTGCCGGTCATCCCGGAGAGCTTCTCGTAGAGCCGGAAGTAGTTCTGCAGGGTGATCGTGGCGAGGGTCTGGTTCTCGTCCTTGATCTTCACCCGCTCCTTGGCCTCGATGGCCTGGTGCATGCCCTCGTTGTAGCGCCGGCCGGAGAGCACGCGGCCGGTGAACTCGTCGACGATGAGGACCTCGCCGTCGGTGACGATGTACTGCTGGTCCTTCTTGTAGAGCTCCTTGGCCTTCAGCGCGTTGTTCAGGTAGCTGATCAGCGGGGTGTTGGCGGCCTCGTAGAGGTTCTCGATGCCGAGCTGGTCCTCGACGAACTCGACACCCTCCTCGCTGATGGAGATGGTCCGCTTCGCCTCCTCGACCTCGTAGTGCCGGTCGCGCTTCATCAGCGGGGCGATGCGGGCGAACTCGCCGTACCACTTGGCGCTGGTCTCGGCGGGGCCGCTGATGATCAGCGGGGTGCGGGCCTCGTCGATGAGGATCGAGTCGACCTCGTCGACGATGGCGAAGGCGTGCCCGCGCTGGACCAGGTCGTTGCGGCTCTGCGCCATGTTGTCGCGCAGGTAGTCGAAGCCGAACTCGTTGTTCGTGCCGTGGGTGATGTCCGCGGCGTACTGCTCGCGGCGCACGTCGGGGCGCTGGCCGGAGACGATCGTGCCGACCGACAGGCCGAGGAAGCGCTGCACCCGGCCCATCCACTCGGCGTCGCGCTGGGCCAGGTAGTCGTTGGTGGTGACCACGTGCACGCCGTCGCCGCTGAGCGCGTTGAGGTAGGCCGGCAGCAGACCGGTCTGCGTCTTGCCCTCACCGGTCTTCATCTCGGCGATGTTCCCGAGGTGCAGTGCCGCACCACCCATCAGCTGCACCCGGTAGTGCCGCTGGCCCAGCGTCCGACTGGTCGCCTCGCGGACCACGGAGAAGGCCTCGGGGAGCAGGTGGTCGAGGGTCTCCCCGTCGCCGTAGCGCGCCTTGAACTCATCGGTCTTCGCGCGCAGCTCGGCGTCGGTCAGATCGGTGACGTCGGGCTCCAGGGCCTCGACCGCGTCGGCGATCTTCGTCAGCCGTCGGACGATCTTGCCCTCACCGGCACGCAGGATCTTGTTGAACACCACGACCCCAGCGTAGGCGGCGCGGCTGTGAAGCGGTCCCGGCGCGGCCGAGCGTCCTGCCCGGAGCCCCGGACTCGTACCCTCCGCGACGTGTCCTCCGCCTCAGACTCCTCGCCTCCCCCGCTGCTCGGACCCGGGGTGGTGGCCTTCTTCACCGAGCGGCACCTGGCCACGCTGACCACCCTGCGCGCCGACGGCAGCCCGCACGTCGTGCCGGTCGGCGTGACCGTGGACGCCGACACCGGCACCGCCCGGGTGATCACCTCGGGGACCTCGGCGAAGGTCCGGCACGTGCGGGGCGGGCAGACCCGGGTCGCGGTCTGCCAGGTCGACGGCAAGGTGTGGACGACGCTGGAGGGGACGGCGACGGTGCGCGAGGACGCCGGGTCCGTCGCCGACGCCGAGGCCCGGTACGCCGTCCGCTACCAGCAGCCGCGGGTCAACCCGGCCCGGGTCGTGCTGGAGATCTCGGTCGACCGGGTGCTGGGCAACGCCGAACGCTGGCGGGGTCTCGGGCAGGAGGAGGAGTGACCGGGATGGACCTGAGTGGCATCGACCTGACCACCGAGGTGGTCCGCACCGACCGGCTGGTGCTGCGCCCCTTCCGCGAGGACGACGTCGACCCGGTGCTGGCCGCCTGCCAGAGCCCGGACATCGCGCGCTGGATCGCGGCGGTGTCGGTGCCCTACACCCGTGCCGACGCCGCCGGGTGGGTCACCGGCGAGGCGCCGGCCATGCGGCGCGAGGGCACCGGCCTGACCGTGGCGATCGAGGCCGACGGGCGGTTCGTCGGGTCCGGCGGCGTGCACCGGATCGGTCAACACCCCATGGGCCCGGAAGTGGGCTACTGGATCGCCCCGGAGGCCCGCGGCCACGGGTACGCCGCAGAGGCGGCGCATGCGCTCGCCGAGTGGGCGATCGGGCTGGGTGCGCACCGGGTGTACCTGGTCGCCGACGTGCTCAACATCGGGTCCCAGACCGTCGCCCGCCGGGCCGGGTTCACCCAGGAGGGCGTGCTGCGGTCCTACCTGGCCTACCGCGACGGCAGCCGGGGCGACGCCGCGGTCTTCTCCCGGCTCCCCGGCGACTGAAGGAGGACCTCCCCCCACCACTCCCGAGCTCGTGGCGGGCCCCTGCCGGGAGGCTGACGCGGACGAGCCGCCCTCCGCGGGTGCGGAGGGCGGCTCGCCGGGGCGACCGGGTCAGGCGTGCGCGGGCTCGAGGTCTCCCGCAGCCGCGGACGCCGCGATGGCTGCCGCGTCGTCGTCCTCGGCGGCCGCCGGGGCGCCGAGCCGGATCAACCCGTAGTCGAACGCGTGCCGGCGGTAGACCACCGAGGGGACCCCGGTGTCGGCACAGAGGAACAGGAAGAAGTCGTGGCCGACCATCTCCATCTCGTAGAGGGCCTGGTCGACGTGCATCGGCGTGGCCGGGTGGACCTTCTCCCGGACGATCTGGCCGGGCAGGTGCTCGTCCAGGTCGGTCGTCAGGGGCCCGTCGGCCAGCGCGGCCTCGACGTCGGCGGACGTCCCGTCCAGAGCCGGCTCAGGGGTGGTGACCACCGCGGGGAGCGCCGCCTCCTCGACAGCGGGGACGCTGTCGATCCGCACGCTTGGCGGCGTGCGGCGGCCGTGGTGCACGCGGCGACGGTCGTTCGCCCGTCGCATGTGGTTCTCCAACTTGCCGGCCGCGAGTTCCAGCGCGGCGTAGAAGTCGGGGGCAGAGGCTTCAGCACGGGCCACCGGCCCCTTGCCCCGCAGCGTGATCTCCACGCGCTGGGCGTTGGCTGACTGTCGAGGGTTCTTCTCGTGCAGCAGCTCCACGTCGATGCGGATGACCTTGCCGTCGAACCGTTCCAGCTGGCCGACCTTGTCCTCCACCTTCTGGCGGAAGTGCTCCGGCACCTCGACGTTACGACCACGGACCACGATCTCCATGGGACCTCCCGGTTGAGCGGGGTGTGATCAACCCGACGCTAGACGCCTTGTCCCGGTCCCGACAGTGGAAGCCGGGCACAGCTCACCCCCAGCTCCACCACGCACCGTGAACGCCCCAGGTGGCGGCGGGGTGAACGGTCGCTGCACGCGCCGTGGAGTGGCCGCGACGACCGCAGCGACCACCGGCGTGTCCCGGCCCGGCGTGCCCTCGACCCCGACCAGCGCCCGGGCCCCCTCGGTCAGGGTCGCGCCGCTGGTGACGACGTCGTCCACCAGGACCAGCCGACTGCCGGCGGACACCCCGGCCCACGCCCCGTGCCCGGCCGGCAGCACCCGGAACCGACCGGCCAGGTTGGCCCGCCGGGCGGCGGCGTCCAGGCCGGCGGAGTCCCGGGTCCGCCCGGCCCGCCCGCGCAGCCTCCCCAGCACCGGGGCGGTCCGAGCCGGCACCCCGGCTGCCCGCAGCTCGACCACGGCGCGGTCGGCCAGTTCCCGCACGTGGTCCCGGCCCCGCTGGCGCACCGCCGCCGCGGAACTCGGTACCGGCACGAGGACGACCGGTGCGGACGCCGGCCCCGCCGCACCGGCCAGCACGACGACGACCGCCAGTGCCAGCGCCGTGCCCAGCGGCCCGGCCAGCT
This sequence comes from Modestobacter sp. VKM Ac-2978, assembly GCF_026968025.1. Lineage (NCBI taxonomy): Bacteria > Bacillati > Actinomycetota > Actinomycetes > Geodermatophilales > Geodermatophilaceae > Modestobacter > Modestobacter sp. VKM Ac-2978. Next base: position 57,678 of record NZ_JAPVBP010000008.1, on the reverse strand, counting down.
CGGCGCGGCCGTGCTCCTTGAACGCCAGCACCGCCGGGCGGACCGGACCGGCGTAGGCACCCGCCGCCACAGTCGGCGGGAAGCCGGGCGGATGTCGCCGCGGCTCGGCCAGCCGGGGCCGGGTGAGCCGGCGACGGCAGGCCGGGCACAGGACGTCACCGGGCCGTGCGCAGCCGGCGCAGCTGCGCGGCAGCACCAGGTCGGCCAGCACCCGGCTCCCGGCCCGCAGCACCTCGGCGACACCGCCGTCCGCGTCCCGTCCCATGCCGGGAGCCTGCCCGTCCCGTGCCGCACCCCGGCCGCCCGGCGAGGAGCTGGGGACCCAGGGTGCGGATGGGGACGACGGCCGGCGCCGTCCGGTCACATCGGGTAGAAGGGCGCCCTTCCTGCCAGCGGCTCGGCACCCCGTACCGCGGTCACCCAGTTGCCCCCGGGCAGTTGCCACAGCGTGCCGCCGGCGCTGACCAACGGCTGACGCCCCGGCGCTGCCGCGACGGCGGTCGGCTGTGCGGGCAACCCCGCGGTGGTCAGCTCGGTGAGCCCCCAGCCGTCGACGCTCACCTCGTAGGGGACGGTGCGCCCGGTGCTCGGGTCACCGGCCAGCAGCAGCAGCGACCCGGCGTTCCGCCAGGCGACGTCCACCACCTGCCGGATCGACGGGGTCACCGAGCGCAGGTCCCGGACGCTGACCGCGTCCTCGGCCCGTACGACCGTCCCGACGTAGAGCTGGCCGCCCTCGGGGCCCTCGATCACCACGGCGGCCCGCAGTCCGTCCGGGGAGAGCTGGAACGTGGTCGCCCGGCCCAGACCGGGCAGCGTGGGGGCACTGACGGTCTGCGGCGCACCGCCGTCGGGCAGCCGGATCACCTCGGCACCGTCCCGGACGGTCCAGACCTCCGCCCGGGTGCCGGCCGTCGTCGGCTCGGTGAAGCTCGCGCCGGTCAGCGCGGGCACCAGCTCCCCGCCGTACTGGCCGGCGTACAGCGTGGCCGGCGCCCCCGACGGCGAGACCGAGGTGGACACCCCCACGGTCAGCCCGAGCGCGCTGGTCCGGCCGTCGACCGAGACCGCCGCCGAGTCGAGGCGGTACACGCCCTCGCCGGCGGGACCCGGCGCGGCGCTGCCGTCGGACGCGCGACGCAGCGCACCGTCGGCGACGTAGTGCCCGACGGCATCGGCCGGGACGACGTCCGGGTCGTACTGCTGCCAGTCGTCGACGCGCTGCTGTCCGGGCACGTCCGGCAGGCCGAGGTCCTGGCCGTCGCGCAGCACCTCGACCGAGGTGAGGTCCAGCTGGTCCAGGGACCAGACCAACTGCGCGGAGGCCGCCTGCAGGGTCGCGTCGTCGACGTCGGCGGGGAAGCTGAGGTCGACCGTCGCCGTCCGGCCGGAGGTGCTCACCGTGCTGCGCAGCTCCGCGCCGCTCAGCGGGTTGAGCACGCCGGCGGCGATCTGCGGGGACGGGCCGTCGAGCAGGCGCTCCACGAGCGTGTTCGGCTGGGCACCGCCCTCGACCAGGTAGCGGGGATCGGGCACCACCCGGGTGCCGGACTGGTCGAGGAAGTAGGCGTCGACGGGTTCGTAGGTGCGGGCGAAGTCCGGCTCGAGCATCAGCAGCCCGTCGGGTGGGTCGCTGATCCGCCACTCCCCCGACTCGTCGGTGAGCGTGAAGTCCCGGTTGTAGACCTCGCCGGTGCCGACCGTGAAGCTGCCGCGTTCATCGACTCTCCCCACCTCGGCTGCGGTGACCTCGACGACGCCGGGTTCGGTGCGCACCGGTGCGTAGTCGCCGCTGATGACGGTCAGCCCGTCGCTGTCCCGCCAGGTCTCGGCGGCCTCCTCGGTCAGGTACTGACGGGCCACCGGGTGGTTGCGGACGGTGCTGGCGTTGGCGTCGATGAACCCGCGGACGACCTCCTCCGGCGTCGCCCCCGGTACCGGCGCCGGCGGCTCGATGCCGACAGCGCCGGCCGGCGGAGCGGCCGCCTGGGTGATCCGCACCGTGGGGGAATCGCTGGGCACCGTGCTGCAGCCGGCCAGCAGGAGCGCGGCGAGCACCGCGACCAGCGGCGCGCGCCGGGCGGTGCTGCGCCCGGTCACGGTGCACCCCCGACGACGCGCGCCGGCGCCGGGCGCAGCGGGAGCGGTGAACTGGCCAGCCCGGCGCCGGCGGTCAGCGGCAGGGTGAGCCGGAACTGGGCGCCCTGCCCGGGCTGGCCCCACACCTGCAACCAGCCACCGTGCAGCCGGGCGTCCTCCAGGCTGATGGACAGACCGAGGCCGCTGCCGCCGACGGTGCGCATCCGCGAGGGGTCGGCGCGCCAGAACCGGTCGAACACGTGCTGGGCGGCGACCGGGTCCAGGCCGACACCGTGGTCGCGGACCGTGATCGCGGTCGCCGACCGGTTGGCCGCCAGGACGATCTCGACGGGCTGCCCCTGCCCGTGCTCGATCGCGTTGCCGATCAGGTTGCGCAGCACCCGCTCCACCCGTCGACCGTCCACCTCCGCGATCACCGGCGACGTCGGGACGGAGATCTGCAGCGCACAGCCGTGCCGCTCGGCGAGCGCGGACATGCCGCCGGCCACCCGCTCGACCAGCGGGCCGAGATCCTGCGCCTCCGCCTCGAGCGTCGCCGCACCGGCGTCGTAGCGGCTGATCTCCAGCAGGTCGGTCAGCAGGCCCTCGAACCGGTCGAGCTCGGCCCGCAGCAGCTCGGCGGAGCGGGCGACGGCCGGGTCGAAGTCCGCGCGCGCCTCGTGCAGCACGTCCGCCGCCATCTGCACCGTGGTCAGCGGCGTCCGCAGCTCGTGCGAGACGTCGGAGGTGAACCGCTGCTGCAGCTGCGAGAGCCCCTCCAGCTGGGTGATCTGCTTCTGCAGGCTCTCGGCCATGGCGTTGAAGCTGGTGGCCAGCCGCGCGAGGTCGTCCTCGCCGCGCACGGCCAGGCGCTCTTCCAGGTGCCCGGCCGCCAGCCGCTGGGCCCCTCCGGCGGCGCTGCGCACCGGGCCGACGACCAGCCGCGTCACCAGGACGCCGATGCCCACGACGAAGAGCACGAGCGCGGTCCCGCTGATCACCACGGTGCTGCGGATCAGCCCCAGGCTCTCCTGCTCCTGGTCCAGCGGGAAGGCGAAGTAGACCTCCACCCGGTCGCCGCTGCGGGCATCGGTGGGCACGGGCGCCCCGACCACGAGGGTGGGCACGGGCTCCCCCTGCCCACCGGGCACCGGGGCGTACTTGTAGGCCGGGGACCCGTCGGCCACCTCGGCGCGCAGGTCGGGAGGGAGGGCCGGGTAGATGTCCAGCCGGCTCCACGCCGGGCGTTCCTGGTCGCCCGAGCCGTAGACCATCACGACCTCGAAGTCACCGGCCGCACCACCGCGGGAGGTCAGCCCCTCGACCGTGCGGGCCAGCGTGGACCGGACGCTCGCCGAGTCACCGGTGGCGATGCCGCTGACCTCGGTCTGGGCGTACGCCACCCCGTTCAGCACCTGGTCGATGGCGGCGTCGCGCTTGACCCGGAGCAGCTGGTCGCTGATCTGGCTGAACAGCACCAGGCTCACGATCACCACGACGGTGCTGGCGACCAGCATGGTGATCGCGCCGATCCGCAGCTGCAGCGAGGACCGCCAGGCGTGCACCGCGCGGCGCAGGGCGCGCGCCCCGACCACCAGGGCGCGCCGCCGTGCCCGGCGCGCCCGGCGGCGCACCCGTGCCGCCGGCGGACGACGGTCGGGCCGGGGCCCGGGCGCGCGGACGGCGGCGGTGCCCGGTGCAGCCACGCCGGCCCGGTCGACGGCCGGCTCCCCGGTGTCGGTGCCCACGACCGGCGAGGTGCTCACGACCGGCGGGGTGCCCTGGTCACGGCGGGCCGGCCTTGTAGCCCACGCCGCGGACGGTGAGGACCACCTCGGGCTTCTCCGGGTCGCGCTCCACCTTCGCGCGCAGCCGCTGGACGTGCACGTTCACCAGCCGCGTGTCGGCGGCGTGCCGGTAGCCCCAGACCTGCTCGAGCAGCAGCTCGCGGGTGAAGACCTGACGGGGCTTGCGGGCGAGGGCCACCAGCAGGTCGAACTCCAGCGGGGTCAGCGCGATCGGCTCGTCGTCCCGGATGACCTGATGGGCCGGGACGTCGATCTGGACGTCGCCGATGGCCAGGGTCTCCGCCTGCCCGCTCTCCCCGCGGCGGAGCTGGGCACGCACCCGGGCGACCAGCTCGACCGGCTTGAACGGCTTGGTCACGTAGTCGTCGGCCCCGGCCTCCAGCCCCTGGACGACGTCGATGGTGTCGCCCTTGGCGGTCAGCATCACGATCGGCACGGCGGACTGGGTGCGGATGTCGGCGCAGATCTGCAGGCCGTTGCGGCCGGGCAGCATCAGGTCCAGCAGCACCAGGTCCGGGCGGACCTGCTGGAAGGTGGCCACGGCTCGGGCACCGTCGGAGACGAACGCCGGGTCGTAGCCCTCCCGGCGCAGCACGATGCCCAGCATCTCGGCGAGGGCGGCGTCGTCGTCGACGACGAGGACGCGGCCGCGGCTGGTCCCGGAAGTGGGAGCTGAAGGTGGCACGGCCCCATTCTGCGCGACGAAGTCCAGGAAGCGGTCCGCCCCGCCCGGGAGATCTCCCCGGACGGGGCGGAACGTGCAGATCAGAGCCGCAGGTGACCGTCCGAGGTCACCAGCCGCCGGCCCCCTTCCAGAGGCCCACCACGAGCTTGCGAGTGGTGGGGAGGGAAGGGGTCCTTTCTCAGTAGCGGTAGTGGTCGCTCTTGTACGGACCCTCGACCGGGACGCCGAGGTAGTCGGCCTGCACCTTGCTCAGCGTCGTGAGCTTCACCCCGAGGGCGTCCAGGTGCAGCCGGGCGACGTGCTCGTCCAGCTTCTTCGGCAGCACGGTGACGCCGGGGGTCTGGCCCTCGTAGGCGGCCCGGTTGCCCCACAGCTCGATCTGGGCCAGCGTCTGGTTGGAGAACGACGCGCTCATCACGAAACTGGGGTGGCCGGTGGCGTTGCCCAGGTTCAGCAGCCGGCCCTCGGAGAGCACGATGATCGTGTGGCCGTCGGCGAACCGCCACTCGTCGACCTGCGGCTTGATCGTCGTCCGCACCACGCCGGGCGTGCGGGCCAGGCCGGCCATGTCGATCTCGTTGTCGAAGTGGCCGATGTTGCCGATGATCGCCTGGTGCTTGGTCGAGGCCAGCTGCTCGGCGGAGATGATGTCCTTGTTGCCGGTGGTGGTGATGACGATGTCGGCCTTGCCGATGACCTCGTCCAGCGTGGTCACCTCGTAGCCGTGCATCGCCGCCTGCAGGGCGTTGATCGGGTCGATCTCGGTGACGATGACCCGGGCGCCCTGGCCGCGCAGCGACTCCGCGCAGCCCTTGCCGACGTCGCCGTAGCCGCAGACGACGGCGACCTTGCCGCCGATCATCACGTCGGTGGCGCGGTTGAGGCCGTCGATCAGCGAGTGCCGGCAGCCGTAGAGGTTGTCGAACTTGCTCTTGGTGACCGAGTCGTTGACGTTGATCGCCGGGAAGAGCAGCCGGCCCTCGCGGGCGAGCTCGTACAGCCGCAGCACACCGGTGGTGGTCTCCTCGGTGACGCCCTTGATGGCCGCACCGATGCGGGTCCAGCGCTGGTCGTCCTCGGTCAGGCTGGTGCGCAGCGCGTCGAGGATGACGCCGTACTCCTCGGAGTCGGCCTCGGTGGTGTCCGGGACGACGCCGTCGGCCTCGAAGCGGGTGCCCAGGTGGACCAGCAGCGTCGCGTCGCCGCCGTCGTCGAGCAGCATGTTCGGCCCGATGATCGTACCGTCGGCGTCGGTGAACTCGAAGAGCCGCTGGGTGCACCACCAGTACTCCGGCAGCGTCTCGCCCTTCCAGGCGAAGACCGGCACGCCGGTCGGCTCCTCGGGGGTGCCGTCGCCGACGACGATCGCGGCGGCCGCGTGGTCCTGGGTGGAGAAGATGTTGCAGCTGACCCAGCGGACGTCGGCGCCGAGGGCGACCAGCGTCTCGATCAGCACGGCGGTCTGGATGGTCATGTGCAGCGAGCCGGCGATGCGGGCCCCGGCCAGCGGCTGGGCGTCCCCGTACTCGGCGCGCAGCGCCATCAGGCCGGGCATCTCGTGCTCGGCGAGGCTGATCTCCTTGCGGCCGAAGCCGTGCAGGGAGAGGTCGGCGACCTTGAAGTCGCCGTCGGTCAGGGTGCGGGTGCCAGTGCTGGCGGTCATGTCGCTCCAGTGTCCGGCCCTGCCCGGGGTGGGCGGGCTCTGTCGGTCGCTGTGGTCCCCGCTCGTGCGGGGCGAGCGAGCATGCCGAGGCTTCGGCGGGGCTCGTGCCGTCGTCCAGGGTACCGCCGCGAGCGCGGGATCGTGCTGGAACGACCCCACTGCAGGGGGTAGGAGGGTCCTTCGTCAGCGCAGCGCGGTGGTGGCGCGGTAGAGCACCGCGGGCCCGCGGGCGGTGACCGCCTGCCCGGCCGGTACGAACACCGACTCCCCCTGCCGCACCGTCAGGTCGCCGTCCGTGCCGGTGAGCACCGCGTCGCCCTCCGCGCACAGGACCACCTGCGGCCCCGCCGTGGTGAGCACCCCCGGGTCGACGTCGACCTGCACCCGGGTCAGGTCGAAGTCGTCGACCGGCGTCGGGTAGCGCAGCCCGCCGGGGCCCAGCACCGGGTGGATCACCGGCACCCTGCCGTCGGTGAAGTCCAGCACCTCGATCAGCGCTGCGAGGTCGACGTGCTTGCTCGTGAGCCCGCCGCGCAGCACGTTGTCCGAGCTCGCCATGACCTCGATCCCGGCCCCGCACAGGTAGGCGTGCAGGTTGCCGGCCGGCAGGAAGACCGCCTCCCCCGGAGCGATCCGGAGGTGGTTGCACATCAGCGAGATCACCACGCCGGGGTCACCGGGGTAGGTGCCGGCGAGCGTCGCGGCCCAGCGATAGGTGTTGATGAACTCGGGGTCGTGCGCGGCGACGAAGGACGCCGCCCGGGCCGCGACGGCGCGGACCAGCGACTCGCGCCGGCGCTTCGACAGGGCCAGCAACTGGGGGATGGCGGCCCGCAGTCCACCGCGGGCCAGGGCCGCGATGGTCGGCATCAGCTCCGGCAGCTGGAGCTTCGCCAGACAGTGCAGCGACTCCTCCACCGGGCGGAACCCGCACAGCGCCTCGACCGGGGTGATCGCGAGCAGGATCTCCGGCTTGTGGAAGGGGTCCTTGAAGGTGCGCGTGGGGTCGTCGTGCGGGATGCCCGCGGCCTCCTCGGCGGCGAACCCCGTCTCGGCCTGCTGGGTGGTCGGGTGCGCCTGCAGCGACAGCGGCTTGTCCGCCGCGAGCACCTTCATCAGGAACGGCAGCCGGTCACCGAACCGCTCGCGGACCGTCGGGCCGAGCAGTCCTGCGGGGTCGGCAGCGATCGCCTCGGTCAGGGTCCGGCCGTCGGAGAGCACGCTGGGCGCGTCGGGGTGCGCCCCCATCCACAGCTCGGCGTACGGCTGGTCAGCCGGCGAGGGGAGCCCGAGCAGCTGCGGGATGACCGTGCGACTGCCCCACGGGTAGTGCCGCACCGGACTGCTGAGCTGCCACATCGGGGCTGAGGTTACCGGCGGGGACGTCACGGGACAGACGTCGGATCGGCCCGGCCCGTGCTGGAGCCCACGGGGACGGCGCTCACCCGCGCGGGGCAGTCGGGTCGCCGGCCGCTCCACGGCCGATCGACCGACGGTTCCGGCCGGTCACGGGTGCAGTGCCCGCTCGTGGTCCAGGGCCAGCGCCAGGTAGACGGCGCTGAAGTCGGCGACGGCCAGCTGCCGGGCGAGCCGCGCCAGCCGGGGGTGGCGTTCCGGCTCGGCGTGCTCGGCCAGCGCGCTGACCGGGACGTTGTGCGCTGCGGCGGTGCGGAGCACCTCGGCCATGGCCTCGCCGGCCGAGCGCGGGTCCCGCTCGCCGCCGTCGTGCTCGCCGGCGTCCGCGTCGCGGATGGTGATCAGCCGGAGCCGGCGGCCGGCGTCGTCGGCCCGGTCCCGGAAGAAGTCGTCCTGGCCCTCAGCGGGGGCCAGCGGCCCGCCGAGGACCGTGCGGGCAGCGACCCGCTGGTCGGGCAGCCGGAAACCGGTCACCGGGAGCCCGGCCAGCGTGGCCAGCTGGTCGGCGACGCGGCCGGCGGCGGCCCCGGCCAGCGGCCCCTCGGCGACGATCACCGGCAGCGCGTCCAGCAGCTCCAGCGCCAGCGTCTTCGCCGGGTTCACGAACGACTCACGCGCCGGGCCGCACTCCGCCGCCGCCTCGTCCAGCGCGGCGGCGACCAGTTCGGTGTCGGCGGCGTCCTGCGCGACCAGCCCGAGCTCGGCGGCGAGCAGCAGCATGGGGGTGAGCAGGGACCAGAGTGCGGTGTGCTGCACCCGGGACGCCGGCAGCGGCACGTACGGCGCCCGGGCGCTGGCGCACGCCGCGTGCAGCGGCGCGTCCTCCGCGCCGATGCCGACCAGCACGACACCGCGCCGCGCGGCCTCGTAGGCCGGGGTGACCGCGTACCGACCGGCGCCGGTGCGGGTCGCCACCACCGCGATGTCCGAGGGGCCCATCCAGACCGGCAGGTCCGGGCCGGGGACGACGTCCACGGTCACCGGGCTGGCCGGGCCGAGCAGCGCCCGCAGCACCGACGCCGCGACCGCTCCCTCGCGCCGGCCGACGATCACCAGCCCCCGCGGGCGGCCCCCCGAGGTCGCCCGCTGGAGCCCGGCCTCCCGGGTCAGCTGGGTGGTCTCCCGCACCTGGGCGCCGGCACCGGCCACCGCCGGCAGCAGTCCCCGCGGGTCGCGGGCACGCAGCAGGTCGAGGTCGTCGAGGACCTCCTCGGCGAGCTCGGGCGAGGTCATGCGCGGCGCTGCCGGGCCTCGTCGAGCAGCAGCACCGGGATGCCGTCACGCACCGGGAAGGCCCGGGAGCAGGTCGGGCAGACCAGCTCGCTCGCCTCGACGTCGACGGTCAGCGCCGTGTGGTGGGTGTCCGGGCAGGCCAGGATCTCCAGGAGGGCCGGTTCGATGCCCAGCGTCTGGTCGGTGGCGCCTGCCGGCGTGTCGTCGCTCATGCCCGCACCATCTCCAGTACCTCGTCGCGCAGTTCGGCCATCCGCGCCGCATCGGCTGCCTCGACGTTGAGGCGCAGCAGCGGTTCGGTGTTGCTGGCCCGCAGGTTGAACCACGACCCGTCGGGCAGGGAGACGGTGAGGCCGTCGAGGTCGTCGATGGTGACGCCGTCCCGCTCACCGTAGGTCTCCCGGACCGCCGCCACCCGCCCGGCCTGGTCCTCGACGGTGGAGTTGACCTCACCGGAGGCCGCGTAGCGCTCGTAGGCGGCGGTGAGCTCCGACAGCGGGCGGGACTGCTCGCCGAGCGCGGCCAGCACGTGCATCGCGGCCAGCATGCCGGTGTCGGCCCGCCAGAAGTCGCGGAAGTAGTAGTGCGCCGAGTGCTCGCCCCCGAAGACGGCGTCGGTGCGGGCCATCTCCTCCTTGATGAAGGAGTGCCCGACCCGGGTGCGCACCGGCTCCCCGCCGTGCTCGCGCACGATCTCCGGCACCGCCCGGGAGGTGATCAGGTTGTGGATGATGACCGTCCCGGTGCCCTTGGCGAGCTCGCGGACGGCGACCAGCCCGGTGATCGCCGACGGGCTCACCGGCTCGCCGCGCTCGTCGACGATGAAGCAGCGGTCGGCGTCCCCGTCGAAGGCCAGCCCGATGTCGGCGCCGTGCTCGCGGACCCCCGCCTGCAGGTCGACCAGGTTGGCCGGGTCCAGCGGGTTGGCCTCGTGGTTGGGGAACGAGCCGTCCAGCTCGAAGTACATCGGCACGATGTCCAGCGGCAGGCCGGAGAGCACGACCGGCACGGTGTGCCCGCCCATCCCGTTGCCGGCGTCGACCACGACCTTCAGCGGCCGGATGCCGGAGAGGTCGACCAGGTCCCGCAGGTAGGCGGCGTACTCCACGGCGACGTCACGGGTGGTGACCGTGCCCACCCGGCCGGGATCACGGTCGAACACCGCTGCCCCCTCCAGGAGCTGCTCGGCCCACTCCCGGACCTGCACCAGCCCGGAGTCCTGGCCGATCGGCGCGGCCCCCGCCCGGCACATCTTGATCCCGTTGTACTGCGCCGGGTTGTGGCTGGCGGTGAACATCGCACCCGGCATCTCCAGCGAACCGGCGGCGAAGTACAGCATGTCGGTGGAGCCCAGACCTGCCTCGACGACGTCGACCCCACGGGACAGCACGCCCTCGGCGAAGGCCCGGGAGAGCGGGACCGAGGAGTCGCGCATGTCGTGGGCGGTGACGACCGAGGTGGCCCCCGTCTCGGCGTGCACGAACTCGGCGAAGGCGGTCCCGATGGCGCGGGCGACGGTCTCGTCCCACTGATCCGGGACGACTCCGCGCACGTCGTAGGCCTTGATGATCGACGTCAGGTCTGCCACGGCGCTGACCCTATAAGGGCCCCACTGCCCCCCACCGCTCGCAGGCTCGCGACGGGACCCTGCAGTGCGGCCGCCTGCGGCTAGGGGAGGTTGGGGAGGACGCGCAGGTGGCCGCGGCGGGTGCCGCTGCCGTCGTCGGCCGGGTCGCGCGGGGGCTCCGGGCGCGCGGCCTCGCGGACCGCGTCGGCGAGCGCGAGCAGGTCGTCGCCGGTCGGGCCGGCGTCATCGGCGTCGATCTCGTGGCGGACGACCTCCCAGCCCCGCGGCACGGTGAGCCGCTCGGCGTGGAACTCGCACAGGTCGTAGCTGTGCGGCTCCGAGTAGGTCGCCAACGGGCCGACGACGGCCGTGGACTCCGCGTACACGTAGGTCAAGGTGGCTGCCGCCGGTTGCGCGCAGCCGCTGCGCGAACAGCGACGTGACTGCCTCACCACCGGTTCCTCACGCCGGGCACACTATCCGCAGCCGGCGTCGTCTGGGGAGCAGGCGCACCGGATCGCGCACGTCCATCCCCTCCCCTCCGTCCAGGCACACCCGACCCAGCCGCCCCTGCCGCACGACCTGGGAGAGAGCATGACGACCGGCCCCGACACGGTGCTGCTGCTCGGCGGGCGCAGCGAGATCGGCCTGGAGCTGGCCGAACGGCTGGTGCGCGACGGCGCCCGGCGGGTGCAGCTGGCCGCCCGACGCAGCGACGAGCTCGAGGTCGAGGAGGGGCGGCTGCGGGCGGCCGGCGCGACGTCGGTGCAGCGGCTGGAGTTCGACGCCGACGACCTGGCCGGCCACGAGCAGCTGCTGGCCACCGCCCTGGACCCGGCCGGCGGCACGGACCCCAGGACCACGGTCGCGGTGCTCGCCTTCGGGGTGCTCGGCGACCAGGCCCGCGCCGAGGTCGACGCGGCCCACGCCCTGGCCGTCGTCTCCACCGACTACCTGGCCCAGGTCTCCGTGCTCACCCACCTGGCCAGGCTGATGCGTGCCGCAGGTGGAGGGCACATCGTCGTCTTCTCCTCGGTCGCCGGGGTCCGGGTGCGCCGGGCCAACTACGTCTACGGCTCGGCGAAGGCAGGCCTCGACGGCTTCGCCAGCGGCCTGACCGACGCCCTGCACGGTTCCGGGGTCCGGCTGCTGCTCGTCCGGCCGGGGTTCGTGGTCGGGCGCATGACCACCGGCATGTCCCCGGCCCCGCTGTCCAGCACGCCCGCCCAGGTCGCCGCAGCCGTGGCCGACGCACTGCGCCGGGACCGGTCCGTGGTCTGGGTACCGGGCACCCTGCGGGTGCTCGCGGCGGTCCTGCGACTCCTGCCTCGCCCCCTCTGGCGCCGCATGCCCCGGTGATCCGGCGCGGCCGGGGCACCGGCAGGCCGTAGGCTCCTGCCGCGATGGACCGCCTCCCTGCCCGTGCCCGGCGCGACCGTCATGGCCGCGGCCTGCGCGGTCGTCTCGTGCCGCCGACGGTGCCGCTCTCCCGGAGCCGCGCCGAGCAGTTCGACGACCTGGTCCTCGACGCGGTCGAGGACCTGGAGCGCCGCTGGGAGCGCGAGCTCGCCGGCGTCGAGTTCGCCGTCGAGGACGTCCCCTGGGTCGACCACACCAGCCCGGACGACGTGGTGCTGGACGCCGACGTGCTGGAGGACGGCAGCGTCCCGCTGGCCCGGGTGCTGCCCGCGCACCGGGAGGGCGGGCAGGAGCACCCGGCCCGGATCGTGGTCTACCGCCGTCCGCTGGAGATCCGCGCCGCCGACCGCGACGACCTCGCCGACCTGGTGCGGGACGTCGTCGTGGACCAGGTGGCGGTGCTGCTGGGCCGGGACCCTGAGGAGATCGACCCCGCCGGTTGACCGGGTCGCACCCGGCCCCTTTGCCATGCTGGGGGCCGAGATGAGCGCAGCGAACCAGCAGTCCGGCCCGCGCGGTGTCCGGCGGGCAGCCGTCACCGGGGTCCTCGCCGTCCTGGTCGTCCTCGCCGCCGGCCTGGTGCTGCTCGCCCTCCAGCCCCGGACGACGACGGCCACCGCGACCCTGACCGTGACCCCCCGCACCGAGGCCGGCGCGGACGCCGCCCTGCTGCTGGCCGACCGGTACACCGCGCTCGCCGGGTCGGCCGACGTCCTGGACGCGGCGCAGGCGGACGAGCCGGCGCTGGCCGACGTGTCGCTCACCGAGCTCCAGGAGGGCATCGAGGCCGGGCGGCCGCCCGGCACCGCCACCGTCGTGGTGCAGGTGACGCTGCCCGACCGGGACGCGGCCGTGACCGCCGCCAACGCGGTGGTCGGCCGGCTCGTCGAGGCGGGCGCCGACGAGCAGCTCGTGGACGTCGACCCGGGTCGGGAGGCCTCGCCCGCCCGCGCCACCGGCTCGTCGGCCACGGCCCGGTGGGTGGTCGTCTCGGTGCTGCTGGCCCTCGCCGCCGGGCTGTGCGCCGCGCTGGCCTCGATCCTGCTGACCAGGGGGCGGGCTGCCGGGCGGGCGACCGGGAGCCCGGACGCCGAGGGCCACGCCGAGGCCCGCGTCGAGGCGCTCGACGACCTGCCCGGCTTCCTGGCGGACCCGCCCGGCTCCCCCGCACCCGTGCCGCCGCGGACCAGCCGGACGGGGGCGACAGCCGTCCCGGTCGGGACACCCGGCGGCGCCGTCTCCCGCACGACCGCGTCCGTCGCCACCCTGACGGCCGCAGCGCTGCTGGTCCTCGCGGCGGTGGCGGTCGGCGCCCCCACCGGCCGGGCCGGGGACGACACCCTGGCCGCCCCGCCGGCCGGCACCACACCCTCCGCCGCGCCCGTCCCCAACCCCACGGCGCCGGACCCGGACGTCACAGCGCCGATCACGCCGGCCGCCGGGACGGGCGCCGGCGCCCTCGCGTTCCGATCGGTGCCGCTGGGCGCGGACGGGCTCGCGGCCACGGCGAGCTTCGGCGGCGTGCTGCTGGAGGAGCGGGCCGTGGGGCTGACCGTCACCTACCCCGACGTCAGCCTCACCACCGACGGCCGACGCGCCCTGGCGCACGTCCGGCTGCCCACCTACAACTGCCTGACCACCGAGCCGCCCGCCGACCCGGTGGCCGCCGGCTGCATCCGGTCGATCACCGAGTACGCCGACCTGGCCAGCCCGGAGCTGCAGGTCACCCGGGACGGCGACCGCATCGAGCTGGCCGGCCTCTTCCCCACCTACACGCGCCCGAACGGCAGCGCGCCCAGCTACACCGGGCGGGCGTACCAGCTGGCGGCCTCGATCGCCCCCGACGGCCCGCGCCGGGACGGCACCACCCCGGCGACCGGGGTCGTGCGGATCGGGCTGGACAGCGCGACCACCGCACCCGAGCGTGGGGTCAGCCGGCTGCAGCACCCCGGCTGAGCGCGCCCCGGCGGCCCAGCTGGGTGAGGCCGGCGGCAGCGGTCAACGTGCCCGAGGGTGCACCGAGCTCGCGGCGCAGGCCCCCGATCTCGCTGGTCCCCCACCACGGCCAGCGCTCCTCGCCGGCGGCCCCGCGATCGAGCAGGGTGAGCAGCAGGGCCCGCGGCCCGTCGTCCGCCGGGACGACGGCGACCTCCAGCTCACCGATCGCGGCGTGCAGCCGGGCCGCGGCGCGCACGAACGTCCGCTGGGCGGGAGGCAGCTGCGCGAGCACGGCCGGCAGCCAGCGCTCGACCTCGCCCGGGTCCCGGCTGCGGGAGACGTCGGCGACGCTGTCCAGCTCGTCGATCAGCCGGCGGCTGCGCGTGGTGGCCAGCTGGGCGTCCGGCAGCCCGGCGGCGAGGTGCCGCACCGTCGGGTCGCCGAGCGGCAGCCCGGCCAGCCGGAGGGTCCACGGGCCACGGACCTGGTCCAGCAGCCCGATCACCCCCGCGGCGAGGCGTTCGGCGACGTCGTCGTCCTGCGCGGGGAACCGGGACTGTGGCCGCCCGGGCGGCAGCGGACCGGGCTCGGCGCCGAGCAGGCCGACCACGGTGCCGACGCCGCGGCGCCGGAACGACAACAGGGCCGCCCCGGCGGGACGGCTGTGGGCGTCCCGCTCCACCACCACCGCGTGCGGACGGACCCGACCGAAGGGCCGGCCGGCCTGCGCGTTCAGCGCGGCGGTGAGCCACGGCCCGCGAGCCGGGAGGGGTACGGCGCGTTCGGCCAGGAGGGGCGCAGCGGCGCGGACCTCGCGGACCACGGCGGCGCGGCCGTCGACGACCCGGGTGTGCACGGGTTCCAGTCGACCACACGGGGCCCGACGTGGAGAGCTGGGGAGTGGCCGGGCGATCAGCTCGAGGGAGGGCCTCGCCGGGCTGCTCGTCGGCGCGTCGTTGCGCCGACCGTGCGGGAGGAGAGCGGGTGGTGCAGTGGTGCGGGTGGGTCCTTCGTCAGCCGGCCTGGCGGCGGAGGCGGCGACGCTCGCGCTCGGAGAGCCCGCCCCAGATGCCGAAGCGCTCGTCCATGGTCAGGGCGTACTCCAGGCACTCGGCGCGCACCTCGCAGCCGGTGCAGATCCGCTTCGCCTCCCGGGTCGAGCCGCCCTTCTCCGGGAAGAACGCCTCCGGGTCGGTCTCGGCGCACAGGGCGCGCTCCTGCCAGCTCTGGTCCTCGACGTCCGCGCCCGGGAGGCCGGCGTCGAAGACGTCGGCCATGCCCAGCACGTCCCGCCCGTAGGAGGCCGGTGCGGCCCCTGCTGTGGAGCTCTCGTGCTCGCTCAACCACGACACCTCGGCCATCACGTTGCGTCCCCTCTCGCTCCGTCACGACGCCTGCTCCTGGGCGGTTCCCAGTCGCCAGCGCCTGATGACGACATCGGAATTACACGCGTGTCGTTGAGTCGAGGTCAAGTCGGGCCGGTGTATCGCGACGCCACACGGACCACACCGATCACAACTCGTCCGTGGGTCGTCACAGACCACCCCGACACGCCGCGCCCAGGAACACCATCTGCCATCGAGACCGAGCGGTTTCGTAGAGATCGTCCGGGGCCGACCCGGGTCCGCCGTGGAGTTCTGCCGATCAGGCACCATGGTCGGGTGCACATCGTCGTACTCGCCGGCGGGGTCGGCGGCGCCCGCTTCCTGCGCGGCGTCCTCGCCGCGGCCCCCGGCGCCGAGGTGACCGCCGTGGTCAACACCGGGGACGACGTGACCCTGCACGGGTTGCGGATCTGCCCCGACCTGGACACCGTCATGTACACGCTCGGTGACGGGATCGACGACGAACGTGGCTGGGGCCGTCGCAGCGAGAGCTGGACGGTCAAGGACGAACTGGCCGCCTACGGTGCCGAACCGACCTGGTTCGGCCTCGGCGACCGCGACCTCGCGACCCATCTGGTGCGCACCCGGATGCTCGACGCGGGCTACCCCCTCTCCGACGTCACCGCCGCGCTCGCCCAGCGCTGGCAGCCCGGGGTGCGGCTGCTGCCGATGAGCGACCAGCGGGTCGAGACGCACGTCGTGGTGACCGACCCCGACACCGGCCGCCCCCGGGCCATCCACTTCCAGGAGTGGTGGATCCGGCACCGGGCGGCCCTGGACGCCAGCAGCTTCGTCCAGGTGGGGGTGGACGACGCCCGGCCCGGCCCCGGCGTCGTCGAGGCCCTGACCACCGCCGACGCGGTGCTGTTCGCGCCGTCCAACCCGGTCGTCTCGATCGGCACCGTGCTGGGGGTGCCCGGCATCCGCGATGCCGTCCGGGGGGCTACCGGACGGGTGGTCGGCATCTCTCCCATCGTCGACGGCGCCGCGCTGCGCGGCATGGCCGACCGCTGCCTGCCCGTGGTCGGCGTCGAGGTCAGTGCGGAGGGCGTCGGCCGGCACTACGGCGCCCGGTCCGCCGACGGCCTGCTGGACGCCTGGCTGGTGCACACCGGCGACCAGGCCACCGTGCCCGGCGTCGACGTGCGCGCCGTCCCACTGCTGATGAGCTCACCCGAGGCGACCCGGGCGCTGGCCCGGGCCGCGCTGGACGCCGCAGGCGTCCCGACCACCCCGTGACCGGGCCCGGCCTCCCCCCGGGGATCTCCGTGCACCCGGTGCCCGGCCTCCCCGAGTTCGCGCCGGGCGACGACCTGGCCGCCGCGATCGCCGGGGCGGCGCCGTGGCTGGCCGACGACGACGTCGTGGTGGTGACCTCCAAGGTCGTCTCCAAGGTGGAGGGCAACCTGGTCCGGGTCGAGCCCGACACCGACCGGGAGACCGCCCGGCAGCAGGCCGTCGACGCCGAGACCGTCCGGGTCGTCGCCCGCCGCGGGCCGCTGCGGATCGTCGAGACCCGGCACGGCTGGGTGGTCGCCGCAGCGGGGATCGACGCCTCGAACGTCGCCGCCGACGCGCTGGTCCTGCTGCCCGAGGACGCCGACGCCTCCGCCCGGCGGTTGCGCGACCGGCTGCACGGGCTGCTCGGGGTGACCGTCGCCGTCGTGGTCAGCGACACCTTCGGCCGCCCGTGGCGGGACGGCGTCACCGACGTGGCGATCGGTGCGGCCGGGCTGCCGGCGCTGGTCGACCACCGGGGTGCGGTCGACCCGCACGGCAACCGGCTCGAGACCACCCAGGTCGCGGTGGTCGACGAGCTGGCCGCAGCGGGCGACCTGGTGAAGGGCAAGCTCGAGGGCGTCCCGGTGGCCGTCGTCCGGGGTCTGCGGTTCGGCCCACCGGAGCCCGACACCGGCACCCGTCCGCTGGTCCGGCTGGGTGCCGGCGACCTGTTCCCCACCGGCACCCGGGACCTGGTCGGCAGCCGTCGCACCGCCACCACGCTCACCCGCCGGGACGGCGCCCTGGCCGCGGTCACCGAGGCCTTCCGGACCGCCGTGGCGGCGCTGCCGGAGTTCCCGGTGGTCTTCCGCTACGGCAGCGAGGAGGGCAGCGAGGAGGGCGGCGGCGGGGACGTCGTCGACGTCCACCTGGCCGACCCGATCACCCCGGTCACCTCGCTGTCCCTCGGCGCGGTCGTCGGTGCCGCACTGGTCCAGCTGCAGGCCGACGGCTGGGCGACCCGCTGGGAGCCGGCCGGCACCTTCGGCGGTGCGTCGCTCGCCGGCCGGCTGTGGCTGGGCGCAGACGCCGGCTGACGCCCGGGGCAGGTCGGGCCGGGCACGAGCCACTCGGCTAGCGTCGAGCCGTGCAGATCCGTGAGCTCGCCGTCCCTGACAGCTACGTGCTGGACCTCGTCCCGCACGGTGACAGCCGCGGCCGGTTCACCGAGTGGTACCGCGCCGACGTGCTCGCCGCCGAGACCGGGTTCGGGCTCACCCTGGCGCAGGCCAACCACAGCGTCTCCGCCCGCGGCGTGCTGCGGGGCGTCCACTTCGCGCTGGTCCCCCCGGGGCAGGCCAAGTACGTCTACTGCCCGGCCGGCAAGGTGCTCGACGTGATCGTCGACATCCGGGTCGACTCGCCCACCTTCGGCGTGCACGACTCCGTGCTGCTGGACAGCGAGCAGCCGCGCGCGGTGTACCTGGCCGAGGGCCTGGGCCACGCGTTCGTGTCGCTGGCCGACCACAGCTCGGTGACCTACCTGGTCTCCAGCGGCTACTCCCCCGGTCGCGAGTTCGGGATCAACCCGATGGACCCCGCACTCGACCTGCCCTGGCCCACCGACGTCGAGTTCGAGCTGTCGGGCAAGGACACGGCCGCCCCCACGCTGGCCGAGGCCCGCGAGCAGGGCCTGCTGCCGACCATGGCCCAGTGCACGGCGCGGTACGCCGAGCTGCGCGCCCGCTGACCCGCCCCGACCACCGGCTCCCCCGTTGACCACGCAGACGACCCCGACCAGCGCCGACGCCACCACCCCCGTGCACGACCCGCGAGCGCGGTTCCGCAACCGGGTCGAGCTGGCCCTCCTCGGTCTCGTGGTGCTCGCCCTGGCCCTCCTGAGCTGGCGGCGACGCTGGACCTCCGACGACGCGTTCATCAACTTCCGCGTCGTGGAGAACCTCCTCGCCGGCAACGGCCCGGTGTACAACGCCGGGGAACGGGTGGAGGTGGCCACGAGCTCGCTGTGGCTGGCGGTGCTCACCGTGGCCGAGGCCCTGGTACCAGGGAACGCCGTCGCCTGGATCTCCGTCGTGCTCGGGATCGTCGCCACCCTGGTCGGCGTGGTGCTGGCGTCGCTCGGGAGCCGCCGGCTGTACGGCGGCGTCGCGCGGTGGCTGGCCGTCCCCTGCGGGGCCGTGGTCGTGGCCGCACTCCCCCCCTTCTGGGACTTCGCCAGCTCCGGCCTGGAGACCGGCTTGTCCTTCTGCTGGCTCGGAGCCTCCTTCGCCGCCCTGGTCCACGTGGCCCGTCGGGAGCCCGTGGACCAGCGTCGGACGCTGGTCGTGGCCGTCCTGCTGGGGTTGGGCCCCCTCGTCCGCCCGGACCTCGCGCTGATCAGCGCGCTGCTCATCCTCTGGCTGCTCAGCGTCCCGGGCAGTTGGCCGGCGCGCGCAGCACGGGTCGCGGCAGCCGGCGCCCTCCCGGTGGCCGTGGAGGTGTTCCGAGCGGGGTACTACGGGCTCCTGGTGCCGAACACGGCCGTGGCGAAGGAGTCCAGCCGGGCGGTGTGGGGCCGCGGTGCCGACTACCTGGCCGACCTGATCGGACCGCACCTGCTGTGGCTCCCCCTCGCGCTCGTCCTCGCAGTGCTCGCCCTCCTGGCCCCGCGCGCCGGCTGGCGGCCCCGCGAGTGGTCCCTGGTCGCCGTCGTCCTGGTCGCCGCTCTGCTCCACGCTGCCTACGTGGTGCGCGTGGGCGGGGACTTCATGCACGGTCGACTGCTCCTGCCGAGCCTGTTCCTGGTGCTCTGCCCGGTCATGGTCGTCCCGGTGCCCGCGCTGCGCCTCCGGGGGATCGCGGTGAGCGCGGTCCTCACGGTGCTGGCCGTGTGGGCTGCAGCGTCCGTGGTGGTGCTCCGTGCGGACTACCCGGAGGGCATGAGCTCGGCAGGCATCACCGACGAACGCCGCTACTGGGCCGAGCTGGCCGGCCGGGAGAACCCGGTGACCCTGGAGGACCACGGCGCGCAGAGCGTCATCCCCTACAGCGATCAGGTGGCTGCGCTGCACGAGCAGGGTGCCGACCTGGTCGTCGCACAGCCGCCCGTGGTGACCCCGGACTCCGGGGTGGCACGCATCGCGCCGTCCGCCGGCGGTGTGGTGTTCGGCGTGGGCAACGCGGGCTTCTACGGAGTGGCGCCCGGGCTCGAGGTCCGGGTCGTGGACGGGCTGGGGCTCACCGACCCCATCGGCTCGCACATGGAGGCACCTCCGCCCGGCCGCGCCGGGCACGAGAAGTCGTTCCCCGCGGAGTGGTTCATGGCGCGGTACGGCGCTCCTGAGCTCGCCGAGGAGGCCACGGCGGGTCTGCCCGCTCCCGCCGACGTGGCAGCTGCCCGGGCCACCCTCGACTGTGGCCCGGTGCGTGAGCTGCTCGAGGCCACCAACGCGCCGCTGACCTGGGGACGTTTCTGGGACAACCTCACCGGGGCTCCGTCCCGCACCTCGCTGCGGATCCCGGCCGACCCGGCCGAGGCGCAGGCCCAGTTCTGCTGAGGCCCCTGCTCAGATCGACCGGTACTGGGTGGGCGCCATCCGGGGACCCCGCTTGGGCGGCATGCTGCCGCCGACCTCCAGCAGCCGGACGACGCGCTGCCGGTGCCCGCGCCAGGGCTCCAGCAGCGCGAGCATCCCGTCGTCGTCGGTCTTCCGGCCGGCCAGCGACCAGCCCACCAGGTTCTTCAGGTGGTAGTCACCGACGCTGACCGAGTCCGGGCAGCCGACGGCCCGCTGGGCCACCTCGGCGGCGGTCCACACCCCGATGCCGGGCACCGACTGCAGCCGGCGGCGCAGGTCGGCGCAGTCGTCGTGCACGCCGGCCTCGAGCCGGGAGGCGACCGAGGCGACCGCCCGCAGCGCCCGGCGACGGGCGCCGTCCAGGCCGCAGCCGTGCCACTGCCAGTCGGTGACCGCCAGCACCCGCTCGGCCGAGGGGACGACCCGCATCCCCGCCGGCGCCGGTCCGGGGGCCGGCTCACCGGCCAGCCGCAGGAGTTCCCGGAAGGTGCGGTGCGCCTCGATGCCGGTCACCTTCTGCTCCAGCACGGCGGGCAGCAGCGCGTCCCACACCCGGCCGGTGCTGCCCAGCCGCAGCCACGGCGCCCCGCGGTGCAGCCGGGCGACCAGCGGGTGCGGGGTGGGGTCGAAGTCGTCCGGCCGGTCCTCCGCGCCCAGCCAGCGCGGCGCCGCCTCCCCTGCCCAGCCGGCCCCCGGGCCCCAGACCTGCACCCGGATCGCGGCGGGACCCCCGGTCAGCCGCACGGTGGCGGGGCCGTCGGGCGTGGTCGTGGTCCGCCAGACGCCGTCCTCGGCGTAGCGCAGCGTCGGGTCACCGGTGCCGCGGCGGTCCCGGGACAGCGTCCGGCGCACGTCCAGCGGCCAGTCCGGCGTCCAGACCCGGTCGTGGACCGGCGCGTCCACGACCAGCAACTGCTCCCCCATGACGTTCCCCCCAGCCCGCGCTGCCGTCAGCGGGGCGCCATCCGCAGCGCGCCGTCCATCCGGATGACCTCGCCGTTCAGGTAACCGTGCCGCACGACGTCCAGGGCGAGCTCGGCGAAGTCCTCGGGGCGGCCCAGCCGCTTGGGGAACGGGATGCCCGCGGCGAGTGCCGTCCGGGCCTCCTCGGGCAGGGCAGCGAGCAGGGGCGTGTCCACCAGGCCGGGGGCGATGGTGCAGACCCGCACCCCCACGGAGGAGAGGTCCCGCGCCGCCGGGAGGGTCAGCCCGACGATGCCGCCCTTGGAGGCGGCGTAGGCGATCTGCCCGATCTGGCCGTCGTAGGCGGCGATGGAGGCCGTGTTGACGACCACGCCCCGCTCGCCGTCCTCGTCGGGCTCCGTACGGGCCATCGCAGCGGCCGCCAGCCGCAGCACGTTGAAGGTGCCGATCAGGTTGACGGTCACGGTGCGGCTGAACGGGGCCAGGTCGTGCGGGGAGCCGTCGCGGCCGAGCACCCGCTGCGCCCAGCCGATGCCGGCGCAGTTGACCGCGATCCGCAGCGGGCGGTCCTTGCCCGTCGCGTCCTCGATCGCCGCCTGCACCGACGCCTCGTCGGTGACGTCGGTGCGCACGAAGGTCGTGTGGCCACCCAGCTCGGCGGCCAGTGCCTGCCCGCGATCCTCCTGCAGGTCCAGGACGGTGACCGCGACACCGGCCGCGGTCAGCGCACGGGTGGTGGCCTCACCGAGGCCCGAGGCCCCGCCGGTGACGACCGCGGCGACGTCGAGGTTCTTCATGCGCCCGAGGTTAACCAGAGCCGTCTGCCCGCGACTGCGGGAGCCACGCCCACACGCCGTTCAGGCGGTCAGGCGACCGAGCCCCGGGCCCGTGGCCCCGACCGCGCTTCACGGTCGGGGAGTCGCCTCTCCGCCTCGGTCAGGGCGACCGCACGGGCCAGCGTGACCATCCGCGCCTCCTGCTCCCGGAACCGGACGCCGGTGCTGCCGACCAGGTAGATGAAGGCCAGCGCCAGTCCGTAGAGCATCAGGTCGGCACCGCGGGTGACACCCACGGCATCGGCCGCGGCCTGGAGGAGGTCGGGGAACAACACCGCGATCGCGCCGGCGACGACGGTCAGCCCGGCCATGATCTTCCGCCGGGCCTGACCCCGCAGGGACGACCGAGCCCGCAACGACAGGACGACGGCCGCCACCAGCGCCGGGACGAGCAGGAACTTGATGATCACTTGCGCCGCCCGTGGCTGACCCGGTGGGCGAAGGTGTCGACCAGGATGTTGACGCTGTTGAGCAAGGGCTGGCCCTTCGAGCGCGAGTAGTCCGTGTAGAGGATGTGCACCGGGTACTCGATGATCTCGTTCTGCGGCCGGGTCAGGAAGTACTCGAGCTCCGACGCGTACGCCATGCCGGAGTGGGAGAGCTTGATCTGCGAGGCGATCTCCCGCGTGACGATGCGCAGCCCGTTGTGCGCGTCCGTCAGCCGCGTCCCGGCCCCACGGTTGAGGAGCTTCGTGGCGGTCCGCAGCATGAGGCTGCGCAGCCAGCTCATCTCCGTCTTCCCGTCCAGGAAGCGGGAGCCGATGACGACGTCATGGCCTTCGCGGATCAGCCGGATCATGCCCAGGAGGTCGTTGAGCTGGTGCTGACCGTCGGCGTCGAAGCAGGCCACGTAGCGGGCGTCGGTGAACCGCACGGCCGCCTCGTAGCCGGTCTGCAGGGCGCCACCGGCGCCCAGGTTCACCGGGTGCGTCACGCGCAGCGCCCCGGTCTTGTCGATCTCGTCCGCGGACGCGTCCGTGGACGCGTCGTCGACGGCGATGACGGTGAGCCCGGCGGTGATCAGCTCGGCGATCACCCCGCCGACGACCGGCGCCTCGTTGAAGACGCGGACCACGACGACCGTGTCGGCCCATTCGGCGGACGCGCCGTGCGGAGCCGCGAACTCCGCGACGACCTCGGAACGCGCTTGGCTGGGGTTCATCGCGGTCGAATGTAAACCCGGGACGGCGCCGAGCCGAAGACTCGCCACAGCACCCGCCCCTTGCGTCACACCGTCAACTGAAGCCCCGGCCGCACCGCTCCTCCACCGTGGCCAGCAACTGCTTGACCCGCTCGGCGTCCCCGACCGGGCACACCATCGTCACGTCCGCGGTGTGCACGACCACGCTGTCCCGGACGCCGACCAGCGCGACCAGGTGGTCGGGGTCGTCGCTGAGCACCACGTTGCCCGAGCTGTCCAGCAGGACGGTCAGCCCACGGGTCGCGTTGCCGGCGGCGTCGGTGCTGAGCGTGTGGGCGAGGGCCGGCCAGGAGCCGACGTCCAACCAGTCGACGTCCAGGTCGACCACGGCCACCCGGCCCGGCTCGGCGGCCGCCGGCTCGAGGACGGCGTAGTCGACGCTGATCTTGGGCAGCGTCGGGAAGACCTCGGCGAGCACGGCGTCCCGCTGCGGCCCGGCCGGTGCGGCGACGATGCGCCCCAGGCCGGCGGCCGACTCCGGCAGGTGGTCGGCGAGCGCCTCGAGCACGGTCTGCGCCCGCCAGACGAACATCCCGGAGTTCCAGACGTACTCGCCGCTGGCCAGGTACTGCTCGGCGGTGGCCCGGTCCGGCTTCTCCCGGAAGGAGGCGGCCTCGCTCGCGCCGGGCACCTCGGTCGGTGCGCCCTTCTGCACGTAGCCGAAGCCGGTGGCCGGCGACGTGGGGGTGACGCCGAGGGTCACCAGCGCCCGCGGCCGGACCGCGAGCAGGTCGTAGGCGGTGCGCAGCGCGGCGGCGAACCGCTCGACCGGCCGGATCACGTGGTCGGCGCTGACCACGGCCAGCTCGGCGTCCGGGTCGACGTCGGCGACGAGCGCGGCGGCCAGCCCGACGGCGTTGGCGGTGTCCCGGGCGACCGGCTCGAGCACCAGCCGGTCGGCGCGCAGCCCGGGCAGCGCAGCCCGGACCTGGTCGCCGTACCGGGCGGCGGTGCAGACCCAGATCTGCTCGGTGGGCAGCACGGCCTGCAGCCGGGTGAACGCCTCGGCGAGCAGGCTGTGGGCCCCGGCGCCGTCGGCATCGGCGAGGACGTCGAGGAGCTGCTTGGGCCGGGCGGCCCGGGACAGCGGCCACAGCCGCGTGCCGGACCCGCCGGCCATGATCACCGCGTGCTGCACTGCTGGCTCCAGTCGGTCGGGGAGGTCATCGTCTGCGCCACCGGCGGCGACCGGGCAGCTGCTCGGCACGCTGCTGCGGCTGCGCGCCCGCACCGACCCGCGCACTGACGTAGGACGTCAGCATCCGGGCGCCGAGACCGCCGCGCAGCACCCAGCGCAGCGGCGCGTGCCGCCGGCGCGGGTACTGGCCGGACAGGTAGCGCAGGGCGCTGGTGTGGTGCACCCGCTGCATCCGGTGCGGCTCCCGGCGGGTGGCGTGGCCGCCCTCGTGCACCACCACCGCGCTGGGCACGTAGACGTGCAGGTAGCCGCGCCGGCCGAGCCGCTCGGCCAGGTCGACGTCCTCGAAGTACATGAAGTAGCCCGGGTCGAAACCGCCGACCGAGTGGAACGCCTCCAGGTCGACCAGCAGGCAGGACCCGGACAGCCAGCCCGCGGGGCGCTCCCGGGGCGCCTCCCGCTCGCGTCGGTAGCGGGCGGTCCACGGGTTGCTGGGCCACACCCAGCCCAGCAGGGCGTGACCGATCCCGGTCGAGAGCGAGGGCAGGTCCCGCGCCGAGGGGTACAGCGCGCCCTCCGGCGTGCGGATCCCCGGCCCCAGGGTCGCGGCCCGGGGCCAGCGGGCCGCCGCGGCGAGCAGCTCGTCGACCGCGCCGTCCTCGAAACGGACGTCGGGGTTGACCACCACCGCCCACCCGGTGCGCAGGTCGGCCAGCCCGGCGTTCGCGGCCGGGCCGTACCCGACGTTCCCGCCGATCGGCAGGAGCCGGACGTCGTCCGCACCGGCCGCGACCCGCTCGGGCCAGCCGTCGGTCGAGCCGTTGTCGGCGAGCACGACGTCCAGCGGTCGGGTCGTCGCCCGCCGCAGGCTGCTCAGCAGCCCCTCGATCGCCTCACCGGGCGAGTAGGTGACGGCGACCACGCGCAGCGGGCCGGTCACGCCGCGGCCGCCGCGGCGTAGGCGGTGAGGTGCGCCCGGGCACAGGCACGCCAGTCGAACAGCGCTGCGCGGGCCCGGCCGGCGGCAGCCAGCTCGGCCCGGCGGACGGGGTCGGCCAGCAGGTCCCGGAGCGCCACGGTGATCGCCGGTGCGTCGGGCTCGGTGTAGGCCACGGCGTCGCCGCCGACCTCGGGGAGGGACAGCAGCCGGGTGGTCAGCACCGGCGCACCGGAGGCCATCGCCTCCAACACCGGCAGGCCGAACCCCTCGCCCAGGCTGGGGTAGGCGACCACCGTCGCCTCCCCCAGGAAACCGGCCAGCATCTCCAGCGGCAGGTAGCCCGGGCGCAGCAGCCGGTGCGTGTCCGGCACCTCGGCGGCCGCCCGGTCCACCTCCGCGTCCCATCCTCGGCCCCCGGCCAGGACCAGGGCGGGCGGGTCGGTCAGCGCGCTCCACGCCCGGATGAGCGCCGGCACGTTCTTGCGCGGTTCCAGCGTGCCGAGGAAGCCGACGTAGGGGCCCGTGAGGCCGAGGTGCTCCCGCACCGCGGCGCGCTCGGCGTCCGAGGGGACGTGGAACCGGGCAGCGTCCACCCCGAGGTGGGCGACGTCGATCCGGGCGGGATCGGCACCGGCCACCCGCACCAGCTCCTCGCGCGTGGCGGCCGAGGGCGTGATGCACCGGGCGGCCCGGGTCAGGGACACCCGGGTCCAGGTGGTGAAGAACCGGCGCTTGACCGCCAGGTGCAGCTCCGGGTGGGTGAAGAAGGTGGCGTCGTGCAGCGTCGTCACGACGGGCAGCCCTCCGGCCAGGGGCATCGTGTAGTGCGGGCAGTGCAGCACGTCGGCACGGGCCCGCCGGGCCAGCAGCGGCAGGCCGACCTGCTCCCAGACCAGCCGGGCCGGCCGCCGGCCGATGCTCGCGGGCGCCGCCAGCAGCTCGACACCGGGGAGCAGCCGTTGGTAGTGGGCGACGTCGTGCGCCTGACAGACGACGACGAGGTCCGCACCCTCGGCCTGCAGCGCCGGCAGCAGCTCGTCGACGTAGCGGCCCACCCCACCCCGGTCGGCGGGTACGGCAGTGGCGTCGACGAGCACGCGAGGTCGGTTGCTCAGGAGTGACTCCGGGGGCGGTCGAGACGGGTGGGGGCTGTTCGAGACTACGAGAGGGCCGCTGCGGGACGGCGCCGATACGCTGACCCGATGCGAGGCATCATCCTGGCGGGCGGAAGTGGCACCCGGCTGTACCCGATCACCAAGGCCATCAGCAAGCAGCTGATGCCCATCTACGACAAGCCGATGATCTACTACCCCTTGTCGTTGCTGATGAACGCCGGGATCCGTGAGGTCCTGATCATCACCACCCCCGACGACCAGGCGCAGTTCCAGCGGCTGCTCGGCGACGGCTCCGACGTCGGCATCGAGATCAGCTACGCCGTCCAGCCGAAGCCCGAGGGGCTGGCCCAGGCCTTCGTCATCGGCGCGGAGTTCATCGGCGACCAGCCGGTGGCGCTCGTGCTCGGCGACAACATCTTCTACGGCACCGGTCTGGGCAAGAACCTGCGGGCCAACACCGACCCCACCGGTGGCCGCGTCTTCGCCTACCACGTGGCCAACCCCCGCGACTACGGCGTCGTGGAGTTCGACGCCGACGGCCGGGTCATCTCCATCGAGGAGAAGCCGGCCGTGCCCAAGAGCAACTACGCGGTTCCCGGCCTCTACTTCTACGACAACCGGGTCGTCGAGATCGCCTCGAAGATCACGCCCAGTGAGCGGGGCGAGCTGGAGATCACCGCGATCAACGACGAGTACCTGCGCCGCGGCGAGCTCACCGTCACCGTGCTGGAGCGTGGCACCGCGTGGCTGGACACCGGCACGCACGTCTCGATGATGCAGGCCTCGGAGTTCGTCCGGGTGGTCGAGGACCGGCAGGGCTGGAAGATCGGCTGCATCGAGGAGATCGCCTGGCGGCGGGGCTACATCGACGCCGGGCAGCTCGAGGCGCTCGCCAAGCCCCTGCGGAAGAGCGGCTACGGCGACTACCTCCTGAACCTCCTGGCCGAGCCCGGACTGGACTGACGGCGGGGTCCTCCCCGTCGACTCAGCCCGGCCTCCGGCTCAGCCGTCCAGGGCCGGAGGCCGCGCAGCGGCCGGTCGATCCGTCAGGGCGAGGACCGCGAGGGCTGCGGTCAGGACGACCGCGCTGCTGAGGCCGTAGCGGACATTGGCGTCCGCGCCCTGGGCGGCTGCGAAGAAGCAGCCGTTCACGACCGTCCCGAGCCAGACGGTCGCCAGGACGAGGGTCTGCCGCCGGCCGCCCGACCGCGCGGGCTCTCGGTGCCCTCGTCTGCGTGTGACGGCGGCTGTGACGAGCACGGGCAGGAGGACGAACCCGACCGCGAGGAAGGCGCGGGACAGGTCGGGCCGGTGTGCGCTCATCCGGGTGATGTTCCACGCGGTCGGGGTGTCGGAGTCGTCTCCGGTCACCGCTCTGGCGGTCCCTTCGACGGCGAAGGTGACCGGGGCGAACGCGTACTCGATCGCATCCGCGCCCGCTGTGGCCGCCACCTCCACAGCGCAGCAGCGCAGGGTGGCAGCCAGAGCGGCGCGGACCACGCCGGATCCCCCGTCGTCCATCTCCAGCATGCGCTGGGTCATCGGCAACGCGTTGTTGTTGTGCTCGTCGAAGGCCGCCGCTTCCTCGGCCGAGATCTGCGCGCGTACGTCCGCAGGCAGGTCGCCACGGACCTCCGACAGATGCGGCCAGACGATCCGACTGACCGCCGCCGGCGCGGCACCGGCCTCCGGCCGGCCGTAGTCGGTCGTCTGCGTGGCCCGGTTGACCGCCGACCCCAGGAGAGCGGGCAGCGCCAGGACGAGGACCGCCGCCACGGGCAACCACCTGCGGCCCACTCCCGCCTGCCGCCGGCGCACCACGAGGCACGCGATCCCGGCAACGATGGCCAGGACCAGCAGCACGGTCGCCTTCTCGGTGCGGAGCAGAGCTGTGCTCAGCGCCGCCCCCACCGTGATCGCAAGGGTCCGGCGAGCGACGTCCCCGTCGATGACCACACGGGCGAGGCCGGTGAGTGCCACCACGAACCCCGAAGCGGCGAGGGAGTCGCTGAGCACGCTGGTCGCGTAGTGCAGGGCCAGCGGCGAGGTGACGACGACCGCCGTCATGAAGGCGACGACGCCACGCCTGGCAGCCGGTGCCACGGTGTGGATCAGGTACCACGAGGCTCCTGTGACCGCCGCCGTCTGGAGCAGGTAGATGGGCACCTGCAGCGGGACACCGAGCGGCTCGCTGACGACCGACGCCACCCGTACGAGCAGCGGGTAGGCGAGCGTCCGGTAGCCGTCCACGCGCAGGTCATCGGCCAGCCGGAAGTACTCGGGGGTGTCGCCGTAGGCCGGGACGGCGGTCAGGTTGGCCAGCCACCAGACCAGCCCCACGACCACCTGGACGGCCGCCAGGGCAGTCACCACCCACATCCCCCACCGCCGCATGCCGGTACTCCTCCGTTCCGCTGGTGACTGCGGCCGCCGGATCGTCCGCGACCGCACGGGACTGCTGATCACGCGCTGGGCACCCGGCAGACGAGGTCGTCCGTCCCGGTGTAGCCGACCTCCATGCCCTGTTCCTCCAGGACGGTCGCCAGTTCGACGAGTCCCGTGCGGTGGCACACCACGCCCACGTCGAGCGTCGTCAGGGCCTCGGGTGCGCGCGCCAGGTCGGCGGGGTCCGTGCCTCCCTCGACCAGCCGCTGGAGCAGCAGCCGGGTGGCGACCCGAGCCCCGGGCCGATCCGCGTACACCTCGAGGTACTCCCCGCGGGAGCTGACCGGACGGGCGTCGGGCTGGACCACCCCGAGCGCGGCGACCACGTCGACCGGCGCCAGCACACGCTCGCCGGACGCCTCGGCCGCCGCCCACCGCGCCGCGGCCAGCGGACCGGCCGGGAGCTCCCACGTGCCCGGCGCGGCGACGGTCGCCCCGTTCAGCGGGCTCCACAACGGGAGTCCTCCCACCAGCAGCGCGGCTGCCGCGCCCACGGCGACCACACCGCCCTTCACCCGACCGGGCACCCCTCCGAGCAACGCGACGAGGGCCGGGACGGGGACGATCCAGGTCAGCCGCCACGCGATGGCGTCGGTGCCCATCACCGACCCGGCCAGGGCGTAGAGCGCCGGGACCGCGATGAGCAGGCCGGCGGCGACCGCCGCCAGCGCCGTCCAGCGAGCCTCGGGGTCGCAGGCCGCCCAGTGCTCCGGCAGGAGGCAGCCGGCAATGAGGACGACGGCCGCCGCGAGGGCCACGACGGCCGGGAGACCGGTGCCGAGCACCTTCTCCCAGGCGTCCTCACCGGCGGCTCCCGGGACGAAACCGCCCTGCCCGGTGCCCCCGGCGACGAGCATCACCGCACCGGCGGCCAGTGCCGGGCCGGCGCCGATGGCCAGGAGCCGGCCGACGTCGGCCCACTGGCGCCGCAGTGCGCCGGGCACGCTGCCGGCCAGCACGACCCCGGGGACCACGAAGACGGCAGCCGGGGTGAGGCCGACGGCCGCCACGGACGCCAGCCCGACCACCGCCATCGCGGCTCGGCGCTCCCGCCCGGCCCCCGCGGCCCACAGCCAGGCGCACGCCGCGTAGAGCAACGGGACGACGATGGCGAGGAACAGCACCTTGCCCTGCCACATGCGGGCGAGATGCAGGTTCCCCCACGACGCGTGCGTCGCACCCCCGAGCACGAGGAAGAGCGCGGCGAGGAGCAGCCCGACCGCGGGACGACGCACCCGCCACGCCCGGAGCAGCATCCACAGCGCCCAGACCGCGCCCGCGGTGGCCAGCGGGGGCAGCAGGACGTAGGCCACGTCGCCCACGCTGAGACCGGTCACCCGGGAGACCCAACCCAGGAGCGCCTCGATGGACGGGAGGTAGGGGGTCTGGGCCGGCAGTCCGGGCCACCGGCCACCGGAGAAGATGACGTCCCCCACCCGGACGTCGCCGTGCGCGGCGATCCACGTGCTGCGGACGACGTACGACGCGTCGTCCAGGTCGAAGCGGACGATGACGGCGGCGAGGCCCGCCAGGACGGCCGACACCGCCAGCGGCACCCACGGCCCGGCCACCGGGAGGGCGGCGACCGTCGGGGCCAGCGACCGCCGGACGGCGATCACGACCACCGGCCCGAGAGCGACCCACCCCCAGAAGGCCCAGGCCGACGGGATCGCACCGGCCAGGGCCAGGAGGTAGGCAGCGGTCCAGGTGGCGAAGAGGGCCAGCCCGGCCAGGACCGCGAGGTCGAGCATGCGGGTGACCCGGCTCGCCGGACCGTCGGCTGCGAGACGCCCGGCGCCGGCCACGGCAGACGGGTCCGTGGCGGCGCGTTCCCGGACGGCGGAGTACGGCACGCGCGACGCTAACCCGCCGGCCACCGGCTCCCCGGCACGGTGCTGGCGAGTTGACGACCGACGCTGCACAGGCTGCCCACCCGCCCCAGGGTCCCCGACCTCAACCGCACAGCTCGGCGTACAGCTCCACCAGACGGTCGGCTGCCCGGTCCCAGGTGGCCGCCGCCGACACCCGTCGCCCGGCGGCCATCATCTCCGCCCGGACCCCCGGCTCACCCACGACCTCGCCCAGCACCCCGGCCAGCGCCGGCGCGTCGCCCACCGGCGCCGTCCGGGTCGCCCCGTCCCCCACCTCGAGCAACGCCGGGTCGTCGGAGGTGACCACCGGGACCCCGGCCGCCATCCCCTCCAGGACCGGCAGGCCGAACCCCTCGGCCCGGCTGGGCACCACCAGCGCGGTCGCTCGGGCGAGCAGGACGGCCAGGTCCTCGTCGGTGACCCGGCCGAGGACCCGCACCCGGCCCGGGGGCAGACCCAGCTCCGCAGCTCGCCGCAGCGGGTCGACACCGCCCCACCCGGCCTGGCCGGCGACCAGGAGCGGCAGGTCGGGGGCGCCGGGGAGGGCCAGCGCCGCCAGCAGCACGTCGAGCCCCTTGCGTGGCTCGAGGGTGGCGAGACTGAGCAGGTACCCGCCCGGGGGCAGCCCGAGCCGGTCGGCACGTGCGTCGGCGTCGGGGACGGGCCCGGTGAGGACGGCGGCGACGCCCTCCCCCACGACCTCCACCCGGGGCAGCCGCACGTGCGGGCGCAGCGCCGCCTCCACCGCACGGGTCGGGACGACGACGGCATCCGCCTGCTCTGCTGCCCGCTCGGCCATGGACCGGTGCCAGCGGACCCCCCGCGGGGTCAGCGTCTCGGGGTGCGTCCAGGGGACGGCGTCGTGGACGGTCACCACGAGCGGGCGACCGCGTCGCGGCGGGAACAGGAGGGTCGGCGCGTGGACCAGGTCCGCTCGCCGCGGAGCGGGCCCGACGCCCCGCTCCCATGCCGCGACCAGGGGACGCCGGGCCAAGGGGAACCGACGAGGTCCGGAGACCCCCGGGACCTGCGCAGCGGTGGTGTGCCGGTGCCAGGCGACCCAGCCACGGACGTCGATGCCCGGCGGGCGCACCAGCGAGCGGGCCAGTTCCGCGGAGTACCGGCCGGTGCCGCCGGGGACAGGGCTCAAGCACTGTTCCAGGACGACGGCCACCTCCACGGCCCCGACCCTAGGTCCCGGCACGGGAGCCGGCCGCCCCGGCCCGCGGGGCACCGCACCGTGAGAACATGTCGCCGGATGAAGATCGCCCTCGATGCCACCCCGCTGCTCGGCCGTAGCACCGGGGTCGGCACATACGTCCGTGGCCTCACGTCCGGGTTGGCGGAACTGCCCGGCCTCGACCTGCGGGCCGTGCCGTTCACGCTGCGCGGCGGGCGCCGTCCGGCGGGACTGCCCCCGGCGGTGCACTGGCGGCACCTGCCGGTTCCCGCCCGAGCGCTGCAGGCCGCCTGGACCCGGGCCCCCCTCCCGCCGGTCGAGGCGTTCAGCGGCCGGGTCGACGTCTTCCACGCCACCAACTTCGTCGCGCCGCCGGCGCTGCGCACGGCGTCGGTCGTGACCGTGCACGACCTGACCTACCTCCGGTTCCCCGAGTGGGTGACCGACGCGGTGCTGCGCTACCGGGACCTGGTGCCCCGTGCGCTGGACCGGCCGGGCACCGTGGTCGTCACCCCGACCCGGGCGGTCGCCGACGAGGTGACCGCGGCCTACTCCCTGCCCGACGACCGGGTCGTCGTGACCCCGCTCGGGGTGGACCCGGCCTGGTCCGGAGCCCACCCGGTCGACGATGCGTGGCTGGCGGCCCGGGGCCTGCCGGACGAGTTCCTGCTCTTCGTCGGGGCACGCGAGCCGCGGAAGAACCTCAGCACCCTGCTCGATGCGCACCGGCGAGCGCGCGCGGAGGGCTCGGTCCCCGACCTGGTGCTCGCCGGGCCGGCCGGCTGGGGGCCGGAGGCCGAGCAGGGCGCCGGAGTGCACGTGACCGGCTGGCTGAGCCAGTCCGAGCTGCACGGTGTGGTCGCCCGGGCCCGGGCCGTGCTCCTGCCGTCCCACTACGAGGGCTTCGGGTTGCCGCTGCTGGAGGCCATGGCCGCCGGCACCGCGGTGGTCGCCAGCGACGTCCCGGCACACCGGGAGGTCGCCGGCGGGCACGCCACCCTGGTCGCCCCGACGGACGTGGACGGCTGGGCCGAGGCGCTCACCGCCGCTGCGCCGTCGGAGGGACCACGCCGGGCCGAGGCTGCGGCCTGGGCGCGGCAGCACACCTGGCGGGCATGCGCCGAGGCGACCGTCGACGCCTACCGACGGGCCATCGGGTGACCGGCACCCCGCGACGGCCCGTGCTCACCGTGGTGATCGTGACCTGGAACGGTCGACACCTCCTCGACGACTGCCTCGGCGGTGTGGCCCGGCAGGACCTCGGCCGGGACCGTTTCGACGTGGTCGTGCTGGACAACGCCTCCACCGACGGGACCGTCGAGCACCTGGCCCGGCACCACCCCGACGTCCGGGTCCTGACCGCGCCGTACAACACCGGTTTCGCGGGAGGCGCGCACCGCGCCCTGGCAGCGGTGTCGACCCCGTACGCGGTGCTGCTGAACAACGACGCGGTCCCCGAGCCGGGGTTCCTGTCGGCGCTGCTGCGGGCGATCGAGGCACCCGGGGCCGAACGGGTGGCCGCCGTGACCGGCAAGGTGCTGCTCCGCCCGCGCTTCCGCCGCTTGCCGCCCGGCGCTCCGACCGCCGAGGGCGACGTGGTGGCACCGACGGGCACCTACCGCCCGACCCCGGACGGCGACGTCGACCTGGTCAACTCCACCGGCAACGAGGTGACCCGCTCGGGCTACGGCAGGGACCGCGGGTGGCTCCAGCCGGACGAGGGCCGGGAACCCTCTGCCGAGGTCTTCGCCTTCTGCGGCGCAGCGGTGTTGCTGCGCGCCGCCGCGCTGGCCCAGGTCGGCGACTTCGAGCCCCGGCTGTTCCTGTACTACGAGGACACCGACCTGTCGTGGCGGCTCCGCACGGCCGGGTGGACGATCCGGTACGAGCCCACGGCGGTCGTCCGGCACGCGCACGCCGCCAGCAGCGACGTCCGGTCGGCGCTGTTCCGCTTCCACGACGACCGGAACCGGCTCCTGGTGCTGACCCGGAACGCCCCCGGCCGGCTGGCCGTGCGGGCGGCGCTGCGGTACCCGGTGACCGTGCTGCACCTGACCCTGCGCCAAGGGCCCGCCACGGCGATGACGGTCACCCGGCTGCGGGCGTTCGGCTCCTACCTGCGGTGGCTCCCCCGTGCCGTGCGGGTACGCCGGGCAGCGGGCCGGTCCGCGCTCGTCCCGCGAGCGCAGACCGCGACCCTCCTCGTCGCCGACTGAGGCCACCCGGCCGGCCAGGCGTCACCGGAAGCGGGCGACCCCGCCACGGACGTTCTTGCGGATCCGCCCGGCGACCCGACGGCCCAGCTCGACCGGCCCACCCTGCTGCATGTACTCCCGGATCAACCCGAGGTCGCCACGCAGGTTCGGCTCGTACGACGTGTCGATGAGCCGCCCCTGGACGACGGCCTCGAGTTCCTTGCCGTTCGCCCCGGCGAGGTCGGGTGCTCGGCGGGGGGCGCGGCAGAACTCCAGCAGCGGGCTGAGCGCCCGCTCCCACGCGTAGTCGTTGCGGACCCGGTCGACCGCGTCCCGGCAGGCAGCGGCGAAGGGCTCGTCGTAGAGCGTCCGCTCCAGTCCCTCGGCCAGCGCATCGACGTCCTGCTCGGGCACCGTCACACCGAGCCCCTGTGCCGAGATCAGGTCGCCGAACGTGTCGCCGCCGGTGGCCACGATGGGCAGCTGGGCCCACAGGTAGTCCAGCATCCGGGTCCGGAAGGAGAACGTGGTCTCCACGTGCTCGAAGTGCGTGGACACGCCCACGTCCGCGTCCAGGAGGTAGTTCTCCCGGTCCCGGAAGTCGACCCACTCCTCGTTGAAGAACACGTGCTTGCCGGTGAGGCCCAGGGAGTCGGACAGTTCTCGGGTCGCCGCGGCCATGCGCATCTCGGGCACGTGCGGGTTGGGGTTGCGCATGCCCAGGAAGAACATCCGCACGTCGGGGCGGCGCTGGCGCAGCTGGTCGATCGCCCGGACCAGGGTCAGCGGGTCGAACCAGTTGTAGACGCCGCCGGCCCACAGCACGACCTTGTCGGTCTCGGCGATGCCGGGGACGACGCCCTTGATCGCCGGACGGGTGCGGCGCGGGGGCACCGAGCTCAGCCCGAAGGGGACGACGGCGAGCAGCTTGCTCATCGAGGAGTCCGCGTCGTAGGTCGCCGGGTTGAGCCGGCCGACGGCGGCCATCTGCCCCAGCCAGAAGTGCCGCTGCTTCTCGCTCGCGCAGAGGAAGAAGTCACCGCGGCCGAGCTGCTGGTTCAGCACCGTGGTCGTGTTGGCGACGTCGCGGGTGCGCTGGCCGCCCTCCTGCCCGCGGGTCTGCTCGAGCTGCTCGAGGTGCATCGGGTCATAGATGTCACAGACGATGATCTTCTGCGAGCGGACCAGCCAGGGCGCCGCGGCCATGGCGAAGCCCTGGAACACGATGATGTCGGCCCACGCCTCGTGCGGCTTGAGCTGGTCAGGCACCCCCACCGCGGAGACCGCGAAGCGCGGGTCGGAGATGCTCGCCCCGCTGGTCGAGACCAGGCGGACGTCGTGCTCGTCGGAGAGGTGCTCGGAGATCGCCCAGGCGCGCATCGCCGGGCCGGCCATCTTGGCCGCCAGCGGGTCGCCGGTGATCACCAGGATGCGCCGCCGGGTGGCGAAGAGGTCGGCGATGCCGAAGGACTCGACGAGCTCACCGTGCGCCTTGAGGTAGCGCGCCAGCGGGAACGCCGGCTCGATCGCCTGGCGGAACAGCGGTGCGAGCTCCAGGTCGTTGCGGGTGCGCTGCTCCTGCAGCCGCGCCCGGTCGGCCCACAGCCCGGCGACGTCGGTGGCGGCGTCGGCGATGGCCAGCACCCCGGCCATGGTGACCTTGGGGACGCTCATCTCGCCGATGTCGTCGCCGCCGGGTGAGCGCTTCAGGTCCAGGGCACCCGGGTCGATCTCGCCCCGCTCGGCGGCCCGGCTGATGGCCAGCATGAGCGCCGGCGCCAGGGTCCGCGACAGGGCGTCGTCCCCGTAGTTCTTGATCATGCTGAACAGCGCGTTGCGCTCCAGCAGGAACGTCTCCCGGTAGCTGCCGAACTTCTTCATCGACGCGTGGTGCTTGTGGAAGGCGATCGAGTCGGGCACGTAGCGCACCCGCCAGCCCAGCAGGTTCAGCCGCCAGCCCAGGTCGACGTCCTCGTAGAACATGAAGAAGCGCTCGTCGAAACCGCCGACGGTCTCGTAGACGTCCTTGCGGACGAACATCGCCGCGCCCGTGCCGAAGAGCACGTCCCGCGGGGTCTCCCACTCGCCACTGTCGGGCCGCTCGACCTCGCGCTTGTAGCCCATGCCGAACCAGGTGAGGGACCCGTCGACGTAGTCGATGTGGGTGCCCTCCCAGTCCAGCACCTTGCTGGCGACCGAGGCGACCGAGCGGTCCCGCTGGAGGACGTCGACGGCGGCGCGCACCCACTGCGGGTCGGGGCGGGCGTCGTTGTTGATGAAGCCGACGACCTCACCGCGGGCATGGCGGACCCCGGTGTTGCACCCGCCGGCGAAGCCGCTGTTCTCACCCGCCTCGATGACGACGGCCCCGGGCACCTCGCGACGGATCCGGTCGACGTCGTCGCCCCCGGAGTCGTTGTCCACGACGATCAGCTCGAGCTGGTCCGCGGGCCAGTCCAGCTCGCCGAGGGACCGCAGGCAGGTGATGGTGTCCTCGGCGCCCTTGTAGTTGACGAGGACGACCGAGACCAGCGGTTCGGTGGGCATCAGACGGTGGCCTCCGAGGCGATTGAAGGGAGATCCGCGTTCCAGCGACCACCGAGCGCGACCACTCCCCCGGACTCGCGCAGCTCACCGGTCTCGACGACGAACCGGTAGCAGTGGCGCAGGAAGTCGTAGGTGTGGGTGAGCGTGTGGTCCAGGATGCGGGCGCTGAGGTCGAACGTGTAGGGCTGCAGGGTGAGGTTGGGGATCGCGAGGTCGATGTGGCCCGACCCATCGATGTAGGCGATGTCCAGCCCGCCGTCGCGGGTGTGGTGCGCCCAGATGCGCATGCCGTCGACGGTGTCCAGCGCCAGTGCGAAGGCCGGCCGCTCGACCCGCTCCGAGCACTCGTAGGAGATCCGGATGGTGGCCTGCTCGCCGGTCCGGAACCGGTTGGCCGGCAGTCCCCGGGCGTCCAGGACGGTGACGTCGGTCAGGATCGCCTCGCCGGACCCGATCCGCGTCTGGACCGGCGTGCCGTCGGGAGCGGCGCCGTCCGACGACGCGGACGTGGCCGACGACGAGGGGACGACGACCTCCTGCTCGTGGCTCTTGTCGACGTAGCGGTCGACGATCTGGTCCGCCCGGCCGACCTCCACGAGGGAGCCGCGGTCGAGCCACGCGGCCTGGTCGCACAGCGTCCGCATGGAGCCCATCGCGTGGCTGACGATGACCACCGTCTTGCCCGCGCGGCGGAAGTCGACGAACTTCTCCATGCACTTCTCCTGGAAGGCGGCGTCGCCGACGGCGAGCACCTCGTCGACCAGGAGCACGTCCGGGTCCACGTTGATCGCCACGGAGAAGCCCAGGCGCATGTACATGCCCGAGGAGTAGTTCTTGACCGGCTGGTCGATGAAGGCCTCGATGCCGGCGAAGTCGACGATCTCGTCGAACTTGCGCTCCAGCTCACGCTTCGTCATGCCCAGGATCGAGCCGTTGAGGAAGACGTTCTCCCGACCGGACAGCTCGGGGTGGAAGCCCGACCCCAGCTCCAGCAGGGCGGCGACCGTGCCCTGGGTGCGGATGTCCCCCTTCTCCGGCTCCAGGATCCGGGCGATGCACTTGAGCAGGGTCGACTTGCCCGACCCGTTCTCGCCGATCAGCGCGAAGGTCGAGCCCTGCGGGATCTCGAAGGAGACGCCGCGCAGCGCCCAGTACTCGTCGTAGCTCGCCCGGCCCCCGCGCATGAGGGCCGCCTTGAGGGACTGGTTGCGCTCCTTGTACAGCCGGAACCGCTTCGAGACCTCGTCGACCACGACGGCCGGGGTGCTGCTCACAGTTCCTCCACGAGGCGGTGCTGACTCCGGTTGAACACCGCGAAGCCGATCACCAGGGAGCCGACTGCCGCCACGAGGCAGAACAGCAGGTCCCCCCAGTACGGCATGACGTTGTCGTACAGCATGGCCCGGAAGACGCTCACGAACCGCTCCAGCGGGTTGAGACGGTAGATCGTCTCCAAGGGGAAGTCGTTCCCGGCCGCCCGCATGCGGGCGGCCTGGTCCTGGATGAGCTGGTACGGGTAGACGATCGGCGTCGCGTAGAACCACAGCTGCATGCCGATGGTGACGAAGTGCTGGGTGTCCCGGAAGTAGACGTTGGCGACCGACAGCAGCAACGCGATGCCGAGGGCGAAGGCCGTCAGCAGGACGACGACGAGGAGCAGCAACGGGATCCACGGCAGCGGCATGCTGCCGAACAGCAGCAGCAGCACCACCAGAACGCCCAGCTCGATGGCGAAGGTGACGTTCAACGACAGGACCGTCGCGACCACCAGCGTCGGTCGCCAGAAGAAGACCTTGCGCAGGAGGTTGGCGTTGGCGATGAGCGAGCCCATGCCGCTGCTCACCGCGTTGTTGAAGAAGTTCCACGGCAGCAGGGCACAGGCCAGGAAGAGGACGAACACCTGCAGGCCACTGTCCTCGCCCACGGGCACCGGCACGCGGAGCACGAACCCGAAGACCAGGGTGTAGATCAGCAGGGTCGCGATCGGGTTGAGCAGCGACCACCCCTGACCGAGCAGGGTGCGCTTGTACTTGCCCCGGACCTCGCGGAGGGTCAGGTTGACCAGGAGCCCTCGGGAGTCCTTGAGGTCACTCACGACGCTCATGACAGTTGTTCTCGCATCGTGACGGAACCTTACCTCTCAGTACCTGGTGGAACGGCCGTCTCGAGCGACGCGCCGAGGGAGGCCGTCCCAGTGACCCCGGTGGTCACGGCCGGCCTCAGGGGTCACCGGACCCGGCGGCGGACGGCGTCCAGGACGCCGCCGATGACCGAGCGCCGGACCGAGCCACGGGGCACCACCCGGCCGGCGACGACGCGGCCACGAGCCAGGGCGCGGTACCCGCCCGACTCCTTGATCCCGGTCAGCTCCTGCACCGTCACCTCGAGCGCGGCGTGGGTGCGCGCCACCTCGTCGTGGAGCTGCGCCTCGAGCCGCTGGGCCTGCTCGGCCTCCGAACGCAGCTGCGCCACCTCGGCCCGCGCCTGGTCCCGCTCGGCGATCAGCGGTCCGAGCTTGGGCCGCAGCGGGGACATGGGGTGGTCCAGCAGCCCCGCGAGCTCACCCTCGGTGCGCTCGACCTCCGCTGCGAAGGCCTCGTCGTCGCGGCCGCAGCGCAGGAGCTCGGTCTGCAGCACGGCCTCGCGGTGCAGGGTCCGGGACAGCCGCTCCTCGTCGAGGTGCGTGTCGACCAGCGCGGCCAACTCGTCCAGGAGTGCCCGCCGGGACGGCCGGGTCTGCCAGGGGGTCGGCACGGTGGACAGCCGCTCGCACAACCAGATGAGGCCGCGTGCGACGACCTCGTCGACGGTCCACTCCGTGCTGCGCCACTCGTCGTCGATGTGGACCAGCCCGCCGTCCTCGTCGACCAGCAGGTTGTGCGGGACGAGGTCGACGGCCACGCCGTCGGGCTCCGCGGCCGAGGCCTCCACCAGCTCCCGCCACTCGGTCAGCGCGCGGCGGGTGAACTCCACGTCGCCCTTGGCGATCTCGTCGACGAGCGAGCTCCCGGGCAGGATCGGACCGGAGGTCACGCGGTGCGCGGGTCCGGCCGACTCACGCCGGTCCCCCAGCACGCTGCGCTCGAGCACCAGGCCGGTTCCGTCCTGACGGATGACGCTCTCGGTGGCCCGCCCGGGACGCCGTTCCGTCGTGTAGAAGGCGGCCCGCCGGTCGGTCGGCCAGAGGTCCTGCTGGCTGCCGTCGGGGGTGCCGACGACGACGAACGAGTTGCCGTGCTCCTTGCCCTGGCCGGCCGAGACCAGGGTGCGCCACAGCAGCTCCTCGTTCGGGCCGAAGTCCCGGGCGGTCTGCCAGTCGGGGCTCGGGAACCGCGGCAACCGACCGGCCAGCCCCGAGGGGTGGACCATGAGCTCGTCGGCGATGACGGCGCGGGTGAGCTTGTAGTCGGGGAACGCGCTGAAGAAGGTGGGGTCCATGCCGGCGCGCTGGAACAGGCTGCCCAGCGCCGCGCGGTCGAAGGTCCGTGCCGGGGAGCCGATCGGGTAGTCCTCGAGGGAGTCGTAGGCCCGGTCGCTGTGGTCCTCGGGTGAGCCCGCCAGGTACTTGACGCCGAGCTTGTTCTCGATGGCCAGCAGCAGCCGCCCTCCCGGCAGCAACCGGCGACGGATGTCGTCGAGGAACGCCAGATAGGGGGCCTCGTCGGCCGTCCCGCCGCCCACGTACTCCAGCACGCCGATGACGACCACCAGGTCGTAGGCGGGCTCGTCCGGCAGGTCCGCGAGCTCACCGGTGAAGACGCGGGCCCCGGGGCGGTCGGCCAGCCGCGCGGCGGCCACGGCCGCGCGCGCCGGCACCGGCTCGAGTGCGTCCACGACGGCGCACTCCTCGGCCAGGTAACGGCTCATGGCGCCGCACCCGGCACCCACCTCGAGCACCCGGGTGGCCGACCCGACCTCGAACGCCCGCAGCACGTTCGCCCGCTGGCGGTCCAGGTGGTAGCGCTCGGCCCAGCCGACCGCCCGGGAGTGGAGCTCCTCGTTGAGGGACCCACGGTCCTCGCTGCCGCGCACCAGCTCCAGCAGCGCCTCCTCGGCGCCGTCCCGGTAGCCGGAACCGACGTCCCGGAGCAGCGTCGGGCTCCCCGACACCGCATCGGGACGTGCCTGCCGGATCGGCGTGGCGGTCTCGACGGCTACGGACGGAACGGTGGGGGGCATTGCGACCTCTGTCTTGAGGGGAGGAGGGCGTGGAAGCGTCACTCACCGGGACGTGGCACACAGCCGCGACGACGGCGAGCAGGCTACCCGCTCCGGCGCCATCGACCGTCCGGCGGTCGAGGCAGGACCCGGGGGCAAGACCCTGAGGAAAGCGCACCCGGACGTCGGAGGCCAGCACCCGGTGCGCCCCGTGGGGTCACAGCGCCGCGCGGGACTGCTGTGGCGCCGGACGGCACGGTCCCGTGCTCGTGGCCCCAAATGCCCGGCCGGAGCTGATTACATACGCCGGGCCGCAGCGACACCGCCGGCCCCGGCGCGCACGCCGGACCGCGCCCCTGCGCCACACCCCGCCGGACGATGGAAAAGGGTCATGACGAGCACTGACACGGAGCGCAGAGCCGAGGCGGACCTGGATGGCAGCGCCGAGGCGAGGCAGCAGCAGGACACGCCCGCCGCAGGGACTGGTCCCGGCTCGACGACCTCGACGGGGTCCCACGCCGCCAGGACCGGGGGCCGGTTCCTCGCCCGCGCGAGGAGCTCGATCGCCTGGTGGGGCGCGCTGGTGGTCACCTCCGCCCTGTTCGTCCTCCACATCGCGATCTACAACCCACTGTCGCCCGTGGACGAGATCCAGCACATCGACTACGTCCTGCACATGCTGGACGGGGACGCCGTCGGAGCTGGGGACACCTTCACCGAGGAGGGCCAGGACATCCTGGCCTGCCGGTGGATCGACACGGCGGCTCCCCTGGGCATGCCGTGCGGAGGACCGTACGACCTGAGCCGGATGCCGGGCGGTGGTTACGACACCGCCTACATCCACGCGCCGTTCTACTACGTCACCCCGGCGGTCGCCGCGCTCGCGGGCAGCGCACTGGGCGTCGACGGCGACCTGGTCAACGTCATGCGCTTCTCCTCCGTCCTGTGGTGGGCACTGTTCGTGGGGATCGCGTGGCGGCTCTTCCGTGAGCTGGGCGTGCACAAGTGGGTCGGCGCGGCCGGCATCCTGGTCCTGGCCGCCTCGCCGGTGATCCTGCAGACCTTCACCATCGTCAACAACGACGTCACGGCCCTGCCGGCCGGCGCGGCGCTGACCCTGGCGGCGCTGAGATGGGACCGGGGCCTGCTCGGACTCCGGTGGCTGGTGCTGATCGCGGCCGTCGCCGTGGCCATCAAGTCCACCAACGTGACGATGGTCATCGCGGTCGCGCTGTTCGTGCTCGCCCGACACTGGCAGGGCACGAACCCCCGTTCCTGGCGGGAGTGGCTGCCGTCCCGCAGGCCCCTGCTGGCCATCGTCGCCCTCGGGGTCACCTCCGCCGTCGTGGGGCTGGCCTGGACCGTCGTCCAGGCCCAGCTGCAGACCATGGACCCGCTGCTGGTCCCGCAGAACCAGTCGTTCTTCGCCCCCAGCTTCGAGCCGATGTGGCTGATCAGCTCCATGGACGCGTTCTTCACGCCGATCAACCCGGAGTTCTACGACTCGACCCTGGCCGGGGACACGGCCCGGCTCGTCGCGGTGCTGACCGACTACGGGTTGATCACGCTGACGATCCTCGGCGCCGTGATGGCCGCACGGGGCAGCCAGGTCCGCGCGTTGGCGTTCGCCCTGGGCGGCACGGCGCTGTTCGTCCCGATGCTGCTGATCATCGTGAACTACGAAGCGGTGAGCATCTTCGTCCTGATCACCTCCCGGTACGGCCTGTCGCTCGTCCCGGCCGCGCTCGCCATCGGGCTGACGTTCATCCGCCCCAAGCCGGCTCGTGTGGTCTTCACTGCCGTGGCGGTCGCGTCGGTCGCCGGGATGGCCCACACGATGCTCACCTGACGCCGACGGCAGAGCCGTGAGCCCCCGTCCGCCAGCGACGGGATCGGACGCCTGCCCCTGCGGAGACCTCCGCGGAGCACCCAGCACGGGTGCTCCGCGGAGGTCTTCTCACGTTCCGGACCGCCGTGCAGGACGGAGCGTCCCCTGTGCGGTGTCGGTCCGCGGCGCTGAGCCCGTCGTCAGCGCCGGCGTGCACCCTGGCGACGAGGGCGCAGCCGACGGTGGGTCACGGAGCTCGCCCGGAGGTGTTCCCCGGCACCAGGCGGCCGGCCCGCTGCCTGGCGCACTCAGCACCGGCCCGGTGGACCAGAGCCCACCCCGGCCCGGACCGCGGTCTGCTGCACCGGACCGTCGGGGACGGCAGGAGAGCCGGGTCCCGGAAAGCGCGATGCCCGCTCCCCGCCGTCGGCGGGGAGCGGGCATCAGACACCTGCACGATCAGGACGCGCCGGGCGGACCTCCCGGGCGGGAGCCACGTCCTCCGGCGCGCAGCTCGCGCGTCAGGCGGTCAACCGCACGCACCGGAGGACCGTGGGCGTCCCGCCCACCCCGGTGGAGAGTGCGGAGACACAGACCTCGTGCGGTCCGGCTGCCAGCGGCAGCCTGATCGCGAACCCGTGCGCAGCCCCGGCCTCGGGGTGCACCCGCCCCACGTCCGGGCGTGAGCCAGCGGCGGGGAACACCCCCTGGTCGACGCCGTCGATGGCCACCCGCACCTGCACGGTCTGGGTCGGCGCGTCCGGATCGAACGTCCAACCCTGGACCGCGACCTCACCGGGCGCGCCGACCGCGACGGAGTCCACCGACCCCATGGGCATGCGGTCGGTGACCGTCACCTGGGAGCAGTCGAGGAGGGGGTTGGTCCCGGCGAGACCGAGGTTGATGGCGAAGGTGCAGACCTGGTGCCGCCCCGTTCCGATGTCGAGGTACGTGTTGAAGCCGTGCGCTGCCCCGACCCCGGGGAACGCTGCGGCGATGTCCGGCCGGTGCCCGTCGGCCGTGAACGCACCGTGGTAGCGGCCGTCGACGTAGATGTGGACGTTCGCCGGCGCGGTCGGGACGCTGGGGTCGAACACCCAGCCCCCGACGCGGACCCGCCCGTCGCCCACCGGGGCAACGGCGTCCACCACACCTTCCGGGGCCTTGTACTGCAGGTCGGCCGCGGTGCAACCGATCACCGGGTTGGTCCCGGCGACACCGATGTTGATCCCGAACACGCAGATCTGGTTGCGTCCCGGGAACGAGGGGAGCGTCGCGTCGAAGCCGTGCGCCGTCCCCGCTCCCGAGTACGCCCGACCGATGTCCTCCCGCGTCCCGGTGGCGTCGATGGCCACACCCCGTCCGTTGACGTAGGCGTGCACCTGGATCGGTGCCGCGGGCATGCTCTCGTCCAGCGCCCACCCCTGGATGCGGATCTTCCCGTCCACGGTCTCGGCGATGGAGTCGACCGACCCGACGGGTGCGCGATAGGCGTACTCCCGGCAGGCGACGGTGCGGTTGTTCCCCGGGGCGACGCCGTCCACGGCGAAGACGCACAGGTCGGTCCTGCCCGAGAGCGGTCCCACGGTGATCCGGAACCCGGCGGCCGGTCCCGCCGCCGGGAACGCGGCCTGGACGTCAGGCCGGGGGACGTTCGGGGTGTGGGCCACGCCGCGCCCGTTCGTGTAGACGTGGACCTGGGGCGCGTTCCCGTCGGGGTCGTAGACCCACCCCGACAGCAGGATCGAGCCGTCGGGCTGCTCGGCCAGGACGTCCAGGGACATCTCCGGAG
This sequence comes from Modestobacter sp. VKM Ac-2978, assembly GCF_026968025.1. Classification (NCBI taxonomy): domain Bacteria; kingdom Bacillati; phylum Actinomycetota; class Actinomycetes; order Geodermatophilales; family Geodermatophilaceae; genus Modestobacter; species Modestobacter sp. VKM Ac-2978. The sequence continues at coordinate 13,516 of NZ_JAPVBP010000008.1, read as the reverse complement.
CGCGGTCGGTGAAGGTGACCGGACGGCAACCGAACTGGAAGTTCATCCCCTGACCGGCGAGGTTGTCCGCGATCAGGCAGACCTGGTGGGTGCCGTAGCTGAGCAGCCCGGACACCTCGAACCCGTGGTTCGGCCCCACGCCGTGCACCGAGCCCACGTCCGGGCGTGATCCGCCGGCCGAGGTCGAGGCCACCGTCGCGCCGTCCACCGTGGCACGCACCGTGACCGGCGAGTGCGGTGCGTCCGGGTCGAAGGCCCACCCCTTGGCGGTGAAGCCCGAGGCAGTCAGCGAGAGGTTGTCCGCGAGCCCCTTGGGGGTCGCGGCGGCGATCGCGTCACTCTGGGTGGACCCGAACCAGTCGGTGAAGTACAGCCAGAAGTTGCGGTTGCCGTAGGCGGAGCAGCCGTCGCCGGTGCCGTACCCGGCCCGCAGCGCGGCAGCGTTGGGCTGGTACGGGGTGTAGATGTAGAGGTTCGCCGTCGCCTGGTTCGCGATGGTGACCGGACCGGATCCGCAGGTGGCGGTCGGGCTCCACAGCACGTTCACCGTCCGACCGGCTCGGTAGGCGTAGTTGGCGGCGTTCGCCGTGTACCGCTGGTACTGCCGCGCAGCGCTGTACACCTGGTTGTGGAAGCCGAAGTAGGCCTCGTCGCACGGAGCCGTGTCCGGGCAGGCGAAGCCCATGGCCTTCTTGTAGCGGGTGGCGGTGAGGCCCGAGCCGGAGCCGAGCACCAGCCCCTGCTCCTTCTGCAGCATGACGAGCAGCACCTTGGGGTTGATGCTGCAGGAGATCGCCGTCTTGGCGATGATCGTCGCCGCCGACTCCCCGGGCGCGCCGGCGTAGCCGTTGCAGTAGACGTCCGCCGGCCGGTTGTTCGTGTCCTGCCGGTAGTCCTTCAGGCACGGCGAGCCATCGGCTCCCGGCTTGCAGTTCCCGACCTTGGCGTTGAGGAAGGTCTGCACGTCCCCCGCCGACATCGCGTAGCCGGCGAAGAAGACCTCGTCGCTGATGATGTTCCCGGCGTCGAACTGGCTCAGGTCCGCCACCCGGTCGAACGGCCACAGGTCGTCCGGTCGCGTTCCCTGCAGTGTGAGCAGGGACCCTGCCGTCACCAGGACGGCGAGCGCCACCACGACCCGGCGCACCAGCCTGCTCATCGGGTCGGCACCTCGACCGGCATGGGCTCAGAGGAGCCACGCGTGGTCTGCGACTCGTACGAGAGCGTGGCCTGCCACTCCCCTGCCTCGAGCCCGTCCCCGGGGATCGTGATGAGGCCACAGTTGGTCGTCGTCGCATCGGCCTCGCCGGTGCTCGTGCCGGTGACCTGCGTGGCGCCGCGGACGAGCTCCAGGGTGCACGTGCCACCGGACTCGATCACACCGGCGACGAACCCGGCGGCCTCCACCCGGCCCTCGGCGACGGCCCAGTCTGCGTAGGCCAGCCCGACCACGGCCGTCGTGAGCTCCGGCGCGTCGCTCGCCGGGGTGGTCGGAGTGGCACTGATCGGCGCCACGGGTGTGGTGCCGGCGTCCGCACCCGCGGCCGGGTCGGGGTCCCCCGTGGGTACGGACGCCGTGGGTGCGGACTCCGTCGGGGCGGCGGCCGTCGGCCCGCTCGCGGCCGGGGCGGGGTCCGCCTCGCCCGTGGAGAGGGCCACGGCCACCACCGCGGCGGCCAGCACCGCGCCCAGCACGAGGAACACGCCCCGTCGCCTCGTCGTCGTCATCCCGATGCCCTTCGCCGCTCTGTGACACGGCCGCCCGACGGACGGCCGCACTGGAGGGTGCAGGGCACCCCCGCCTCGGCACGAGCCGCCGCGCCGGGCGTCCGCACCTTTCCGTGTCTGATTGATTACCTTCGGTGATGAACCGAACCGATCAGACGGTGACCCGTTCACACCGCATGAGGGTCGGCGTCGTCCTGATGTCGGTGGACCGGGCGGAGACGCAGACCTCGCGCTGGCCGGGGGGAGCTGCCAGGTCGATCGAGAAGCCGTGCGCGGCGCCGGCTTCCGGGTACACCCGACCGACGTCGGGCCGGGACGCGTCGGCGGCGAAGCTGCCCTGGTCCACGCCGTCCACGGAGACCTGCACCGTCGTGCTCCTGGCCGGCGCATCCGGGTCGAACGCCCACCCGGACACCCGCAGCTGCCCGGCACCAGCGGCTGCGATCGAGTCCACCGATCCCACGGGCGGCCGGTCGTGGACCGTCACCGTCCGGCAGCCCATCAGCGGGTTGGTGCCGGCGGTCCCCAGGTTGATCGCGAACACGCAGACCGAGTGCTGCCCGGGAGCGAGGTCGAAGATCTCGCTGAAACCGTGCTGCGGACCCGCTCCGGGGAACGCCGAGGCGATGTCCGGGCGGGAGTTGGTGGCCTGCACCGCGCGCTGGTACTGCCCGTCCACGTAGAAGTGCACGCCGACCGGAGCCGCCGGGACGCTGCGGTCCACGGCCCAGCCACTGACCCGCAGCCGCCCGTCGCCCACGGGGGCATAGGCGTCGACCACGCCGTCCGGGGCCACGTACTCCGTGGAGACCGTCCGGCATCCGAGCAGGGGGTTCACCCCGCCGATCCCGACGTTGATCGCGAAGGCGCACACCCGGTTCGAGCCTGCGCCTGCGGGGAGGGTGGCGTCGAAGCCGTGCGCGTCACCCGCGCCGGGGAACGCCCTGCCGATGTCCGGTCGGGAGCCGCCGGCGCCGATCGCCGTGCCCCGACCGTTCACGTAGACGTGGACGTCCAGCGCGGTCTGCGCCGAGCTCTCGTCCATCGCCCAGCCGGTCACCCGCAGCTCGCCGGTGGTGGTCTCCACCACGTTGTCCAGCGAGCCCAACGGCTCCCGGTACCTGAGGTCACGGCAACCGTCGAAGACGTTGTTGCCCGCGGCCACGGTGTCGGCCACGAAGAGGCACAACCGGTGCCCCCCGGTCAGCGGTCCGACCGTGATCGCGAAACCCGCCGTCGGCCCGGCAGCCGGGAAGGCGGCCTGTACGTCAGGACGCGCGACCGTCGTCGTGTACGCGCGACCCCGGTCGTTGTCGTACAGCTGCAGCTCCGGAGGGGAGCCGTCCGGGTCGAAGGCCCACCCGCTGATCCGCACGGTGCCGTCTGCCTGTTCGGCGAACTGGTCCACCGAGAAGACGGGGGCCCGGTTGGTGAAGTTGACCTCTGCGCACCCGAGACGCACCGCCGACCCCGGCCCGGCACTGTTCTCGACGTACACGCACACGTCGTGGACGCCGTGGGACAGCAGGGCGGACACCCGGAAGCCATGGTTGGGGCCCACCCCGAAGGCTGCATCGACGTCCGGCCTCGCCTCGGTGACCGAGGTGCCGCTGACCTTGGCACCGTCGATGACCAAGCCGACCACGGCTCGGGAGGAGAGCGCGTCCGGCTCGTAGGCCCAGCCCGCTGCGGTGACCCCGCTCGGCGTGACGGCCAACGAGTCCACCGAACCCCGCGGGTCGTGTGCCATCGACGCAGCCACGAACGCCGCGGCCCGCGTGCGGATGTCGCCCAGCTTGGCGTACCCGGACTGCCCCGGACACGACGTGCTGCCCACGTCCCGGTGCCCGAAGACCGTCGGGACCCGGACACTCGTACCGGCGGCGAACTTGGCGGTGCCGCCACCCCCGGACACGAGGGTCGTGGTGCCGCGGGGGTCGACCCCGTAGAGGGAGAGCTTCCACGCCACCAGCGCTGCCACCGTGTCCACCACCGCCTCGCTCGGCGTGGTGGTCGAGTAGTCACCGAGCATGGAGACGCCGAACGTGCCGGTGTTGAAGCCTCCTGCGTGCGCACCGACCACCGGGCTGGCGATGCCGCGGGAGCCGCTGTAGCGCCCCTCCCATGCCCGGCCGAACTTGTCGACGATGACGTTGTAGCCGATGTCCCCCCAGCCCCGGCTGATGGTGTGGTACGCGTAGATCGCCCGCATGATCCCCGGCACCGCGTCGGCGGTGTAGCTGTTCTTGTCCGCCGTGTGGTGGATGGTCGCCGCCTTGATCGACGGCGCGTAACTCGGGTCCCAGGCGCGGATGGACTCATCCGCGCCCCACTGCGCGCGGGAGTAGACGGGGGGCATCGGCGTGGCCGCCTCGGCCTCGTCCAGCGCCCTGGACTCCGTGACCGCGGCGTCCGCGGGGCTGGTGCCCGGGTCGATCAGCTCGATCCGGACGTCCCGCGGGGAGCTCCCGTCCAGCGCCTGGACGATCACCTCCATCCCCGAGGCCGGGCCGGTGTAGTACGGCGCGGTGCCGTCCCGGACGCCGTCGCCGGGGTCGGTCTGCTCCGCGTCGTCCTTCTCCAGCCGGGTCCACGAGCCCCAGGAGCCGCCCTCGGCCCGCACCCGCACCTGGGCGACGACGTCGTCGACCGAGTCGTCCCGTTCCCAGGTCACCCCCACCGCGGAGAAGGGGGCGGACTCCGGCCGCGAGACCGTCAGGGCGGGCAGCCCGGGGACCTCCTCGCCGGTGGCCGGCGGGTCGATCTCCTCAGCGTCCCCGCCCTCAGCAGGCTGCCCGACCGCGGGGCTGCTGCCGGTGGGCTCGGCCGGTGCGGCCGGTGCGGCCGAGCCGGCCGGTGCGCCGCCGACGGTGTCCTCGGCGACCTCCGTCGAGTCGGTCGACGCCGCGAACGACCCGAGAGCGATGGTGTCCACCGACGGTGCGACGGGCTCGGGAGCTGGTCCCGGCGCGACGTAGACCGGCAGCACGATGAACGCACCGGTCATCGCGATGAATGCAGTCAGGCCCGCGGTGGTGCGGCGCACGAGGGGTCCTCCGATGAGCGACAGCGGTGGTCGACCCAGAGGTCAGACCGGTTCTCTGTCCATTCCATCGGCAGGACCCCGCGTGTACCTGCAGCACAAAGTGACGAAAAGTCGCCAGGACGTGAATCTTTCGAGCTGAGGCGCGCGCGACCGCGAGCCGTCGATCAGTCGCGGAACCCCTGCTGCATGGCCACGTCGAGCGCGTCACGCCAGGGACGGGCCGGGGTCAGCCCGGCCGCCCCCCACGCGGACCCGTCGAGCACCGAGTACGCCGGTCGCGGCGCCGGGCGGGGGAAGGCATCCGTGGTCGTCGGCTGCACCCGCTCCGGGACGGCACCCAGCTCCTCGAACACGGCGCGGGCCAGGCCGAACCAGCTGACCTGCCCACTGTTCGTGTAGTGCAGCACCGGCGGGACGGCGCCGGCCCGCTCCCCCAGCTCGACGAGGCCCGCGGCGAGGTCGGCCGACCACGTCGGCGAGCCGACCTGGTCGTCGACGACCGAGAGGGTCTCGCGCTGGGCCTCCAGGTTGGTCATCGTGCGGACGAAGTTCCCACCGTGCCGGCCGTACACCCAGGCGGTGCGGACCACGGTCGCGTCGGCCCCGACCGCGGCGATCGCCTGCTCGCCGGCCAGCTTGGTGCGGCCGTACGCCGACCGAGGAGCCGTGGGCGCGTCCACCCGGTAGGGCTCGGTGGCCGAGCCGTCGAAGACGTAGTCGGTGGAGACGTGCACCAGCCGCCCGCGGCCGGCCATCTCCTCGGCCAGCCACCCCGGCGCCGCGCCGTTGACGACCTGGGCGGTGGCCTCGTCGGTCTCGGCTGCGTCGACCGCCGTGTAGGCGGCGGCGTTCAGCAGCACCGGCCGGGAACCGGCGGACCGGTCCAGCCAGTCGCGGACGGTCGCCCGGACGGAGGCCTCGTCGGTGAGGTCGACCTCGGCCCGGCCGACGGCCGTCACCTGGTCGTCCGGCCGCCCGGCGAGCACCTCGAGCAGGTCGTGGCCCAGCTGCCCGCGGGCGCCGGTGACCAGCCAACTGATCGGCGAGGCGGTGCTCATGCGCGCGCGGTCGCCGCGGCCGCCTTGAGCGGCTCCCACCAGGCGCGGTTGTCCCGGTACCACTGCACGGTGAGGGCGAGCCCGTCCTCGAAGGACATCCGGGGGGCGTAGCCGAGCGCGCCGGTCTTCGAGTAGTCGACCGAGTAGCGCAGGTCGTGACCGCCACCGCGCGGGTCGACGATGTGCTCGACGGAGCTCCAGTCCCGCCCGGTCGCCTCCAGCAGCTTCTCGGTGAGCTCGCGGTTGGACAGCTCGCGGCCGCCGCCGATGTTGTAGTACTCGCCGGGCGCGCCCTTCTCCAGCACCAGCTGGATGCCCCGGCAGTGGTCGTCGACGAACAGCCAGTCGCGGACGTTGGCACCCTCGCCGTACAGCGGCACCGTGAGCCCGTCGAGCAGGTTGGTGACGAACAGCGGGATGACCTTCTCCGGGAAGTGGTACGGCCCGTAGTTGTTGCTGCACCGGGTGATGGAGATGTTCATCCCGTAGGTCTTGGCGTAGGCGCGGGCGATGAGGTCGCTGCCGGCCTTGGACGCCGAGTACGGGGAGTTCGGCTCCAGGATGTGGTCCTCGACCCAGGAGCCCTCGTCGATGGAGCCGTAGACCTCGTCGGTGGAGACGTGCACGACCCGCCCCACCTCGGCCCGCAGCGCGGACTCGAACACCTGCTGCGAGCCCAGCACGTTGGTCAGCACGAAGTCGGCGGCGCCGGTGATCGACCGGTCGACGTGCGACTCGGCGGCGAAGTGGACGACCGCGTCGTGCCCGGGGAGGGCGGCGTCGAGGTCCTCGGCCGAGCAGATGTCGCCCTGCACGAACCGGTACCGCGGGTTCTCCGCCACCGGAGCGAGGTTCGCGAGGTTCCCGGCGTAGGTCAGCTTGTCGAAGACCGTCACCTCGGCGTCCTCGAAGCCGGGGTAACCGCCGGAGAGCATGGTCCGCACGTAGTGCGAGCCGATGAAGCCGGCGCCGCCGGTGACCAGGATGCGCATCTGAGAAGAGCCCTTCGAGTGACTGGGCGGACAGGTGGTGCTGAGCAGTCTCGCAGAACTGCGTCGCTGCCCGGCGTGGACGTGTTCTGCACGTATCGTCGCCCGCACTCCGCCGCGAGACCTGAGGCGCGCTGAACGACCGAGGCCGGCGCCGCTACGTGAGGACATCTGTGAGCTACCACGACGACCGCACCGGGGCCTCCCGCCCGCTGCCGCCCCGGCTGGACCCGCGCGCCGGCCGTCCCTCGCGACCCGATGCCGCCGGGGACACGGCCGGTTCCGGCCGCCGCCGACTCGCCGCCGGCGCCCGGGTGGTCGCCGGCCTGCTCTCGCTGGTCCTGCTGGGCACCAGCGGCTGGGGTTGGTACCTCGGCCGCGTCGCCGACGCCAGCGTCAACCGCACGAACGCCATCCCCACCTCGGGCAACGAGCAGACCGTGGACACCGGCGAGGCGATGAACCTGCTGCTCGTGGGCAACGACAGCCGCGCAGGCGCCACGGAGGAGGAGCTGGCCCTGCTCAACACCGAGGCCAACCCCGGGCTGAACACCGACACCATGATCCTGGCGCACGTCCCGGCCGACGGGTCCGCGGCGTCGTTCGTCTCCTTCCCGCGCGACTCCTACGTGGAGATCCCCGGCTACGGGTGGGACAAGCTGAACGCCGCCTACGCCTACGGCGGGATGGAGGCCCCCGACGGCGCTTCCGACGCCGCGGTGCAGGCGGCCGGTGCGCAGCTGCTGATCCAGACGATCAGCTCGCTGACCGGCCTGCGGATCGACCACTACGCCGAGGTCGACCTGCTGGGCTTCTTCAAGCTGTCCACCGTCGTCGGCGGCGTGGAGGTCAACCTCTGCGAACCGGCGAAGGACAGCTTCTCCGGCGTGGACCTGCCCGCCGGCGTGCAGACCATCAGCGGCGAGCAGGCGCTGGCCTTCGTACGCCAGCGGCACGGCCTGCCGCGGGGCGACTTCGACCGCATCGTCCGGCAGCAGACGTTCATCGGCGGCATGATCCGCAAGATGCTCAGCGACAACGTGCTGCTGGACCTGGGCAAGCAGCGCGAGCTGGTCCAGGCTGCCGCCGATGCCCTGACCGTCGACCAGAACCTCGACCTGCTCCGGCTGGCACAGCAGATGCAGTCGGTCACCCCGGGCAGCATCGACTTCCAGACCGTCCCCTACGTCGGGACCGACCGGGACGAGCAGGACCGGTCGATCATCCGACTGGAGGACGAGGAGACCCTGCAGGCCTTCTTCGCCCAGCTCAGCGCAGAGCCCGCGCCGGCGGAGGAGGCGGCCGAGACCGAGGCACCCGCAGTGGTCAGCGCCGCCGACGTGGACGTGGAGGTCTACAACGGCTCCGGCATCTCCGGGCTGGCCGGCGACGCCGGCGAGGAGCTGACGGCGTCGGGCTTCCAGGTCACCGGGACGGCGAACGCCGACTCGATGGACTACGAGGTCACCGAGATCCGGCACGCCGCCGGGGACGAGGCGCTGGCGGCAGCGCTGGCCGCCCAGGTCCCCGGTGCGATCACCAAGGTCGTCGACGACGCGACCAGCGGCACCGTCCAGCTGGTGCTCGGCTCCGACTTCAACGGCGTGGGACAGGCCGTGACCGCCGCGCCCCCGGCGCCGGTGACGGAGGGCGCGGACGCCCGGACCGCCGCTGACACCGACTGCATCAACTGAGCCGACGCCGGCAGCCACGGCAGCCGACGAGGGAGGTCCCACCCGATCGGGTGGGACCTCCCTCGTGCACGTGGGGCGTCCGGGGCTCAGATGGGCAGGCGGCGGAACAGCGCGCGCGGGGTGTGCCGCAGCCCGCTCATGACCCAGCGCATCGCGCCGGGCACCCAGACCGTGTGCCGGCCCTTGCGGATGCCGGTGACGATCGCCTCGGCAACCGCCTCCGGGGTGGTCGCCAGCGGCGCGTCGTCCAGGCCCTCGGTCATCTTGGACCGCACGAAGCCCGGCCGGACGACGAGCACGGAGACGCCGGTGCCGACCAGCGAGTCGGCCAGCCCGGAGTAGAAGGCGTCCAGCCCGGCCTTGGTGGAGCCGTAGACGAAGTTGGACGCCCGCGGTCGCTCACCGGCCACCGAGGAGAGCGCGACGATGACGCCGTGACCCTGCCGGCGCAGCTGGTTGGCCAGCTCGGTGCCGACCACCGTGGGCGCGACGTAGTTGACCTGGGCCAGCTGGGCCACGGCCGTCGCGTCCGTCCGCAGCTGGTCGGCCTCCCCCAGCAGCCCGAAGGCGACCACCGCGATGTCGATGTCACTCGCGGCAGCTGCCTCGGCGACCATCCGGCCCGGCGACGCCGGGTCGTCGGCGTCGAAGTCGACGACCTGCACCTGCGCGCCCGCGGCGGTGAGCTCCGCGGCGACGGCGCTGCGGCGTGGGGTGTCCCGCGCGGCGACGACCACCCGCAGCGGGCGCTCCGCGAGGTAGCGGTGCGCGGTGGCCACCGCGATGTCGGAGGTACCGCCGACGAGCAGCAGCGAACTGGGCGAACCGAGCGCGTCGATCACAGCGCGAGCCTCCTGGCCAGGTCGGAGGTGAAGACGCCGTCCGGGTCGACCTGCTTGCGCACGGCCCGGAAGTCGTCGAGGCGGTCGTACATCTTCTCGAAGGTCTCCGGGCGCACCCGGGAGTCCTTCGCCAGGTAGGTCCGGCCCTGTGCTGCGATGACGACCTCGTCGAGGGAGTCCAGCAGGCCGGCCAGCCCCTTCATCACCGGGATGTCCAGCGCCAGCGTCCAGCCGGGTGAGGGGTAGGACAGCATGCCCGGGTTGCCCGGGCCGAACCGCTTGAGGACGGCGAGGAAGGACGCCGTCCCGAAGGAGCTGAGCCGGTCCAGCACCTCACGCACGGCCTCCTCCTGCCCGAAGGGCAGGGTGACCTGGTACTGCACGAAGCCGCGGGGGCCGTAGATGCGGTTCCAGCTCCCCACGGCGTCCAGCGGGTGGAAGAACGTCGGGATGCTCTGCAGCTGGTCGCGCTTGAGCTTCGGGGCCTTGCGGTACCAGAGCTCGTTGAACGCCGCGACCGTGGCCAGGTTCAGCAGGCCGGGCGGGAAGACGTCGGGCACGGACGCCTTGACCGAGCCGTGGTACCTCAGCGGGTCGGACCGGCGCTTGGCCGGCAGTTCGTCCAGCTTCGCGAACCGGCCCCGGGTGACCACCGAGCGGCCCATCCGCTTGCCCTTGGCCAGGGTGTCGATCCAGGCCACCGAGTACTCGTAGAGGTGGTCGGTCTCGGCCAGCAGGGTCATCAGGGAGTCGAGGTCGGGCGTGCGGTCGGTGTCGACCAGACAGCGCGAGGACTCGATCGCCTTCAGCTGCACCTGCGCCCGGAGGACGACGCCGGTCAGGCCCATACCGCCGACGGTGGCCCAGAACAGGTCGGGGTCGGACTCCGGGCTGACCCGGCGGACCTGGCCGTCGGCGGTGAGCAGGTCCAACCACCGGACGTGAGAACCGAAGCTGCCGGCGACGTGGTGGTTCTTGCCGTGGATATCGGCGGCGATGGCCCCGCCCACGGTCACCAGCCTGGTGCCCGGCGTCACCGGGACGAAGAAGCCCTGCGGCACGAACTGGTTCATCAGCTCGTCGAGGGAGATGCCGGCCTCGACGTCGACCAGTCCGGTCTCCAGGTCCGCGTGCAGGACCCGGGCGGAGGTGGTCATGTCGAGGACGGTGCCGCCGGCGTTCTGCGCGGCGTCGCCGTAGCTGCGGGCCAGGCCACGGGCCACGACACCGCGGCCGGTCGCGGCGAGCACGGCGGAACGGACGTCGTCGTCACTGCTCACCGGGACGAGCGCGGCACGGGTGGGCGCGGTGCGGCCCCACCCGACCAGCGGGACGATCGAGGTGGCGGGGTCAGGCACCGAAGACCCCCAGGCCGACGGTCAGCACCCACAGGGCGCCGAGGACCAGCAGGACACGGTCGTGCATGACGATCTCCTCTGGGGCGCCGGCGGCGCCCTTGTCGACGTCCCGCGCGTACCGCAGGATCGCCATCACGAACGGAGCGATCGAGATGGTCGCCCAGGGCACGCCGTCCTGGGTCGCGGCCATCTCGAAGGCCCACAGGCAGTAGGCGGTGACGGCCACGCCGGCCGACAGGCTCCACACGAAGCGCAGGTAGCTGGCCGAGTACTCCTGCAGCGTCTTGCGCGTGGCTGCGTCGTCGCCCACGAGGACGAGCTCGGAGTACCGCTTGCCGGCCACCATGAACAGCGAGCCGAAGGCGGCCACCAGCAGGAACCACTGCGAGAGGAGCAGACCCGCGGCGACGCCGCCGGCGATGCCGCGCAGCAGGAAGCCGGACGCCACCACGGCCAGGTCGATGACCGGCTGGTTCTTCAGCAACACGCAGTAGGCGAGCTGGATGACCACGTAGGTGCCCAGCACCCCGGCCAGTGCGGGCCGGGTCAGCAGGACCGCAGCCGTCAGGGCGACGGCGAAGAGCACCACGGCCAGCACCACGGCGAGCGGCCGGGGCACGAGGCCCGCGGCGATCGGGCGGTACCGCTTCCGCGGGTGCCGGCGGTCCTCCTCGACGTCGATCGAGTCGTTGACCAGGTAGACCCCGGACGCCGAGAGGCAGAACAGCAGGAAGGCCACCGCCGTCGGGCCCATGACGTCGGGGTTGAAGACCTCACCGGCAGCGAGCGGGGCGGCGAGCACCAGCCCGTTCTTGACCCACTGGCGAGGGCGCAGGGCGCGGACGACACCCCACGGTCGCGAACCCCGGAAGCCGGGGGTGCGCGGCGGCGGTGGGACCTTTGCCGGCCCGACGCTGTCCACCGCGGTGAGCGGGGCCGGAGCCGGAGCCGGCGGGTCGGTCACCGGGTTCGGGTCGGCCGATCGTGGTGCCGGGTCGACGGGGAGCGGGAGCACCGAGTTCGGCTCGACCTCGGTCGGCAGGCCGGGTGCCGTGGCGGGCCGAGGACTGTGTTCGGGCCGGACGGACATGATCACGCCTTCCTGGGGACTGAACGGCGCATCCGCCGCCGGACGACGGTGGCAACGCTGACACCCAGGGCCGCGCCGGAGAGAACGTCCGACGGGTAGTGCACACCGAGCAGGACGCGGGACACGAGCATCGCACCGGTCACCCCGGTCATGAGCGGACCGCCGAGCATCGGGGCGAACCCGATCGCCGCGGCCGCCGTCGACGTGCTGTGCGCGCTGGGGAAGGACAGCCGGCTGGGAGTGGCCACCAGCGCCGGGACGTCGTCCAGGGCGGGGCGCAACCGGCGGACCACCCGCTTCACCACGACGCCGGCCCCGTGCGCTGCCACGACCCCGGTCACAGCGGCGGCCCAGTCGGCTCGGTCGCGGCCACGCAGCCAGCCAGCGGCACCGAGGGCGATCCACCCGATCGCGTGCTCGCCGAAGTGGGACATGCCCCGGGCCACCGGGACTGCGGGCGTGCCACCCAGGGCGCGCCGCGTGGACCGGAGCAAGGAGTGGTCGAACCGGAGCAGCATCGTGTCGGGGGTTGCGCTCATCGAGGATCGACTGTAGCCGCGCCCCGGCTGCCCGGGCGCCCCTCACAGCAGCCCTCCCCCGGGGCTGTCACTCTGAGACGGTGCCCCACTCCGGTCCAGTCGTGCCCGCCGACCTCCTGACCGCCGCGCTCCGTCGCGACGCCGCCGCTCCCCTGGTGACCTTCTACGACGACGTCTCCGGTGAACGGACCGAGCTCTCGGCCACCACCCTCGCCAACTGGGTGGCCAAGACCGCCAACCTGCTGCAGGAGGAGTTCGACGTCGGCCCGGGCAGCACCGTCGGGCTGGCGCTGCCGGTGCACTGGCAGACCGCTGCGGTGCTGCTCGGGGCCTGGAGCTGCGGGGCGGCGGTGTGGGAGACCGCCGCCGAGGACGACGACCGGCTCACCGACGCCGACGTCGTGCTGGCCGACGCCGACCGGCTGCCCGCCCTGGAGGAGCTGGGCCTCGACGAGCTGCTGGGCCTGTCCCTGCACCCCCTGGGCATGGGCATGACCGGGTACACCGGCCCGGCCCGGGACTTCGCGCTCGAGGTGCGCGGCCACGGCGACGTCTTCTCCCCCTGGCAGCCGGTCGACCCCGCCGGGGTCGGTCTGGTGCTCGGCGGGGGGCAGCTGAGCCTGTCTGCCCTGGTCGAGACGGCGACCGAGCTGGCCGGCCGGCTGGGGATGACCGCCGGCGACCGGGTGCTGATCGACCAGCAGACGGCGACGGAGGCCGGGCCGGTCGCCTGGCTGCTGGCCCCGCTGGCGGCCGGGGCCTCGCTCGTGCTCTGCCGGGCGGCCGCACCGTCCGGCCTGCTCCGTCGGGCGGAGACCGAACGGGTCACCGCTACGCTCGGGGTGGAGCTCGACGGGATCCGCGAGCTGGGCCGCCCCGCCTGACGAATCGCCTGCCCAGCCCTCGAACGGACGGTGGTCAGCGCATGGACAAGGTCGTCGCGAGCGCACGGGAGGCCGTGGCCGACGTGCCCGACGGAGCGACCCTCTCGGTCGGCGGGTTCGGGTTGTGCGGGGTGCCGGTCGCCCTGATCGACGCACTGCTGGAGCAGGGCGCGTCGGACCTGACGACGATCTCGAACAACTGCGGGGTCGACGATCAGGCGCTGGGGGTGCTGCTCTACGCCGGGCGGATCGCCAAGACGATCAGCTCCTTCGTGGGTGGCAACAAGG